>NZ_CP017750.1:0-544877 GCF_001854305.1 Cupriavidus sp. USMAA2-4 | reverse complement strand
CCACGGGCAGGCGATGCGATCGATCTTGGGGCGTTCACGCGTGATCCATTTCATGGCGCAGTCCGTGGTTTGCTAACCGTGGGATGACTACCGGCGGCCCATTCTTCGAGACCGCCGACCAGATACGACGCATCAAAGCCAGCGGCTTCCAGCAGCGCTGCGCAGTCTTGGCCAACTTGGTGGCCGCGAACGCAATAGACGATGACCGGGCGGTTTGCGTCGAGAGTGGAAATCCAGTGCCAAGGTCATCGGGGTTGCGCCAGATGGCCCCCGTGATAATTTGGTCACTCGCATCGAACGCTGCCTTGCGTCTGACGTCGATCAATTGCGGTGAGTCGAGGGCTTGCAAAGCCGCGGCGAGTTCACGGGAGTGGTAGCATTCGGCATGGGCAATCCTGCGTCGGTTATTGCTGAGCTGTGGCAGCAAAGCGGGTTGCCACGCGTTGCCAACTGATGTTCGGCAGGAACGCATCGACATACGCGGCCGCCTTGGCGCCGTAATCCATGTGGTAGGAGTGCTCATACATGTCGAGCGCCAGGATGGTGTGGCGCCTGCGAGCGTATGGGCGTGATCCGACGCCCACTGGTTGACGAGCCGCCCGTCGCGCGGCGAATAGGTGAGCAACACCCAGCCCGAGCCACCGCCAAGCGCCTTGCCCATTGCCCGTGAATTCGGCCTGCCAGCGCGAGACCGAGCCAAAATCGCGCTCGATAGCGCTTTCAGGTTGCCTTCCAGCGGCCCGCCATCGCCAAGGCTGTCGAAGTACACCTCGTGCAAGATCATCGAATTCGTGGCGATGAGTTCCTCACGTTTCAGCCCATTGAGTACGAACACAGGTGCGGTCGCGACATCCAATGCGACAAGCTCCGCCGTAATGGCATTCAGTCGCTTGACTGCGCCACCGTAGTTGTTCTCGTAGTGGCTGAAGATTAGTTTCTCGGACAGGCCTGGCAACCCGCGGATCGCATGAGAGCGGCTTCATCTGGTAAGTCATGTGTCTCCTGTGGCGATTCAGTGGTGCAGCAGCGGATAGGCGAGCAGGCCGATCGCGGCGGCACCTGCAACAATCATGGGCTCGGACAGTTTCTTGAACTTCAGCAGCAGTGCAACGGTGACCAGTGCCAGCAACACCGTGGGGATATCGATGATCGAGCGCTTGGCCAGCACGATGACCGCGCCCGTGATCGCGCCGATGGCGGCTGCCGTGACACCATCCACGAACGCCAGGATGGCGGGCAGCTTCCCGTATTTCTTGAAGTACGGTGCCGGTAGGATCGTGAACAGGTAGCAGGGCAGGAACGTTGCCGCCGCTGCCATGCAGGCCCCCGGCAGTCCTGCGACCAGATAGCCGATGAAGCCGACGGTGATGACTACCGGGCCAGGCGTAATCATGGCCACGGCCACGGCGTCCACAAACTGCTTGTCGTTCAACCAGTGGTGTTCGGTCACCACGCCGCCATACAGGAACGGCACGATGGCGAGCCCCGAGCCGAAGACGAACGCACCGGCCTTGGCGAAGAACACACCGATCTGCGAGAGCAGTGGCCAGTCCACGGTACTTAGCAGACCACTTGCCGCCGGCAACGGTGCTGCCGCCATCGCATTGAGCTTGCCTTGGCGGAACCATTTGGGCGGTGCACGCCAGAACCAGACCAGAACGCCAGCCGCCAGAAATAGCCAAGCCACCTCCGATTCGGTGATGACCGTCACTGCTGCGAGCACCAGGTAGATGCACCACAGCAGTTTGTCCTTACCAACACTCTTCTTGGTCAGCTTGTAGGCACTGATCGCAATGATGCCGATGACGGCGGCACCCACCCCGTAGAACACGGACTGCATCCACGTCAGTCCACCGAAGCGCGTGTATGCCAGCCGAGTGCCAACACCATCAGGAAAGAGGGCAACACAAAGGCGATGCCGACGAGCGTCGCGCCCAGGATGCGGTAATGCACATAGCCAAGGTAGATCGCCAGTTGGGCCGCCATGGGCCCTGGCGCCAGTTGTGCCAGCGCGATGCCTTCCTTGTAGTCGGCGTCGGTGATCCACTGGCGCGCGTCCACCAGATCACGGTGCATGTAGCCGGCCAGGGCCACCGGGCCACCAAAGCCGAAGGTGCCGAGTCGCAGGAAGTAAAGCACCAGTTGCCGTAGCGTGTAGCCGGGGCGCTTATGGGTTGACTGGTCCGATGCGGTATCGGCTGGTTGGGGCGAGTTCATCGTTAGTCTTGAGGTGTGAAATTGATTGGCGAATTTGGATTAGCGCTTGCGGCTACTGGAGAAGTGCAGATGGAGCGAATCGAGGACATGGCTCATCTCGTCCAGCAGGGCATCATCGTCGGACAGCCGCTCACGGGCACCGGTCAGCACGGCTTCAAAGCCGCTCGCTTCCGCGACGGGCATGCCGCCGATGTCGAGTACATGAATCATCTGGCCAAGGCGCGCCAGCCCCTTGTCCTCGTCGAGCCCAAAGCTGGCGAGCAACACTTCAAAGGAAACGCGGTCGCCGATATGCGTGAACGTCGCGCCATCGAAGTCGAATCCCAACGCGTCGTCCGGGCATTCGTGCATGTCGGCGAGCCAGAGGAAGGTGGCGTGGGGATCGATGAAGCGCCGGATCAGCCAGGCACAGGCGACGCGGTCCACCCAGAGGTGCCGGCGTGTCGCCCAGTGCCGCCCCTGATACTGGGTGGGATCACGTCGTGGGATGCTGCCGGCTACCCCATGTGGTTCGCCCGGCGACAGGAGAATGTCAACGGCCGCGTTGAAGTCGCGCCATTGCGCTTCGGCCCGGGCCGAAGCGTCGTTGGGGAAGAAGTCGATATGGCGAATCGCGTCGAATCCCCGGCCGTGGCGGCGCACGAGGCGCAGCAATTCCGCTTCGTCCGTGTCGCCCAACGTTGCGCGCGCACCGGAGAGTTCGGCCGCCCAGGCCGCGTATTCGGCCGACCGGTCGAACAATGCGCGATACTCGGCATCCTCTCGCGCATCGTTCGTGTGGACCGAGAGGATCCAAACCTTGCCGTCTTCGCTGGTCGCGTCGGCAGCGAGCTTTTCGAGCTGGCCGCGCAATCCCGGCTGGTCGGGCAGAAGGTAAGCGCCGTCCCGCAACGACGCGCCGCCGAGCGACTTGATGCCGCGCCACAGTCGCATACGCGGGGTCGCAGCCGATGTCGGCAGGCTGACGATCAGCAGCAGCCAGGTGGCTTGGGGGCTGGATGGGAGAGGATTCATGCGCCAAGCGTAGCTGGCCGTAGTCGCCTCTTCAATGTTGTAGAGATCTCTACAATTCAAATATTCGATACGGATGCGAGGGTGTCTGCCGCTTAGCGCCGTATTAGCTAGGTCAACAGCTTGGAGATCAGCAATGGCTGACATCGACGAATGGCTAAATAGCGCCTCAAGGATCATACGAAAGGCGTCTTCCGAAACGGACATCGCGGAAATTCAGAGGCGGATCGCGGCAGAACCGACGCAAGAAGTCCTTGTCGCGCGCCACGATGTGTGGCGAGCCGTCCTCTGTGCCGCTGTGGCGGCGCTGGTGGCGTACGCGGCAATGGACCGAGTGGCCACGAGCCTGGTGGTCAGGACTGGACCGACCTGGGTGGCAACGCCGTCTGCCGCATCGCCGTTCGGCCTGCTGATCGGCGAATGATGACGCCGCGAACCCGACGCCTGTCCATTTCCACGCTGGTTGGCGCGCTAGTCGGCATTTCCGTGGCGATTGCAGGTGTCTATGTCACGCGTTCCTCGCATGAACGGCACACCGACTTGCATGAAATGCTGCACGAAGCCGTGCCGCTCGACGCCAACGAGCGCGAAATTCTCGAACTGAAAGAAGAGGCATTTGCCCAGCGCCGTCGGGAGATCGAGATGCGGTTGCGGGCGGCGAACGGAAAGCTGGCGAACGCCATCGCCAGAAATCCAAACTGGTCGCCCGAGGTCGAGGCCGCAACCCAGGAGGTCGAGCGCGCCGCCGGCGACCTGCAGCGCGCCACGCTGGTCCATGTGTTCGAGATGCGTGCCGGTCTCAAGCCCGAGCATCGGCCTGCCTACGACCGCGTCCTTGTCGATGCGCTTCGCCGTGGATCGCAGTGAATCCCGACGACGCGGACAAATTGCTCGCCCGCCAGGCGGCCGAAGGCAACCAGCGCGCGTTCGGTCAGCTTGTGGAACGGCATGGCATCGCGCTGGCTCAGGCTGCGCGCAGCTTTGGTATTCCCGAGACCGACGTTGACGACGTCGTACAGGACACCTTTGTCGCCGCATGGCACGCGCTGGATGATTTTGATCGAGACAGGCCGTTTCGCGCGTGGCTTTTCCGCATTGGACTCAACAAGATGCGGGACCTGTATCGCTTCCGGCGCGTCAGACAATTCCTTTTCGGCGCTGAGGACCTTGGCGACATGGAACTGGCCGGCGGGGTCGCACACGATGAGCCGGGCCCGGAACAGCACGTGGCAGCGCGCCGGGACCTGGCACGCGTAGTCAAGACCCTGGACAAGCTGGACAAGGGCTCGCGCGAAGCGATTGTATTGACGGCAATCGTGGGAATGTCCCAGCCGGAAGCAGCAGCCGTGCTTGGCATGAGCGTGAAAGCCATCGAGGGGCGCATTGCGCGTGCGCGGGCCAAACTTGCCGCCGTACTCGAGGCGGGCTCCCAAAAATAAAGACCCAATCCGACGAGGGGAAGCACCACCTGGATTCGTATAGAGAGGAATAGTAGTCAACCTTCTCTCTTCGATGAAACAGGTGATTTTTTCGTTGCTTTGCCGGCCTCGCTACCTCAGCGTGGCGTTGTGGTGCCTGCCTGCCGCATTGAGCCATGCCGCCGAGGCGCCTCCCTATCAGAACCTGTTGCAGCAGTCACTGGCACTTGCCCCGGCAATGGTCGCGCAGGCGGCCAATGTTCGCGCCGCCGGCGCCGACGCCGCTCAGTCCCGTGCCTGGCTCAACCCGCGGATCGATACCGTGCTGGAGAACTTGGGCGCCCCGGCAAGCGAAGGCGTAAGCCAGCGCCAGAATACCTATTCGATCACGCAGCCTTTTGAAATTGGGGGCAAGCGGGGCGCGCGCATCGAGGTCGGAGAACGCAACTTCGCCGCAGCACAGGCGCGAGAGCGGCAGGCTCAGGTGGCCTATGCCGCGGAACTCGCTGTGGTCTACGCAACCGCAGAAGCGATGCTGGGGCGCCAGGCGCTGGCGACCGAAAATCTGGCACGCGCCAATGAGGAGCTGGCGGCGGCGCGTGCCCTCGTCGATTCCGGGAAAGAGGCCAGTTTGCGCAGCGCGCAGGCAAGAGCCAGTGTGTCGGCGGCGCAGGCTGCCGAGGCGGCAGCCACCAACGACGCCACGCAAGCATTGGCAAGGTTGTCCGCGCTGTCTGGCGCCTCGGAGCCCTATACGGCGGTCACGAGTTCCTTGCTGACGGCCCAGCCGGCCATCCTGAATGCTCCCACCGCGCTTGGCGAGTCCCCCTCGGTGCGCGCTGCCGAAGCCGAACGCAATGCATTGGACGCCCAGGTGGACGTCGAAAGAAAGCGCTGGATCCCCGATGTCGGCGTCAGCGCGGGGGTACGCCGCTATGGCTGGACCAATGCCAGTGGCTACGTGGTGGGCGTGACGGCTTCCCTTCCGTTGTTTGACCAGAACCGCAATGGCATCAACGCTGCCGTCGAACGCGTCGCGGCTGCGCAGGCGCGGCTCGACAGCATTCGGCTTGAGGCGAATGCCGTACGCCAGTCCGCCATCTCCCAAGTGGCCACGACGGAAAAGCAACTCGCCGCGGCTAGCGAGGGAGAACAGGCGGCTACGGAAGCCTATCGCATGGGGCGCATTGGTTATGAATCAGGCAAGACGCCGCTGATGGAACTGCTGGTCGTGCGACGTGCACTGATCGAAGCCCGGCAACTGACGATTGACGCGCGCCTGGCGCGCGTGCGCGCCTTGGCGGCGCTGGCTCAGGCAGACGGCCGTCTGGCATTTGAGGAATCACGATGATGAAGAACGAGCGTCGGTCTGTGAACTGGCCAATGGTAGCTGGGGTGGCCGCAGTGGCGGCGGCGGTGGGTTTCGGCGCGGCGAGACTGTCTGGGCCGGAGAAGTTGCCCGCATCGTCACAGGCTGCAGAAGCGAAGAAGCCGGGAGTCACGGCGGAAAAAGCTGGCCCACAAGAGGTCAAAATTCCGGCCGCCTACCTTGCGGCCGCCAACATCGCGGTGGAGCCGGTAGCGAGCGCAGCAGTCGGCGCGGAAATCCTGGCGCCGGCCACGGTGGCAGCAGTGCTCGGCAGCGAGGCGGTTATCGTGTCGCGCGCCGCCGGCGCCGTGCAGCGTATTCAGCGCCGGCTTGGCGATTCCGTGCGGGCGGGTGATGTGCTGGCCGTGGTCGATAGCCCCGATGCAGCCGCCATGGCTGCCGAGCGCAAGGTCGCGCAGGCGAAGGCCGATCTCGCGCGCAAGACCTACGAGCGCGAGGCAAGCTTATTCCAGCAGGGCGTCACGCCCCGTCAGGAAATGGAAGCAGCGAAATCCGCGCTCGAAGTTGCGCAGGCCGAAGCGCAGCGCGCTGCCACGGTGGCCCAGTCCGCGCATCTGGCCAGCGACGGGCGCTCGGTGGCCGTCGTCAGCCCGATTGCGGGCAAGATCACGGCCCAGTCCGTCACGCTGGGCGCTTTCGTGGCCCCCCAGGCGGAACTCTTCCGCGTGGCCGGCACCGGTGCCGTGCAGGTGGAGGCCGCCGTGACCGCCGCCGATACGAACCGCATTGCCACCGGTAGCGACGCCACCATTGTGCTGGCCAACGGCTCGCCGCTGCCGGCGCGCGTGCAGGCGGTCACGCCGACTGTGACAGGTAGCGCGCGTGCCGCGACGGTGGTCGTGGTGCCGGCGCAGCCGACTGATCGGCTCGTGGTGGGCGAAGGCGTCCAGGTGCGCCTGCGCACGGCGGCGAGCGATGCCGCTTCCCTTTCTGTGCCGGAAGACGCGGTGCAGAACCTCGACGGCCGCGACGTCCTCTTCGTCCGCACGCAGGAAGGCTTCCGTCCACGTCCCGTGCTGGTGGGTACCCGTAGCGGTGGTTCGGCGCAAATCCTCTCCGGTGTACAGCCCGGCGAACAGGTGGCCACCCGCAATGCCTTCCTGGTCAAGGCGGAAATGAACAAGGGCGGCGGGGACGAGGAATGATCGAGCGTATCCTCAGCGGCTCGGTCCGCTATCGCTGGCTGGTTCTGTTCCTCACGGCAATCGTCGCGATCATTGGCGCCTGGCAACTCAACCTGCTGCCGATCGATGTCACGCCTGACATCACGAACAAGCAGGTCCAGATCAACACCGTGGTGCCGACGATGAGCCCGGTGGAAGTGGAAAAGCGCGTCACGTATCCGATCGAGACGGCTATTTCCGGTCTGAACGGTGTCGAGAGCACGCGCTCGATGTCGCGTAACGGCTTCAGCCAGGTGACCGTGATCTTCAAAGAGAGCGCGAACCTGTACTTCATGCGCCAGCAGGTAACCGAACGGCTGGCCCAGGCGCGTCCGAACCTGCCGGGAAATGTCGAGCCGCAGATGGGACCGGTATCGACGGGGCTGGGTGAGGTCTTTCACTACAGCGTCGAGTACCAGTATCCGGACGGCACCGGCGCCCCCATCAAGGACAGCGAGCCGGGCTGGCAGAGCGACGGCAGCTTTCTGACCGAGCGTGGCGAGCGTCTCGATGATCGCGTCTCAAGGCTCGCCTATCTGCGCACGGTGCAGGATTGGATCATCCGGCCGCAGTTGCGCACGACGCCTGGCGTGGCCGACGTCGATTCACTCGGCGGTTACGTCAAGCAGTTTGTCGTCGAGCCTGACACCGCCAAATTGGCAGCCTACGGCATTTCCTATGGCGAGCTTGCGCAGGCACTTGAGGATGCCAATCTGTCAGTCGGCGCGAACTTTATCCGGCGCTCCGGAGAGTCATACCTGGTGCGCGCCGATGCCCGGATCAAATCGGCCGACGAAATATCCCGGGCTGTGATTGCCCAACGACAGGGTGTGCCGATCACGGTGGGACACGTCGCAGCGGTCAAGATTGGCGGAGAACTGCGGTCCGGTGCCGCCAGCCGCAATGGCAACGAAACCGTGGTGGGCAGCGCGCTGATGCTCGTTGGGGCCAACAGCCGCACCGTGGCGCAAGCCGTGGGCGACAAACTGGACCAGATCTCGAAGACGCTGCCGCCAGGCGTGCTGATCGTTCCTACTCTCAATCGCTCCCAACTGGTGATTGCGACCATCGAAACGGTGGCGAAGAACCTGGTGGAAGGAGCGCTGCTGGTGGTGGCAATCCTGTTCGCCCTGCTGGGCAACTGGCGTGCGGCGGCCATTGCCGCCCTGGTCATTCCGCTGTCCATGCTGGTCAGCGCGATCGGCATGAATCAGCTCAATATTTCCGGCAACCTGATGAGCCTGGGGGCGTTGGACTTCGGCCTGATCATTGACGGGGCGGTCATCATCGTGGAGAACTCGCTCAGGAGGCTGGCTGAGCGGCAGCACCACGAGGGGCGTGTGCTGACACTCAATGAGCGGCTGGAAGAAGTTATCCAGTCCTCCCGCGAAATGGTCCGTCCGACGGTCTACGGCCAGCTCGTGATCTTCATGGTCTTCCTGCCATGCCTGACCTTCCAGGGAGTGGAAGGCAAGATGTTCTCCCCGATGGTGATTACGCTGATGCTGGCACTCGCGTCGGCCTTTGTGCTGTCGCTGACCTTCGTGCCCGCCATGGTGGCAGTGCTGCTGCGCAAGAAGGTGGCTGAGAAGGAGGTGCGCATCATCGCGGCAACCAAGCAGCGCTACCGGCCGTGGCTTGAGCTTGCCGTGGCGCGCCCAATGCCGTTCATTGGCACCGGTGTTGCGACGCTGGCGATCGCGGCGGCGGCCTTCACGTTTGTCGGACGCGAATTCATGCCGACGCTCGACGAGCAGAACTTGAACCTGTCGTCGGTGCGTATTCCGTCGACGTCGATCGACCAGTCGGTCGCCATCGATCTGCCACTTGAACGCGCTGTGCTGTCGCTGCCGGAAGTCCAAACGGTGTATTCGAAGGCGGGCACGGCCAGCCTGGCGGCCGACCCGATGCCGCCGAACGCTTCGGACAACTACATCATCCTGAAACCGAAGGACGAGTGGCCGGAGGGGGTCACGAGCAAGGAACAGGTTATCGAGCGCATTCGCGAGAAGACCGCGCCGATGGTCGGCAATAACTATGATGTGACGCAGCCGATCGAGATGCGGTTCAACGAACTGATCGGCGGCGTGCGTAGCGACGTCGCCGTGAAGGTCTATGGCGAAAACCTGGACGAACTGGCGGCCACGGCTCAGCGCATCGCGGGCGTGCTGAGAAAAACCCCGGGAGCCACCGACGTTCGCGTGCCACTAACCAGCGGTTTCCCGACCTTCGACATCGTCTTCGATCGCGCCGCAATCGCCCGCTATGGCCTGACGGTCAAGGAAGTGGCTGATACGGTGTCCGCGGCTATGGCGGGTCGGCAATCCGGGCAGATCTTCGATGGCGATCGCCGTTTCGACATCGTGGTTCGCCTGCCGGGCGAGCAGCGTGGGAACCTCGACGTCCTCGGCGCGCTTCCGGTCATGCTGCCAGCGGTTGACGGTCAGCCTCGTGCCTCGGTACCGCTACGCCAACTCGTGCAGTTCCGGTTCACGCAGGGTCTCAATGAAGTCAGCCGCGACAATGGCAAGCGTCGTGTGTACGTGGAAACCAATGTGGGCAGCCGCGATCTGGGCAGCTTCGTGGACGATGCCGCGGATCGCATCGCCAAGGAAGTCAAGCTACCGCCAGGCATGTATATCGAGTGGGGCGGCCAATTCCAGAATCTGCAGGCGGCAACCAAGCGCCTGGCCATCATCGTACCGCTGTGCTTCATCCTGATCGCCGCGACACTGTACATGGCGATCGGCAGCGCCGCACTGACGGCGACCGTACTGACGGCAGTGCCCCTGGCGCTGGCTGGCGGCGTGTTCGCACTGCTCCTGCGCGGCATCCCGTTCTCGATCTCGGCGGCCGTCGGTTTCATTGCGGTGTCGGGTGTGGCTGTGCTGAACGGACTGGTACTGATTTCAGCTATCCGGAAGCGGCTTGAAGATGGCATGACACCGCACAGTGCGGTGATCGACGGTGCCATGGAACGGGTCCGGCCGGTGCTGATGACTGCCGCAGTGGCATCGCTCGGTTTTGTTCCGATGGCCATTGCCACCGGCACCGGTGCGGAAGTCCAGAAGCCGCTGGCCACCGTCGTCATCGGTGGACTCATCACCGCAACCGTGCTGACATTGTTTGTGCTGCCGGCACTTTGCGGCATGGTGCTGAAGCGCCGGGCCGCCGGCCGGCCGGAAGCGCAAGCCGTGCTAGAAATGTGAGTTCGCGAGTCCACTTTAGCCCCATCCCCTGATCCGCCATGTCCATTCGTACCGCATCTCCGGCATTACTGGCCGCTCTGCTATTCGGTGCAAGCACGCCGCTGGCCAAGGCGCTGACCGGTTCAGTTGCCCCGCTCTTGCTGGCCGGGCTGCTATATCTGGGCAGCGGCTTCGGCTTGGCCCTTGTGCTCGCGATCCGAAGAATCTGGGCGAAGCCTGATCCGGGAAATGATCATGGTGGCATTCCGCGAGCAGAGGTGCCGTGGCTAATTGGCGCAATCCTTGCGGGCGGCGTGGCGGGGCCAGCGTTGCTAATGACTGGCCTCGTCTCGACCAACGCCGCGTCGGCATCCCTGCTGCTGAACGTGGAGGGTGTGTTCACGGCCGTCATCGCCTGGGTGGTGTTCAAGGAGAACGCCGACCGACAGATTGTTCTGGGGATGATCGCGATCGTGGCCGGCGGCTTGCTGCTTTCCTGGCAGCCGGGCAGCCTGCAGATGTCGACTGGCGCGCTGCTTATCGTCGGCGCTTGCCTGTGCTGGGCGGTTGACAACAACCTGACCCGCAAGGTCTCCAGCAATGACGCGCTACTCGTCGCCTGCCTGAAGGGTGTTGTCGCTGGACTATGCAACACGACGCTCGCCCTGATGCATGGGGCTGTGTTTCCACCGCTCAGTACCGCGACAGGTGCGCTGGTCGTCGGATTCGCCGGATACGGTGTGAGTCTCGCCTTGTTTGTGGTGGCGCTGCGTCTGTTGGGCACTGCGCGAACCGGTGCGTATTTCTCGGTCGCACCATTGTTTGGAGTCCTGATCTCATTTGTGATCTGGCCTGAAGTGCCAGGCTTGGCTTTCTGGCTTGCCGCGGCGCTGATGGCATTGGGCGTGTGGTTGCACCTGCGCGAGCGGCACGAGCACGAGCATACCCATGAGCCACTGGCGCACAGCCACTCGCATCGACACGACGAGCATCATCAGCATGAGCACGACTTCCCATGGGATGGCAAGGAGCCCCACAGACACTGGCACGCGCACGAGGTGATGGTACACAAGCATCCGCATTATCCGGACGTGCATCATCGTCATTCGCATTAGCGTGGCACTGCCTCCGCACTGTTGAAAATCGCTTGAGGGTCCTCCGACCACTTTCTCTACCTTGAGCTAAAGGAAGCTCAAGTTTCGGTAGTGCAAGACGAGGAGGCTTTCTCAGTACAGATTCCATGGTGCGTTCCTCATGAACCTGTCGCGCGCTGCCCGTGTGCGGCGTCCAGCAACATCTCCTGATACAGATGGAGCGGGAAACGCAGCGTGCCCCGGAAGTTGATATGTCCGAAGTGCGCTGGCCCCATTCTCCGTAGCCAGTCATCATCGATCCTCTGCCCCTTCTGGCGCCAGGCATCCACTGTCACCTGCATGCGCTGCGTGTTCCACGCAATCACCAGATTGGTGAGCAGGGTCAGTGAGCCCGAGATCGCGATCATCTCGTCACGCCGACGGCCCCGTTCTGGCGCGACCTTGCCGGTGTAGACCGCACGCTGGAGCTGATGGACTGACTCTCCGCGATTGAGCAGGGTATGCAACTCCCGCCGGAATTCTGGATTGCCAAAATAGTCGCATAGGAACAGCGTCCGCAGCAGCTTGCCGAGCTGATCGGCGGCACGATAGACGGCATCACCCTGTGCGGCACTGCCGAAGCGCTGAAGGGCAACCACGGCGCTGACGCGTCCGGACTTGATAGATGCCACCAGCCGCAGCAAGCCGTCCCAGCCATCACGAATAGCCTTGAGAGAGATTTCATGGGCGACGACCGGTGTCAGCTTGTCCGGGGCGGCCAATCGCCGCGGCAAGTAGAGCTTGCGCTCGGCCAGATTGCGCAGACGCGGGCACAGATCGAATCCAAGCAGCTTCGCAACCGCCATGCCGACGCTCGTATATCCATGCGTGTCGACGGAAAGTCGAAGCAAGCCACCGTCGTCGCGCGTGTCATTGTGGCGCACGACGCCTTCGATCGCGACGCCAGCTTGTCGCTCGTTGAGCACGATCGGCTGGTTGTACACAATTCCGTGCTGGTCCAGCACGTGCGTATAGATTCCGACCGCGTGGGTGCGCCGCCGGGGATCGGCGCGGGCATAGAAAAGGTGGGGTGAGGTGTCGAGGCTCATGGAGTCGCTCGAGGCTCGTTGTCCGTCTCCCCATAGTTCGGTGATCGTGTGAGTCCGCTGGAACTCAATTACCCGATCATTGGCACGTGCCAGTCGGCCTGGCATCTCCAACGCGCGCATCAGTGTTGAAATGTGCGCCGCGTCCAGCTGGGGAATCATCGCTGCGACAGCCTTGGCATCGATCTCAGTGCCGTGTGCGATCAGCGCGCCGTACAACGCCACGAGTTCGTTCGCGTCACGCGCTCTTCGGGCCAGGAGGACTGCGCTGAAGCCGGTGCGGGCGTCCATCTCCATGATCAGATCCGCGAACTGGGCTGTACCGATGGCCTTGAAGAGCATGTCGCGTGTCTTGCGAGGCAGACCATCCGTGGGCAGCGCCTCCAATGCCGACAGGTGCAGCGTACCGTCTGAGCCGATCGTGACCCGGCCGGCCTCGCGCGCCTCATCCAAGGCCGCAAGATTCACCTTGAGGTGCTCCGACAGGCGGTCGATAAACGCATTGGCCGTCGATGGCAATGCCAGCGACGACAGATGTCGGTCGCGTTCGTTTTCCCATTGCGTCGATGGAATCAGCAGTTGATCCCGTTCCCGGAAAGATAGACTGTGATGAATCCACACGGAGCCACGTCGCAGGCCTTTGCGCAGGCCGGTGATTGCCGAGGCTTCCAACGCATGCAGTGCACGTTTGCGATCGTCATTCTCGATAAGGTCATGCCAACTGCCGCTGGCTGGCACCTCACTGCCGCGGGGTAGCTCACTCGCACCGCTATCGTGCAATTTGGTAACGAGCGCCAATTGGCGCAGGCTGGGTTCCGCTTCCCGGCCGGCAAAATCCAGTTCCCGCAGCGATGTGAGTAGAGCTCGGATCCGCTGATTGTCCTCAGTCAGTGTCTCGCGCACACTGGCTGCATGGCTCATGGCGGGCTTGCTAGGTAAATCCCCCAGCAGCTTGCCGATCTCCGCGAGCCGCTCCTCGGCCGAACGTTCGGCCTCGCCGACGAGCATCTTGATCGCTAGCAGGCGCTGGCGGTAATCCGCGGCAGAGCGGGCCTGCTTGGTCGTGGTCTTTTCGTAGGCCTGTCGGACCAGATCGGAGACCCGTCGCCCTGTCTGATAAAGCAGGGAGTCTGTCAATTCCAGTAAGGTCACTCGAAGGAAGAAAACCAGTTCCAGCGTGCGCGTCGACGCCTTCAGTTCTCTGATCTTAACGGGGCGGCGCGCCTCGATGCGCTTGGCCCAGGCCCGCTGCTTCTCCATAGGCACCGCGTCCAGTTGCCAGGTATGCGCTCCGAGTTCCTTCAGGAATCGTATTTTCTCGAGCGTTTCGGCAATGGTTGTCGGGCTGTGACGTGCTGGCGGGGTCTTCAGCCACTCAAGAACGGTCACTCCCGACGTTTCGTGACGGGTCGACAGAACCGCGTCCGCACGCGCAAGTTGAGATTCCGGGATGGTAGCCTCGATCATGGCTACCACAGCTCGCTCGATTTCCGCCCAGATCGAGCGGCCGAGATCGCGCAACGCTCGCTCGGCCGGGATCAGGATCCGCCGCTCGTATAGCCAGGAGCGCGCGTGCTGTAGCAGGTCCTCGGGCGTCAGAGATTCTTTTGCATCCTGGCGCATCCACGCCCCAAGCCCTGCCCAATGGTCTGGCCCAATCCGTGTCAGCCCGAGATAGTCGCAGGCCCAGACTTGGTGGTCATAGAGCGTCTTGTAGCGGTGATACATGGTCCGCAGCGACGCGATGGTTGGCGTCGGCACGCCAAGGCGCTCACCGATGTAACGCAGCAACTGACGCGGCAGGGTGCCGACATGGTCCAGCGTATGGCCGCTCGCCCGAAGAAAGACCAGCTGGATTGCCGCGCCGGCGCGCCAGTCTCGTCGAAACCGCTCATTCACTTCCGCCATGTCGCTGTCGGTGAGCGCAAAGTACCGCTCCACGTCGAACTCCGACATTTTGGCGGGCAAGCGGTCGATTCCCACATAGCGAAATTCCATGCCTGGCATTTCCCTACCTCCTTGCGGCGGCGCGGTGCGTGGGCAGCTATGTTACCGCGAGATCTCTCAGAGTCTGCCGACGGTCGCGGGAGTCGACCGACAAGCCCTGCCAGTAACGGCTTTCAGGGAAAGCGCCAGATTTAGCACGAAAAGTACGATTACCCCAATTAGAGCTACCAAACGGAGACGTGGCACCACTGCAGCATCACAATGTCCGATTTTCGCGGACGCGAAATTTTCGTAATTGGCTCAAAGTAAAATATGGCACGAACAATATTCACAAAATGTAACAGCCATGCCATATCGCCTTCTCTACCGCAAGGTATCAGTACACAATGCTGTATCGGTCAGCTGGCCCTAACTTGTCGCTGAACTTCGCCTACCTCTCGACGTCCTTATCTTCCTTGCCTGGTTTCACATTGCCACGATCGCGCTCTTGAGCTTCTGACTTCGCTCGTGTCGGCTGTCGCGCCGGAATCGTACTCTCGTTTTTCTGCTGCTCGACAAACCGGCGGCCAGCCTCACGCTGGGATGCCAGCTCGGCGGCGCGCTGCTCCCTGATCTGCTCGGCACGCCTGTTATCGAACCGGACATGCAAGCCTGCCTCGGCGGCGATGCGCGCTGCGCGCTCCTGGAATTCGGCCGGTCCCGACAGCTTGAGCCGGTCCCCAAATTTTGCCTGCGCGAGCCGTAGAGCGGCCTCGATCGCGACACGCTCAGTCCGTAGCAGCCTGACGCTCTCGCCCTTGTCCTCAATCATGACCCTGCCGGCGAGCGAGTAGATGACGTCACCGTTTTGCCGAACACGAAAGCGCACCTCGCGGCCGCGATAGAAAAGGCCGTTCGGCTCCTGAGTTGCCTTGGCCGGCAGGATCTGCCCGACAATGGGATCGAGCGGCGCGGAGGCGCTTCGCGATCGGCGCCGTAGCTCGACCAACGCGGCCGCCTCGCCCGCCTGCGCGCGCTGCTGCAGGAACTGCCGGTACTGGTCCGCTACCGGAAGCCGGAACGGCGCCCGCTCTTGGCGGATTACGGATCGAAGCGCCGATTCCGCCGTGACGTATTCCATCTTCGCAACCGACAACGCGGCCTTGCGCTGTGCCGGCGGAAGACCGGCCGCCGCCGACCTGGCGTCACTCAAGCGAAGTCGTATCGCCTCGCGCCTGGCGCGCTCGCTGGCCAGCTGCGCCGCCAGCTGCGAACGCAGGCCGCCACGTGCGCGCCGTTGGTCCTGGAACGCGCGCCACAAGGCACGATCGGGCGGGAACCGCGGCGCCATGCCGGGATGGCGGTCGACCTGACGGCCGTAGGATTGCTGCAGGATAGTGGACGCTTCCGCCCACGGAAGACGCATTTCCTTGGTCATGAAGTCGCACACGTTTAGGTGGCGATTCCCGCACAGGATGCGTGCGCTTCCGTCCGGCGCCGATGTCACCTTGTACTTGTCGACCAAAACCCCATGCGATCGCGAGAGTTCGGCCAACAAGCGGTTGGCGTCCAGTTGCTGCTTGATCTCCTGGAACAAAGGCAACCTGCCGGCGCCGCCGGCCCGCTGCCGTTCCGTAAAGTCTCGCGCGACCTGGCTCACGACCGAATCGTTAACCCGGCCGCTGCCCCTTACTGACTTGCGATCGCGGGGCCGTCGCAAAGCGTGATCGGATTCGCTTCGCCCGTTTCCCAACTGATCAGGTGCATGATGCGGCAATAGCACTGAACCTTCTTCCCGCGCGCGTACCACACGGCCGCCGGGCACGTTTCGCAGACGGTTGATGCTATGGGCCTGCTCGACTTGTCTAAGCGAGCGAGTGTCGTACTGCCGATCTGCACGATTGGCGAAGGCTCTATTGCCGCCTCTTCCAGCGGCTCCTGGGCCTCGTCCGGCCACGCCGAGGCCATATCCACCAAGTTCAGCTGATCGGCGCCCTGTGGTGCGTTCTGAGCGGTCCTGGAGGGTGTCGCGGCCGGCGTCGCCGGAAGGCCGTTTGAATCCGTACTCGTATCCGACCCGGTTTTTCCCAGCGTATCGTTCTGGCTCATGGTCTTGCTCCTGGTTGAGTTTGTGTTTCTGCTCGAAGTCTCCAGCCACCAGCGGCGCGCGATCGCGCGTCGGGTGGCCGCCAAACTGATCGATCGCGCGGCCGTCATACCCGGCGCGGCCTGGTGTACTGCGCAGCTCGCCCCGGTCAGGTCGCTCGCTGCCGCTCCTGCTCGGCTGCTTGAACCCGTAATCTGGAGCGAATGGGTTTTTACCTGTGAACGGCTCCCGATCAAAATTCGGCTCGGGATACCTGGTATAGAACCTGGTCGCCAGCTGGTCGAGAATCTTTTCTCGGTCCTCCGGTGACGCCTGGCGGTAGGCTTGGTACAGCTTCTTATTCCCGCTGTTGACGTACTTGGGGTTGTAAGCCGGAACCGCCGAAATTTCCGTCATCCCAACTCCAGCCCCGCCACGAGCGCGTCCAGGTCGATCATCTTGCCGTCGCTCTGGAAGGTGTAATGCCCGTTCAGCAGGATGTGCCGCCAGGCCGCCGGCGACATCTGGGTGATGAGCGCCAGCGCTTTGTTATTCCCGGCTGCCTCGTACTTCGTCAGCAGCCGTGACAGGATGGCCGAGTTGTAAAAGATGACCGCGTTGGCGATCAGTCTGGCGCACTGGTTGCTGATTTCGATCTCGATGTCGGTACGCCCGGTCAGTTCCTTCTTGCCGCCAACCTGGGCGATGGTCGAACGTAGCTGGTGGTAGGACTCGATGCGGTTCTGCGAGCGGTGCACGTTGCGCTCCAGTTGAGGATCGCGCAGGTAGCGCAGCGTGTAGATGCTGCGGATGAGCTTGTCTAACTCGAACACCGCGCGCCGCGTCGGGTTTTGCGCGGTGTAGGTGCACAGCTTGCGGATCAGCGTGCCCTGCGTCATCTCCTTCAGCCCGAGCGTGGCGACGATCTGGTCGATGTTCGGCTTTTCGCTGATGATGAGATCGCGGTCGATTTTCCCGACCGGCCGGATCAGGCACTTCTCGTACAGCGCCGGATCGTCGGCGCAATACAGTTCCTGCAACTGGCCTTCCATGTCGGTAAAGCGCGGCTCGAAGCGCAGGCCGAACCAGTGCAGGATGGCAAAGTTGGCCTTGTTGACGCTGTGCATGTCGCCGGTGATCGCGGTCGGCACGATGTCCGAGGTGTTGCGATACCAGATGTCGAACACGTGATGGGCCTCGTAGTCGTGCGCGCCGATCAGGTAGCCGTTGAGCGGCACGTGATTGCACAACAGCGTGTAGGCGACTACGCCCTTGCCACGCCCGAAGTATTTGCGCGAGTAGCGCGCCTTGACGGTCGGCCGCTCGACGCCGAATTTCTGGCCATCGACCGCACCGTACAGCGCATCGAGGTCGAACGAGTAGTACGGGAAGATCGGCAGCGCGGCAATGGCGTTGCTGATGCAGTCGTTGGCCGCGTGCAGCGTTGCGTGGCGCAGGTACTGCTGGTAGGCGCTCTCCAGCACGTGGTACGGGATGTCGCTGGTACGCGCCATGACCTGGTTGCCGTGGTTCATCGCCTGCGCGATGATGACCGCCATCAGGCTGTCGCCGTCGGCGACCTTCTTCGCATAGCGCGGCTGCAAGGGCGTCAGCGCCGACAGGAATTGGCACTGACCGTTGACGAAGCGAAACACGTCGGCCACGTCGCAGAACGGCAGTTGCTCGTAGAACGCCTTGTCGCGGGCCTTCTGGTTCTCGCCCTTGGGCTTGCGCCAAGTCAGCTTCTGCGTGTCCTTGTCGTATTCCAGGTGCGTCAGCTTGCCCTGTTTCAGCTCACGGTTGAATGCCAGCCATTGCGCGTGCAGCTCGGCCGCCAGCGCATCGAGCTGGGCATCGACCGACTGCCGCAGGAAGGGGATGTCCATCTGCGCCAGCGCGTCGGCCTTGTCGTCCATCGAAACCAGCTCGTCGGAGAAATGACGGTGCTGCAAGCTGTCGTCGAGGTAGAGTTCCCCCGCCTGGAAGCGCTTCCTGACCTGGCGGTACAGCCAGAACTCGTAGCGGTCGGCGTGCAGGCCCGTCGGCTTGCCATCGGCATCGAAGGTCAGCAGGTACGGCCGCAAGCGTTTCGGCAGCGTGGCCGCCGGGCATTCGGCGAGCGGCCGTTGCGATAGGCGCTGCTGTTTGGCGAACACGCCCTTGGCCCAGACCAGCGCCGCGAGCCACGGGCTATCCGGATCGGTGCCGGCAAGGTCGAGCGCGACATATAGCGGCCGAAGATGGCGGCGGATACGCTCGGCCAAGCCGTCCACCGCCTGCCAGTGCAGCGCCAGTTTGCTCACCGGCTTCACGCTCATGCGCTGCGCGGTGGTTTGCAGCGTGTCGCGCGGCATGATCTTGTAGGCGCGCTGGCGCACATCGCCGAACGGCGTGGGATCGGGCACGCTGTCGTCGATGTAGAGCGAAAGCAGGCGCCCGACCTGCGGGGTGTCTTGCTGACGGCGCGCCTGCTCAGCGGCAAAGGACTGCTTTGCGTCAGCACTGCCTTCGTCCTCCAACTGCTTCATGTGATAGGCCATCGCATCGACCAGGTTGTCGGAGAGCTGCCGGTAGCGCACCCAGGCATAGCACAGCAAGTAGAGTTGGGTCTGATCGGTCTTCAGGTTGCGCAGGTCGTGGACGGTGTAGAAATTCGCCAGGCTCGCGTAGTACAGCAGGTTTTGCTGCGAGACGCCGAGCTTGGGCAGCAGCGCCTTCGCGATACCGTGCAGCGGCTCCAGCGTAGCGCGCTTCTCGCGCTCGCGGGCCATCTGACGCCAGCCGAAATCCTTGGCATCCTGCTTGAGCGCCGCCAGTTGCGACAGGGTGTCGTCGCGCACCAGAAGCTGACCCAGCGCGGCCTTGGCGGATTCGTCCAGCGCTTGCGCCAGCAGGTCGCCCAAACGCCGACGCTCGGCGGACAAGGCTTCGCTGACCAGTTCTTGCAGCGTGGTGTAACCGGGCCGGATGATTTTGTGCTCGTTGAGCCAGACAATCAGCTCGGTGGCCACGAATCCGGGCGTCACGTCGCGGCGCACGATCAACGCGGCCTGCTGCGCGAGCTGCGGCAAAAAGTCGGCTGCCCACGACCGGTAGCCGAACAGGTCGGCGATTCGTTCGCGCTGGGCGTAATGCTCGTGCTTGGTGATCTCTTTCCGCTCGAATGTCTCGCCGTGAAAGTAGCGGCTCAGCACGAAGGCGCAATCGTCTTCGACCTCGTTCCAGTCGAAGCGGAAGAAGGCGTGCTTGGCCTTGAAGTAGCCGATCTGCAAGACGCAATAGACCTGGGCGGTGAGGCTGGGGCGGCTGCTGGCGAGCGCCAGTTCGGTTTCGGTCAACGCCAAGTATTCCAGCCGCTGGGTGTCGTCGAAATCCGGCAGGCTGTACAGGGCTTCCTGCTCGGCGTCCGACAGGACGGTCAATCGTTCGCTCTTGGTCGTCATCGCGATGACGCTCCACGGGAGCCCATCCAACCGACCCGTGCCAGGGTCTCGATCAGCGTGGTTCGCTTGACGCCGAAGTTGCGGCATACCGCCGCCTTGGACATGCCGCCGTCCAGCGCGGCGATGATGGCGTCCAGCTTCTCGCCGGTGATCGCCTGCGGCCGGCCGCCGATCCGGCCGCGTTTGCGCGCGGAGGCCAGGCCGGCGACGACGCGCTCCTGGATCAAGGCGCGCTCATACTGCGCGAGCGCACCGAACACCTGAAACAGGAACTCGCCCGAGGGCGTCGTGGTGTCCAGGTTCTCCGTCAGTGAGCGGAATGCCACTCGCTTGTCCTTGAGCGAGGTCACGATGGCGAGCAGGTGCGACAGCGAGCGACCAAGGCGGTCGAGCTTCCACACGACCAGCACATCGCCAGGTCGGACGAATTCGAGCGCCCGCGCCAAGCCGGTGCGGTCATCCTTCGCGCCGGAGGCGCGATCCTCGAACAGGTGACGCGGATCGACGCCGGCGGCGAGCAGCGCATCGCGCTGCAAGTCCGTGCTCTGGCGGTCGGAATCCGACGAAACGCGCATGTAGCCAACCAACATAGGCGGATAACCATCGAAAATAGGTTTCCGTATGGTAGCGCGTGGCGACAGAGTTTTCCGCACAATTTTGAGGCCACCAGGAGGTTGGTGCACAGGACTGTTGCAGATATGTCGCAAAACAAATGTTTGGCGACACCTGCTTTGCGCCTGTCGTGCTTGCCGTATTACCTGAACAGGTATAAACTGCCGCCATGGTCGATAAAGAAAAACCGCTCGAATGGATCGCGAGCAGCTACAAGGATCTGATGGCGTTGCCGCCTGACGTGCGTCGGCGTTTCGGTTACGCGCTGTCGCTGGCCCAGATGGGCGACCAGGACGACGCGGCGAAGGTGCTCAAGGGCTTCGGCGGGGCCGGCGTGCTGGAGGTCGTCGAAGACGATGCCGGCGGCACGTATCGGGCGGTCTACACGGTGAAGTTCGCGGAAGCGGTGTTTGTCCTGCACTGCTTCCAGAAGAAGAGCAAGAGCGGGATCGCCACGCCCAAGGTGGACATGGACATCATCCGCGCTCGGCTGAAGGTGGCCGAGGCATTGGCACAGGAGCTACGAAATGCAAAAACGAATCATTGAAGGCGTCGAGGTTCAACGCAGCTCGGGCAACGTCTTTGCCGATCTGGGACTGCCCGATGCCGAGAAACTGAAGATCAAGACCGGCCTGGTGATCGAGATCAGGAAGGCGATGCGGGCCCTTGGCCTGACACAACAGGCGGCGGCCAAGCGCATGGGCATCCCGCAACCGAAGGTGTCGGGCATGATGCACGGCGATTTCACCAATCTGTCCGAACGCAAGCTGATGGACTGCCTGAACCGTCTCGGCTACGACATCGAAATCAAGGTGCGGCCGGCGGCCGAGCCAGTCGGGCATCTGACGCTCGCCACCGCCTGACCGGGGGCACCAATGGCCGCGCGTATCACCGACGACGAATGGGACAAGCTGTCCCCGGAGAATTTCGAGACGCATTCGCTGCTGCGCGCGGTCGATGCCGTGGACGAGCTGCGCGACGACCTCAACGATGGCGAATACGCTACGCCGCCCCAGCTTCGTACTGACCTGCTGAAGCTGCATCAACTGGCGATGGCGGTTATCAACGAGAGATCGCGCAGCCAAGTGGCCGACCTGTTCGAGCTGGCCGGCGATCTGGATGAGCAGGTGTCCACCATGATGACCAAGCTGGAAGAGGTACAGGAAACGCTGTCACGGTTGACGGCGCTGTACCCGGACAGCTTGTGCTACGGCGGAATGGACGGTGACGCATGATCGGCTGGTGGATCGTCGTATCGACGCAAAGCCCGGAGGAACGCGACCGCGCCGACCAGGACGCCCGCCGTGCGGCCATCCTGGCGCAGTGGGAGACGGGCGCGGAGGGTATCCGCTGGATTGAACACCTGGCGGAAGCTGGCAAGGCTACCAAGCTCGCCGGAGGGGGCTACCCGAACCGCTATACCGCCCGTGCTGGCGACGTGCTGCCGCTGATCCAGGGCGGCGGCATCCAACCGCCCAAGGATGGCGTTTGGATTTTCGGCATCGACGAGGGCGAGGAATACGCGCAGCCGCCCGGCTGGATGGGAAAGGTTGAAGTGCATTCCGACCGCGTGGCGGCCTGTCCTGCCGATCAGGTCTTGACCATCGACGCCTGGGATCAGTCCTGAATGTTTTTGGAGACAGCTACATCATGAGCCGCAGCCGCCGCAAAACACCTATCGTCGGGCACACGACCTGCCGCAGCGAGCGCGAGGACAAGAAGCTCTGGCATCAGCGCTGGCGCACCCGCGAACGCATGGCGCTGGCCAGCGCATCGCCGGACGCCCTGAACACCCATCTGCCTCTGCTGGAAAACCAGGTCAGCAGCGTTTGGTCGATGGGCAAGGATGGCCGTTCCTACTGGCCCCTCAAGCGCCAGGCCGCCACAGCGGATCGCATCGCCAACCACAAGGGACGCAACCCGCAGGAACGCACTTCCCTGAAACAGCGCCTGCTGCGCAAGTGGATGAGCAAGTGAAGCTTTCCCTCCATCAGCACATCGCGCTGTTCTGGATGATCGGCGCTCCGGGCGTCTTCGCGCCCGTGATCGAGAACGCCAAGCGGCCCGATGCCGGTGTCGTCATGGCGTGGGGTGTCGCCATCGTGGCGGTGATGATCCTCTTCACGCCCTTACTACTGCGCTGGCCACCATTCCGGCGCTGGTACGGCTGGACGGATGCGCTGTCGGAGCGTCAGCGCCAGGCGCTTGCCCAGCGCAACCTGCGCCGCTACTACCAGATCGCTTTCGATGACGGCTACGTGTCCCGCGTGGTGCCCTACGTGTGGCGCATCATCTGGACGGTCGGCGGGTTGATGGCCGTGACTACTGTTCTGCCGACCAACACGGGACGGCCAGCCTTCGATGCCTTGGTGGTCTTCTCGACCTGGTATCCGATAGGCGTGATGCTGCTGGTTTTCGCATCATGGCCTCTTGGCCGATTGATTCGCCAAAGAGCGCAGGAGCGACGGAAATGAGCATGCCGAGCATCGAGGCGCTGGCCAGCGCATGGGCACAAATTGCCGAGGAAGTGGAGTTCCCCGCCGACTACGAGGGCACGGCTTCGCCCGAAGCGCATGAGGCCAGTGAAGCCATTCAGGAGCGGATTCGGGAACACATCGTCGCCACCAACGACATGCGGCTGTTCGGCCTGCTGCACTTGCTGGGGCAGGCGTCGCTGCGCATGGAGCAAGTACTGTGGCCAGAGGACTATGATCGTATGACCCGCGAGGTCCAAGAAGCCCTACGGGAAGCCAACGACCCCAACGCCAAGTTGTACACTCACGAAGAAGTCATGCAGGCGATGCAGGAACGTATCGACCGGGCGCGAGATAAGCCACGTTGATCGGCTGACGGAATTTTCGGCGGTTCCGGCTTACAACCCCTATCAGGATTATCACTGAGGAGTTCACATGGTGATGAAACACCACCCCCACCCGGGCGAGCTGTTGCGTGAGGATGTGCTTGGCCCACTCGGGATCGATGTAACTGATGCAGCACACCGTCTCGCTGTGTCGCGCACGACACTTTCGCGTGTCATCAATGGCCGTGCCGGGATTAGTCCCGACCTGGCCATCCGCCTCGAGCGAGCGGGGGTCAGCACGGCCCGTTTCTGGATGACGCTGCAAACCAACTACGAACTTAGCTTGGCGGAAGAGCGTGAACAGCCGGAGGTCATGCCTTTACAGACCGCCGAGAGTGGCGCCTAGGTAGAAGAACCGGACAGCATAGCGCCCCAGAGACCTCCGGTCTCTGGGGCGCAGATATGCCGCTTCTTTTTTTTCTGCCGATGGTGGCCGGCGAAGGCGCAGGAGGGCGGTCAGTCAAACAAACTTGCAACGAATGCGACCGCTGCGGCAGCGGCGGCGAGTGGTACCGAAATTGGCGCGGACACCGTTGCACCCAGCGCGGTCGCTCCGATGACGAAGGTCTCAGCGGCTACCGCGCCCAACAGCGCGCCCGATCCGGCCGCCACGGCGCTGCGGCCTGCACTGACGTCGCTCGACCCCGTGATCTTCTTCGAGGCCTCATTGCCGGCCATCCCCGCGGCAACCGCATTCCAGAACGTCATACTAGCCTCAGGAACAAGGTCCGCGGACAATCCGCAGACCTCACCCGACGGATTTTAACTGATTCTTACAATCTGCATTTACCCCGCAGTAATGATTGCCGGGTTACGCGGCCGCGGCTGCGGGCTCGGCGAGATGGGTCTGAAAGGCGACCAGCATTTGCTCCAAGCTCGGCAGTCCAAAGAGACTCTCTGCGATCTCGACGGCGTTCACATGTCCGGCGTTGAGGTTGATCCCCGCCATGCGCTGGTCCAGTTCTGACACTCCCTTGATCTTGCAGAGTTCGCGTTTGGTCGTCGCCTTCGAAACGTTCAAGCACGAGATGCCGTTTGGATCGCTTGCCGAGACGTCCAAGTCGTAGACTTGCGTCCGCAGGTTCGTTCGCCAGTTCGGATCCTCCTCGATGATGCAGAGCCCATTGTCCGCTACCAGGTGCGCGGGCAGCGTCACTATCAGCCCAGAGGCCGCGATCGTGTGCTCGTCGAGCTTCTCCACCATCTGGTCCGACGTCGAACCAAACACCTGGCCTTTCGAGAGCGCAAAGTAATGGAGCTTGTCGCAGACACGCCGAGGCTGAGACTTGTACTGTGAGAAATCCGAATAGCCGCACAAGCCCGGCATGGCGAGTTGCAGATCCGTGGTGCGCTCGTCGAGTTCTTCCATGGAGACGCAGTCGAACACGTTGTAGATGATGTATCCGATTCTTCTTCTATTCGAACGAAGGGGATCCGCGCGAGCCGGTCCACATCCACGCGCAACTCGGCGCCAGCGTGGCGAAGATCTGGCTTTATCCCGTTGTCCGCGTCGCCAGCAGCTCAGGGTTCTCCGCGAAGGACCAAGCGACGCTGACGGCGGTAGTGGAACAGAACCGCGAATTGATCGAGGAGAGATGGAATGAGCGTTTCAGCTAAGGAACTCCGGATCGACGACTACGCAATGTGGGTCGAACTGGAGGATGGTCGCACGCTCGGCGTGCCGCTCGCCTGGTTCCCGCGGCTTTTGCACGCCACGCCAGAGCAGCGGAACCGCTACGAAATCAGTGCGACCGGCTTGCACTGGGACGACCTCGATGAGGACATTTCGGTGGAAGGCTTACTCGCCGGGCGCGGCGACATGACCGCGCGGCACGCCCATGCCGCCTAAGTACGGATGGTGGTCGGCGCCAGCGCGCCTAGTGGGGTAGCTCGCCGCGCGGCGAGCTACCTGACGCCCCAGTAATTTAACATAATCTTTATTATGCGAAATCTAACTGTAGCAGCAACGCGGTAATGTCCGGTTCTGGCAAAGCTGAAATGTCCGCTTGAGCGCCGAACCATCCCGTCATCGGCCGACTGGACCATGCAGAGTGACGGAGGATCTAGCACATACAGTTTGCGCTATGGTGCTCCCGCGAATGGGAGGCAATGGATGTTGCTAAGCTTTTTGGAGGCTTATGATCCGCTCCCCGCCACCATGCCCGTGTCGCGATCAGCACATCTGCGGATGCAGTGAATGGATCAGTCAGCAAGTTGTTGATTTTGCAAGAGTTTTTGTGGGCGCCGACCGGGAACCCGCATAAATACTTGGGGCCGCGATTCCGATAAACTGCAGCGAAAACGAAGGGATACCGATCGCTAATACACTAACATGGTGTTGATTGATTTGATCTTCCCGAGGATGCGGCCGTCGGGATAGGCCAAGTTTTCAGGCGCAATGGTGAGCGACATGGATGCCAATGTTGAGTCAGCGGTCCGGTACGAGGGCAACGATCGGCTGCTTTTCGGCATCATCATGGGCGTTGTGGGCTTCTGGCTGTTCGCCCAGACCACGCTCAATATTGCACCGGACATGAGCCGCGACATCGGCTTGGATGCGAGCATGATGAACGTCGCGGTGGCTATCACCTCGCTGTTCTCAGGCATCTTTATCGTGGTGATGGGCGGCTTGGCCGACCGCGTAGGCCGCCTGAAGATCACTCGCATCGGTTTTTACCTGAGCATCGCTGGTTCGCTGCTGGTCGCAATAACGCCGCAGGGCCCGTTGGCCGCACCAGTCATCTTGTCGGGGCGGGCGCTGCAAGGTCTGTCGGCTGCGTGCATCATGCCGGCCAGTCTGGCCTTGGTGAAAGCCTATTGGGATGGTCCTGGACGTCAGCGCGCCATCAGCATGTGGTCGATCGGTTCCTGGGGTGGTTCGGGCTTGTGCTCACTCGTCGGTGGTCTGATGTCGCAGAACTTCGGCTGGCGTTCGATCTTCTGGATGGCTATCGTGGTTAGCGTGCTCGGTCTGTGGATGATGCGCGGCACGCCGGAAAGCCAGGCGAGAGCCACGGGCGGCTACAAATTCGACCTGTCTGGCGTGCTGGCTTTCATGGTCGCCATGGTGGCATTGCAGGTGCTGGTGACACAGGGCAACAAGCCGGGTTGGACCAGTGCGACGGGCCTGGGGCTACTGGCTGCAACGGTGGTGTTCGGCTGGCTGTTTTTCCGCATCGAAAATAAGGTGTCCAATGCGTTCTTCGACTTCAGCCTGTTCAAGAACGGGACCTACACTGGTGCGACGATCTCTAACTTCCTCATCAACGGCACCGCCGGCACGCTAATCGTGTCGCTGCAACTGGTGCAACTCGGCGGCAACATGGACGCCCAGCAGGCCGGCTTCCTGACGCTGGGCTACGCGATTGCCATCATTGCGTTCATCCGAGTGGGCGAGAAACTGTTACAACGCTTCGGCCCGCGCAAGCCGATGGTCTGGGGTTGCCTCATTACGGGGCTGGCGATCCTGATGGTGTCGCCTGCCAACCTGCTGCTGTCGGACTACAAGCTTCTCTCGATCGTCGGGTACACGCTGTTCGGCGTCGGCCTGGCGTTCTATGCGACGCCCTCGACCGACGCGGCGCTATCGAACCTGCCGGCTGCTCAGGTTGGTTCCGGTTCGGGCATCTACAAGATGGCCTCATCGCTCGGCGCCGCCTTCGGCGTGGCGATTTCCGCCGCCATCTTCACCGCGCTCAGCGCTAACAGCGAAAGCGTGAACTGGCTTGATGGCGTGATCACCTTCGCCGGCCGGCAGGATAACCTGGCCGTGCGCGAAGCCGCCATCGTTGCATTGGGCTTCAACGTCCTGATGGTGGCGATGGCCATCGTCTCAATCATGCTCACGGTGCCCAAGGGGACGAAGGCGCAAACCTGAATCTCCAGTTCAACGTCACTTCGCCACTTCTGGAGCTATCATGAATGCCCTCACTCAAGCCCTCGACCGCGCCGATCCCGCACTGATGGCCGAACTCGAAGCGCTCTATAAGGACCTCCACCAGCACCCCGAGTTGTCGATGCAGGAAGTCCGCACCGCGAAGATCGTCGCCGACGCCATGGAAGGTCTGAGCTACGAGGTGACGCGCAACGTCGGCGTGACTGGCGTGGTCTGTGTGATGAAGAACGGCACAGGCCCGACCGTGATGCTACGCGCCGACATGGATGCGCTACCGATGGCCGAGGACACCGGGCTGCCGTATGCCAGCACTGTGACGGCGCGTGACGATGAAGGCGTAGAGGTTGGCGTCGCGCATTCATGCGGTCATGACATGCACGTGACCTGGATGATTGGTGCCGCGCGTATCCTGTCTGCAAATCGCACCGCCTGGAGCGGCACACTGATTATCGTATTTCAGCCGGGTGAAGAAACGGCCGAGGGCGCATCCTCCATGGTGCGTGACTGGGGCGAAGGCCGCTTTCCGAAGCCCGACATCATCCTCGGTCAGCACGTGATGGTCGGCGCGGCCGGCACCGTGAACTACCGGCCCGGTATCACACTGTCGGCGGGAGACAGCCTGAAGATCAAGCTGTTCGGACGCGGTTCACACGGCTCGCAGCCGCAAACCTCGATCGATCCGGTGATCATGGCCGCAGCGACCACGCTGCGCCTGCAGACCATTGTCTCTAGGGAAGTCGCGCCGACCGAGCCGGCGGTGCTCACGATCGGCTCGTTGCAGGCCGGTACCAAGGAGAACATCATCCCCGACGACGCTACCATCAAGCTGAACATGCGCACCTTTAGTGAGGACACGCGCGAGTATATGCTCAGTTCGATCCGCCGCATCTGTTGTGCCGAGTGCGACGCCTCCGGCGCCGAGCGCCCACCCGAGTTCACCACCATCAACAGCTACCCGCTGACCGAGAACGACCTGGCCGCTACGCAACAGGTGGCACATGCCTTCGACCGCCAGTTTGGTGAGAAGGCATCGCTGGCACTCGGTCCGGCATCGGCCAGTGAAGACTTCAGCATCTTCGGTCGCACCTGGGGCGTGCCCTATGTGTTTTGGTTTGTCGGAGGCACCGATCCGGCGGTGTACGCCAAGGCCAAACAGGAAAAGACCATCAACAAAATCCCCAGCAACCACTCACCGAAGTTCGCGCCGCAGATCCATCCGACGCTGGAGACCGGCTTGCAGGCCATGCTGACTGCCGCCAGCGCTTGGTTGTGTCCCCGTGTGTGAACGTCCACGAATTGGCTCCTGCCAGCCTGAATGATCACCGTCTGTTCACGTTTTTTGATCTGGCCGGCACCTTTGCCTTTGCCATCAGCGGTGCCGTCGCAGCCAGAGACCGCGGCCTCGACTGGTTTGGTGTCATCGTTATTTCCTTTGCGGTCGCTTGCGGCGGGGGCGTGTTGCGCGACCTGTGCATCGGGGCCGTGCCGCCCGCCGGACTAACCGATTGGCGCTATCTCGCCGTCGCCATGGTGGCGGCATGGATGACGCTCGCTGCACGCGCACTGGTCGTGCGCCTTGCTCATCCGGTGACCCTGTTCGATTCTTTGGGGCTGGGGTTCTTTGCCGTCACTGGTGCGCAGAAGGCGATGATTTTTGGCCATAACGCTGAGGTGGCGATGCTACTCGGCGTAGTTACCGCCGTGGGTGGTGGTGTGGCGCGTGACGTGCTACTCAATCGGGTGCCGGTGATCCTTCGGCGCGAGGTCTATGCGTCGGCGGCGCTGGTGGGCGCCGTCATCGAAGTGGCTGGCGAGCGCCTGGGATGGGTATCCAGTGGGCGGACCTGGGCCGCCTTGATGGCGTGCTTCGCGCTGCGTTACCTCTCGCTGCGGTACCAGTGGAATCTGCCGCGCTCCCTCGGGCATGATGGCAATAGGAGCGGATCAGACAAATGATGAGTGCGGGACTGTGGGGCTATCGGCGATGGCACAACGACACGACTGGCATCGGGGCCGGTCCACAAGCTAGATACAATGCATTCAGACGCGCAGGTTGACCAGCGTGATGGCAGCAAGCCTGTCTGTATTCGCGCGTCGCCTGTGGTTCTCCACCAGTTGCTTGTGGCATCGGCCATATTACAGGCGCTGTCAGGAAGGAGGGGCGCTCGAAGTATTCACCCTAATCAGGCTTTTCCCAACAGGAAGCCGCGAGGCGGGTTCACGGCATCACTCATAGCGGTTCTGTCGCAGTGAGCCTTCGGTAGATGAGCTGGTGTCGGACACTCGTGTCTGGGCAGCAGTAATGAACCCGGAAGTGGCGAAAGTCTTGAAGAGCCGGCACTACCCGCTGGAAGTCATGTTGAACTGTGTGCGCTGGTACGTGGTCTATCCGCTGAGCCCGCGTCATCTCGAAGCGATGCTGGCCGGGCGTGGCATCTCAGTGGACCATTCGATTGTGCACCGCTGGGCGCCGAAGCTGCTGCCGGCGCTGAACAGAATCTTCCGTCGGCAAAAGCGCCCGGTGAGTAAGAGTTGGCGCATGGACGAAACCTACATGCAGGTACGCGGCAAGTGGAAGTACTTGGTCGGCCCTGAACAATCCCGGAAAGCCAGGCGTAGCAAGGCATTGAGGGAAGAAGCGGATATCAGGAATTGCAAGGATGAGGCATATTGGCACACAGAATCCTGCAAATTCCGACGAGGTCTGAATGGGCCCAACGCCGATCACGCCGCAGACTGGCGAGTTGTTCAAGCAGCCGCTGGCTGAGCAAATCAACATGCGCCACCCCTTGGTGCAACTGGCGGGGCTGATCGACTGGCAGGCCCTGGAGCAAGCGCTGTCGGAGAGCTTCATTTCGAAGCGTGGCCGCCCGGCGACACGCCCGCGACTGATCGCCGGCCTGCTGTACCTGCAGCATGCATTCGACCTGTCCGATGAAGACGTGGTGTGGGGCTGGGTGGAGAATCCCTATTGGCAGTTCTTCACAGGCGAGACGTACTTGCAGACCGATCCGCCGGTTGATCCGTCCAGCCTGTCACGCTGGCGTCGCCGGCTGGGTGAGGCGGGCGTCGAGGAATTGCTGGCGCACACGATTGAGGCGGCCCGGCGTGCCGGTGCAGTCAGGGAGTCGAGTTTGCGACGCGTGATCGTTGACACCACCGTCATGGAGAAGGCGGTGGCACATCCGACGGATTCGCGCCTGCTGGAACGAGGCCGAGTGCACTTGGTGAAGGCAGCGAAGCGGCTGGGCTTGAAACTGCGGCAGAACTACAACCGCGAGGCACCGAGACTCGCCGCACAGATCGGGCGTTACGCCCATGCGAAGCAATACACGCGCATGCGGCGCACCCTGCGGACCCTGCGTTCGCGCGTCGGGCGGGTGTATCGGGATGTGGAGCGCCAACTTGGTGCCGTGCCCGAACCGCAGCGCAACGCACTGCAAGACCTCCTGGCACGAGTACACCGACTGCTGACACAGCGCACCGACGACAAGAACAAGCTGTACGCCTTGCATGCGCCGGAGGTTGAGTGCATCAGCAAGGGCAAAGCCCGCAAGCCGTATGAATTCGGTGTGAAGGTGTCGATCACGACGACGCACAAGGAAGGGCTGGTGATTGGCTCTCGCTCCATGCCCGGCAACCCGTATGACGGTCACACGCTCTACGAGGCGCTCGAGCAGGCCCAGATTCTCTCTAACGTCCGTCCGGAGATTGCCGTGGTGGACCGCGGCTATCGCGGTGCAGAGGTGGATGGCATCCGCATCCTGCGCTCAGGCCAAAAGCGAGGTGTTACCCGAGTCATCAAAGCGATGATTAGGCGGCGCAGTGCGATCGAGCCTGCCATTGGGCACATGAAGGCCGACGGCAAGCTCGATCGCAATTGGCTGAAGGGCACACTCGGCGATGCCCTGCATGCAGTCCTCTGCGGCGCAGGCCATAACATCCGGTTGATCTTGCGGAAGCTGCGGCTTCTTTTTGCCTGGTTTCTTTGCTCCCTACATCTCGAGCAGCTCGCCACATCACTTCGCTGAAGCGCTCGGCGAGCCCGCAGAGGGAATTATTCAGGGCCGACTACTTGTACCGGGCCGTCGACAGCACGGGTAGCACCATCGACTTTCTGCTGCATGCCCAGCGAGACAAAGCAGCGGCGCGGCGCTTTTTCGAGAAGGCGATTGCGCGGCACGGCCAGCCCGACACGGTTACCATCGGCGGCAGTCCGACCAACCTGGCGGCGCTGCACAACCTCAAGGCCCGGCTGGCAACGCCCATCGTCGTGCGGCGAGTCAAATATCTGAACAACATCGTCGAGCAGGACCACTGGGCTATCAAGCGCCTGACCCGGCCGATGCTGGGATTCAAGGACTTTCGCTGCGCTCGCATCCTGCTGGGTGGCATCGAGTTGATGCACATGCTTGCCAAGGGCCAGATGCTGGACCCTGCGGGGAGCGGTCCGTCCGCTGCAGGCCAATTCTATTCTCTGGCCGCATAGACGCTGCCTGAACTCCGCGGCGCCTCGTCCCAACTCGCTTACTGCGACAGAACCGGCTGACATCTTCAGCCTTCCAAATCTCGATGCGCATGCGTTCTTCGGATTGTAGTCCGATAATTTGACAACTCCGATGAGCCTCCATCTCGTGACCTTAGCTCAACTCGGGTCAGGTGAGGCTTTTCTCTCATTCCCCGAAACTGATAGACGGTTGCGCCCCCCCCGCTTCGCCTCGTAAAGCGCGGCATCGGCACGGGCGATAAGTTGATCGATTGTTTCGTCCAGCGTGAGTGTCGCAAGTCCAAGGGAAAGCGTCAGCGTGGCAACTTCGGCGTCTTGAAAGGCGTTAACGCGGGCCCGGATACGCTCGGCGAGTTCGATGGCATCAACTCGCGTGCAATTATCGAGCACGACCACAAACTCTTCACCGCCCCAGCGAATCACTGCGTCGCGACTGCGCACCGCTTGCCGCAAGATGCCGGCAACTTCGGTCAGGATGCGGTCTCCAGTGGGGTGACCAAAGTGGTCGTTAATCTGCTTGAAGTGGTCAATGTCACATATGATCAGGGTAAGCGGGCCGCCACGTGTCCGGGCGTTCATGTAGGCGTCGCCGAGGATCTTTTCGCCATAATGACGGTTGTGCAGGCCAGTGAGCTTGTCCTTGGTTGCCGCGTGCCACAGCGCCTGCTCCATTTCGACCCGTCTGGAAATGTCCTTGCTGACACTGATGTAGTGAGTGATTCGGCCTTTGTCGTCGCAGATCGGCGAAATGCTCTGCTCGGCGTGGTAAAGGGAGCCGTCACGTCGCCGATTGATGAAGGTTGCGCGAAAATCTTGGCCGCTCGCAAGTGACCGACGCAGAGCGGCATAAAAAGCCTCGTCATGCGTCCCGGATTTAAACAAGGCGGGCGTTTTGCCCCTGATCTCCTCGACCGCGTAGCCGGTAGCATTAGCAAAGGCTGTGTTTGCGAAGATGATCCGTGCTTTTTCGTCTGTTAGCATCACAAGGTCACTAGTCGCGTCGAGTGCGCGTGCTAGCAGGCGGTTCGCACGTTCCGCGCGTACGTAGTCGGAGATATCCTCCTGCACCGAGACAAAATTGGTGAGCACTCCACTGTCGTCGCGAACCGGCGAAATGTTCCACCGAACGATGTAGCTTGAACCGTCTTTACGATAGTTCGTTGCAGTACCCTCAAAAAAGCGGGCCTCTTTCAAGCAGGTGCGAAGGTCATCGATCACGGCGGGATCGGTGTCCGGTCCTTGAAGGACCTTGAGAGAGCGGCCGCGCAACTCGTCCAGAGAATAACCAGTCATTGCACTGAACGCCGGATTAGCGATTTGTACTCGGCAACCTGCAGAGAGATCGGCATCGGTGATCACGATCGCGTTCCACGCTTGCATGACAGTGGCCTGAAACAGTTTCAGCAGTGGTGCGCTCATGTGCTATTCCCGACCTGGTTGAACAGGATCCCGAGATTCATGTGACCCAGCCCTACACCGACTTGACCGTTTGACCTGAGACGGGATAATCGGCGCGCCTACAACCACTCCATTCAAACGTCTGTGGTAACATTAGTCTGCATTCGATATCGATGGAATCGCCCTGAAAGCGGGTTTCGCGAACAGATAGCCTTGCATGAGCGTTATACCGGTTGCCGCAAGGAAGTCGCGCTCGCCCGGCGTTTCAATCCCTTCGGCGATCACGCGAATTCCCAGGTCGTTGCAGATCGTCAGAACGCCGCAAGCAATGCGCTGACGCACGTGATCCGCATCGATGCCACGCACAAGTGCCATGTCAAGCTTGATCAGGTCGGGCTGGAACTCCGCCAGGAGCGTAAGGCCCGAATACCCCGCGCCAAAGTCGTCGATTGCGGTCTGGAAGCCGAACGACTTATAAGCACGGAAAATCTGTAAGAGATGGGGACGGTTGATGATGTTTTCGCCTTCGATCGTTTCGAAGATGATCCGGTCGATTGGAAAGCCGTATTTTTCGGCCGCTTCGAACGTGGTGCGAATACATGCGGCGGGTTGATAGACTGCATTCGGCATGAAGTTGATCGACAGGAAGCTGTCCATCCCCATCCCGGCCGCCTGCTCAATCGCAGTGGTGCGGCAACGCTGATCAAAACGATAGCGGTTCGCATCATCTACTTGCGACAACACCGATGCCGCAGACTCGCCATTGGGGCCGCGCACGAGGGCTTCATACGCATAGGCGCCGCCCGATGTCAGATCGACGATGGGCTGAAATGCGAACGCCATTTCAATCGGGGCCGCCTCATCGGAACTGCAACCGGAGCAGCTGCCATGTTGCGCCGCTGATTGGCTTGAGCCATGGATCTGGATCATGTTGGCAAAACTCAGAAAAAAATAACGGTCAGGCAAGCATCATGCCGCTCGAAGGGCAATGTCCCAATGCAGCTGAAAGTTGGGGCGGCGGGAGTTGCACAGGTTCGTTGCACGCTGTGAAAGGACCTGCGGCCCTCCGATTAGCTACCCCGTTGACTCTCATATATTGCGATTAAATCTTGTTTGTTGGAATTATGCGGGCGAAGTATAGCGAGGCAAGGCGGGGGGACGCCAGTGCTGGCGAACGCGGTGGCGTCTATGCTGCAGTGGCGGTGCGATGAGCGGCCACACGCGCCGGGACGGTGTACCATGCAGGGCCATGTCAGTTGAAATTGAACGCGCCGAGGCGGTGACCTGGATTCGAGTCCAGATGGCCCGTCATGGCATCACCCCCGCAGACCTGCTGGCGGCCGGCTGCTTCGGCCCGCGCCCGCGCCAGCGCTCCGCTGTCGCCACGCCCGCCCGCTATGCCAGTGCCAACGGCCAAACCTGGGACGGCGAGGGGGCTATGCCCGATTGGCTGCAGCGCGCGGTCAACGCCGGGCAGTCCGCAGACTTCTTCCGCCAGTTCTAGCAGTCGCGCTATCTCTGTGCGCCGAGGAGTGATGAGCCCGCTCGTCGCCCTGTCGCCCCTCGTCTTCCGCCTTGCCCAAACTGCCCGCCCGTCCGCGCGGCGCGGCCCCACTTCGTCTCCCCCCAACCGTGGCCCGTCGCGCCACCGCCCGGGCATCCACGCCCCCTTGCTTACGTAAATCACCTTTCATAACATCCATAACATAACGTTACGAAACAAAGCGAAAAGGAGTAAGCATGGCTCGTGAAGCCTCGATCACGCAGGAGCAGGTGAATGCCGCCGCTGAGGCGCTGCGCGCCGCCGGCGCCAAGCCGACGGTACGCGCGGTCCGCGAGCGCCTCGGGAACATCGGCAGCCAGGCGACGGTCATGCGGCTGCTCGACGTGTGGAAGGGCCAGCAAGTTCCGGCGGCCGAGGTGCCAGTCACGCTGCCGGCCGCGTTCCAGGTGGCACTCGCCAACTACGTCGGCCAGGCGGTGGCGGATGGCAAGGCCGCGCTGGCAGCTGAACTGGCGGAGCAGCAGCAGATCAGCGCGGACCTCGCGCTTGAGAGCGAGCGGCTAGGCACGACGATCGAGCGACTGGATCAGGACCTGGATATCGCTGTCCGTGAGCGCGAGGCGGTGGCCGGGCGGGCAGCGCAGTTGGAGGTGGATCTCGGCCTGGCGCGCGGTGAGACGGAGCAGGAACGGCTCGCGGCGGAGATTGCGCGCACGGAGCTGGCCAAGACCCAACTGCGATTGGAGGCGATGCCTCGCGTGGAGGCCGATCTGCAGGCACTACGCGAGGCGCTGGAGCGCGAGCGCGCCGGGCGCGTCGCAGCCGAGCAGGGCGCGGCGGTGGCGATCGCCCGCCTGGAGGGCGAGGTGCGCGAGCGCCAGCGGATCGAGGCGGAGTTGCAAGCTGTGAAGGAGCGCGAAGCGCAAGCCGACCAACGGCTCCAGGAGGCGCACCGCGAGCACGTCGGGTTGCTGCGCGAGCTGGCCGAGGCACGCGCGGAGTTGCAAGCCAAGGGTGCCGCGCCTAGCCGTGCCGTCGAGACCCAAGAGGCGGCGTCTGCGGCCAAGGTGGAGCGCAACACCGCGCCGCGCAAGAAATAGGGGCCCGGCCGATCCTTGTCGGCCATCGCAGCGAAGCGCGCGCGCAAAGATGCCGAGCGCATCGCGAACCGCACCCGCCGACGGCGGGAGCCGGCCACCGACTGATGCGCATTACTGACAAATGAGGGGCCACCGCCAGAGCGGGCTGCCGGGCGGCGGCCGAGCCGTCGCGAGCGTGCCAAGGCGCTTATAATAGATTACTGATGGTCTATAATTAGTCGGCCCTGAACAATCCCGGAAAGCCAGGCGTAGCAAGGCATTGAGGGAAGAAGCGGATATCAGGAATTGCAAGGATGAGGCATATTGGCACACAGAATCCTGCAAATTCCGACGAGGTCTGAATGGGCCCAACGCCGATCACGCCGCAGACTGGCGAGTTGTTCAAGCAGCCGCTGGCTGAGCAAATCAACATGCGCCACCCCTTGGTGCAACTGGCGGGGCTGATCGACTGGCAGGCCCTGGAGCAAGCGCTGTCGGAGAGCTTCATTTCGAAGCGTGGCCGCCCGGCGACACGCCCGCGACTGATCGCCGGCCTGCTGTACCTGCAGCATGCATTCGACCTGTCCGATGAAGACGTGGTGTGGGGCTGGGTGGAGAATCCCTATTGGCAGTTCTTCACAGGCGAGACGTACTTGCAGACCGATCCGCCGGTTGATCCGTCCAGCCTGTCACGCTGGCGTCGCCGGCTGGGTGAGGCGGGCGTCGAGGAATTGCTGGCGCACACGATTGAGGCGGCCCGGCGTGCCGGTGCAGTCAGGGAGTCGAGTTTGCGACGCGTGATCGTTGACACCACCGTCATGGAGAAGGCGGTGGCACATCCGACGGATTCGCGCCTGCTGGAACGAGGCCGAGTGCACTTGGTGAAGGCAGCGAAGCGGCTGGGCTTGAAACTGCGGCAGAACTACAACCGCGAGGCACCGAGACTCGCCGCACAGATCGGGCGTTACGCCCATGCGAAGCAATACACGCGCATGCGGCGCACCCTGCGGACCCTGCGTTCGCGCGTCGGGCGGGTGTATCGGGATGTGGAGCGCCAACTTGGTGCCGTGCCCGAACCGCAGCGCAACGCACTGCAAGACCTCCTGGCACGAGTACACCGACTGCTGACACAGCGCACCGACGACAAGAACAAGCTGTACGCCTTGCATGCGCCGGAGGTTGAGTGCATCAGCAAGGGCAAAGCCCGCAAGCCGTATGAATTCGGTGTGAAGGTGTCGATCACGACGACGCACAAGGAAGGGCTGGTGATTGGCTCTCGCTCCATGCCCGGCAACCCGTATGACGGTCACACGCTCTACGAGGCGCTCGAGCAGGCCCAGATTCTCTCTAACGTCCGTCCGGAGATTGCCGTGGTGGACCGCGGCTATCGCGGTGCAGAGGTGGATGGCATCCGCATCCTGCGCTCAGGCCAAAAGCGAGGTGTTACCCGAGTCATCAAAGCGATGATTAGGCGGCGCAGTGCGATCGAGCCTGCCATTGGGCACATGAAGGCCGACGGCAAGCTCGATCGCAATTGGCTGAAGGGCACACTCGGCGATGCCCTGCATGCAGTCCTCTGCGGCGCAGGCCATAACATCCGGTTGATCTTGCGGAAGCTGCGGCTTCTTTTTGCCTGGTTTCTTTGCTCCCTACATCTCGAGCAGCTCGCCACATCACTTCGCTGAAGCGCTCGGCGAGCCCGCAGAGGGAATTATTCAGGGCCGACTAATTATTAAAATTGAATAATTTATCCTAAGGTGCACGATGAGCGAGATCTTCCACCGCCCGGACCTGGCCCAGAAGATGGCTATCCAACTCATCGAACAAGGCGATCAGGTTCGGGTAGGTGCGCGTATTGAAGACGAGAAAGCCGGTATCGACACCGAACACCTGGCCGCCCTCCTCGATGTCGACCGTGTTCGTGTGCCCTCCCAGTCGAGGAGCCGACTCAAACAGCGTCACGGCGTGACTCTTCGCAAGAAAATGCGCCGCGGCCAGCCCGGAGATACCCGAGCCGACCACCGCGATGCGCTGCCGAAAAAAGTGATGGATGTTCGAATTGCGCCCTCTGTGGGTGTGAATACGCTCATTCGTTGTTGCGGCCGGGCAGCAGCGCCAGGAATTCCCGCCGCAAATTGGCATCCGTCAGGAACACGCCGCGCATCGCGCTGCTGACCATGCGTGACTCGTCGTCCTTCGCGCCGCGCCAGTGCATGCAGTAGTGCTCTGCCTCCAGCACAACGGCCAGGCCGTCCGGTGCCATGCGCTCCTCCAGCAGGTCGGCGATCTGCTTGATCGCCTCTTCCTGGATTTGCGGGCGGCTCATCACCCAGTCGATCAAGCGGGCATATTTCGACAGGCCGATCAGTTGTGACTCCTGATTTGGCATCACCCCGACCCAAGCGCGCCCCATCACCGGACACAGGTGATGCGAGCAGGCGCTGCGCACGCGCAGCGGGCCGACCACCATCAGCTCATTGGGGTCGCTTCAGAAAACGGAAAATATTGCACGCTAAGCCAGTCGGCACGGACGTCGGCTACCGAGCGGCAAAGGCCTGACCTATTTGGTGTGCCCGCTTGACTTCGTCGCTTTGCAAGTAAATCGAGGTGGTGGCCACCGACGCGTGGCGTAGGTTATCGCGCACGGTGGTCAGTTCCGCGCCGCGAGCGAGGGCGTGTGTAGCGTGGGTATGCCGCGTCCAGTGGGGACTGGCTCGGCGCAGCTTTTCGGCGAGTGTCGGGTGGTCGCCGGCGATGATGTCCGCGGCCTGGCCAAAGAAGCGCCGCATTACCATCCACAGCCGGGTGCCGGTGATGTTAGTGACGCTGTCCTGCTCCAGGCTGGCGATCAAGGGTGTCCTGGGGTCCCAACGGGCTGGTGTCACCGGCAGTCCGCGCTGTACAAGATGCTGATCGAGTGCGGTTCGCGCAAGTGGCGGTAGCGCCACCTTTCCCGGGCGCCCACCTTTGCCGACCAGGTGCAGCCAGCGGTCGTTGCGCTCGTCAGTGCGGATATCGCCCAGCGTCGCGCCAACCAGTTCGCTGGCCCGCAGGCCGGTCGCGTAGGCAAAATCGAGAATGAAGCGCAAGCGCTGCGCTGCGGGCACGTCCCACCCGTACGACCATTCCAGGCCATCGGCAATGGTGCGCACCAGCAGCCATTCGCCCTCAGTAAAGCCACGTGTGGTATCGAGTGGCGCGACCCGCGTGCGGCCGCGGACTTTGATGCCGGCAAACGGGTTGGCCAATACATAGCGCTGCTCGATCAGCCATCGGAACATGGCGCCCAGCACCGTGAGGGCGTAGGCCGTCGAACGTGCCGATAGCCCCCGTGCGAAGGGGCGCCAGTCGGGCGCGCTGCGTGCCCGCGGTGGCCCGATCCAGCGCTCACGCGGAGTTGGTCGCCGCAGGAACCCGCGGTAGGCGATGGCGTCCTCGGTCGTAAGCGACGACAGCGCCCGACCGCGCTCGATAATCGCCCACAGGATCAGGCGTTCCGCCTCCTTGCGATAGGCGCGCTGCGTGGTCTGGGTTTCGTGCAGGGCGAGCCAGGCCTGCACGGCTTCGTAGTCGTTCGATGCGTCGAGCGTGCAGGCCTGTCGCGGTGCCCGGAAGCTGCCTCGCGAGCCGTCCACCTCGTCGGGCAGTTTCAGCCGCTCCCACGGGACCACCTCGCCTGGCGGCGCGCCGACGATCAGGGCACGCGCACGCTCCGTCAACCGCGGATGGGCGTGGAAGAAGGCCTCGATGTGCCGCGCGCTCGCTTGCCCCAGCCCCGGGATCGCGCCCCACCAGCGGCGCCGGCGCGGCACGCGCACGGTCAGGTCCGCCAGTGTGGAAATGCCGTGGGCTCGCAATGCGCGCACGGCCCGCGGTGCCAGCCACAGTTCAATGTCGTCGGTGACCTGTGGCTGCGGCGCAGGCAGAGCACGCAGAACCCTGATGGCCTGGCCATCGGCGAGGCCATCGGGATTGCGGGGACGCTATGCGTCGATTCACCTACAAACTTGGGCGCCAGCGGCCGTCAGCATTTTCGTTAAGTTGCTGAGGTGCGTTGGCCGTAGCGAGCGCAGACAGTTGTGACACAGCCGCAACAGCCCTACCGCGGCGGGGAGGGCTGGCAATCGCAGTGATGATAGTGTGGAACTTGCGGCAGACTGAGACCGCTAACCAACACTCCAGGGAGACCTTTCTTGAAACGGATCACCATCATTCTCACGGCCGTTCTGGCCTGTGCGTCGGGCGGCGTGTGGGCGCATAGTGGTGGGACTGACAGCCAAGGCTGCCATATGGACCACAAGACCGGCATTCGTCACTGCCACTGAAGTCAAGCAGTATTGCGGCGTCCGCCGACATCGCGGACGCCAGCGGCTTAAGGTCTTGAGTAGTTTGCTCGGCCTCAAAAAAGCGAAGCGGGGCTTCCCTTCTTGCGCCGGTCTCCGTCCTTGCCTGACCGCGCCACCCTTGCGGTTACTTCCACCTTCGTAGCACACGTTGAAACACCAGACTGTTCGGCAGCTGCAGCACCACCTCTTGTCCTTCGACTGTTGTTTCCAGTAAGGTGGTATAGACGAGATTTACGTCGAGCACACGGCCCTTAATTCCCGGCTTTTCCCCGTTCTCAAGAAGCTCCACAACATCCCCAATGCGGAACGCACCGGTGACGTATATCAGGAGCGCGCAGAACAGGTTCGAGAGTACACTCCACGCGGCGAAAAACGCGACCGCCCCGACAGTGGCAAATCCCGTGAATGCGGTCCACAGGACGGTTCCAGACACGCCCATTCGCTCCAGAGCCCAGAGCGTGGCAGCTACGTACACGATGGTCGCGACCACACGCAAAGACAGCGCCGCAACTTTTCCTGGCAGAGAATATGTATTGGTCAGCTTTCTAAGCAACCGCCGCGCGATGCGCACTGCTAACCATGCGCCAGCCGCAATCAGCACGACCTCGATAGCGGGAACAAGAATGTCGAACCAATCTGCCAGCCACTGCGGCAAGCTTTCGTGTATAGCTTGAAGAAGTTTGTTCATCGAAATAGAGATACAGCCACAGCACCGTACTGTGGCACAGATACCAATAATCGGATTTTTACCGTTCCGGTCTTTGCTTGAAGGTCAAGCGCGACAACTTACATGCCGGCGTCGTGCCTACACTCACCGGTTTTTGATCGAGGTGCAGGCTCGATCGGCTCAACCAACAGATCACCGAAAAAGTAGGCGGCAAATTGATGGCGATTGCTGAGGTTCGCCTTGGCGAATACGCCCGCGGCAATTGTCCGCACCGTCACATCATGCCACGCTAGCGAGTGAGCGCACTCTTCAAGGGTCAACCCTTTTATGAGAAGCATCGCCACTTCCGTTTCCGATGGCGTATATTTCCAGCGCTCGAACTGCAGCAGCATCGACTGCAACAACTGCCGCGTCGCCTGAATTGCCACCTCGTTTCGTTCCGCCATCACCTGCCCTCGTACCTTGGCTGCGCCAGGTAGCGCCTCAGAAACAGGTCGGTTTGGGCTGACACGACGACACCGTTTTCGAATCACGAACCAAAGGATCGCGAGGCCGCCCACTACCTACGCGACTGCGTCGGCGACGACATGAGCGTCCGGTGTTCGCGTTGCAAGGTGGTAGAAATCCCACGCCTGATAGGTCGAGATTGCCATCAGAAGTGCCGTCAGTCTCGACCGCATAGCAGCGAAGTCCTTGCGACTTTTTGGGGTTGACAACGAACACCCCGGATCTAAGCGCAGCGCGAAAGACAAGCACCTTCGAAAGAGGCTGCGCCTAAGAACATCTGATGGAAAGCGACTTCCTAGGCTTGAGCACTAAGGGTGATGAGGCCCGCTGACAACTGCGGGGCGTCAAGTTTACTATGCAGAACATTGCGGCGACATTGCCGAATGGTTACGCACCAACGCATCGAACCCGACGCCCGTTCTCCGAAGCACTTGGGTTACCATGAGCTAACGCTGACGCTTCGTCAGGCAACTTCTTCTGCCGCAAAGCACTCGACGGCGGACTGCGCCGTCATCATCTCGTAACCCCCCCGACAGGTGAGCGCCCTAGAATCCCGCTGTTCGCTCTCTGCTGGCCAAGTCGCCATCCTTCGGACTCCCGCGTGAATCGCATCCTCGGCTCGTGGGGCGTCAAGCGGCGCCGCGTGAACTGCTCCATGATCCAACATCACGACGGCGACGAACCACATCCGGCATCTATGTCGTTGCGCCCTGAGAGCATTTGACCAAGCGCGGTAGCAGTGGCCACCGCACACCTGGACGGGCAGTCTCTTGAAGCGACAGATTTTCATGGCTTTGACCATCGCACTCACGGTGGTCCTCTGGATGTCCACGCTATCCGTGCGTCCCCTCTATGAACCCGACGAGGGTCGTTACGCCGAGGTTCCGCGCGAGATGTTCGTCTCCGGCGATTGGGTCACGCCGCGGTTGAACGGCATCAAGTTCTTCGACAAGCCGCCCCTGCAGTATTGGGCGACCGCCAGCGCCTATACGCTCTTCGGGCCGTCCGAGTGGACAGCAAGGATCTGGAGTGCGCTTGTGGGACTGCTGGGCGCACTCGCCGCATGGTGGGCGGCGCGATCGCTCTATGACACGCGCATAGGCCTCGCCTCAGCGCTGGTGCTCATCGGCGCTCCCCTCTGGATTCTCGGCTCGAATCTGACAACAACAGACATTGGTGTCGGCGCACTGCTCGGCAGTGCCGCTCTCGTTTTCGCCGTGGCCTACCAGAATCGGGAACCTCGCTTATACCCCCTGATCTGGTTGTTGGTCGGTCTGGCATTTCTTGCCAAAGGCCTGATTGCCCTGGTACTGCCAGGAATCACGCTGCTGCTATACGGGGCGGTCACTCGACAATTTTCCGCATTTTTTAGCGCGAGATTCTGGCGCTGGAGCCTGCTTGCGGTGGCCATCACCATGCCTTGGTTTGTCGTGGTGTCCCAGCGCAACCCCGAATTTCTGAATTACTTCTTCATCCACGAACACTTCGCGAGATTCTCGTCCTCGGTTCACGAGCGGGACAAGCCATTCTGGTTCTTCCTGGCCGTTGGTGCGGCAGGCGTCCTGCCGTTCATGGGCTTGATTCCCCGTGCTATCGCACTCCGCTCTCGCAGCGCACAGGCAACGCCTGGCTTCGACGCACGACTGTTTCTGTCGCTGTGGGTAGTCGTTGTCATTGCCTTCTTTTCGATTTCGCGCTCGAAGCTGCCGCTCTATATCCTGCCCGCCTTACCACCGGTGGCCGTCTTGCTCGCGTACAGATCCATGACTGCAGCCCGCCCCACACTGGCGGCAAGCTTTCTTGCCATGCCTGTGCTCGGCGTTGCCATCGCCGTGCTGCTATGGCATCCGACAATGTCGAATGCGGTACTGAAGCTCAATATCAGCAATCCGGCCTCATTGCATACCTGGGGCGCCATCACGATGGGCATTCTGGTCATCGGTGGCTTCCTGGCCTTTGGGATCGCCCTGCGCGGCCACAGGCTCTGCGCGGTTGCCGTCGCTTCGCTGGCGACGCTGGCCAGCCTTCAGGCTGGCTTGATGGCGTCTCGGGCGTTTGGGTCCCTCTCCATCAAACCACTTGGCTTGGAAGCCAAGGCGGCGTCCCGCGACAACACACAACTGTTCAACGTGGGCCAGATTGACCGAGGTCTGGCGTTTTACGCCGAACGAGAACCGATCATTGTCGGGGCCAGATCCGAGCTGGATCTCGGCTTCTCGGTCGAGCCCGACAAGTGGATTGCTAATGAAGAAGCTTTTGCGCAGCGATGGCTGACCCCTGGTCACAAGCTCGCGGTCATGCGGCACGAGACGTTTCATCGACTGAGACCGCTGCTCGGCGGCAACACAACTGTGATCGGACGACATGGCGTCAACGTTCTGGTGCAAAAACCATGAACATCCCATCACGATTTGTACGGTTTCTGGGCGCGGGGGCGACGGCAACCGCTACACACTACGCAACACTGATCACGCTGGTCGGTTTCGGGGTTGCAGCGCTACCGGCGTCTGCCGCCGGCAGTGTTGCAGGCCTTCTGACGCACTACTGCATCAGCAGCCGATGGGTGTTCACACCAGTCCGACCACAACGCGCCACTTTCGGACGGTTCATTCTCGTTTCCGCGCTGGCGTTCTTTCTTAACTCACTTCTGATGTGGGCTGGACTAGCATTGGGGCTTCACTACCTGGTTGCTCAAATCCTCTCGACAATTTTCGTCATGTTGGTCAACTACGTACTCCATGCAAATTGGACGTTCATGAATGGAGCGATGCGATGAATGCCGCCAGCCTGCTGCCAGAGAAGATCTCGGTCGTCGTACCGCTCTTCAATGAAGAAGCTGTCCTGCCACAGTTTCACTTTCGGCTTCTCCGCGTGATGGATGGATTGGCATCGGACTACGAGATTATCTACGTGGACGATGGCAGCCGCGATCGATCACTGGCGGTTGCACACAATCTCAAGGCGGCCGAAGCGCGCGTCGGCATTGTCGAGCTGAGTCGCAACTTCGGCAAGGAAGCCGCGCTAACGGCGGGCCTCGACGTGGCAAGCGGCGACGCCGTTGTGATCATCGACGCCGATCTGCAGGATCCGCCCGAACTGATTCCGTCGTTGATCGAGAAATGGCGCGAGGGGTTCGACGTGGTGTACGCCACGCGCACTTCCCGGGATGGCGAATCGTTCCTCAAGAAGTTCACCGCGCACTGGTTTTACCGCCTGATGGGCAAGCTCAGCGATACGGAGATTCCGGCCGACACCGGCGACTTCCGCGTCATGAGCCGTCGTGCCGTTGCCGCACTCGGACAACTCCGGGAGCAGCACCGCTTCATGAAGGGGCTGTATGCCTGGATAGGATTCCGGCAGACGGCCGTCTTGTATCGGCGTGACGCGCGGGCATCCGGGACGACCAAGTTCAACTACCGCAAGCTGTTGCGTTTTGCCGTGGATGGCATCACTGCCTTTTCCACCGTGCCGCTCAAGTTTGCAACCTCGATCGGCCTGCTTGTTGCCGTTCCCGCCTTTGGCATGGCCGCCTTCATCGTTGGCAAGACGCTGCTCTACGGCGACCCCGTACACGGCTACCCATCCATGATGACCGCCCTGCTTCTGCTGGGCGGCCTGCAACTGGTTTTCCTAGGCGTGCTCGGGGAATATGTTGGGCGTCTGTTCAATGAAGTCAAGCGGCGGCCGGTGTATCTGGTGGCAAGCTATACGGCGCCGATCGGCCCCGGCACCCCCACCGCTGAGCCGGGGCAGGTGGCCGCAGCGACACGGGGTGGCACCCCGCCTGCAGCAATCTTTCACGCACCCGGATGCCCGGAAGGCAAAGCTCCTGGCCTCCCCGAGGCTCCTCAGCGGGATGCCATCCTCACGGAAACCCTTGCGCCAAGCCGATAGACAGCCCGCCTTCCATGCGCTCTCACGACATGGCCAGCAACTATCGGGATCATGACGTTTTCGAAAGAAAGAGCCTCGTATTCAACTTATTCCGTTCTTCGCATCCACCGACCATTGACCCTGTAGTCACTACAGACTATTTACTACAGGCATTGGCTGACGCGTAGCAGCGCAAGTCGTCGCAGCACCCGACACCACGGGGCCGCAGCGACGATCCATCCACTTAGGAGGAATGATGGGTTTCTTGGAAAGGCTCATGGGCCGTCACAGCGGCGGTCATCACGGCGGCGGAAGTGAGCACGGTCGTCGAGGAGGTCATCATGATGGTGGCGGCAGCTACGGCTATGGGAATCCTTTGCCACCACAAAGCCCCGCCGGCGTCCACTGCCCCAACTGCGGCACGGTGAGCGCCCAGGGCGCGCGCTTCTGCCAGCAATGCGGCAGTTCACTGGCTCCGGCGCCGTGCAGTCGATGCGGCACCTTACTCCCACGCGACGCAAAGTTCTGTGGAAGTTGCGGCAATGCCGCCAAATGAGTCGGCGGCCATAGCTGCCGCCGCATCTGGCATCGCCATCATTGCGGCCGGGGCCCGTCATGGGGATTTGTCGCGATAGGCTAGCAGTCGAAGCGCATTGAACACGACGATCAGCGTCGACCCCTCATGCATGGCCACGGCGGGCCCGATACCGAGGCCGAGGATCGTGGCTGGCAGAAGGAACGCCACGACGCCGAGGCTGATATACACGTTCTGAAGGATGATGGCCCGCGTATGTCGGCTTAAACCGACCACAAAAGGCAGGTGTTGGAGGTCGTCGGCCATCAGCGCAACATCCGCCGTTTCCAGTGCCACATCTGAACCTGCCGCACCCATTGCGATGCCCACCGTGGCGTTGGCCATTGCCGGCGCGTCGTTGACGCCGTCGCCGACCATGGCCACTTTGGCTTCCGCGCGCAACGTCTGGATGGCTTTGACCTTGTCCTCAGGCATCAGATCGCCCCAGGCTTCATCGATACCTACGTCCTTGGCGACGGCTTCGGCTGCGCGCTGGTGATCGCCGGAGATCATGATCATGCGTGTGATACCCAGCCTGCGCAGTGCCTCGAGGGCAGCGCGCGCCGAGGCGCGCGGCGTGTCCATCAGCCCAATGGCGCCGAGGTCCCGATCTCCCTGCCTGACGATCATTGTCGTGCGGCCAGTGCTGCGCAGCGTCTGCACTGCGCTCGCCATCGATTCGCTAAGCGGTGCAATCCCGTCGGCGCCGAACATGTCAGGCTTGCCAATCCAGACGGTCTTACCGCACAACGTCGCCGTGACCCCGCGTCCGGTCAAGCTTTGGAGATGAGACGCTTCCGGGATGGAACTGCCTTCCAGGCGCTTGCGGCCATCGCGGGCAATGGCCGCAGCCAACGGGTGGTCGCTGAGCGACTCCACGGCGACCGCTACGCTCAACAATTCCGCTTCAGCTACTCCTTCGGCGACCATCACATCGGTAATACGGGGGCGCCCCTCCGTCAGCGTCCCCGTCTTATCGAATGCAATGGCTTTCAGTGAACCCAGGTTTTCGAGCGGCGCCCCGCCCTTGATCAGTACACCCCCTCTAGCGGCGCGCGCTACCCCCGACAGCACCGCGCTCGGTGTCGCGATGGCGAGCGCGCATGGGCTGGCGGCAACCAGCACCGCCATGGCGCGGTAGAAGGTCGCACTGAACGGCTCATTGATCACTAGCCCTGCAAACAGCAGCAATACCGCCAGCACAAGCACTGCAGGAACAAAGATCCGTTCGAACTTCTCAGTGAACCGCTGGCTCGGTGACTTTTGCGCTTCGGCCTCGTTGACCATCTTGACGACTTTCGCCAGGGCGCTGTCCGTGGAAAGGCGCGTCACTTCCACTTCAATGGCGCCGGCGCCATTGATGGTTCCGGCGAACACGCGGGACACGGCCCCTACGGCATCGGGCTTCCTCCTGGCTGCGGCGGCGTCATCCACGGGCTGCTTGTCGACCGGGATGCTTTCGCCAGTAACCGGCGCTTGATTGACTGCGGAAGCCCCCTTTACCAGAAAACCATCGGCGGGGAGGCGTTCGTTCGGCCGAACCACCACCACATCCCCCACCTGCAATTCCTCGACGGGGACCTCTCGTACCTCGCCTTCACGCCGCACACTTGCTGTAGCCGGTGCGAGCGCCGCCAACGCTTCGATCGCCCGCTTGGCGCGCCCCATGGCGTAGTGTTCGAGCCCGTGGCCGAGACTGAACAAAAAGAGAAGTAGCGCGCCTTCCGCCCAAGCGCCTAACGCCGCCGCCCCTGCGGCGGCTACCAGCATCAGTGTGTCGATTTCGAACTTCTTTAGCCGGAGGTTCTCTATCGCTTCCCGAACGGTATAGAAACCACCAAAAAAATACGCGCCGACAAAGAAGGCAACCGGAATCCATGCTGGCAGGCTGCCGAACAGCTTACCAACGGCAAATCCGAGACCAAGCAAGGCCCCACAGATCAGGGAGAAGATTAGCTCAGTATTCGGGCCAAACACGCTGCCGTGTGCGTGGGCCTCATGCCCCTCGCCTTCCCCATGTGCATGATCCTTGACGCCTTCGCGGTGTTCATGGTCTGCATGACCGCTCTTCCGGGCACCGATCTCAACCGGCGCGAGCCCGCGTTTTGACAGGGCCTGCTCGATCCCTGCCGCGGAGATCCGATCGTTGTCGAATTCGACGCGCGCTATGCCGGAGGCGCTGACTTCGGCCTCGATGACGCCGGGCAAGGCCCGCAGTTGGCTAGCTACGGTTCGCGCTCGTCGTTCGTGCCAGACGCCCTTCAATTGCCAAAGCACATGACCAAACCGCGACGAAATCACCGCACCCGTGCTTGTCACCAGCTCCCGGATGCGGGCAAGGGAAATCGCTGCGGGATCGTAGTGGACACATATCTGTGAATCGCTATCAACATTTGCAGTTTTTATATGCGCCGCCTCGACGCCCTCTTTCCCTCTCAGTTCGGACAGCAACCGTTCTACACAGGGATCAGAGGAATCGGGAAGGCCAGGAAGCAAGACAGGAATGTCCAGGCGCAGCTTTTCGGTCATTGTCGCGGGCTCCAGTCAGTCTGAATCGGCATTCACGCCGTTGCACACTATTAGCAACTAGTGTGCCCCGCATTGCAACAACAAAGCTCAACGAGTCAGCGCCCCAATGCCCCGCCGTAATGCGTTGGTAATGTGCCCGCAATCTGAGCGTACTATCTTGCGGATGACAGGATCCTCATGTCATCCGTCCAGGAACCATACAGATGATTAGCGCCGTCGCATGCTCTGCCTTGCTGGCCTACGCTTTGCCGGCTCCTGCGACCGGTGATCGACTCAGCGAGAAGCCGACCCAGTGGCACACCCTCGCCATTGGACATTCAGACACGGGATACGCCTCCCGCGACCAACGGGTTGCCTGGGCGGCCAACCCGCGACATCGCACAGCCAAACATCCGTCGAAGCAGGAATCCGCAGCGAGCACACCGGAGCCGTCTTCCAGAGACGCGTCCAGCGCTGTCGCCGCACCCAAGCCGCCCTGCCAGTAGTCGCGGTTTCCCCGCTAGGGCCGCATGTCCTGGTAGAGCTTGAGCATGTCCTTGTACTCGTCGGCAGTCTTTTGAATGGAGAACCGCATCCGCAGCGCGTTCTCTGCAAACGCCACACGCTCGACGTCCATCTCCACGGTGTTGCCGTCCATACTCGACTGCAGGGGGACGCGATACATCAGATCCTCTTCCAGCGCGGGCTTGCTTGCCTCGATGTGTCGCGGCGAAGTCATGGTCATGCCCGCAAAATTCTGGCCACTGCCCATCACCCTATCCAACTCGGCGCTGAAGTCGATATCGCGCGCCTTGTAGTTCGGCGTATCCGCATTTGCAATATTTGCAGACAGCAGCTCGAACCTCCGTGTGCGAAGTCGCAGCGCTTGCTCATGAACGCTGTCTTCGCTACGCGCCCATTTTGCGACGTATGGCGTGTCCATCCTTACTCTCCAACTAGATCGGAACCCGCAGCGTATTGCAAAGGCAGTCGATCTTGCTTCGAGAGAAGCGACCTCTTTTCGTGAGTTTCCCATTACCGGCCCGCAATGTTCGCGCGCACACAGGTTGACGCGTCCGCGCGAAAGCCATGTCAATCCACATAACCCCGGTACGTTCCACCTTGTCGTCATCACGCGACGAAGTGACCCCACGTAATTACTTCGCTGAGCTTGCCCCCGCAAAACGAATCCCTTGCTGAGGTTAAACTGAAGCAAGGAGAGATGTGATGACAAGCAAGACAAAGCGGGCGCAGTACACGCTGGAATTCAAGCTGGAAGCGGTACGGCTGGTGAAGAGCGGGCAGAGCATGGCAGTGGTTAGCGCGACCCTGGGCATCAGAGCGCAGACGCTGCATAACTGGGTCAAGGCGGAGCGGGAAGGCAAGCTGACTGGTGCGGGTATGAAGCCGGTCAGCCCGGAGCAGATGGAGCTGGCCCGGCTTCGGGCGGAGGTGGCGCGCTTGAAGATGGAGCGCGATATTTTAAAAAAAGCCGCAGCATACTTTGCGAAGGAGTCGGTGTGAGGTATGCGTTCATCGAGCGAAACCGACGTTACTGGCCGGTCTCGGTCCTGTGTGAGCTGTTAGGGGTCAGCCCCAGCGGCTATCACCAGCGCAAGCAACGCACAGTAAGCACCGACAGGCCAGATAGAGGCCGACTCAGTGACGATGCCTTGTTGGCCCACATCAAGGCGATTCACGCCGGGGTCAAGGGGGAGTACGGCTGGCCGCGCATGTGGAAGGAACTGCTGGCGCGTGGGGTGCGGGTGGGCAAGGAGCGTGTTCGCAAGCTGATGGCGCTGCACGGCATCCGTGCCCGCCACAAGCGCAAGTACATCGCGACAACCAACTCGAACCACGATTTGCCGGTGGCCCCCAATCTGCTGCAACGCGACTTTAGCCCAGCAGCACCCAATCAAGTCTGGACGAGCGACATAACCTATGTGGCGACCGCCGAAGGCTGGCTCTACCTGGTGGTCATCATCGACCTGTTCAGCCGGCAGGTGGTTGGCTGGTCGATGCAACCACACATGAAGGCCGAATTGGTCACGGACGCGCTGCGCATGGCCTGGTTCCGGCGCCGCCCGGAAGCCGGTGTGATTGTGCACACCGACCGGGGAAGCCAGTATTGCAGCCATCTGTTTCAAGACGCCCTGAAGGCGTATGGCATGCGCTCGTCAATGAGCCGCAGGGGCGATTGCTGGGACAACGCGCCGACTGAGAGTCTGTGGGGGTCGTTGAAGGTCGCTCGCCTGCACGGTCGCCAGTTCGCTACCCGCCGCGCCGCAATGGACGAGGTAATTGACTGGCTTGGCTTTTATAATGCCAGCCGACTCCACTCGACGCTGGGCTACGTCAGCCCCATGACGTTCGAGAAAAACTGGTCCGCAGCTCAGCAACACCGGGCTGCCTAATTCCCTCGGTTATGGGATTCGTGGAACAGGGGCAAGGTCACGCAATCTGACCGTCATCTGCAGATTTCTATACTCGCCCCCACCAAATTAATTTCGGGTCTTAATGAGGAGAATCCATGAAGATTAGTCGCATTGCCGTCGCATCCCTCGGTCTGTTCGCTACAACCGCATTCGCTCAATCGAGCGTCACGCTGTATGGTGTGGCCGACGCGGGTATCGAGTATCTGAGCAACGTCCCATCGGCTTCGCCCGGTGGCTCGAACCAGGTTCGCATGACCTCCGGCAACATGTCGACGTCGCGTTGGGGCCTGCGTGGCGTCGAAGACCTTGGCGGCGGTCTGAAAGCCATCTTCGAATTGGAAAGCGGCATTTCGTTCGACACCGGCGCACAGAACAACAGCACCCGTCTTTTTGATCGTAGTGCCTTCGTAGGATTGGGTAGCAAATATGGTCAACTGACGTTGGGTCGTCAAACGACACCAATGTATGACACCACGCTGCAACTCGACCCGATGGGCTTCGCGCCGCGCTACTCGCTCTTCAAGATGGATGACGTCTTGGCGGGTCGCGCTGACAATGCTATCAAGTACCGTGGCATCTTCAGTGGCCTGACGGTCACCGGCCTCTACAGCTTTAGCCGCACCGGCGGCGGCGAAGTGCCGGGGAACTACAAGGTCGATCGAAACATGGGCGTATCGCTCATGTATGAAACCGGCGCCCTCGCTGTCGGCGCGGTGTACGACGAGATCCAGGGCAGCACCGTCGCCACGGCCGACCGCAAGGACCGCCGCGCTCTAATTGGCGCGAGCTACGCTTTCGGACCGGCTAAGGCATTTATTGGTTATCGCTGGTACAACGGCAATGTCGGTGCGCTGCCGACGAACGGTTCTAACATTTACTGGGCCGGCCTGCGCTATGGCCTGACGCCCGCACTGACGCTGACCGGCGCCGCCTACTACACGGACAGCCGCAATTCTGGCGCAGACCCGTTCCTGTTCGTTGCCTCGGCAGATTACGCTTTCTCGAAGCGTACCGATGTGTATATGAACGTCGGTTATGCACTGAACCGCGGCAACTCGCAGCTGGGCATGAACGGCTACAACTCGACGACCGGCAGCCCGACCAACGTTGTCCCTGGCAAGGATCAGACCGGCGTCGTCGTAGGCGTACGCCACAAGTTCTGAGCGAGCTCAAAAGAATCGACACTTTCTTGTTAATTCAAGAGAGTTTGTGCCTCCCAACCGGGAGGCATTTTTTTATGACAGGATCGTAATACGCGGGTAATTCAGTGGAGCAGGTCCGGTAGCTAGACTGTGAACACGGTGAGCGATTAGAGACTCACAAACATTGACTCCGGAGAGATTCCATGAAGACGATTCACACTGCCCTGATTGCTGCTGCCCTCACGATTGCTGCCGCCGGCTCCGCCATCGCTGCTACCCCTGATGGCCAGATCCACCGTCCCCGCGACCCCTACACCGACGGCGGACGCGCCGCAGTCAACGACATTTACGCCGGCGGTGCACGCATCGACAAGCGCGACGTGTTCACCGACGGCGCACGCCTCGGCCAGCGTGACGTATTTACCGACGGCTCGCGTATTGGGCCGCGTGATGTGTTCACCGATGGCGCACGCGGAATTTGACGCAAGCCGTCCCTGAAACTCAGACCGACCTCTGTGGGGGAGCCAGGCACCCGTCAGTTGCTTGGCTCTTGGTGCTCTTTCGCTTTATCCCGATGGCGAAAGCTTCCGAAGCTTGCCCTCCCCGGAGGGCAAGCTTTTTTTCCCTCCATCGGCGTCAATCCGGTGCCGTTCATGATGCGGTGGCGCGTGCTACAACTTCCCATCGCCTCGTGTATTGCTAAGCGGCAGAACCGACGCCAATGACGATGAAAAAGGCCCCGCATTGTGCGGGGCCTGTAGTTCACCGGTTCAGCAACGTTCAGCCACCTGTGAAGAGGTCGCTTCTATCAATATAGACGCGCACGCCAGCGCTACCCGGCAGATCCGGCATCAACAAGCCAAGGTCCACACTCGTATCCCTGACCATCTGGGCGAAGGTCCATGCGACGATCTTCTCGCCGGCCCGAAACGCCACCGTCTCGCCAGAGTCCACGTTGACATACCGCATCCCTGGCTTCACGTCGATAATGCGACTGGCCTGAGATTGGCCGGCTGGATCGCCATACAAGGTCGCGTGACGCTTCGCCATCGCCTGCGCCGTCGCCGTCGACGCAGGCACGCCCGGTTTCAACCCGGTCATTTCCAAAGCATACGAAGCCGACATCCCACCCAACAGCAACGCCGCAAACAGCAAGGCGTGTTTCTTCGTTTTCATAGTCATCTCCTTTCTAGAGACTTCGTTGATCTATGAAAACGAGTGTATAAATTGTACGCATGCTGCAGCCTTGCCCGGCGATTACAAATAGGCAATCGGGCTCATTGCACCACTCTACCCAACGACTGGTCGGTCCTGACTCGGCCTACCCACCGAAACCCGCGCTGAGGCTTCAGCACCGTTGAGCGGGAAGCGCAATGTAAAGCGTGTCTTCCCATCCAAGCCGCTCACGGCTGACGCGTCGCCGCCATGGAGCTCCATGATCGACAGGACGATGGCCAGGCCCAGCCCCGTGGACTGTGACGAGTTGGATCTCGCCCTATCCCCACGGAAGAACCGATCAAAGATGAGGGAAAGTTCCCGCTCCGGGATTGGGTCTCCAACGTTCGTGATGTCGATGCAACAATGTGCCGCTTCGCGGCGCACCACCAGATCTATCATCGAATTCGGCCACGCATGACGGACCGCATTTGACAGAACATTGTTGATCGCACGCTGGAACAGAATGGCATCAGCGACCAGGGTGGCATCCCCGCTTACCCTGATTACGACGCTTCGCTCCTCTGCAAGCACCGAAAAGTAGGCGGACAACTTGCGAAGTTCTGCATTCAACTGGAGTTCCGTCAACTCGAGCGCCACATTGGCACTGTCAGCTCGCGCGAGGAACAACATCGCATCGATCATCCTCGCAAGTCGCTGGTATTCGACCAGGCTTTCCTCCACCAAGGCGACATACTCGGGCCCGGTGCGGTCTCGTGACAAGGCGACCTCGGCATGTCCAATGAGGTTGTTAAGCGGCGTGCGCAAATCATGGGCAAGATCGGCGGAGAACCGCGACAGCTTCTGATAACCATCCTCGAGGCGTTGCAGCATCGCATTGAACGCAGAGGCGATATCACGCACTTCGGTGGGCTTGGGTGGCATGTCCACCCGGTAGCTCAGCCGTTCCACACTGATCCGGTTGATCTGCTTGATAAGTACGTGCGCCGGCTCCAGCTCACGGCGCGTAATGGCCGCCCCCACCAGGGCCGTCAATATCACACCGACGGTGGTACCAAGCACGAGCGTCGTCCGGAATCGCGCAGTCACCTGCTTCCTGTCCTCGCCAGACTTCGCCACGAACACCGTCGCCCGCGTACCGTCTCGCCCCAACACCGCATCGGCGGACTGGAACATGAGCGATGACTTTCCCGTGACCGCCGCTTGGTCAGTGCCTTCCAGCAATGCATCGTTGCCCGTGCGAAACAAAAGCCGGCCATCCAGCGCCGTGACGCGAACGATGAGGTCCGAGTAACCTCGCACCAGATCATCGAAGCGATGCTGCGCCGCCGGGACGCCCTGCACCCCGTCCACCTCGCGCAAGAAATGCTCGACCTGTTCGAGTTTTCCCTTTACAACCTCATCGTCTCTGGCCTCGAGTTGCGCGGCGAGCGAGTAGTAAGCAAAGGCGCCCATGCTGGCCAGCGCGATAGACAGTACCAATGCAAAGAAGAGCCCAAGCCGCCTCGTCAGTGACAGCGGGGTTATCGAAGTCCCGGGCCTCATTCCGTCACCGGCCGCGCTCTGGGTCGAGGACATAGCCCATTCCCCGTACGGTATGGATCAGCTTTTGATCGAAGGGATCATCCACCTTGGATCTCAGGCGCCGGATCGCGACGTCAACGACATTGGTATCCGTGTCGAAGTTGACGTCCCAGACCTGGGACGCGATCGTGGTTCGCGACAGCACCTCCCCTCTCCGGCGCATGAGCAGGTGCAACAGCGAGAACTCCTGATTCGTCAATTCAATGCGGGTAGTTCCCCGGAATACCCGCCTTCCAAGCACGTCGATGTCCAGATCGGCAATGCGCAATCGCTCGGACTCCTTCGAGGTGCTTTGGCGCAAGCAACGCCGGATACGGGCAAGGAGCTCGGCAAAGGCGAAGGGCTTGACCAGGTAATCGTCTGCCCCCAACTCGAAGCCTCTGACACGATCCGCCACATCATCCAGCGCCGTCAGAAACAGTACGGGTGTCTCGGACTTGGATCGAATGGACTTGATGACCGTCCACCCGTCCATACCTGGCAGCATGACGTCCAGGATGATGACGTCGTAGTCGGTCTCTTCCGCCATGTGGAGCCCATCGCCACCATTGTTCGCGATGTCGACCACGAAACCCGACTCCGACAATCCCTTCTGCAAATACTCCGCAGTACGCGGTTCGTCTTCTACAACAAGTACCCGCACCTTAGTTTCCTCCTGCAGCAAGCGACTTCGATCCGACCAGTGCTGGCGATGCATTGAAATGCTGAGCTGCATCCGCTTGTTCGCATGGTGCCAGTTCGAACTGAATGGTCACGTGCGTGATATCGAATTTGTCAGCCAGCATCTGCTTCAATTCCGGTAGCACTTCCATTTCCGGGTTGACGGCCGTGTCATTCACGACATGAACCGTCAAGCTCGCCTTGCCGCTGGTAAGTGCCCAGATGTGGAGGTCATGGAAGCTTTTTACCCCGGGCGTCGCCAGAATTTGCTTCTCAACCTCTGCCAGATCCACGTCATCGGGTACGCCTTCGAGCAGCACATTCAGGCTCGACTTCAGCAGGATCCACGTGCGAGGCAGTACCCAGAGGCCGATCAGCACCGCAATGGCGGAGTCGACCCACGCCCAGCCCGTGAAGCGGATGATGATCGCACCGGCGATGACGCCAACCGACCCGAGCAGATCGCTCCAGACTTCCAGATAAGCACCCTTCACGTTCAGGCTGCTGCTTTGCCCGGAGGACAGCATGCGCATGCTGATGAGATTGATGATCAGGCCCAGCACAGCCACGACGAACATGCCGGTTGACTCAATCTGAGGTGGCGATTTCAGCCGCAGGTAGGCTTCGTACAGGATGTAGATAGCCACACCGAACAGCAGCAATGCGTTAAAGGCCGCGGCAAGAATCTCAAAACGGTAGTAGCCAAATGTCCGCTTCTTGTCCGCGGGTCGCTTGGCGATCGCAATAGCAGCCAGTGCGATGGCCAGTGCGACGGTGTCCGTGAGCATGTGCGCGGCGTCGGAGATCAACGCCAGGCTCTTCGTCATGACACCACCGACCACTTCGGCAATCAGGAACGTACCGGTCAGCGCAAGGGCGATCTTGAGCGATCGCTCGTTGCCACCGGGATGGTCGTGTGAGTGACCTGCGCCCATAGAAACTCCTATAAAAATTGGGCGGTACGATGACCGCCCAAGGATTTACGTCATGCAGGCTGGCGGCCTTGATCCGGTTGATGCGTCTGAGTGACTGGCTCGCGAGTATCTTCCGCGTCCTCATCCTTGCGGTGAGCAAGTCGATAGAGCACCGGCAACACCAGTAGGGTCAGCGCCGTGGACGACAAGATGCCACCGATTACCACCGTTGCGAGGGGACGTTGCACCTCAGCGCCCGTACCGGTGGCGATGGCCATCGGCACGAAACCCAGGGATGCCACCAGGGCCGTCATCAGCACCGGACGCAGTCGCGTCAGGGCGCCAACTCGGACCGCGCTGTCGAGGGAATGCCCTTCTTCGCGCAGCGATCGGATAAACGACAGCATCACCAGACCATTGAGCACCGCCACCCCGCACAGCGCGATGAAGCCCACCGCTGCAGTAATGGACATCGGAATGCCGCGTATCCACAGGGCAAGAATCCCGCCAGTCAGCGCAAAGGGAATGCCCGTGAAGACTAGCAAGCCATCCTTGATGTTGTTGAACATCGCAAACAACAGTACGAAGACCAGCAACAGCGCCACCGGCACTACCACCTGCAGGCGGGTGGTGGCGGACTGCAGTTGCTCAAAGGTGCCACCCCATGTCATCCAGTAGCCAGCCGGGATCTTGACCTGGCTTTGGATAGCCGCTTCCGCCTCGGGCACGAATGAACCAATATCACGTCCACGAACGTTGGCACTGATCACGATGCGGCGCTTGCCGTTCTCGCGCGAGATCTGGTTCGGGCCGGGCGCCATTTCCAGCGTCGCCACCTCGCTCAATGGGATAAACGTCGTTCTCGCGTCCACTCCTTTTGGCAACGGAATCGGCAATCGGCGCAGAGCCTCGACCTCGCCGCGCACAGCTTCGGGCAGGCGGACCACGATATCGAAACGACGATCGCCCTGGAAGAAGGTTCCGGAATCACGGCCTCCGACGCCCGTTGCCACCGCGTCTTGCACGTCGCTCATGTTAAGCCCGTATCGCGCCGCCTTCTCCCGATCGATCTTGACCGTCAGCATCGGCAAGCCGGTGGTCTGTTCTACCTTCACCTCCTGCGCGCCGGGGATGCCCTGCAGCACGGCCGATACCTTCTTCGCCGTCTCGCTGAGCACGTTGTTGTCATCGCCGAAGATCTTGACTGCGACGTCCGAGCGGACCCCGGAGATCAGCTCGTTGAACCGCAGCTGGATCGGTTGGGAGAACTCGTAGTTGTTCCCGGGGATCTTGCCGGCTTCCTCCTGGATGGCGGACAGCAGTTCGGCATGTGTTTTCTTCGGCTCTGGCCAATCCTTCTCAGGCTTGAGCATGATGTAGCCATCCGAAATATTCGGCGGCATCGGATCGGATGCAATCTCCGCCGTACCTGTCCGCGCAAACACGCGCTCGATTTCGGGGAATTTTGCCTTGAGGGTCGTCTCGATCGTCTTCTGCATCTCCACGGACTGCGACAGGCTCGTGCCAGGAATGCGCAGCGCCTGGATGGCAATGTCGCCTTCGTTCAGATTGGGGATGAACTCGCTGCCCAGGCGGGCCGCAATGGCCACGCACAGAACAATTGACACCGCGGCAAACGTCAATACAACGGCCGTGTTCGCGAGCGACTTTTCCAGCAGCGGCTCGTAGCGACGCTTCGCCCAGAGCATGAGACGATTTTCTTTCTCGGCCACCCGTTCGCCGATGAACAAGGCGACCGCAGCCGGAACGAACGTCACGGACAGAATCATCGCGCCCAGCAGCGCCAGGACGACCGTGAACGCCATCGGGTGGAACATCTTGCCTTCCACCCCCGTCAGCGCAAAGATCGGCAGGTAGACGATCATAATGATGAGCTGACCGAAGATCAGTGGGCGACGCGCCTCCTTCGCTGCGGCAAACACCTCATGGAACCGCTCGGAGCGCGTCAATGGCCGGCCATGGTGTTCCTGCGCATGCGCCAGTCGCCTCACACAGTTTTCGACAATCACCACCGCGCCATCGATGATGATGCCGAAGTCGAGCGCGCCCAAGCTCATCAGGTTCGCACTGATCTTGTAGTTCACCATCCCCGTGAAGGTGAACAACATCGCCAGCGGAATGATCGTCGCGGTAATCAGCGCCGCGCGGATGTTACCCAGGAAAAGGAACAGAATTACGATGACGAGCACCGCGCCTTCAAGAAGGTTCTTCTTGACGGTCGCAATGGCCTTGTCGACCAGACGTGTCCGGTCGTATACCGTTACGATCTTCACACCTTCCGGCATCGTACGGTTAATGGAAGCGACCTTTTCATCGACCGCTTTTGACACAGCCCGGCTGTTTTCGCCGATGAGCATGAATACCGTGCCCAGCACAACTTCCTTGCCATTCTCGGTTGCCGCACCGGTACGCAGTTCCTTGCCAATCTCCACATCCCCGATGTCGCGAATGCGGATCGGCTGCCCCTGCGCTGTACCGACAATAATGTTGCGGATGTCGTCTTCGGACGCAACCTGACCCGGCGCACGAACCAGATACTGCTCGCCCCTACGCTCGATGTAGCCCGCACCCACGTTGTCGTTGTTCTTGTTCAGCGCATTGACGACGTCGGTCAGCGTCAGCCCGTACGACGCTAGCCGTTCAAGACTCGGCGCGACCAGGTACTGCTTGTTGAAACCACCGATAGTATTGATCTCGGTGACACCGGGCACGTTACGCAGTTGCGGCCGTACCACCCAATCCTGGATTTCGCGCAAATCTGTCGGCGTATAGGCAGTCCCGTCAGCTTTGCGAGCACCCTCTTCGGCTTCAACGGTCCATAGATAGATCTCCCCGAGGCCGGTCGAAATAGGCCCCATCGCCGGCACAACGCCTTCAGGCAGATTGTCCTTGGCTTCCTGGATGCGCTGGTTGACGAGTTGGCGCGCGAAATAGACGTCCGTGCCATCCTTGAAGATGACCGTCACCTGCGACAAGCCATAGCGGGACAGGGAACGCGTCTGTTCGAGTCCCGGCAGGCCGGCCATCACGACCTCGATCGGATACGTAACACGCTGTTCGGTTTCGAGCGGTGAATAGCCTGGTGCCGAGGTATTGACCTGAACCTGAACGTTGGTAATGTCAGGGACCGCGTCGATCGGTAGTCGGTTGTAGCTGAAAATCCCTAACCCGGCCATTCCAAACACGGCGAGCAGGACCAGCCATCGCTGCTGGATGGCGAAACTAATGATACGTTCAAACATTGCTGTTTCCCCCGTATCAATGGCCGTGTTCGGCGCTGGATTTGCCAAGTTCGGCCTTCAGAACAAAACTGTTGGCGGCGGCGTAACGTGCGCCCGGCTTCAGGCCCTCGACAATCTCGATGACCTTGCCGTTTGTCCGGCCGACCTTCACCGGCTGCGGCACGAATCCACCTTGAACCGCGACAAAGACTACGCTCTCGCCATTGACGTCCTGGACGGCCTCGGTCTTCACCGCAACGGGCACCTCGACATCAGCACCGAATACGTCGACCGTGACGAAGAGACCCGGTCGCCAAGCCATCTGTGGATTGGTCAATGTTACGCGGGCCTTCGCCGTCCGCGTCTGCTCGCCCAGCAGCGAACCCACGTATGAAACGGTGCCATCTGCCTTCACATCGGACGATGCCGAATTGATCGACGCCTTTTCGCCGATGCGCACCCGCTCGACATCCTTGGCAGACACCACGAACTCGGCCCAGACGGACGACAGATCCGACAGCGTGAACACGTTGGCGTTGTCCGCCACCGCTTCCCCAAGCGAGATATGCTTTTCAACGATCATGCCGTCGAACGGTGCGCGCAGCTCGTAGCGATTGAGTGCCGTCGAGCTGTTGCTGGCGCCAATGGCGGTCAGCTTCTGCTGCGCGTTCTGGACACTGATCTGCGCTTCCTGCAGCGCGTTGCGGGCGCTCAGATAATCTTGCTCCGCAGAGATCTTCTGTTCCCAGAGCTTCTTCTCGCGGTCATAAGTGACACGCGCCAGATCCAGACGTTTCTGTGCTGCGAGCAGTTCGCTGCGCTGGTCAGAAAGTCCGGTGCTCGCGATGACCGCGAGAACCTGTCCCTTCTTAACCTGTTGCCCAATATTGGCCGGAACGCTCTCTACGACGCCAGCCAGTCGCGGCACCACGTGGGCTGTCTTGTCTTCGTTGAAACGGATTTCGCCGGGGAACTGGACGCCAGCCTGGACCTTTGCCGAGCCCGCGGTTTGAACCACTACCCCTGTCTTGGCCAGCTGGTCCGCTGTCAACTCAATCTTGCCTTCCTCTTTCGAGAGCCGCACGGCGAGTGGCGAAGACGAACCGGGCAAGGTCACATTTGCGGTCACGTCAAAGACATGGGGCTCGGCAACTGGCTGTTGGCTTTCCAGCGCGTCGCCAGACACCACGAACTTGAGCGCTTGAGACTCGCCCGTAGCCCGCACGAGCTGGCCTGTCGCTGCCACGCCATTTGCCACCGCCTTCCCAGACTTGCTAACCCAGAGCCGAATACGGGCCTCGCCCTTGGATTCGGCCGTGCCAATTTCGACGTCATAGCCATCACGCGAAAAGAGCGCGCCACCATTGGGGCCCTTCTTGACCTCGTGATGCTCGCCGTCGCCGTGTGACTTGTCATCCTTGTGGTCGGCTTCCGCCGCCTGCTTGCCATGGTGCTCGGTGTCGCCATGCCCCTTGGATTCCGAGTGCCCACCCTGCTCTTCCGGCGCAGAGCGCCCGCTCAGCAGAACGCCACCAGTCGCGACGCCGCCCACCAGTACGATGGCCGCAATGGCAGCCTTTTGTTTGTTCGAAATAGCCATGTTTTATGAATCCCGTCTTAACGTCCCAGAATGCGATCGATCGTGGTCGCCGCCTGATAGGTTTGTCCAAGCACGCCGAGATAGCGGATGCGTGCCTGGAACAGCGTGCGCTGGGCATCCAGGACGTCCAGATAATTGAACTTGCCGGCCTCGAAGCCAATGGTCGCCGCGTTGAAGGCTTGCTCGGCGCCTGGCAAGACGGTCTGCTTCAGCGTTTGTGCCGAGGCGCGCGATACCGACAGCTGGTTCGATGCCATCAGGAGATTTCGGGTCAGGCTGATGCGATTGGCCAGATATTCATCCTGGGCCTTGTCCGCCTGGCGAATGGCCGAATACAAGTTGCCCTGATTCCGGTCAAAAATCGGCAACGGGATCGCCACACCGATCACCGCCATGTTGCGGTTGGCTTCTGTATCTCGCTTGGCACCCAGACTGACTGTCAGATCCGGATACTGGCGGCTGCGCTCAACGCCCACCAATGCCTGGCGGCGGTCAAGTTCAGCGCGGCTTGCGGCCACCAGCGGTGAGTTTTCCAGCTCCTTCAGAAGGAGTTCAGGCGCCGGCCTGGATGGCAGCGCGTCCAGATTGCCCTGTGCTTCGGCAAACTGCGGCGATGCATTGCCCCACAACGCCGTCAACGCCTGACGGGCGGACTGCAGGCTCGCCGTTGCTTCGGCCAATTCAAGTTCGGCGTTGGCCTGTTCGACACGTGCCTTAGTTTCGTCAACCGGGGAGATCTTGCCGGCCGCGACGCGGCGTGAAGCGGCTTGCGCGCCCCTCGCAGCGATATCCGCGGAGCCAGTTGCCAGCTTGACGCGTTCCTGTGCGATCAAGACGGAAAAAAAGCTCTCGATTACCTGCGCCCGAATGTCACCGCGAACGCCAGCCAGCGTTGCCTGCGCCAGTTCGCGCGTCCTTTCCGCGGCATTGATACGAGCCGAGCGCTTGCCGCCCAGTTCGATGGGGATATTCATCTGGGCGGTGGATGTACGGGTGGATTTCCGCGTGTCCTCGACCAGCGTCTGGAGTTCCGGGTTCGGAATAACCCGGGCCTGCATGATCCCACCTTCTGTGGAATCGAGTTCCTTGGCGGCGGCGGACAGGTTGAAATTGCTTCCTGCCGCCAGCGACAACGCGGCCTCGAGGGTCAACGGTCCCGCCGCTTCCCTTGGGAAGACGGGCACCATGGACGTGCCGGTGTCAGATTGCGCTACGGCAAAGTTTGGGCTGAGAAATGCTACCGCCAGCCCGAGCGGCAGAAATAGTCTTCGCATCGAATTGCACCAAGGTATGTGACCAGGAGAATTCGGCGAGAGACGAAAGGAGAAAAAGAGTCGTCGTCTCGCCGATCAAGCGAGACGCTGCCACTGAGGACGGTCGGGAGCCCTGGCATTCAGAGACGAGAACTCGGACGAATGTTGAGTATCGGTCACTTCTACCCGATTCGCTATCAACACGTCCTGCGTCTGTCCATAGACGAACGGGAGGGAGACCAGATGGCATACCCCGCAGTCTGTATCCACGAATGGCTTTTTCTCGGCATCCGTTTTACCTTCCGGCTGCTGATGACGATGCTCGTGGTGCCCAAGGTGCCAAGTGGCCGTGGCTTTCTCGTGCTGACAATAGCGTGCCGCTGCCGCCCAGGAAAACTGGAACGGCAAAATGAGCAGCACGAAGATCAGAACGAAACGTCGCATTCCTTGGGAGACTGTGCGGGGGGCTTGGGGTTGAAGTACTAACGGCTGGGCCGTCGCCGAAGTTTACATGAATCCTCGATCACCAGCATTAAGAGCAGATTACGATTATCGCTTTCGCCTGCTCGTTTTGGGGTGCCGCTTTCGCCCCTCATCAGTCTTACGCTTGGGGGCGGGCCCATGCTTCCACCGCAAATAGACAGCGAACCCCACATACAGGACGATCAGGCCGACCAGCATCACGAGCATGCTCTCGACAACAGAATCGGAGACGTGAGCGTAGTGCATGGCTGTACGTGTATGCGGAGTTGCCCGCATCAGGCAAGCGTCACGACCGCCCGGAGGACGCCGGCGTCATGGAACAAATCAAACGACTCCACGACCACCGACAGGCCGAGAAACCAGACCGAGTCCGCAATATTGCGTTGAAAGGAAGACACATGGACCGTCCATGTCGACTCCCCCCTATACAGCGACAGACGGGGAAAGAACGCTGGTGTACGGCGTGCGTATTCGGCGAATTCCGGGAAGGCGGAAGCCAGAAAGCGGTCTTCCGTCCGGATGACAGCCGGGTGGAGGTGACCCGCTTTTTCGGACAGTGCCTATCTTGAGTAAACAGGAGGTGCACCATGCCGAAAACGCGCCCACCGTACAGCACTGTCTTCCGTCAGCAAATGGTCGACCTGGTTCATGCGGGTCGCCGCCCCGAGGATCTAGCCAAAGAATTCGAACCGACAGCCCAGACCATTTACAACTGGGTCGCCCAGGCCGAGCGTGACGCAGGCACACGCCATGACGGCCTGACCAGTGCCGAGCGCCAGGAACTCACACGGCTACGCCGTGAGAACCGGCAGCTCAAAATGGAGAGGGAGATACTTGCAAAAGCCGCGGCTTGGTTCGCCCGGGAGACCGACTCGCTGCCCGACAAGGGTACGAATTCATGAAGGCGAACCAAGCCCGTTATCCGCTGTCCACCATGGCCCGGCTGCTTAAGGTCTCGCGCAGTGGGTTCCATGCGTGGAACGGGCGCAGTCCGAGTCCCCGTGTCGTGCGCGACAAACGGCTGCTGGTGCAGATCCGAGCGATTCACTCGCGCTCCCGCGGTACCTATGGCGTGCCCCGCGTACACGCGGCTCTGCTGCGTCAGGGCATCCAAGTGGGGCGCAAGCGTGTGGCAAGACTGATGCGTGAGGCCGGGCTGCGCGGGGCATGCCGACCACACTTCGTCTGCACGACGCACCGCGCAGTGCGGGCCAGGCCCGCTGCCGATCTGGTGCAGCGGCACTTCCGCGCGGAGGCTCCCAACCAGCTTTGGGTTGCCGATGCGACGTACGTTCCGACCAAGGCCGGCTTCTTCTATCTGGCTGTCGTGCTCGACGTGTACAGTCGCCGCATCGTGGGCTGGTCCATGGACAGCCACTTGCGCACCGCGCTGATGTTGCAGGCGCTGGATATGGCGCTGGAGCAGCGACATCCTACTTCGGTGATCCACCATTCCGACCAGGGATGTCAGTACACGTCGGTGGCCTTCGGCCAACGCTGTCGGGATGCGGGCGTGCGTCCCTCCATGGGTTCAGTGGGCGATGCCTACGACAACGCCATGTGTGAGTCCTTCTTCGCCACACTCGAGTGCGAATTGCTGAACCGCTCGCACTTCACCACCCACGACGACGCCCGGCAGGCGTTGTTCACGTGGATCGAGGGCTGGTACAACTCGCACCGCTTGCACAGCGCCCTGGGCTATCGTTCCCCGCAGGAGTTTGAAATGCTACCTGTCGGTGCCATGAATCCGACGCTACACCGGGCCTACACCGCCCCATCACAAGGAGAAAACCCATCGACATAAAATTCAAATGCAGATCTGTCCGATGAAACGGGGCAACCTCATACAATTCAAATGCAGATCTGTCGATGAAACGGGGCAACCTCACGATACCGGAATCGCCTCGGCTTGGCTGGCGGCAGAAGCGGTTCGATCAGTGCCCACAATTCGTCGTCGATGATCGGCTTGCCCATCCCCTCTGTCCTGTTGTCACAACGGATGAGGTTAACAGGTTCGCTTTGAAGTTAACAGTACCCAGCAGCTCTTTTTGAAACAGATTCTAAGCGGTCCTACGGATACCCGCAAAGCGGACACTTGATCTGCCATATCCATCGCCACATACACGTTGCCGAGCGTAGCCGCCAGCCGAATCACGGCTGCGAGCTGCAGATTCCGGACCTCACCCGAGCACCTAGATCGCATAGGTGAGAAATGGCTCGGACCAGGCATTGTGTTTGCCGCTGCACCGCCAGGGGGGATGCTAATCACTCAATTTGCCGGCTGCGAAATCGCCCACAGGCCATCAAACATGGCTGCGTAGAGACTTGCAAAGTCCCGGCTCTGAATGATCAGGCCGTAGTCCTCGCGCTTGGACGACAAGATCACGACTTTGTCATCGTAGACATAGGTGGTGATGGCAAGTGTGATGTGCGCCGGAGCATAGCGCAGCTCCCGAAGCTGATCGTCGGTATGTGGCCACAGTGTGTCGATGTCTTGTGACGAAGAACGCAGAACCTGCAAGCGGATCCCTGCCGAGACGCGCTTTGCGATGTATTCCTCCATCGCTGCCGTGCCCACCGACTCAAGCAATTGGGCGGCGGACAAGATGCCCCGCAGCTCCTTCGATTGCGCGGTGAGGGTATCCCACAACACCGTGCGAACCGCATCCTCTCCCTCGTAGAAGCGTATTGCTGGCTTTGTGCGTGAGCTGTTGTACAGCGAGCGCAACTGAGGCATGAGCTCGGCCAAGGTGCGTTGCCGGGCCTCCAGGCGGCGCATCAGCGCATTGGGATCCTCGGGCACAACGAGGCGCTTGTCCTCTCGGTCCACGAGCAGAACCAAGCCCTCCTCCTGAAGTCGTTCGATGACGCTATATGCAGTGGTGCGGCCGAGGCCCGCTCGCGTCGCGACTTGATTGACCGTGGCCTCGCCAAGCTCCAGGGAAGCAAGATAGGCGCTGTACAGCTTGCCGGTGATGCCCAACTGCTGCAGTGCGAGTTCAAGATCCATGTGTCTTACTTTTTCGACAAAAAAGCTTTGTAAAGGTTTTTTTCATTATAAATCAATGCGTTATGTTGTCGCCATTTTTAGACTTAACTATTGACAGCCACGCTTCAGTCGACCCATAATGGGCTCAAACATACGCCCAACTAAAAAAAGTGCGCCATACAGGAGACAACGTCATGCCCCTCGCGATAAGGGACTTCGGCTAACCCCCCGCAGCCCCACAGTTTCTGCTTTGGCGATGCAGCAGCATCGCCGTCCCACATTACCTCACCGGTCACGCATTGCTACGCGTGAGGATCTCCCACGTCCGTCGAGGTCGCACCGACTGTGAATTGCCTCGAAATGAAGGAGCTCAACTTTTGGAACATACACCCAACCTCTGGCACTTGATCGAGGCCAGGATGGAATCCGCGCCGGAGTCGACGGCCTTCTTTGAAGGGGGCCGCACGGTCACTGTCGCGCAGTTTCACGCGCGCTGCTGCCAGACATTGGCCTGGCTCCACGCGCAAGGTGTAAAGCCCGGCGATCGTGTAGCGGTCTGGCTCGTCAATCGTACAGAATGGCTTGCCATGTTGTTTGCGCTGGCGCGGCTTGGAGCGACCCTGGTATCTATCAACACTCGCTACCGGAGCGAGGAAGTCAGCCATATCCTCCGAAAGAGCGCGGCTCGCCTGATGGTGTGCCAGCCCGGCTTTCGCAAGCTCAACTTCGCAGAGATCTTGAGTGGCATCGCTCCGGAAACGTTGCCCGCCCTGAAAGGCGTCATCGTTCTGGACGCCGATGAGAACACCCCTCCCGCGTTGCTTGGGAAGCCGGTATATCACTTCCCGGCATCGGCGGCCAACGCTGCCGCGCCCGGACCGGATCTTTCGAATCCGGATGTCGTTACGATCCTGTTTACCACATCGGGCACGACTAAAGGACCCAAACTGGTGATGCACCCCCAGCGGACACTGGTTGAGCATGCCAGGCGCTGCGCGCGGGGATATGGACTGGACCAGCCCGATTCGGTGATGCTGGCAATGCTGCCTTTCTGCGGCGTGTTCGGTCTAAATGGCGCTCTTGCCGCGTTTGCTGGCGGCGCCCCCGTCGTGTTGATGGATGCCTTTGACGGCGAGCGGGCTGCGCGCCTCGCCCAAGACCATCGGGTCACGCACACCTTCGGCAGCGACGAGATGTATCAGCGGATGGCAGATGCCGTCTCAGGCGCACACCCCTTCCCAAGTGCGCGCCTGTTTGGCTTTGGCGCCTTCACATCCAGCTTTGATGCCTACGCCCTACAGGCGTGGTCGCGCGGTATCCCTCTGGTCGGTCTGTATGGCAGTAGCGAAGTACTGGCGCTTTTCTCGGCACAACCATTCACGCTGCCCGTCGAGGCCCGCATCCAGGGAGGAGGCAGACCAATCGCCGGCGTCGAGGCAACTGTGCGCGTGCGGGACACGGCAAGCGGCGAGCTGCTTCTGCCTGGCCAGTCGGGCGAACTGGAGATTCTGGCTCCCGGGAACTTTATCGGCTACTTCGAAGATGCCGAGGCAACAGCCGGCGCAACGACTCCAGATGGCTACTTTCGCACCGGGGATCTCGGTCATCTTCGCGGGGACGGGACGTTTGTCTACGAAACCCGCATGGGGGACGTGATCCGCCTGGGTGGCTTCCTCGTCAACCCCGTGGAAATCGAAGCCGTCCTCAAACGGTTCGAAGGCGTCGCGGACGCACAGGTGGTTGCCATCGAACTAGACGGGCGCATGCGCGTGGTGGCCTTCGTCATTCCCCAGGCGGGCGTAACGCTATCGGAGCCAGACCTGATGTCCCGAATGGCCGAACAAACCGCGCCCTTCAAGATTCCCGCCCGCATCTGGTTCGTCTCCGAGTACCCGGTGACCCTGAGTTCAAACGGCGTGAAGACGCAACGTAACAAGCTTCGCGAGATGGCTATGCGCCTGATCGAGCAAGCCAAACCATAGGAATGGAAGCGCTGATGCCTACCTCCCTTTACTTCGAGGATTTTGAAGTCGGTCAGACGTTTGAAAGTACGGGCAGAACTGTCACCGAGACCGACCTGACTATGTTTTCCATGTTGTCTGGCGACTGGAACCCCATTCACTCGGACGCTGAATTCTCACGGCAGACGCGATACGGCCAGCGCGTCGTGCATGGCGCGCTCGGGATCGCGATGGCCACGGGAATGATGCACCAGCTTGGCATCTTCGAAAAAACAGCAGTGGCAATGATGTCACTCAGCGACTGGAAGTTTGTCGCCCCCATACTGATTGGACAGACACTGCATCTGCGCCTGGGCGTGCTCGCGAAGGAAGCCGGCACGAGCCGACGCGTCGGCCGTATCAATCGCAGCTTGCAGTTGCTTGACCAAACCGGGGCTGTAATTCAGGACGGCAAAAGCGATGTCCTGGTGCTAAAGCGGGACGCATAGGCGCGCGTATAACCGGACGCAACATAACGATAAGCAGGAGACACAGATGAATACATTGACGAACTTCTTCACCGAGTTGATGAGGAAGTATTTGCCGGACCCGTTCGTCTTCGCGATCGGCTTGACTATCCTGACTATGAGTCTGGCGATCGTGGTCGAGCAGCAGAGCCTCGTTACAACGATCGATAACTGGGGAGCCGGCTTCTGGAACCTGCTCGGTTTCACCACCCAGATGGCCGTGATTCTGGTGATGGGGTATGTGCTTGCCCGTGCACCGCTGGTTGACGCGCTGTTGTCTGGCCTGACCAGCCGCGTGCAACGCCCCGCCACTGCCATGGTCGTCGCGACGCTCGTTGGCGCCGTGGCGAGCTATATCAATTGGGGCTTCGGGTTGGTCGTCGGAGGCATTCTTGCCCGGAAACTCGCAGCAAAGCTGCGTGGCGTGCACTATCCGCTGATCATCGCATCCGCTTACAGCGGCTTCACGCTCTATGGCATTGGACTGTCGGCGACGATTCCCATCGTCATCTCGGCCAAGGGCCATGCGCTCGCCGGCTCGATGGGTGTCATTCCTTTGAGCCAAACCATTTTCTCGACGCCGATGCTCGTAGCAGGCCTTGTCTTGCTGGTGACCCTGCCACTACTTAACGTTCTGATGCTGCCGCGCCGGCCGGAGGGGGTGGTTCCTATTCACCCGAGTCTGGCGCAGGAAGAGCAAAGCCGTCACGGTCCGGCCAACGCTACAACACGCGCAGAGATCACGATTGCACAGCGCCTCAACAACAGCCGGTTGCTCAGCATCATCATTGGCCTGGTTGCTGCCGTCTATCTGTATCGATACTTTGCCGCAGGCAAGCCGTTTGACGTCAACATCATCAACTTCGTCATTCTGTTCGCGGGCATCATGTTGCTCGGCACGCCGGCACGCTACGTGGAAATGCTCAACGAAGGCGTAAAGGCCGTGGCGGGCGTGCTTCTGCAATACCCGTTCTATGCCGGATTGATGGCAATCATGGCGGGCAGCGGGCTCGTGGAAAGTATCTCCCATGCGTTCGTCGAGATCTCCACGCCGCATACGCTGACCCTTTGGGGCATTGTCAGTTCGTTCCTGATCAACTTTTTCGCCCCCTCCGCCGGCGGCCACTGGGTGGTTCAGGGCCCCTTCATGATTGAAGCTGCCAAATCCCTCGGCGCGCCACTCAACCAAACCGCAATGGCGGTCATGCTGGGAAATGCCTGGAACGATCTGGTCCAGCCTTTCTGGTTGCTCCCTGCACTGGCACTATCGCGGCTGCACTTGAAGGACATCATGGGCTACACGGTCGTTCATATGCTCTGGGTCGGTGTTGTTTATTCCGCCACCCTTCTCATCTGGGCGCGTCTCGGCTAATCCCTGTCCAAATCCACTCCTATCTTCGAAACGTCCATGACTTCTCATATTCCACCCGCGCTGCGCAAGCTCTCGCTACCTGTCATTTCGTCGCCGATGTTCACCGTCAGTTACCCGGAGTTGGTGCTGGCGCAATGCAAGGCAGGCATCGTGGGATCGTTTCCTGCGCTCAACGCCAGGCAGCCAGAGCTGTTGGACGCGTGGCTGCGGGACATGAAGCAGGAGTTGGCCGCCTATCAGGCCGTCAACCCCGATGTCGTGGTGGGGCCGATTGCCGTCAACCAGATCGTGCACGCATCGAATGTTCGCCTCGAGCAGGATGTCGAGACCTGCATCCGTCATCAGGTGCCAATCATCATTACCTCGCTTCGCGCCCCGGCACGAGAGATCATCGACGCAGTGCATGCTTACGGTGGTGTCGTGTTCCACGACGTCATTAGCTTGCGTCATGCACGCAAGGCCTTGGAAGCGGGTGTCGATGGTCTTATCTTAGTCGCGGCGGGTGCCGGCGGGCATGGCGGCACCTTGTCTCCCATGGCTCTGGTGGGTGAGGTTCGGCGCCTCTTCTCTGGCCCACTAGCGCTCTCTGGCGCTATCGCCTCCGGCAACGCGATTCTTGCCGCTCAGACAATGGGCGCAGATTTCGCCTATGTCGGTACGCGGTTCATCGCGAGTCAGGAGGCTAACGCGAGCGACGCCTATAAGCAGGCGCTCCTGCGTGCGAGCGCCTCCGACATCATCTACACGAATCTCTTCTCCGGCGTTCACGGCAACTACGTCCGCGAGAGCATTGAGCTGGCCGGCCTGGACCCGGATAAGCTGGAAGTCGCTGACAAAAGTCTGATGAGTTTTGCTGACGGTCGATCCAAGGCTAAGGCGTGGAAGGACATCTGGGGTGCAGGCCAGGGCGTAGGCCAAATTGATGATATGCCGCTCGTTGCGGAGATCGTTTCCCGCCTTAAGGAAGAGTATCGGCTCGCGAAGGAGCGAGTCGCGGACCTCTGACGAGAGAGGTCTTAGTACTCATTTCAAAATGAAGTCTCGTCACGCTGAAGGGTGCGCCAGCAAATGAGGCAACAGGCCAGCTTGAGGAAACCCTCGTGAATGTCGGCGCGGCGCTCGAAGCGTGTGCGCAGACGGCGAAATGCGTGCAGCCAGGCATGTGTGCGCTCGACAACCCAGCGGACCTTGCCAAGTCCACTGCCGTGGGGCTGGCCACGCCGGGCGATCGAAGTCGGGATGCCTGCAGCATGAAGCGGTCGACGATACTTGTCGTGGTCGTATGCGCGGTCGGCATAGACCCGACCTGGCTTGCGCAAGGGCCGGCCTCGGCGACCCCGGATAGCGGGAATGGCTTCGATCAGAGGCAAGAGCTGGGTAACGTCGTTGCGGTTTGCGCCGGTCAGGACGACCGCGATCGGCGTGCCGTTGGCGTCGGTGGCGACGTGGTGCTTGGAACCGGGTCGCGCGCGATCGGTGGGGTTCGGCCCTGTTTTTGGCCCGCCCCAACCGCTCGAATAGAAGAGGAGTCGATGATCACGCGCGAGAAATCGATGCGATCCGCAGCACGTAGCTTGGCAAGCAAGATCTCGTGCAGACGGTCCCACACCCCGGCGCTTTGCCAGTCGCGTAGACGGCGCCAGCAACTGACCCCGGAACCGCAGCCCATTTCCCTGGGTAGTTCGTTCCAGCGAATTCCACTTCTCAGCACAAACAGGATGCCGGTCAATGCGGCCCGATCCGACACCGGCATGCGACCCGGATACCGGAATCGCCTCGGCTTGGCTGGCGGCAGAAGCGGTTCGATCAGTGCCCACAATTCGTCGTCGATGATCGGCTTGCCCATCCTCTCTGTCCTGTTGTCACAACGGATGAGGTTAACAGGTTCGCTTTGAAGTTACAGTACCCAGCAGCTCCTTTTTGAAACAGCTTTTTAGGGGCACAGATGAATTTTGCGACGGACAAGACAGTGAATTCGGCCTCCCGCACAATCAAGGCAAGTTGCAAATGGTACTTTAGCGAGCCTCCGCCTCGTTGCTTCGCATAACTCCGGGAACACAAAATTAATCAACATGAAGGAATCTTTTACAGAAAAATTAAATTTTATATTAGTGAAAGAAACAACTATCGCCTATACGCCTATACGCCTATACGCCTATGCCGAATGTGATAGGGCGGTCTTAAGATTCAAGTGCAATGTTTAGCAAATCCATTGATTTCCAGCTCCTTGGCCATTGCTTCCTCGGGCGTATCCCAGCCGAGGGTCTGACGAGGTCGGCCGTTGAGCAATTTGGCGATGTCATTGAGCCGGGTCTGTGTGACTGTCGATAGGTCAATGCCCTTGGGCAGAAACTGGCGCAGCAAACTGTTGGTGTTCTCGTTGCTGCCGCGCTGCCACGGTGCATGTGGATCAGCAAACAAGATATCGAGATTCAATCGCCGGGAGAACTCGATATGGCAGGTCATTTCCGTTCCGCGATCGTAGGCCGCCGTCTTTATTACTATGAATTTTGATTCTTGGCTATTGCTTCTTCTCACGCTCCGAGCAAACAATGCGACCATTCGAGTCCGCTACTGGCGCACCCTCAAAACCAAGGGGTGCGTAGCGCTACGAGACGGGGTCTATCTATTGCCGGCGAACACGCAGACGGAAAGCGCTCTAAGAGAACTGGCTCATGAAATTATGGAAGGTGGTGGCGTTGTTCACCTCTTGCGAGCGCAGCATTTCGATGCCGAACAAGAAATAGAGCTTCGCTCAATGTTCAACAGGAGCGAGGAATTCGCCGAATTTGTTCGCTCACTGCCAAAATTTAAAGAAACTCTTTTCTCCAAAACTCCAAGAGAAATTTCCAGTCTATTACGTCGCCTGCAGAAGAAATTAGATGACATTATTTATATCGATTTCTTTCCAAACGAAGCATCCACGAAAGCCATAGCCACTTGGAAAGATTTTGTTTTATTTGCAAAAAACGTTATTTACTCATCTGAATCATAGCAATGACAGTGGATAGGCGTTGTTACATAAATCCGCCGGCCGCGCGGGCGCGCATGCTGACGTTTACGCGCAACAGTTGGGCAGATAGGGCTGTAAACAATCCGGCTGACTGCGTAGATTCTCGACTTTTGCGTGCGACGCGAGTCGTCGTTAGTTCTGCGTCAAGCGGCATGCTGTAGGCGGTGCGGCTCGTTTCTGTCTTGTCACGCGCGGCATGCCGCGCCGTGACTTGCTGTGCGACCAGCAATTGTCTACCTGGACAGGCGCGGTGGGTACCCGCTAGAAGTGATGCTGACCTGCGTTCGCTGGTACGTGGCCTATCCGCTGAGCCTGCGTCATCTGGAGGAGATAATGGCCGAGCGTGGCATCTCGGTGGACTATTCGACAGTGCACCGCTGGGCGTTGAAACTGCTACCGGCTCTGAACAGGATCTTCCACCGGCACAAGCGCCCGGTAGGCAAGAGCTGGAGAATGGACGATGCCTACATCCTGGTGCGTGGCCAGTGGAAGTACTTGTACCGGGCCGTCGACATGACGGGCCACACCATCGACTTCCTGCTGCGTGCGAAGCGCGCCAAGGCTGCGGCGCGGCGCTTTTTCGCGCGGGCCATCGCCCAGCACGGCCAGCCAGACACGGTGACCATCGACGGCAGTCCGGCCAACCTGGCGGCGCTGCACGACCTCAATGCCGGGCAGGAAACGCCCATCGCCGTGCGGCGAGTCAAATTCTGAACAACATCGTCGAGCAGGACCACCGGGCTATCAAGCGCCTGACCCGGCCGATGCTGGGATTCAAGGACTTTCGCTGCGCTCGCATCCTGCTGGGTGGCATCGAGTTGATGCACATGCTTGCCAAGGGCCAGATGCTGGACCCTACGGGGAGCGGTCCGTCCGCTGCAGAACAATTCTACTCTCTGGCCGCATAGACGCTGCCTGAGCTCCGCGGCGCCTCGTCCCAACTCGCTTACTGCGCCAGAACCTTTTCGCGCGTTCAACGATCCTGCGGCGTGGCCGCAGAGCGAGGCCAGCACTATCTTCCTGGCCGGCGGCGCGGAGTACCGGCGCGTTATGCTAGCGGCCGTGAATCATCTGGCCGGACTTGGCCGAGTGTCCCGTCGAACCATCATTCGCGAGACGTCTGGTGGCATTGGGGTCCAGCGCGCGCAACTGGGACGCTTTCTCGATGGGCTGGCCAGCGATTTCCGGGAACAGATTGGTGCGGCTCCCAACGGCGTGCCGCGCTTTGCCAGCTATGGTGGTTTGCGCGTGGGCGACACAGCGGAGCTGGCTTTTCGCGGCGCGCCGCGCACGAATTCGGGAACTGTTCCCCGATCCCGCCGGCCCGCCGGCGGACATCGAGGTGGAGGATCAGGCGCGCGGGAAGGTGAAGCGTGTCTCGATGTGGACGGCCGTCGGCAACCTGGTACCCAGTGGGGCGCCCCCGCATCTTGTAGCTCGGACCGCATCGAAGATGCGGCAAGGTGTTGGCGAAAGCGAACTTCAGTATATAACATTACGGCATGGACGCGATTCACACCATCTGGCTAACGAAGCCAGTCACTGCCTACGCTGACTGGCAAGCGCGGGAGGCGGCCGGCGCCGATCAGCGGCCCTTCTCTGCGCGTTCCATCGTCCAGCACCAGGCAATGTTCGAAGCCTTTCTCCGGCATCTCCAGACCGCCGGCGTTTCGGTGGCCACCTTCGGTTCCGACCACGTCGCTGCGTTCTGGGAAACCCCGGAAGCTGCTGGCCACAGCCTATCGACGCGCACGCGCTACCTGCAGCTGCTGGATCGGCTTGGTCGCCATCTGGTCTTCTCCGGGGTCCGCGCGGATAACCCCGCTGCCGTGTTTATGCAGCAGGCGGCCTGGCCCACCAGCGACCCCGAGCCGGTCTACCTCGATGAGGAAGCGGACGGGAGACTGCAGGCCTGGACGTGCCCCGGCGTCGCTGACGACTTCCTCGCCGTACGCAACAAGGCGGTCGTTGCCATGTTCCTGGGCGCTGGCATCACCGTCGCCGAAGGTCGGGCCGCCGTTGCGGCCGACCTTCACCCAGAAGCCGCCTCGCCCTACCTCCGAGTGCCGGCGCACGGCAGCCGGGACACCCGGACCGTGCCACTCGCCGCCTTCAGCGTCACTCCGCTCTCCTCCTGGCTGGCCAGGCGAGCCACCTTGCCCATCGCCGGCGATCTGCTGTTCTCGGCGGCCGGCGGTGAGCCCGTCGCCGTGATGACCTTCGGCCGGATTGTGCGGGCGGCTCTGAGCGCCATTGGCGTTTCCGCACCCGACATGAGCCCGCGGATTCTTCGCAACACGTTCGCGCGCCGCGCGCTGATGGCCGGCCACGACCGCCATGACCTGAGCCGCCTTCTCGGGCTGGCCAGCAATCGCACCGTGGACCGACTTACTGCGACGACTTCCGCCGAAGCCGGCCCCGACTCGCCGCCTGCGCGCTAACCCGGGCCCCCGCCTCTCCTCAAGCCCGCAGCGCTTTGCTATGCTGGCCGCCAGCACGTCCCAGACGTGCCCCATCAACTCAAGGACCACCAGACTCATGGCAACGAAAACAACCGCTGCAAAGAAGGCCGCTCCTGCGAAGAAGGCCACCCCGGTCAAGAAGGCCGCTCCCGCCAGGAGCCCGGCGGCCGCGAAGAAGGCGGCGGCGGCACCAGTCGTGAAGCCGCTGAAGGACACCTTCACCAAGGCCAGCTTGACGGCCCACCTGGTCACGGCGACGGAGCTGGATGCTAAGACCGTGAAGACCGTCCTGGCCCACCTGGAGAACACCATTCTCAGCGCCATCCACAAGAAGGGCGCCGGCCAGTTCACCCTGCCTGGGTTGCTGAAGGTCACCGCCCAGCAGGTGGCCGCCACGAAGAAGCGCTTCGGCAAGGATCCCTTCACAGGCGAAGAGCGCTGGTTCCCGGCCAAGCCCGCGACCGTTAAGGTCAAGGTGCGCCCGATGAAGAAACTGAAGGACGCTGCGCTGTAACGCGCCAAGCGCGGCCGCACGACGGCAGGACTGACACGGTCGGCCGCGATGCGGAAGGCGAAGAATGGAAAAAGCCCCGGACCTCTCACGAGGCCGGGGCTTTTTCAATCGTGCATCCGGTCGCACTCCTGCGGATTGCACATGGCGGGGAGCACGGCGATCTCTCGCCCCGCACGAATAGTATGCAAACGGAACCCACCGGCGGCTCCGAATGGAGCCAAGCGCGTCACGTTCGAGCCTCCCGATTGCGGCTATCGGCTACGTTCGAATCGTCGCGAACCCGCATCAGGGCGTTGCCGAGCAAATTCATGCCGCGCCAACGACGCGAATCAAGGATACGCGGGTCGTTCCAGGCCAGCCCGACGCCCCAGATCCGGTCGTACGGGCTAGCTTCCACAAGGACCGTGCCGCTGGTGGCAATTAGCTCTTCCGCGAGCCTGGGATTCTGGCGGAACTTCTCCCGGCAGCCAACCGTCACGATTGATTCGCGCTTCGCCAACCAGACGGACTCTTGAAAGCCGTTGACCAGCCGGCCGATCCTCTTCTGAGTCCGAGGATCGTCTGTCGCGAGAATCGCCGCTGCGGCACGGCGGTCGCCGAAGAGCATCGCCTTTGCGTACATCATGAACTGCTCGACACTGGTGAACTGCAATCCCCGGAACTGAAACTGGCACCGATGCCAGTTGCTCAGGGCGTCGTCTGCACCAAAGAATAGGGTCATCCCGTCGATCTGGTGCATAGCTAGCGCATCAGGTGAACGCCCGCCGGCTGAGCGCCGCGACGCTGTCCCTTAGGTCGCCAAACGCTGGAGGAGCGGAAAGACGCCGCAATGTCCGGAAGAAGCTTGCGCAGGGATGCCGGATGTGTCTCGACATAGGTGCGAATACCTTCGAGCTGCACCGCCAAGTGGTGGTGGAAGATCGCGGCGTCGGCTGAAACCTCCACTTCCTTGGCGGCCTCGAAGGCCGCGAGAACCGCCTCGCGGTCGACGTCGGATCCGTGCCAGCCAAACGGCCGAATGAACGTGTGCACCTTTTTGCCCCGCGGCAGCAGGCCGGCAGCCTCTGCCGCCGATATCATCGTTTTGCTCATGGTGATGGTGGTGAGAATTGGTAGGAAAGCCGGCCCGTTTCCGGGACCAGCTTCGGTATCAAGCAATCGGCACTGCCTATGCCACGGCAAGCGCCACCACATCGATGACGGCATCCGCCTCGTCAACGGACTCCGGGGTGTGCGAGATAAAGAACTCTCGCTCGTAGCCGCCCTGTTTCAACACTTCGCGCTTCATGCGCATGAACGCGCGCTTGCGCTCTGGGTCCAGAGGACCGTCCGCCTCGTCGGTGAACAGGGTATGGAAGCTCTGTCCGGAGTCCTGCGCCCGGTAGAGACCGATGCCTCGCGTCAGGCATTCGTTGACCCAGATCTTCTGGCCGCCCGACATATGCGCGAAGTCCTTCTCGCTGTCGTTGTCGGCGTCGTGGACCCGAATCTCGAATCCCTCACGCTTCTCGCCATTCGCCAACGCTGTCTGCGTATGGATCGCAATGGTGAATCGCGGTCCGTAGCAGGCCAGCAGCAGGTCGTTGACGATTCCGGTCAGTGCCGGCCCCGCATCGTCAATCGACAGAGCAATGACGCCGTCGTTGCCGAGCCCCTTGGCGAGCAGCTTCCATCGTGCGATCTCGTCGGACAGCCGCTCGGCTTTGCCTTGAACGCCCGGCATGCCGGCCAGCTCGGCCTCCACACGCTCGCGCTCGGTCGAGAACGTCGCTTGCTGCCGGATCAGTGCTTCGATCCGACCATCCAATGCCACGATCTCTTCCCGGCTCGCTTTCAGCTTCAGGTCCAGCTCGGCCAGCACGCCAGTGACATCCACGTGCGAAAGGGTGACCAGTTCGCGGTGAATGACCTCTTGCTGGTGGTCGACCTCCTGCATATCCCGCACGTGCCTGGCTTGCCGACGACCGTCCTCCTCGGCCAGCACCGCCAGATCGCGTTGCGCCTGCGAGAGGCCTTCCAGCGCGACATCCAACATAGGCTTCTTCGCCGCAAGAGCTGCGAGACGCTGCAGTTCCTGCTGCCCGCGTGCCACTTCCGCTTGCAGGGCAGTGAGGCGCTTCCGCTGGCTCGCCAACTCCTCCAGCGCAGCCGCCATAGGCTTCATGGCTTCCACCTTGGCCTTGTAGCTGGTGCGCAGCTGGGTCAACGAGATGGTCTGCTCCGACAACTGCACTTCGGCCTGGCGGGCTTGGGCAAGCAGTGGGCAGGCGTCATGCATGGGATGCCCATGGCACGGCACCGTATCCATCACGCTCACCTGGCCTTTAAGGGACTGCACCAGCTGCGCCGCCGAAGCGCCGCGGCCTTCCAGCCCCTGCAGGTCCGACTTCAGCGCAGTGTGTTGCAGTTGAAGCGCCTCAAGACGCGCGATGGCCTCCTGCTGTCCAGCGACCTCCCCTTGCTGCCCGGAGAGCGCCATCTGCAGTGCATCACGCTGAGCGCCGGCGGTCCGGATCGCCTCGCCTTCGGCCAGGACCGCCTGACGCGCCGAGACAATCTGCGTCAGCTCACGCTGACGCGCCGCCGAGCGCGTCCCAGCATCCCGAGCATCGGCCTCCAGTTGCCGCCGGCGCGCAGCCAACTCGCCGTCGCGTACCTTGAGCTCCCGGAGCCGCGCCTCCGCCGCAGCCGAAGCGCTTTGCTTGGCGGCCACGGTCGCCCGCTCCTGGAGGAGCTTCGCACCGTGGGCCGTTTCGGCGTCGCGCTGCTGCCGCGCCGTCGCCAATGACGACTCGGCTTGGCCAATGTCCGCAACAAGACGTGTCAGGTGATCGCGACGCCCGCTCAGCAGCAACAGTTCACGTTGGACGGCATCGAGGTGTCTCTGCAAGCCCTTCGCCACGTCACCGGCCTTAGCCGACAGATCACGCAAGTGCTCCAGTCCCAGCAACTCCGCCAGCAGCCGTTTGATCTCGCTCGCCTGGTAGCTCGCGATCGGCCGCCGGTTCTGGGCCGAGAACACGCTCGTGAAAAACGCCTCCGGCGACCCCAGGACCGCGTCGAGGCAACGGTTGTAGCTGTCCGCCTTGCCATCCGACATGAGGCCGTCTGGCAGCTCCAACGGCTTCCAGCTCCCGTCCGCCGCCTTCTCGAACAGGTAGTACTCGGCCTTCCGGCTCTTGCCCGGGTTGCGGAACGAGAAAACCGACCGATACAGCTTGTCGGCATGTTCCCATTCCAGGTCTTTTTCCCCGCGAGACCCATACAGATGGTCCCAATAGGAAAACGCATCGGCACTCATCTTCGAGGCGTGGCTGGGCATGATCGGGTAGGGATGGAGGTTGTCCATCAGCGTCGTCTTGCCCGCACCGTTGGGTCCGGTCAAGGCAATCAGGCCCGCCGGCAGGCTGGCCAGGTCAAGCGTGACGCTTTCGCGGCGCATGCCGTCGCGCACGCCAATAAATCCCGTAAGGGTCAGCTTCAGTGGGCGCATTCGACCACCTCCGCGCCGGAAATCGGCACCAGGTACTCGGCAGGCAGCGCCATCAGCGGCTCCCCTTCCATCCACATGGCATCGTCCGGCGCCGGGGCGGCCTCGCTTTCCGGCATGCCGGTCAAAGCGCGCTCCACCGACCGAACGGCGGCGGCGAACTGCTGCCGCGCGAGATCGAGGATGTCCGGCCACCCGACACGACCAGTCAGAATTCGGCGCTCGAGCTCGCTCCACTGGTTGGCGTAGCCATTGGCCCACGACCACAACAGGTTCTGCAACTCCAGCGTCGGGGCCACCGAGTACCAGTGGGCATCCGCGCGCGACTCGACGGCCAGCACGAGCATGTGCTCGCGCGTCGCAATCAAGCTGCCTCGGCCGCGGCCGAAGGGCTCTGCCGCAGCCGCCGCATGAAATCCATGGCCGTTCACGAGGCGCTGAGCCATATCGGCCGGCGCAACGTCAGTTTCAAAGCAACGTGCCCATTGGGGGCCAGCAGGGTAAAGAATCATGATGCACTCCACGGTTGGGCGGCGTGCATCCCCAGACGGGAGCACCCGCCAGGGTCAGAAGAAAAGGAACTGCTTAGGTCGATGCGTCAGGGACGCAGGTGAAACCAGGTTTCGACAGCCCCATAGGCTGTCGGAACGCGGCTCTCGCGTTCAGGGTTAGGCGGGCACTCCCGCAAACAGGTCGTCGCTGAGCCAGTCGAGCGCCGGTGAGGCAGTCGCCACGGTCGATGCCACGGGCTGGGCCTTCTCGGGCGTGGCCGCAGGTTCCGCCGGCGCCACCGTCTCAACGGGACGCTGGTCGAGTTGCGCCAGCACCAGGTCGGTGATCGACTGCGCGTCGGCGGTCTCCAGCATGCCCAAACGATCCAGTAAAGGCCCCATGTCGACCGAGGCGAGTTCGCCCCAGTGCGACAGCTTCTGGCCGAGACCGGCCGCCCGGCTGATACCTTCGGCTCGACTGCGCACGGCTGGGAGCACGCGGCCCTCCAGCTTCACCTCTGCCGCAGCCCCGAACAGCGCACAGATCGCATCGCGGTCCACCAACTGCCGGTGCTCCTCATCGATGGTCCAGCGTATGCGGACAAACTTGTCCGCGGCGCCGCCGGCCACCGTGGCGAGCCGCTCCATGTCTGGGGGGCCGTCGAAGTCGTAGCAAAGCGTCTCGCGAGCGGGTGTCACCACCTGCCGCGCCACCGCGCGGCCCGGGGCCAGCTCCCACTGCAGGTATCCCTTGTCTCCGATCTCGCCGTAGTGAAACCGGCCGATCGAGCCCGGGTAGGCCACCACGCGGCCGTCCTGCGCCCATTGCTGCGCGCGATGGATATGACCAAGCAGGAAGCCGTCGCATTCCGCCTCGAAGAGCGCCCCGATGCTGAACTCGTGATCAAAGCCTGCCATCGGGACACCATGCTCCGTCTGGCATCCATTCACGGTGCCGTGTGAGACCCCCAGCGTGCGTACGCCACGCGCGCGCAGCAGGCGGTTGACCGCGCCGGCCGCGCCCAGGTAAGCCGCCAGGTGATCGCCCAACGCCGTCGCAGCCTGCCCCGCGCCCACCGCCGCCGCCAGCACCGCCTTGTTGACGGTCGGCACGCAGGTGAACACCACCTCCGGGATCCCGGACGCCAGCAGCGCATCGACCTCTTCCGAGGTGAACAGCGAGCCCGCCGAGGCCACAAACTCGCCACCGAGCAACGCCACCTGGTGAATGTGGTCGGCCACGTAGACAGGGTAGCCCGCGCTCATCAGGGGAAACAAATCCAGCGTGCCCGGGGGCTCGTGGCTGAAGGTGCCTTGCAGCATCAGCACTGGCATGTGCCGGGACAGTTGGTGGATCCGTCCGGCCAACACCCGCAGCGCGGGCGTGTGGGCATCCAGGCGGTGGTCGGTCGAGTCGCCCGATACCACACCAACCGCGCAGCGGCTGGCGATGGCGTCCTCCACCGCGAAGCCGAAACAGCGATCGGCTTCCGCGAGGTTGCCGGTCGAATAGTGCAGGTCGGAGAAATGACCCACAAGCAGATGGTCGCCAAGGTGGCGCATGGAAAGCTCCTCATGGGAAGGTGGCATCGCGTCGCGTTGCCAAAGCAAAGAAAGGGCCTCGGGACGAGGCGATGGAAGGGAAACAGGCGCCGCGCCGAACGGCAGCCCTTACGGGCCGCCATCGGCTTCAGGCGGTGACGCCGGCGTCCGCCGCGACAGCACGCACCTGCTCGCTGAACGCTGCCGGGTTGGCCAGCGCATGCGACATCTCAGCGATCAGCTGCTCGACGTCCGCTGGGCGCTTCGCCCAACCTTTGCCGAAGGTGACGTGGGCGAACACGCGCAGGCAATGCCGCTCGCGTTCACCGGCCAGACCGAGCCGTACAATCAGGTCCTCCAGGCGGTGCAGACGGTCTTCGGGATCGTCCGATGCATACCCAGTGGTCTCTGGACCGGGATCGGCCCCGCTACCATCGGCGATCGCCACAGGGTCCTTGCCCTGCTCCAGTGCCGAGACCGCCTGGCTCGCCGCCTCGATGGCATGCGGGATGTGATCCGCACCATCGAGCAACGCACCCAGATCGATATCTGCGTCGATCGTCGTGAGCATTTGCTTCTGACGCACCGGGCGCCCGTCCTCGTCGATTCGGCTGATCTCCGCCTCGAGCTTCGACATCGTGAACTGGATGCCGACGAGCCTTCCGCCACGCGCGAGAGCAACGGTCTGCATGGCAGCGTAGGCCTTCTGGAGCACGTAGATCGAATTGGTGGGCAACTCGATCAAACCGAGGCCCTTGATCTCCGGGATGGCGAAGTAGAAGTTGGCCGAGAGGTTGCACTGGCGCGCCTGGTACTGCGGGCACCGGTGCGGGTCGCACACACCGTCGGGTATCGCATCATCCTGACGCAGGATGATCGTCCTGCCTCCGAACAGCCGCTTGATGCGGCTGGCGCGATCGTCGCGCTCGGCGGGCGCGTAGGTCTTGCAGTAGCGCAATCCATCCGACCCATACTCGGAGAAGAAGTGGCGACCACTGCTGCCCCAGACCGTGAGCTGGTTCGGCATGTTGCTGAGCCAGTCGTCAAAGGCAAACAGAACCGGAAAGCGCCAGAGCTTGAGCCCGTCGCCGCGGTCCTCGCCGTAGCGCTGGAGGATCTCGTCGGCCACCGCCGGATTGGTGAAGTCGGAACGACGGCAGGTGAAATACCCGACGTTCTTGGGCCGAAGTGCATTGCGCAACTTCGTCTGGCGCTCGATCTCGACGGCGATCCGCTCAAATGACTCGCCCTGGGCCAGCAGCGTGTCGTGGATTTCCACGGCTCGCTTGTTCTCGCGGGCCGCCTTCGTCAGGACCTGAATGCCGGGTCGGATTTTGCCAATGATGGGCGGCCGCGACGGCCGCTCTTCTAGGAGACTTCTGCGGTGGCTGAAGGCACTGTAGGTGATTGCTGGTTGCATGCGCATCTCCTGCGTTCAAGGTGACGAACGACAGCGGCGCGAATCGACTCAGCATGCTCCCGAAGGCGCAGGGCTGTGTCGGCCCCGCGCTGGGTCGTTACGGTAGAAAGGAACCGCGCTCGCGCGGGCTCCGGAAGGCTGGCGGCGTAGGCCGCTTCGCATAGGCTGCGCCACGCGTGCGGCTGGCCGGTGTAGTCGGCCCGCCGGCGGGCGAGTGTGGCCGCGATAGCGGCCTGGATCTCGGCTTCATGGAACGTGGCCACGTGGCACCTCCCTTGTTGCGGTCTCATACAAACAAAAAAAGCCCGCCCCGACGTGCGGAAGCGAGCTTGCTTGCAAGAGACCTGGATGCCACGCCCCTTCCGGGGGCGTGGCACTCAGGGAGCGGCGCAAGGCGCGGCTCAAGTGAGGATGTCAAGGCATCCTCGCGCAGCATGGTCACGCTGCACAACAACCCATTTCGGACAATCGTCCTCCGCAGGATCACGGATCAGCCTACGACGGCCGTTCTGCCTAGGCGGGCCTTTGAGAGAGATTCCACGATCTCCCAGGCTCGAACGGCGTCCCTCGCGCACACCAACAAAGGTGGCTCTGAAGCAGACGCGTATTACAGCTGATGATGGGGAGTGATAAGCGAATTCACTCGGAACAAGAAGATTCCACACCGATAGCCAATCGGTCGGAGCGTGCACAGATGCACGGCTTGGGACAGTAGATGGACTCGCGAGGGAGTCAAGGTCGATGCGTCAGGGACGCTGAAGATGGAACTAGTATGCCCTAAGAATCGAAAAGCGAACCCCCCGTATGCTCGCGAAAATCGTATAGCTTTTGGCAACTGGACATTGGACTTCCTGCAGGAAAATCGTATGCAGAGAGATTCCGAGAACAGATCATGGCCGCTACGCCTGAACCCATCACAGAGCACGACTCACCACCACCTGTCGACCCGCCCTCGCCCGCCTCCAACGACGCAGTCGTCAGCGGGCTCAAGCCCATCTCCAGATTTTCGAGCGACGGACGCATCGGCCGCACCATCCCCGAGACTTCAGCAGTGGCCACCATCAGCTACTGCTCGGTCTTCGTGCGGGACTTCCTTCAGCGCGACTACAACTTTTGCTCCACCAAGTTCTCGGTCGCCTCGGTCCGACGCGGCGGCAAAATCCGCGCACTCGACGAGTGCTTCCGCAATGCGGAACAGTGGTACTCCTCGGCGATCGACCGCATCTCGGCCATCAACCGCCGCCCCTTCGAGATCGCCTTCGACGAGCAAATGGTAGAAATCACGCATCCGCTCTCCGGGCGCCTTGTGCGGCTGCTGAATCAGCACGATCGACTCTTCGCCTACACCCTGTTTGCCATCCGAGCGAGAACGCTGCAGTCGGGCCAGCGCGAGACACTGATGACCTCCGCCGGCAAGCTGATCGGGCAAATCCACGCCCTTGCCATGCCGGACAACGACCGCTTCGCCCCTGACGGTACGCTCCTGCCTGAATAGCGCCGGCTGGCATCGCGCGCACCTCTCCCTTTCCACTCCACCTCCCTGAAGACCCCGTATGGAACTGCTGGAAATTCAGAAGCTGCATGAGCAGTACGCCCAAGCTCCTCTCACCATCGAGATGCCGTCGCGCATCGCAGCGCCGAAGGCCCTGCCGGGCTCTGCGGTGTCGGTCGATGCCGCCCGCAAGCGCTGGGACGCGATGGGCCAGCGTACTCGATCGGCCCTACTCGTGATCGCCGGCGCCGCGGCTGCGGGACTCGCTGGCATGGGCGTGGCCAGCCTCCGCGGCCACCTCACGGACGCGGCCCCCGTCGCCGGCCAAGTCGCCGCAATGCCGTCGCAAGGATCCTACGACATGCCTTCCGCGCGCCCGGACAGCGATTCGAACCCGGCCGCCGGCATCGAGGAGCCCGCCTCTGCTGCAGCGGCAGCGTCGGCACCAAGCGCGACGCCTCTCCCCGCCGAGAAGGCAAGCCCGGCGCCCAGTGCCGCGATGCAGAGAAGCCAGGCCTCCCCGGAGAGCAAGCCCAAAGCCCAGGCTGAGGCTCCCACCTCGCGGGCGCGGACTGGCACATCCAGCCAGGCCGCCCAGCCGAAAGCGGGCGAGCACGCCGCCGCCGGCGATATCAAGCTGTTCTAGACCATCGAGGGAGAGACTCAATGAAACAAGGCTTGACCTTCAGCGTCATCAACCAAGGCATGAGCATCCACGGCAACGTAGCGGCGGACCATGGCATCTCGTGCCTCGGCTACGTCGAAGGCGATGTGGAGTCGATGAACGGGCTGGTGCACATCGGCCCGGCCTCGATCGTCCGCGGCCGCGTCGAAGGCGAGCACGTCATCGTCGACGGCACCGTCGAAGGCGATGTCGCAGCCCGTGCCTCGTTGCAGATCAACGGCCGCGTCAAAGGCGAGATCTACTACGCCGGCTCCCTGCGGCTTGGCGCCACAGCGAGCCTCGACGGCCGGGTCACCCGCGTGGCCGCGCTCCAACAACCCGCTGCCCCCGGGGCCAGCGCTCCCACCCCGGCTGCCGACGTCAGCTCGGTCTCGGCTTAAAAAAAATAGCGACCCGAAGGTCGCTGTTTGGCAGATGCTTGGGGGAGTGCGTTCAGCATGCTGGACGCACAAACGCGAAAAGCTATCAGAATCAAGCCACCTTTCCGGGTCATCGGACCTTACTCAGGCTCCTCAACTCCTTCGCACTGAATAGCTTGACCAGCGTCACCCAGGGACGCTCTACACCCGTGGCGATGTCGACGAAGGCGATCAAGGGTAGCGCCCCATCCAGGATGCAGCGGAAGCGACGCACTCCCTTGGCAGTGCTCTCCACCTCGTAGATGGCGCCGTGCTCGAGCCCGAAGGTGACGCGGCCTTGCCGGAAAATCACCAACTCTCCAGGGCGTCTCGCGCCCTCGCGGGCAACCACCATTTCCAGCCAGCTATCGAAGCCGGCGCGAACCGCTCCCTCCGCCTTGGCATGGCGCCATTGTTCGACCCGATCCTCCAATCCACCGGCCATCTGGTCTGAAATCTCAATATAGGTATTGCCCATCTCGTGCACCTCTCCGTCGCGAGAACCCTCACAGGTCGAAACATGTTTCGTTGCGCATACAACCAACCACACCGAAACACTGCGAACATTCGGATGCCGGCGCTGCTGCAGAGCAGAGGCCGGGACGAAAAAAATCCCCGGACGGTGCCGGGGATCAAACGTCAAACCACAACCTCCACACACTCACCAAACGGCGGCGACGTGCATCGCTTGAGGGGAGTGGTGGAGGCCCAGAGGGTTGGAAAAGCTGGCGGGGCTGGGAAGGCACCGTCCAGGTCGGTCAGGTACACCAGGAAGGCGGGCTGCACGGCCTGTTCCGCCAGCCATTCGAACGGCGGCGAGAACCGGGTGCCGCCGCCACCTCGCACGGGCGCGAGATCAAGCGCGTCGCCGCGCTCGAAAATCTGCACCTGGCGAACGGCCGCATCGCAGTCGATGACGATCAGGCGGGCCGGTTGGAGCCGGTCCCACATGCACTCGATCTCCGCTGCGAACTGTGCCTGCGTTTCGTCGAACACCGAGCCGCTGCTGTCTCGCACGAACACCGCATCCCCCACAGCCCGAGAGTCGAGCGCTGGCATGTACAGGCCCATGTGGGTATAGCGACGGTTCGGCAGCGCCCAGCTGTAGTCGGTGGTGCTCGACTCACTGGCAAAGCGGTGCAGGATCGAACGCCAGTCCACCGGCGGTTTCGTCGCTTCCCCGACCATCGCCTGCAGGTCACCAGACAGCTGTCCACGCATGCGCGCCACCTTCTCCGCCTGCAACGTCGCCACCCGCCACTCGTCGGGCAGCCCCGGTTGTGCGGTCGGCGGGCCTTGGCGGACCTCTCCGGGCTCGAACGGGTTGCCACTGTCCGGACCGCCGCCCCCATTGCTGGGACTGCCGTTCGGCACCGACGCATCGCCTGCACCATCGCCGGCGCCCTCCGCATCTGGCTTGGGGGCCTGCCGATCTCCCTGGCGCAGGATCGCGTAGATCTCCTCCGCCGACTTGCCGAGGAAGCGCCCGTCAATCAGCACGCCCACAGGCAGCTTCAGCCCCGCCGACAACACCAGGGGATTGATGGCGTAGTCGCACGCACGATTCCAGCGCTTCGGATCGCGCGCGCCACGGCGCCAACAATGGCCGTTGGCCGGGTGGAGCACCTCGTGCGCAAGACAACCGCGCAACTCCAGGTCGGAGAGGGTCTCGACATAGGCCGGGTTGAAGCCCAGCGACTCGCCATCCACCCAGAACGTCTTGCAGGAAGCGTCCTCCGCGATCTTCAGGCGCATCAGAAGCACGCCGAAGAATGGCTGCGACAGAATCAGCTGCGTGCGTTGCTTGATAATTCGTTCCAGCATCGCTCGCCTCACGCCGTCAGCAGTTCGAGCAAGGGGTCGCCCGCCTGCGAGTGGGCGGACACCATCGGTTGCCCGCTCATGAACGCTGCCATCTGCGCTTCGATTTCCATGGCCTTCTCGGCCACTTCGGACCGCAGCGCCGGCGACGCCTTCAGGTCGGCACCGCTGTGGCAGGCCAAGTGCTTGCGCGTGTCCTCGAGGATGCGGGTTAGCGCGGGATCCTCGGAGAAGTTCAGCTTCGGAAGCAGCTCGCTGAGCTCGCGCACCTTGTCGGCGACGTCCAGGCGGACATTCCCGCTCCCATACAGCCGGTTGGCGAAATGCTGCACCGCTTCGAAGAGCCGCCCGACCATGTCATCGTTGGCGGTCTTCACCGCGCCGAGCACGCGCTGTTCGACATCGGCCTTCAGCACGTCCAACACGTTGTGCGGCAGGTCGACGGCGAACTGCTTGGCATCCGGGAATGGCAGCATGGCCAGCCTGGTCCCGAACTTCTTCCGCAGCGCCGGAACTTGTGGGTAGTCCGCCTCATCGAACAGGCCGTTGAGCGCGGCGCGCGCCTCCTCCATCAAGCGCGGGTAGTCCGCCAGGAAAACGTCCACCGTCCCACGGTACTCATCCTGCAGGTACCGCAGGTGGTCGTTGACCTCCATGTAGATCGAGGTGGGCAAAAGCCGCACGCCCAGCTGGTCGTAGTCGAGCGTATGCGCGTCGAAGTAGGAGCGCATACGCCCGGCGATGCTGCACACCTCCTTGTACGACGTGGCGCCGTCGGTCAGCAGTCGCTTGTTGAAGCGGCCGATGTTCCGCGTGTCGTGCGCCGATTCCACCTCGGCCGTGGCCTTGGTGTCGAAACGGCGAGCCCTCCAGACGGAGATGTTGAGCGTGGCGAGCATGACGCGCTCGTTCAGATTGGTAATGTTCATGGTGAATCCTCGAATGAAATGAATGCGGCAAAGAAAAAACGGCGAGCCGGATGGCTCGCCGTCAGGGGGAAAGGAGAAGAAAATGGGGACTACTGGCCGAGCAGCGCCGCCCCGATCGGGCCGCTCTGCGCGACAACGAATGCCGGCGTCGCGGCAAGCGACGCGTCGCGGCGCACCGCGTCGCTCACGAGCATCACCGCGAACTCGTTGAGCCCAGCGTCGACCAAGCGGTCCGCGTAGACCATGACCCGATCGAAGTTGTTCTCGTTGGCAGCATGGCCAAGCGCCGTGGCGATGGCGTTCTGCGCCGCCAGGGTCTCCGGGATCCGCGCCGAGTGCGGCGCGGCGAGAATCTCGGCCACGGATGGCATATCCCGCCAGACCCGCATGAAGCCGATCAGCTCGCCCGCAGCACCAGCGCCCACGGCACCAGTGATACCGGCCAGCTGAAGCTCTGGCGGCAGGACCGGCAGCAGGCGCGCCACGTGCCCCCACGTGCGGGGAGACTCGCGGTTCTCGATCTCCCTCATCCGCTCTTGGCTGACGAGCAGGTCCGGGCGGAAACGCAGGAAAGCGATCAGGACAGGCGGCACGCTGTTCCGCACGGCCCAGCGGGTCCAATCCTCCAAACTGGGTTCCAGCTCCACGATGGTGGCGAAGCGGGACTTCAGCGGATCGAGTACGTTGGAGACGCCGGCGTTGTCGACGCGGCGATTCGTGGCCGCGAGGAAGGTGACGTGATCGGGCAAGGCATGCTCGCCGATGCGGCGCGCCAACAAGAGTTGCATCTTTGCGGCCTGGACGGCCGGCGACGCCTGGCCCAGGTCGTCGATGAACCAGACGAGCGGACGCTGGCTCTGTATCGCTTGCGCGAGATCACCGAAGGGCAGGAACCGGGCTCCGCTACCATCGGCCGCCGGAAACGGCAGCCCCTTGGAATCGGTCGGGTCCTCGACCACGGGATGGGAGATGAGAAGATCGTGCGCGGCAGCCTTGGCGGCCTGGGCGACGATATCGCTCTTACCGATGCCGGGCGCACCGGTGATGAGCACCGGGAGGCGTGCCGGAATGCACGCCTGGAGCAGGGAAGACAGTTGGGAAGGGGTGACTTTCATGGGAGCTCCCAGAGAGGAATCCCCACAAAGACACGTCCTCCACAGGGAGCGTGTCCCTGTGGGAGGTTCAATGAATGCGCCAGCCGGAGGCTGGCAGGGTCGATGCGTCTGAGACGCGGGTGAAACGTTGTTTGAACTGGATCGTTCCAGTGCGAACAACGCTTGCTTGATGCTGCAAAGCGTAGCATCGTTTCCTCGGCGGCGCTAGGCGAATCCCCCCGGCCAGCTGGCCGGGGGATTCGATTGTATTCACGCCGCGACGGCAACCGGCGCCGCCTGCAGGCGGGCCCGGGCGTATGCCAGAGTCCCGTCCTTGGCGCGCAACGGCCGCGCCACGCTGCGGTGCGCATCACGGATGTAATAGGCGTGCGCGCTGCCGCGCTGCTGCTGGACGATCTCCGAGAAGCCTTCGGCGATGCACATGTCCACGTACTCGCGCCCGTTCATCACCCTACCGCTCTCGATGCGCCAACGCGCTGCCTCCGCATTGCGAGTCGCTTCCGCCACGGCATGCTCGCGCTGCGCGACCGCACGTGCCTCGCCAGACTGGTCCTCCCACACGCGCTGCTCCTCTTCCGAGAAACCGCACATGTCGAAAATCCGCCGGCGGCGCGTCGACGCGTTGCAGTTGAGCAGGGAGATGCCGAGCACGTCCCGGACGGCCTTTTTGCTTTGCGCGTTCCGGTCCGCAGGCGTGTCGAGCACGTCGAGGAGCAACGCGACGTCGCGTTGCATGACCGCCAGCGCCAGCTTGTTCGGCCAAGAATAGCCGTAGCCCCGCTTTTCATGCTCCGCAACGGTCAACTCGCGCTCAAATTCGCGCTGGCTGATACTCAGAGCCTTGCGCCGCGACTCAGCCGACGCCACGCTTTCCCGGTAGCGCTTCTCGGTGACCAGCTCATGGAGCCGGCTGGCCAGCGCCGTCACGGGCGCCGCGGCCTCCCCTTCAGGAAGTTTTGGCATCGGCACCGTTCGCGCAGGCAGAAGACCCGCCTCGTACAGCGCGTCATCGACCGCGACGGCGCTGCAGTCCGCCCGCAAGCGGCGGATCACCGTCAGCATCCTGAAGATATGTTCAGGTGTCGTGGCCAGGTGCTCGTGGCGAATGAGATTGCACAGCGCGCGAAGCTGCGCAGGCGGCAGCGCTCCGCGCAGGCCTGGCACGTCGAGCAGCAACCGCAGCCAGTGCAGGTCATGACGACAGATCTCGGGATCGTCGCGATATGCCTTGAGGACGCACTCGCGCACCCTCTCTCCGCGCAGCAGCGCGTACGCGACGTGCACCTCGTGCCGGGCATTGCACCCGGCGCCCGGGGCATACTCGGGGCCATTGGTGCCGTAGCCGAAGCGTCGGCGGAACTCCGCTTGCATGAACGCATGCGGGTCGAACGGGCCCGCCTCCTCGAACAGGTCGCGGGTAGCGAATAGCGGCCCCGACTCAGCCTGGCCGAGATCCACCACCCATTCGGCGAAGCAGCCGAGCGATCCAGCCGTGGCGACCGCCTCCCACGCCGCCCGGCTCATCTCGTGCGGTCTGAGGATCTTGCCGTCGACACGGACCAGATACTGGTCGACCTCGTCGACGATCTGCTGGAAGACAGTACGCATGGTGCCGGCCGGGCGCAGCCCGAGCTTTCCTTGAGGAAGCGCGACGACCGGAATAGTGCCGCGGGCAATGTGGCGGACCTGGACATCCTGCGGGCGGGTGCCCGGCCGCCACCCGGACTTCGCATGGAGGGAGGCGAGCACGCCGGCGAGCGTCGTGCATGAGGCGACCCGTTCCGGGCCGATGGAAATGACGTACATGGATGACTCCGAGGACGGAGCACCCCCCATCCGGGGCGTGCCCCAGATGGGATGGAAGCGGCAGCGTCAGGCCGCAGCGAGAAAGAGGCCGTGGCCGCGACGGCCGGCGACGGCCGCGCGTGCCGAGGCGACCTGCCTGAGCAGGCGAGGACAGGCAATGCGCCAGACCTCGCCGGGACCGTAATCCCCTTGGCGCCAGTGCCCAACGCGGACGAATCGCCCGTCGGCCAACAGCGCCGCCTTCAGCGAGCAAGGCAAGGACCAGTCGGCCGAGACCAGGATCTCGTCGTCGCGCAGGTCTGCGCCGGGAAGATTCACCGTGAGCGATCCTGCTGCTCGCTGGCTACCTGGGTCGATCAGCGTCAGACGTGCAAAGCCATTGTCGTAGAGGCCAACATTCAACGTCAGCCCGGCGACAGATGCTTCGTCGCCGCGCGCATTCAGTGCTGTGTACATTGGGAGCTCGCAGAATGCGAGGCCACCCCGCCCGGGATTGCCCCGCACGGGTGAAAGAAAAAGCAGTGATTGGCCGTCGCGCGGCTAGCGCCCGGAGGGAGAGCGCGCGACGCGGATCGATTCGAGCTTCGCAACAACCGCACGGGCCTTCTCTGTGGCGGCATCAACGTCGGGGGAATAGTCCGCTGAGTAGTCGATCCAGCAACTGGCCGCCAGCGCCTCCAATGCCTGGACCATCTCCAGAATGAGGCCGGCGTGATCGCCCAGTTGGACCAGCGCGAAGAACAAGTCGGCGTCGGCGGGGCAATCGCCCTTTGCCGACAATTCAATCACACGCTCAACAATGACTTGCATATGGGACTCCGAAGAGATTCCTCGGAAGCCCAGATCCAGCCCGCCGGCGCGGATCCGGCGAGGATCGGAAACAAAAAACGCACCCGAAGGTGCGTGGAGGAGGTCCCCAGACAGAATCTGGGACACCTGAGAGGATCGCTGGTGCTCAGTCCTTGTGAACGCGACGACCGTTCCGGTCTGCCCACAGGAACAGCGCTGCCAGGCAAAGCGACAGCAGGAATGCAATAACACCCGTCATGATTCGTCTCCTTTGCAAAGGACGGCGCCGATGAGGAATAGTACAACAGCCGCCGCAAACAGGCCCAGCACATTCAGAACGTGCGATGTGGACCAGCCCGGCGAGCTCCCGATGCAACTGACCATCCCAACAACGGATGCGGCCGACAAGCTGTGGTGATAGCGGCCATACTGCTCGCGCTGTGCCTTGGTTGGCTCGCTGATCGCCTTCCACATGGACTGCCGCAAGCCAGACTTAGCCTTCCGATGTTTCTCTAGCCGATGCGCTTTCCGCATGCACCATGCGGATACTGATAGCCGCCCTCGTAGGCGGTGATCGCGTAGCGATCGCCCGTCGAGCGCGCCAGATCGATTCGACTGACGAGTCGATCTGGCAAGATGACAAGGCCGGAATCCGCATCATACTGCGCCGACCCCGTGGTCTCTTCGCCACTTGTGGTGCGAAAGGTTACCTTGATGAGCGTGGACATAGGGCCCCCTCAGCTACGCCGGCCAGCGAGCACGCGCAGCGTGCCCAGCAGCTCAGCGTAGCCATCTGGGGAACCCAGCGACTGCAGGCAGACCGCATTGTCGCGGCCGCCGGCCAGGTCGTTTCGACCACGGCATGTACGGAAGCGCACCGATACGGCCGGCTCCGCCGGCGCGTGCGCGATTTCCAGATACAGGTTGTCGGTGTGCAGCGCCACCACGTCCGCTTGGCGCCGGCGTTGCCGGTGCGAGCGAATGGTGTAGTCGCGCTGGCGCAACGCCAGATCGCATGCCACGCGGCGCAACACACGCGAGGCGTCGCGCTTCAGGGTAGTGCAGGCTTGAGTGTTGTCCGGCGAGCGGCTCAGGTGAAAGGATTTGGGGAGTTTCATGGGATGTCCAGGTACACGGGACACCTCATCCCCACGGGACTGGTGTCCCGCAATGGGTGAAGGTCTGGGCCAGCCAGACAGGGTTTCGATGCGCCAATGGCGCGATCAAAGAACGCTTGCCCAAGCGTGCGCGCTTGGGCAAGCCCTCTCAGGCTTGCAAAGTAACGGGGCCGGCAAGCCGGCCCGTTGGATCAACGCGTCAAGCGATAGCCCATGCTGCTCGAAAGCAGATACAGGCGCTCACCCGGCTCGAACTGTTGGGATGCATCTTGCACAACGGAAAGCATGCGCCCGGTATCGGTACGCACGAACACTTCCAGGCCAGGTTGCTTGCTGAGATGCTCCGCGACCTGCTGGGTTACGACGCCGCCGACGGCGCCGGCAGCGGTGCCGGCCAAGTAACGCGCCCTGCCGCCACCGATCATGCTGCCGCCAAGCAACGCGCTCACACCACCGCCAATCAGCCCCGGGAGGCCGCTCGAGGTCGACATGAAGCCATCATTGCCGCTGATCATGACCTTGCGGACACGCAACACGGTGACCTGCGCGATATCGCCTTTGCGCATCACGTCGGATCCGCGATACACATCGGGAGAGGCCTGCACCATCGCACAACCTGCGTTGAGCGCGCACAGGACAGACAAAATCACTACGGAGAACAGACGGAACATGGTTGGCTCGCAAGAAAAAACGGGCCAACCTCGCCTACGGGCAGGAAGGCCCGTAGTGGGAGAAAAAAGCTGTGCCGACTAAACAGTCAGCGAGGGTCGATGCGTCTGAGACGCGGAAGGTGTATTGATCATACAGGCGCCGGCTTGCTCTGGGAAGAGTGGCCGCACCTCACAGCGGGCTCGCCTCCCAGCAGAACCCATCGCCGATGCCGTACACCTTAAGCCGAGTGCCGTTGCACAGGATCTCTTGGGATTCAATGCGCAACGGTCCGTAGTCGCTTTCGCTGTCACACAGCACAAAGGCGTCGCCGGCTGCGTCGTACTGCAGCCCAGGCATCTGCTCGGCGAGGGCTAAGAAGGCCTAACAAAATGAATTCCTGAGATGACGCCAGCAGATGATGCAACAGGCGATTTTCAGGAAGGCTTCGTGGATGGTGGCGAGGCGCTCGAAGCGCACGCGCAATCTCTTGAAGTTGTGCAGCCAGGCAATCGTTCGTTCGACGACCCAACGGGTTTTGCCAAGACCACTGCCGTGCGGTTCACCACGACGGGCGATCTCGGTGGCGATGCCGGCGGCGTGAAGCGGCTTGCGATATTTGTCGTGGTCGTACCCACGATCACCCTGGACGATGCGGGGCTTGGACAATGGACGGCCGCGTTTGCCGCGGATAGGCGGAATCGCTTCGACCAGCGGCAGCAGTTGAGTGACGTCGTTGCGATTGGCGCCGGTCAGTATCAGCGCCAACGGTATGCCTTGGGCCTCTGTCAGGAGGTGATGCTTTGAACCGGGTCGCGCGCGATCGGTGGGGTTGGGTCCTGTTTTTGACCCGACCCCACAGCACGAATGGAAGAGGAATCGACGATGACACGTGACCAATCGATGCGGTCGGCCGCACGCAGCTTGGCCAACAGCACCTCGTGCAGGCGGTCCCAAACACCGGCCTCCTGCCAAGCGTGCAGTCGTCGCCAGCAACTCATTCCGGAGCCACAGCCCATTTCCTTGGGAAGCATCTCCCAAGGAATGCCGGACTGCAGGACGAAAAGGATGCCGGTGAGCACGGCCCGATCGTCTAGCGGCTTGCGCCCGGGATAGCGGGTGCGCCGAGCTTTCGGTGGCGGCAGTAGTGGCTCGATGAGTGCCCACAGGTCGTCGTCGAGTATGAGTTTGGCCATGTCCTTTGCGCTGACGAAACAACGCAAAGATTAACAAAGATCACTCGAAGTTAACAGCCCTGTAAATTCATTTTGTTAGGGCTTTTAAGCCGCTCTCGATTGGGAACAGCGGCATCAGCCAACCGTTCCAGGTCTGGCCATCGCAGTAGGCCAGTACGGCGACCGAATCAGGCAGCCATTCTCCCGTCACCATCCGCGGAGCATACGGCACGCGCGCCGCGATCGAGAACGAGGCCGCGAACTTGGCCCGCGGCATCGACTGCAGCGGTGCGCTACTGCTTTCTCCTTGGAACTGGACGCCAACGACCACGACGTGCTCGCCGGTTTCGTTGTGCTGGAATCGCTGGGGAATGGAAATGGGCATCTGCACTCCTATATCGCTTGGGGCACGACCGCCGAGGCGATCTGCCACTAGGGGGAGAAGAGCCGAGCGCGGAGAAGTCCCTGCGCGCGGATACAAACTAGCGACAGCTAGGGCCACCGACTGAAGGGCCGCCGCCGGATTACCCGACGGTGAATGAAAGAGCCCCCGACAAGATCATCGGGGGCGGTGGCACGGAAGCCGCGCGCCATCATGCTGCGCTGGCCAGCTTGCGCTTGCGCTTCGCCTTCGGGTCATAGCCAAACCGCGCCCATACCTCTGGGTCGACGTTCAGCGGGCTGACCCGTCCGGCGGACAAGTTGACGAACACGCCGCTATAGGACAGCGAGCCCGTGCGGAACAGGGTCCAAAGCAGGTTGTACGCTTGCACGGCGATGGCCTGGTTGATGACGAGCGACTGCTTGCGCAGGGCCTCTTCCATCGAACACGACGGCGCCGTGTCGGTCGCATCCCCTTTCGGGTCCATCAGCTCCGGGAACAGATCGCCGACATGCGGCAGGCGCTGCGGCATTCTCTTACCCACCTGGCCAAGAATGACTTGCCCGCGATCGGTCTCATTGCCACAGTCCAAGTAATAGCAGGCCCCGTAACTTCCCTCCATGCTGCTGAGGATCGCCTTGCGGGCGGCCCGCGTGTCGACGCAGCCGATGACCAGATCGCACGCGAGGCGGTCCCGCGAGCCGATACGACGCACCTGCGCTTCCCAGCGCGTGCCCATCAGGTTATTGAGGCGGTTGACCAGCAGCGGCGCCTTGTGCAGCCCAACGTCGTTCGGGTAGAACCCCTGCCGACCAACGTTGGACTCGCTCACCGTGTCGTCATCGAACACCGTGCATGCGATGCCGCCCGGGTGGCCCAGTTCGACCATCGCGTGGTGCAGGCGGGCCAAGTTCGGCAACAGCGCACTGCCGGTGCCTCCGGCGCCCACCACCACGACGCGCCAAGCGCGCGTCGCCAGGTCGCCCGGCATCTGATGGAGAAAGGCTGTCATACGCCCTCCTCTACCGTCGCGGCCGCACCTAATGCGGCGGCGAGGCGCCACGCTGTCGGGATCCTTTCCACCTCTTCCAACACCCCCTTGGCACACAGCCGCAACGCCAACGAGGGATGCGGCCGGTCGCAGTTACCCGCCACCAGGGCGAGCTTCACGTCAAACCGGTCGTCGGCATTGTCTTCGGCAGAGAAAAACGCAGGAATGCGCCCGTGCGAATGGCAATCCAAAACCAGGTACTCGTCGGCCCGTAACTCAGGCCGCTCATACTTCAGGTGCACAGCGCTATGCTCAAGGATCTGGACAGGCACCAGTCGGAACACGCCTGTCTCGGCACGCCACACGATCCAAGCACCGACCTCCTTCGGCATCGCCCGTCGCGCCATCTCCGCAAACTCCCGGACCAGCGCCGGCGGTACCTTCCCGCACAACAGATCGGTGGCTTCCTCCACGACACCGTATGGAATCGCCGTCGGCACCGAGAAACTCGCGATCCGACGCACCAGCCGTACCCATGGCCGGCACACCTCCAGAAAGACACCGTTAGCCGCCATGAGCAGCCGCTCACCGGCGGATGGCATCGGCACCAGGGCGCCGAAGCGCGGCACCATCACGGTCGGCATCGACGCTTGCAGCGTCGCGTCCATTGCATGCATAGTCAAACTCCACGTTTGCCGGCGATCAGGTCGCCAAGCGTGATATCCATCGGAATAAGGACCTCTTTGGGGTAGGTCGGGAACACCCCATCGAGCATGTCTTGCCAGAAGGCAAAAGCCCCGCGTTCGTACTCCACACGCTTGCCACCGGCGTTCGGATGGGTGAATGCGGATGAGAAGAAGGCCTCTTCCCAGCCGGGAACTGATGCCACGTCGATCTGCTTCGGCACTTGAGCGGAACCGATGCAGATCTGTCCCTGATCCCAAGTGTTGAAGTACGGCGGCTCGTACAGGGCAGACCCCGGCAGCGGCCGGCCGTCTTCCTGCAGGCTGAACACGCGAAAGCCGCGCACGCCGGCCTGGAATACCAATCCAGGATGCGGCACCACGGCGCTACGCTTGCCCAACTCCTTGCAATCGAAGAAGACGCGGCGCACCGCCGGCGGGCGCCACCAGGTCACGGCCTCCACGCCGATCGACAGGACATTGGGGGTCAGGAACTCGCCCTTGGGAAGCGCTTCCGCCGCCAGCCCCTTGACCGCATGGATCAGGGCCTGCCGGTTCAGTGGGACACCCGCGCCGATCACCGGACGTTGGCTTGGGCCATCGGTGAGAATCGTGTGTGCCGTCGCATAGGTGAAGCTCCCGGGCTGTGGCCCGTACAGCAAAATGGCCCCTTGCAGGGCCACGTCATGCGACCGGTTGGCGGTCAAAATACTGGCCATGTCGGGCCTCCTATTTGGATATCAAGAAAAGAAGCCGGTCGAGCGCAGCGATGATCTCGAAGGCGCGGGCGAGGCGCTCGTACTGCCGCACGATCGCCCGCCGTTCGGTTTCCAAGGGAATGAGCATCTGGTACTCCGTCGCATCCCCGCCGTTGCTTAGGTCTTGGAAGTGGTCGTCGAGCAACTCCACCGCCCATTCTTCGGCGTCGACCACGACAGTCGCGGCCGAGTAGCCAGGCTCTGCCCATTGGGCATTGGAGAACAGGCCTCGTCGCCGCAGGCCGCGCATGCTGGCCTGCAGCCCGATCACTGCGAGGCAGACCTCGCGCCCCCAACCACGGCTCGCGTCGGCGAGACTTTGCAGCTCCCGCGTACTGAGGACGCGACGCTTGGCTTGGCCGCGGCGCTTGCGTCCAATCTCCGACATCAGCACATCCGGTCGAATCGCGGGACGGACGACCGACGGCAAATAGTGCGCGGCGTCTTCGTCGGACATGTCGAACCACCCCTTCAGGTGCTCACGCGCATCGTCGTCAGAAATGCCCTCGTCATAGTCCCACCAGCGGCGCGCGAACATCTCGATCATGGCCCCCGGCGTTCGGATGAACAGGGTATGGCCGGAGGCCTCATCGATCAGAGACATCGCGGTGCAGAGGAGCGAGCCGTGGACAGCGTTGAGCGGCTCGATAGACGCCTTCAGCTGATAGACCTCCTCTTGAGGCAGCTCGATCGCGAGATAGAGTGGCGCAGTCAGCTGATCCTCCCAGCCGAACTGCTCGACCACCGCCATCGCCGCGCTCTGGTCCAACAATGCGAAGCCGAAGTTCAGGCGACGACATTTAGGCATACGTCGACGAAGCCACGCGAACATAGCCTGAGCGAAAGCGTCACCAGCATTCCCTGGCGCCCGAACATCGCGCGCCAATAGTGGTCCGGCCTTGAAATGCGCCTGGACCAGCGGACGAAACGACTGCTCGTCCTGGTAGGAGACATGGCCACGCGCCGGAACATCCGCCGCGAGACTGGGAAGTGTCAGAAAACCATCGGAAGATCGACTGGCGGCAGCGGGAGCACGTCGTTCCGGCGACCAGTCCGATCCTCCGAGATCGATTGCCGCATCAAAGGTTCGAGAATCGAACAGCACGTCTTCATCTCCTCAAGATGTAAAAAAACCGCCCTTACGGGCGGCTCCTCGTTTGGTAGGCGGAAGTCTTCGGTGGACAACGCCTGCATCAAATCGCGCTTGCGCATGTCAGCCCTTCGCGCCGGCGGCACGAACGAACTTGTAGCGCGCCTTGTCGCCCGTGTGCTCCGGGCCCTCCACCGCGGCGGTGGTCAGCTCGGGGTATTGGGCGGTGTACATATCGCGCACCTGGTCCGGCGCGAAGGCCGGACCAGGGTCCAGCAGCGTCATGCCGTTGTAGGTGAACTCGCGCAGCAGTTGGGTGATGGTGATTGCCATAGCCGTCCCCTTACAGCAGCGAGGCGAGGTCGGTACCCGCCGGCTTCGGCTCCGGCGCAAGAGCGGGCGCCGTCGCAGCAGTGACCTTGGCTCCGCCCTCACCTTCATCGCCCTCCGGATCGGAGTCGGACTGGGCGCCAGCCTGTGTGGCCGGTGCATTGGCCTTGGCCAATGCCTTGGTCGCCTTCGATGACTGTTGCGACGTCGCCGCCTTCAGGACCGCGGCGGTGGCCTCAGCCTGCTCCGCGAGCGACCGATGCGCAACGCCGACCGTGGCCACGGCTTCCGCGAACCCCGCATCGAGTTCCGCCGGCGTCGCTGACAACGCCAAGGGCGTCGCCAGCGCCGCGTGGGCCGGATTCTTGACGACAGGGGCTACGAACACGGACATTTGCTCGCCATGCATGGCGAGCGTGAGCACAACCTTCTCGCTCGCTTGCACGAGCGCGGCCAGTTCTTGAAACATGAGAAATACCTCGGAATGAACGGATGGGCCGGCCGCCAACTGGCGGCCAGCATGGGACGCGGCCAATGGCCGCTGAGAATCAGTACTGCAGGACTTTCGGCAGCTTGCCGGCGTACTCGAAGCCGTCCACCGTGATCAGTGCTTCGATCAGCTCCGGCTTGGACTTGCCAAACACCTTGGCAAAGCCGGCACCGATCTGCTTGCGCAGACCCAGTTCGTCGGCGAGGACCTTCATCTCGGATTTCGTGAGCAATTCGAGGAAATCCTTGGAATGCTGAAGGTTCCAGTGCTTGCGCAAATCCAGCTTGTGATGCCTGCAGAGCGCGACCAAGTTCGGCACATCAACGCCTTCGATTGCCGCCACGGTCATGGCGGTGCTCAGCGTGACGCGCTTTTCTTCCGCCACCTTGTCGATGGCGACCAGGTTCTTGGCCAGGTCATGGACGCTTGCGCTGTCTTCGGTGATCTTTGCGAAGAGTTGCCCCATCGCGGTCTCTCCGATCGTGCGCGCCTGGCCCGACAGGGTTAGCGCCAACAGGTAGCGATTCGCCACCTCGGGCGCCGCGGCGACTTCGCGACGCAACGCCTTGCGCCACAGCGCCACCCTGTAGGCTTTCACCTTCTCGGACTCGCTGATCTTGGTGACTGGCTTCTCGTCGGCGGAAGCCTTCGACGAGCCCTTCCCAGCACTGGCGACAGCCGCAGCAGGCTGCTTCGGTTGCTGTGCCGCAGACTTCGCATCACGCTCCGCCTTCAGCCGCGCCGCGACCATCTTCGTGTTGCAGGATGGGTCGAAGCATTGACCGCGGAACACCTTTCCGATGCTGTCCGGCAGCGCGCTGACGGCCGCGCCGAAGCGCTCGCAAGCATGGCAGGCCTTGGCTTGCTCCTCACCGACGCCAGTCGGCCCTTCGGCCACCAGCTGTACACGGGTGTGGTTGTCACCCGCGCGCACGATTCGGATGACCGGGTACTCGTCCTTCAGCGTGTAGGCAACGCTCTCGAGTTGGGCTTCACCCTTCTTGTCGTAGCAAGCCCGGTTGGTGCAATTGCCAGAGGCAATCGCTTCGCCGAACAACTCCGTTTGTAGGGAGGAGTTGTGCGGGCAGGCCGCGCACTCTCCTTTGTCGAAGATGGCCTTCTCCAGGCTGCAGGCAGCCCCTTCGATGGTCTTCCTCAGTTCCGCGACGGACTTCTTCTCGGCGATGATGACCGGCAAGATGACGTCCTGCTTGTCCTTCGAGAGGGTAGCCAGCAATTCAGCATGACCAATCTGAATTGCCCGCGTGTTGAGCGCGTCGCGCGTCGCGACGCTGCAGGCCATCAGCGCCAGGCGACGGTCCAGCGTCGAGCGAGACCAACCGATCACCCTTGCGGCTTCATCGCGATCGCCATTGACGGTGCCAAGTACCTCCGCCGCTGCGGCTGCCTCCTCAGTTGCAGACATGTTCGCACGTTGAATGTTGGTAACGAGCGCGTAGCGTTTTGCCTCCGCGTCGCTCATTTCCCGGATCACGACAGGGACGTCGTAGTCCGAATCCAATTCTTCAGTCGCTGCACGGTAGCGCCGTTCGCCGTCGACGAGCTGATACCAGCCCGGCTCCTGCGGTCGGACGAGAATCGACTGCAGGATGCCGTCAGCCCGTACTGACGCTCGCATTTCCGACATTTCCTTAGGGTCGAAGTACGTACGGGGGTTCAGGCCAGGACGAATGCGGCCAAGCTTGACAGTGGTTACAACAGAAGACGCTTGAGACATGATGGGTTCTCCGCAAGGGATGAGGGAACCCGCTACCGCATCGGGAACGAGTTCCCGATGGGATGAAGAATGGTCGCCAGACTTTCCGTAGAGACGGATAGCCCGGGGTACAGCCAAAAAATGTGCGCCGGGGAGGCGCTAGGTCGATGCGTCTGAGACGCGAAAGCGCATAGAGGTTACCCGAAATCAGCTACCGATGCCAGCCCCGACGCTTTGGCACGTCGTAACGGCTCGGCGCCGGTCATTCCGCAGTTCGCCCCTCGCTGCCCGCCAACGCTCCGCCGATCGACCAGCGAGTGAGGGGCGCAAAACGACCCTTAGCGGACCCACGCGCTTGCTATCTAAGTCGCTCAACTTTCAGATTGTAGATTGCCAAGACTGCCCTGCGCCCCTCGACTTTGCGACCGGCCTCAAACTCCCTGAGCATCTCGGCCAGCTTTTCATCAATGAAAGCTGCGGCCTCTACATCATGAGTGAGTTGTTGCCGGATTTCCAACCAGAGCCCCTGCAGATCCGCCATGTTGCTTTGGTAGTTCACGTACTCAGGCAGTGGATACTCGTCGGGAGCATATGTGGCGCTTGTGAGAGCGCCGGCGAAGTCTGCAAGCTTTTCCTTGAGTGACATTCATTTCCCTCTGTCGGGCAAGTGGAGCAAACGTAGGAGCTTACCCAAGGGCACCGACCTGTCCGTCCACTCGCAGGAAGAACTTGACGCCATCGCCGACAGCCTCAACGGCCGGCCGCGCAAAACCCTGAACTGGCACTCCCCGCTACAAGTCCTCGCGCAGGTTCTGGCCAATCCCACGGACCGGCTTCCTGTTCAATAACTGAGGGGTGTTGCACTTCGCACTTGAAACCGCCCCCCCTCCAATAACGAAATGAGATCGTCAATCCTCTTCTCTACCCTCTCACGCTGGGCCGGAGCGATCTTTGCTACGTAGCTCTTATATTGATCAACCAGCGACTTTAGGCGGTCCGACTCAGCAATTGCTGAGCAAGCAATCCCATAATATGCGCGCCGCGGAAAATTATTGCAAAGCGGATGAACCTTGGTTTCAACTGGCTCATTCAGACCGACCGAACAATTAAGCAGACTTGAATATTTCTCATAAAAATCTCCACCCTCACCTTTCAGAATAGCGAGCATATTGGCAGATACTCTCAAAACATCACCTTCTGCTGCTGCAAAGCGGATATATTGAACATAATTACGACTTGGCGAAAAGGGAAAATAGCCAAGGCCGCGCTCAACGGTTGTCGTAAACATCTGATTGCCTGCCCCAAACACCAGGCCAAGTTGATTCACGACATCATCCACGACGTCATGACGGACACCGACAAGCGGGATTAACTCCAGCCGCCCGCCATCATCATGTGTCGGATGTGCAGCCCAAGTAAAGGAATCGAACCCCCCATCCCACCTTCGGACAGACATCTCTCGCGCATTGATCCAACTGAAGCCAAGTCTTTCCAGATCAGGACAAAGCGCCTTTACAAGCATCTTTTCAACAGCGTGCATACCTATTTCCACCATTCACCAGCTATGGGAAGATTCGGACCGTTGACTCGACGAACCGGAAATGGGTCCAGAATAGATCCCGCAGGAAGACCAATTACTCTGCCATTATTTCCAACCAATACCCCTCCGTAGCTCTATAGATTTTGGAAGTGCTGAATCTGACGCTCAGTATAGGGTGCATTTTTCGAAAGCTTAAATTCGAGCGCCCCAAGTTCCCCCGTATCTGTTCTGGTTCCAAATACATCTAGAACGGTACGCCCCTTCATCAAGTTGCCATCTTGGTCGAACGCACGAACTGACAGGCGTCGTACCAGTTGCCCTTGTTCGAATGCCTGCCCTGTTGCAGCAGCTATTCCAAGCGCCGCACTTGGCGCAAGGTCCATCTGGCGATGGACGCCAAGACGGCCTGATATGTGCCGCCCTGATGACCCATCAGGATGTCGGGGATGCCGATGTCCTGCCTGACTTGCTCGACCAGTTGCCGCCTGAGACGCCTGTGGACATTGTCGGCGGTGATGGCGCGTACGACAGCAAATCGTGCCACGCGGCAATTGCTGCCAGAGGTGCTCAGCCGTCGATTCCACCGCGCGAGGGCGCGATGCCTTGGCCGGACGCCACGCCCGGCGCGGCGTGGCGCAATGCAGCCATCGACGTCATCGCAAAGAGCAGCAGGCGCGAATGGAAAAAGGCCAGCGGCTATCACCGCCGCTCGCTGGTCGAGAACCTGATGTATCGGCTCAAGACGCTCACTGGCCATTCGCTGTGGGCGCGCGAGGTCGGTTCCTAGGCGACCGAGGTAGCAATCCGTGTGGGCGTACTCAACCGCATGTCTGAGCTCGCTCGCCCGCAGTCCGTCCGCGTTACCTGAATTCCAACTCAAGGGGGTAGCTCCGCCTTCAAATTCGATTTATGCAACAACGCCCCATTGATGACCAACCTTCGAGCAGACTATCTCTTGGGCTCTACGACAAATGAGCCTTCGCCGTTGGCGCAAGTCATCCCGACGCAAGCTTGCATAGTTGTACCGATCACCCCCGGCCAAGTTGCAGTACAACCAACAAAGCCATCCACCTGTTTGGGATTCAGATCGATCACGCCGTTCCAGGTCCAACCGCAATTTAGAGCGGGGATTCTCGACGATACCCGTCCGGTCGGATTCCCGGTAAAGTTGCTGAAGACTGCATAGGACGCAGCGTGAAACAGCTCGCCGACCTTAACAGCGTAGCCATTGTTCGGATGAACACTGATCGTGGGAATTGCTGCGATTGCTGCTCGCGGACTTGGTGCCGCACCGGACTTTCCCCCTTGCTCGCGCAATTGCTGAGGCGTCCAAGCTGGCGGCGTCGATGGCATGATCGACGGAGACTTCTCCATCTTTATGCCCGGGGCGATCACGGCTCCGCCGCCTTCTTTTGGAACGTATGCGCCAGTGAATCCAGGGGAGGAATCCACTCGGCGACAAATGATCGCGTCAGTCGTTTGGGGATCGAGCGTCAGGTCTCCTTCGTTCGTGATGTCCACCCCTCCGCGTTCCTTACACCACTGCGCATGCCGCGCATTCGCATCCGGTAGCTGCTGTGATCGCAGTATCGTGCGTGAGCCATCGGCATTCCGTACGGCATTGTCTGGAGCTTGCTGCGCGTATGCGACATTAACGCCAGCTGCTGCAATCGTGATTCCAACGAGAACTTTCAAAGCTGAATGCATTGCGTACCCTCGGTAAGAGTGCTTCGTTGTCTGGCCCAGCTGCCTGAGCCATACCAGTTCAGTGACTCCGGAATTCGCATGCGCTGCAGGGAAGCTGTACAAACACCAGCGATCGGCGATGCGATTGCATTGATTGTTCCATACATTGCAATACATTACAATCATAACTAACATATATGTATCTCATATCAGTCAACTGAATTGCCTACATTGCCGATGGGCCGCAACCAAAGATGCATGCGCGTTGCGGTGGTGCAGACAAGAGGACGCATGTCACACTGATTGACTTCGGTCGCCTATCTCGAATGCACCAAGGTGGTCACATATCCCGGCGGCGACCACGCGGTCTACCAGGAAAGAATCAATCACTTCGTCAACACCGGTCGCCGCCAGCTGGCCCTCCGCGCCGCCAGGTACATCGTGCCGTCCGCGCACGCGCTTGCGCCCTCGATGCTGCCGCTGGGCACCTCGCTGCGGACGCGAGGCGGCGTCGGCCATGTCCGCGCTGGCTAGGTCGTTCGGGCAGCACACCCTATGCCTGTCGGTGGGGGCAACCACGCTTCTGCCGTGATGCACTGCGAGGCATCGGTATTGCCACCGACGGCGCCTCCGCCACACGGAACGCGCCAAGGTGCACCCTTTCGTCCTCCACGACACCCACCCACCGACCGCGATCGGGGTGTAAGGGATGACAGGTGACCCGAATACGACCAACGCAAGACTGAGAAGCAGGCCTATTACCGCGCAAAGGGCATTCCCTTGGTCAGGTGGATTCCCACCGAGACGCCGGTGACATCCGTGCTGCTCCCGGCCATGCGGAGATCCGCAGCCGCTTGACTTTGCCAGATGGCCGATACGCTTGAAAGGTCATCGCCTCAAGAACGTAACATGGACCTCTGCACTGAATCGGACTACGACCGCGCCGTCGACGTGGTGCACCGCCACCGGGCTGCCTCAGTCGCCCTGCTGCAGCGCCAACTCAACTTCGAGCCCGCCTATGCACAAGCGCTGCTGCAGCGGATGACTCGGGACGGCACCTTTGTGCGGGAACTGGAAAGCGGCCTCTTCGACTATCTCCCGCCTTCCATGGCCATCGAACTTGCCGCCTTGCGCGGCTTCGCTCGCGCCGTGATGGCGTCATGGCCGCATGCCGATCTTGCGGCCGGCACGCTCCACGATCTCGCGGTTGAGCACGGCTTACTCCACGAGATCCGGGCCGCCGGCCCGTGCAGCGAGACCTGCAGTTGCGCGACACTCTTCTCTTTCCCCGTAACGTGCTATCGGAAGGCCGCCGCGATCAGCGATCACCAGAGCAGACCAAAATGAGCGACCTCTACGTAGTCACGACCTATTTCAATCCTTGCCGGTACCGGACGCGGCGCACCAACTACGACCGATTCCGGCAAGGCATACGCGATGCCGGTGTACCGTGCATCACCGTCGAATGCGCGTTTGGCGATGCGCCGTTCGAGTTGCCCCCGGCGCTCGACCTCGTCCAGGTTCGTGCCGGCTCTCTCCTTTGGCAAAAGGAGCGCCTGCTCAATCTCGCCGCTTCGTGGCTTCCGCGCCAATGCAAGGTTGTTGCGTGGCTCGATTGCGACATCCTGTTCGACAACGAGAACTGGCCGGAGGAACTGCTTCGCGTCATGCGCACGCACCAAATCGCCCAGGTCTTCGAGACCTGCTTGCGCCTCGGACCTGCCGGCGGCGTTGCATCCAGTCTGGACGTCGCCGAATCGTTCGCCGCCGTCATGGGCCGTCATCCCCATAGCCTCGAGGCCGGCCGCTACGATGCCCACGGGCACACCGGCTACGGATGGGCAATGCGGCGAGAGATCTTCGATGCGGTCGGGCTATATGAGGCCGCCGTCTCCGGCAGCGCCGACCACTTCATGGCCCATGCGGTCTACGGACACCACGGATTCTGTATCGAGAACGCGCTCAAGCACGATGCCCGGCAAATCGCGCACCTACGGGCGTGGTCCGACCGCTTCCATCGGATGGCCAACGGCAGCCTCGGTGTCGTCCCGGGCCGCATTCGCCATCTCTGGCATGGTGATGCGACCAACCGCCGCTACTTCCTCCGGATGCACGAGATCACCGATCTCGGCTTTGACCCCTGGACGGACCTAAGAGCGCTGCCCGGGCACCCCCTCGAATGGACCAAGTCCATGGACAAACCGGAGCTGCGCAAGTATTTTTCTAACTACTTCGCCAGCCGCCAGGAAGACGGCGTGGCCAGCTAATTGCTCACCAGCATGGACCAACAAACCATCACTGATGCCCGGGACGCTGTCGCGACGGCCGTCGCTTCTTTGGAACGCCGCTCGCAGCACCTGGAGGGCCTGCTCGCTGCCGCTCAGCGCACGAGGAGAGACTACCTGGCGGACATCGTGCGCACGCTGTTGCCAGCCATCTCCCGAAAGGTTCTCGACAACCTGCGCGCATTCTTGCCGCAATTCGTCGACCCGACTGTCGTGCAGGCCTTCGCCGACAATTACAAGCTGCTCGGCGTCATACCGCTTTCGGGCTCCCAGCAAGTACTGGCCATTCTCCAAACACGTCTGGCCGCCCATCTTGAGCAAGCCGGACACGGAGAGTTGCCAAGCCTCAATGCGGAGGTTGAGCGGCTGAAGAGTGAGTTGGCGCAGGTGGACCACGCCCGCGCCGGCGCCGCTGCACTTCTGCCGGCGGTCGAAGCCGCCCGGCAGAACGGCACGATCCCGGAAGCCGCCCGCCCATACCTCAACCGGCTGGCCACGGCCGGCACCGCCTTGCGCCCGCCAACATCGAGACCTGTGGCCTCGGTGGGCACTTCCGATGATTTCGACTTCTGGTTGTACTTGCTCACGGACTTGCCAACGAGCTTCCGGACCATGCTGCTGTCCGCGGTCACACATCACCATCATCGGGACGAGGGCGCCTCGACCGCGCAGGCCATTGCCTCCCCAACGCCCGATGCGGATGCGTTGGTCGCGCCGGCGGCACTGGGAATCGCCATCGACGACTCTCTCGGCCGCTTCTCGTAGCGCGATGGCTTGACTTCTCTTGGCGGTCGGTAGGCTGGATCTATCGGACCGGGTCAAGCGCTTGCCGCTGGCTACGTGTCCGCACTTCCCAACCGAACGGACGCCACGATGCCTTCTTGTTCCACGCCCGCCCCTGCTACCCACCAGCTCTCATGGGAGCGAGCCCGCGACCTGCTGGCCAACCTGATGGTCGGCTTTGCCGACACCCAAGAGCCTACCCACCTGGTCGCGGTCGCTTCGCTCGACGCTGTCACCGAGTCACCGCGTATGCCGCTCCATGCGCTTCGCGCCGCCTTGCGCTTGTCCATTGCCGCGGAAGCGCTCCCGGCGGGTGTCGAGCAATCACGGAGCCCACCCTTGGATGCATTTCGCTTTCTCGATTCCGATGATCTCCAGGACCTGGCGCTTTTCAACGCGCAGTGCGAGGACTTCGAAGCGGATGGTCACACGATCCCCAAGGCAACCATGCGTCGCATGATCGAACTTGGTGCCTTGCGCTCCTTAGGCTGGAACCGCTACGGCATCACGGCGTTTGGCGCATGGCTGGTCGCCAGCCATCAGGGACAGCCGTCGCCGTTGCCGCTTCGCGCCAGCGCTCACGGTATTGCCACGCCGGCCACCCAGGGCCAGGAGGCGGCGTAATGGGCTACCTGAACCCGTTGCTCGCCCTCCCAGCTGGCCGAGCCCTGCGAGCGCTCCCGCCCGAGGTACGCGCGCCCCTGGTGAAGCTGCTTCGGGAGCTGCGCACGCAGTCCAATACGGAAGCCGAGAAGGCATGGGGACGCCGCAAGGCTCCAATGGCGGCCTACTGGCGCGCTGTGGCAACCTACGCTCGGCATACCGCCCACGCCCTGGAGCAAAAGGATCTGCCTAACGCAGGCGCCGGGGGGAGCGCGTCATGACGGCCATCAGTCAGCCCGACACCGCCGACAAGGTCGCTCAGGCCGCACTGGATGCCATCTCCGCATTCCTGCACGCCACCTCGCCGACCGTCGACGAGAGGACCAGCGTCCCCACCAGCGCGCTCTTCTCACTGCTAGACGCGGCAAACACACTCAGTACCCGCCTCCAGCGCGCCACACCGGTGCCGCGCGCCCGAGAATCGTCGGCGAGTGTGCAGGACGTCGAAATCTCGGCGGAAATGCTGCCACCGGCAGAGCTCGCGGGCATGGCCTTCTGCCGCATCGAGCGATCCGGCTCCCCGGCCGAAGCCGGGCCGTGGCTACTGGCCGCAAACCAGGCCGGCACGGTCCTCGCAACGCTGGCCACCGCTGAGTTCGGCGCCATCGCTCCGGCGCCGACGGGTGACGCGATCCGCGCCATTGTGCAGACGATGGAGACCCATGGCCTTCTCACCGGCATAGACAGCCAAGTCCGACGCCGTGCGCGGGCCTTCGCGCATGCCATTCTTGCCCTACAACACGCCGGCTCCATCTAGTTTCCGGAGGCAACCATGCAAAGACCGTACATCGTTCGTCTCAGCGCCGTCGCCGTCATCATGGCCGCCGACAATGCCTCCGCCGAGCACGCGGCCCGCCGCTGCCAAGCCGCCATCTTGAGCGATGCGGCCCAACTGGACATCCGCGTCGACGGGCCTGTGGCCGGGCTAAGTGAGCTGCCGGGAGGCTGGCGCGCGCACGAGATTCCGTATGGCGGCGACGGCCGGACCTCGCTCGAGCAACTCCTCCGCTGCATCCCGCCCATGCACCCACGCGACGATCGGACCATCGACATGTTTTCCGACGACGCCCAACCCAGCTCACGATCCCCAACCTAAAAATGTTCGACGACGATCGAGAATTTCCGCAGCCCGAAACCGTCCTGGCCATCCGTGGCGCCATCGCTCTGGGTCGCAAGAACGGGCCAGTTGGGCCGCCTGGTAACTGGCTCAACGAGTTCTGGCATATTGGCCGTGCAGCCGGTGAGGCGGCCGAATCGGTCGCCGGCTATATGGCTCACGCATGCGATTGCATGCTCGCTATCACCCGGTGCCATCTGGAACTGGGTCACACAGCGCCGGCGCGCCGGCCAGATTAATCGCTATCGGGTGCCGACGAGGCGGCAAGAAACAAGCGCTGATCCCAAATGACCGGCGTCGGAGACGACGAGGTAATGCGAGCGCTTTCCGGGTGGTTGGGATTGACGAGAGCATTCCACTCCGACCTAGCGACGACCGACGGCACCAGCAGCACCGCGCTTCGTGCCTCACTTAGCCACAGATCTCCGAATTGGCGCGCTGCGGCTGAGTCAGGCCGATCCCACCCGTCAGGCAATGCCTCGGCAGGCGCCTGTTCCACCGAGACTCCATCCGGGACTTCGGCCATCACCGACACCTGTGTGGTCGGAACCTTGCCGATCCGCGCGTGTACAAGGATTTCCAGCATGGCGCCGGCATATGTCAAGGCACCATAGATAACGGGCTTGCCCGCACTGTTGAACCGTCCCCCGACAAGCATTGCGCCAGTGCCATCCCAGACCGGGTGCCTGCGGTCGGCGATTCGGAAAATCCGCATCACGCCGGCAGCCCATAGAACAGCTTCGCCAGCAACTCCTCGACGCGCCGCGCTCCAAGCTCTGTCATGGCGACGTCCAGGGGCCGACGCCCCTCGAGCAACGGGTGCGGTGTGTTGAGAAAATCACGAGCGTCGACCTCGTCATCCCAGACATACAGCGCCGTCGCAAACACGCGCGCCAGCCGCTCAGTCTTCTCCGATTCATCCGGACTCAGCCGATCCCGGCGGCGCTTGAACGTCGCTTCCGGCACGATGCGGAACAGTAGCCCCCTTTTTTCATCTGGCGTACGAGCCACATGCGTGACACTCGCCTGCAGAGCGGCCTTGGGAAGCCCTTTGCGTACGCGGTCTTCCAATTCGGCGAAACTCTGCGCGACGGGCTGGAGCGCCATTACAGCACTGATGCGCTCTGGCGAGACTGTGGTCATGAGAAACTCCGCGAGCATCATTTGATCATACAATTATAGATCATTTGATACCGCCACGCACGCGGGCATCGACCCTGCGGTACGAGAGGCTCTGGAGGCCCCAGTACCAACATCGGCAAAGGATGGCCCGGCGCCTTGAGAACCGCCGGAGGCATGCTGAAGCCGGCCTCCGGCGCCGCTTTACCTGCCCCGCTGGCCATGTTGGCAAGTGGCGCCCGGCTTTGCGCCCAAAGGCCCGCGGCTCAGCGCCAATGGTTCTCTTACTGCCGGCACCGAAGGGGCCCAGCGCCAAGGCCCCGCTGATCTTGCCACGCTCCACCGGCCCCTGCATGCCAGGTCCGCAGCGCCAACGGCCCGGCCTCACTTGACTTCCCGCGGGGACTGGCAAGCTGGTTGTATGTTCAACCGGCTAGCCTATCCTATGCTCCGTTCCGCGTTCGCCTTCGCTCTTCTTCTCGCCGCCACCCAAGTCGCGCATGCCTCGCCCCCGGACTGCAGCGCGCACTTCGCACAGCGGACCGCTCCCCGGATAGCCGATCCCGCGGCCGCCGCCGACTCCCGCCTTCTATGCTTCCGCGGCTACGCCGTGCTCGACTCCGTTCGTACCCGGACCCCCCTTTGGTCCGCCGAACACCTGACCGCAATGGCGGTCCAGCAAGCTCGCGCGCTGCCCCGCGACAGCGAGTTCTACGAGGAGCCCTCGTTGCCGGCTGCCGCACGCGCCAATCTGGCCGACTTCCGCCGGTCCGGATACGATCGCGGCCACCTCACACCGAGCGGAGATGAAGCCGACCAAGCCTCCCAGGCCGAGACCTTCAGTTTGGCCAACGTGGTGCCGCAGAACCCGACCTCGAATCGCCAGACCTGGAGCCATCTCGAGACATCAACCCGGCGTCTCGTTCGCCAGTATGGTGCGGCCTACGTCGTCACCGGACCGGCCTTTGTGGGTGCGTCACAGTTGCTCAATGGCCGCGTGCGCATTCCGAGCCATATCTGGAAGGCCATCTATATAGAAGGCATCGGCGCGGCTGCCTACGTCGCGCCGAATACGCCCGAGCCAGTCTATGCCACCATCAGCATAAGCGAGTTCGCGCGCTTCACCGGTGTCGACCCGTTCCCTGACCTACCTGCCCATTGGCGCGACACAGCAATGTCGCTACCTGGGCCGACGCCGCATCCGGGCGAAAAGGTCGAGCGCCATGTGCCGCTGGGACAACTCGCAGACGCTGCGCCTGGCCAGACCACTGCCGAGCCGCCGGCGCGCGTGCCAGCGTTCGCGCTAGCCGACGTCGTGCGCATGGTGCGCTCAGCCGATACCCATCGGCGATGATGCCGCCCCGCCCCGTTCGTCAGTGCGTCCTTCCGCGGATGAGAGGCAGCCCAGTATCCTCGAGATCGTTGCGAGCGACTCCGGTTGCCTGCACGCCTCGATCATGGCATCGACATCTAGGCGTCCCAGCCAGCGACCAACAGCCCGACCCAAACCATTGAGGTCTAAAGGCTGCCCTGGTTCGCTGTAAGCCACCAACCGGAAGACCTGTGCGGTGTCGTCGTTGTCGGCCCAGGATAAGCCCGCGTCGAATAGTGCCTCGTCGGCCTGGTATTCCAGCACCGCACCCACGAGGTCGCTCAAGTGGGCCCCGACCGTATCGCCGTCTCGCCTGAGATGAGGCAGTTCCAGAAATGGATCGTCCGCGAGGCATGCTTCGACCGTCGCCACATCGGGGTCATCGGCTTCCCCGGCGCTGATCTCGACGTAGACGAGCCCCCAATCCGTCTGCAGGGCTGGACGCTGCCGCAACGCCTCCGAAAGCTGCTCCTCCGCATACGGGTCCGCTTCGGCCTCGATCAGCCTGGCTCTCGCCACGGCGACCACACATTGAGGTCGCAGTAGCTGAGGCCAACTTCTCTGTAGCTCTTGTCCGATTCCCTGGCTAAGCGTCCTTTCCAGGTCGCTTCGTGAGTATCGCTTTTTCTTCAAGGCCTTCCTCCTGCTACATGGCACCGATCAGCCGATAGAGGGCTGACCGACTGATACCCAACAGCCTTGCTGCCTGGGCCTTATTCCCGTTCTGCGCAATCAACTGGGCCTCCGCCTGCTCGCGAGTCACGCGCGGGCGTTGGTCACGTTCCATCGCGGTCACGGTGCTCAGATAGGCGCCAGATTTGGCTGCCTTACTATGGCCTGCGCTGAGGATGATCTCCTGTATCGCCTGCCGATGTACCTCCAGATCCCCCGGGCGGCCTCCCTTGACCGGAGCGTCTACGCCAGTGGCCTCCTTGTACAGCGCCTGCATCCACTCATGTCGTAGCCCGTGGCTGGTGATGCCAAGCTCAGCTTTGCAAACGCCGAACTTGCGAAGAACGGCGTTGTAGTGGCTCCGCCACCGTGCTATCGAATACGTCGACGGCGTGGTCGATCCGCTATTCGGATCGACAAGCGTGGCGGCCTCTTCCAGAACGCCGAGTCGCATCCGCACCGGAACTTCCCGCGCCCGCCCCCCTTTCGTTCCGTCTACCACCCGCAGCGTGTCCAGGTTGCGCAGGGCCGTCCCAATCTTCAGAGAGAAGCTCTCCTCGATGCGCAGCCCGAACGCCGCCTGCAGCTTCAGTTGCACCGCCACCCGCGCATCTGCTTCGGCGATCTTCGCGATCAAGGCAACCGCATCCACGCCGTTGCCTTCCCACGACTTATCCCGCGTCGTCACGTAGGAGCGAATCAAACCGTGTGCGGCACGGTCGGTGTAATCCCCAAGCGCTCGGATGAGATCGTGCTTACCCAACCACTGGCAGAACGCCTTCAGATGGCTAAGCTTGTTCTCGATCGTCCCGCCGGTCTGGCCAGCCGACACCCACCTCGTCACAAGCGCCTGCACATGCTTGTGCCGCAGCGAGTGTGGGCTCTCGATCATGAAGCCAACCTCCCGCAGTTCCACGAACGACCGGCACACGGTGTACATCCGTCGCTCCTGCGTCTTGATCGACGCGCTCTTCGAGCTCGACCGGGTCCGGCTCAGAATTCGCTTCAGGTTCTCTGTCAGGACGGCTTCCATCTCCGCCTTCATCCGCACCGGAAGGTCATACCGCGCCAGCAACCCGCGCACGTCAAACACTGCTGACTGTCGCATCCAATACCCCTATTCAAACGCACTGCGCGTTCTGCCGACTTGCATGCCCCCCCCGTTGACATGCGCCTCGACACCCAGCGCCCACCTCTTGCCGTTTATCCATCGGCCATGGTCCTGCCTTCCAGACCTTTAGCGATCCCCTTGGCTGGTCAGCCGGCACGTGGAAGAACGTGCATGACTGTCCCGAACAATCCAACACATCGTCGTGCTGACCGATCTGCCGGCTCGTCGGGCTACCCGGTTGCCGGGGAATCGCTCCCGGCATGAACGTTTGTCAGTGCGAAGCACCAACCTACGCCGCCCGCGTAACTCTTGTTGCGCTGTTCTGTGACGGTCGCGCCTACCGTGTCGTATGGATTCAGACCGTCCAGCTGCCTTGCGCAACCGACGTCCCGCCCCTCGAGTAGCGACATCTGAACCGCAGTGTGTCGGGTTCCAGCGTTCGCCTACCCCGCGTTTCGCTGTCGGGCGTATGGTGGGTGTGGAGGACAAAATGTGTCCGGTGTGTCCGGCTTGCACATGTCCTCAGTGCGTCCGATTCTTCCAGACTACCCGCAAAGCCAATTGGTATCGCGGTGTCCGGTGTCCTCAGTGTTGGCCAGCATGTATCTGAGCCGATTGAAAAAAATGCCGCGACATTGTGCGGCTTGGACAGCGGACGATCAGAACCCACCCTAGGGGGTGGCCGCTGATGCTTGAGATGAGCCGCGCTCGGGCGGCAAGGTCGATGCGTCGGGGACGCGAGAAGAGCCTCCAGCATATAGCACCAGCGAGCAGCAGTGCAAGGCGCAGCGAAAGCCCCCCGCAACTCGCGAGCTTTTGCGGCCTTGACTTCGTCGTTTTGTCGGTAGAGTGGGTCACAAGGAAGTCACCCCTTCGGTGAGTCTCGGTGAGCAAGTGTCAGATGATCACCGCGTCGGTGAGTTACGGTGAGCAACTGTCAGTTGGTCTCCGAATCTGTCATCAACTGACACTTGATCCCCCGTTCGGTGAGCACCTGTCAGATTTCCCCCGGAGCAAGCTGTCACCAAGTGGCACTTGGTCACCCGTACGGTGAGATTCGGTGAGCAGCTGGCAGTTGCTCATCGGTCAGTTGCGGTGAGCTACTGACAGTTGCTCACCGGGACCGACATCAAGTGCCACGTCCTCACCCTCCCGGTGAGATACGGTGAGCAACTGTCAGATGGTGTCACTTCCCTCACATCAGAGCAGTCAACCTGGAGAGCACCATGAAGATCTCGACCGTCGCAGTGGACGTTGGTTACGGCAACACGAAATCCGCCTTCGGTATGGGCGCGGAAATCTCAACCCAGATGTTTCCCTCCCTCGCGCCCCCGACGTCTGTCCACTCCCTCGCGTCCCACAGCGGCAGTTTCTTCCGCGCACGTAACGTCGTGAACGTCATGGTGGACGGCGCCCGCTACGAGGTCGGCCCGGACGTTTCGATCAGCGCCGCCTACGGCAATACCGGCCGGGTCCTGTCCGAGGATTTCGTCACCACGCCCAACTACGCCGCGCTGCTGGCCGGTGCCTTGCACTACGCCAATGCATCCGAGATCGACCGCCTGGTTCTCGGCCTCCCGGTTCATAACACCCAGAAGTACGCAGACTTCCTCCGCGACCGCTTTAGTGGCGACCTGGACTTCGGTGACAAGCTCGTGCGCGTGCGGAGCGTCCTGCCGCTGCCCCAGCCTCTGGGCTCCCTCGTCTCTTTCATGCAGCAGAGCGGACAGCAATATGACCCGGACAACTCCTACCTGGTGATCGACGTCGGCTACTTCACCACCGACTGGGTCGTCGCGCGGGGATACGCGATGGACGATACCCGCAGCGGCGGTGTCCCCGGTGGCGCGGCGCGGGTCTATCAACAGGTCGCCAAACTGCTCTCCGAAGCCGAGGGCGAGGCCGTCGACAGCCTCGAACGGATCGACAAGGCGATCCGCGACGCCAAGCCGCTGCTCTTCTATGGCAAGGATCTGGATGTCCGCCCCTTCCTGGCCGAGGCGATGGCCGTCACTCACCAGTCGATCAAGGAAGTGCAGACCCGAGTGGGCCGTACCGAAGACATCCGCGCGATCATACTGACCGGCGGCGGCGCGAGCCTGTATGCGCCAACCATCCGCGCCGCATTCCCGCGGAACATCATCCACGTCATGGACGCACCCTGCTTCGCCAACGTTCGGGGCTTCTACACGATCGGCGCTGCACGGCAACCCGTGAAAGCAGCCGCGTAAGGAGTGATGCGCTGATGGACAAGCTGGAGATCAAGCTGACGCTGACAGCCGACTCCAACCCGGAGTTGCTGGCCTACCTGCGCGGCATCCCGAGCGCGCGCGAGCGCGCTTACATCCTCAAGCGCCTCGCCCAGCGAGGGCTTGCGGGCCTTGGATCGGGCGGGCTGGATAGGGTCGCGCTTCCTGCTCCGTCCCCTGTCGGACAGCCCCCTCGCCATGACCTCGGCGATTCGCCGGCGCACACGTTCGAAGCAGCCACGCCAGTTGCCGCTCCCGCGGAGCCGGCCCAAGACACTCCGCCCGGCTCCGGCGCAGTGTTGGCGCCCGGCCCGGCACCAGCGGAACCGGCAGCCGCAGGTGATAAGGCACCAGCGCAGGAAGCATTGAGCGAGGGCTTTGGAAGCCTCGATATCGGCGCGCTGAATGCGGCAATGGCACGCTTCGAGTAGGCAGAAAACAAAAAAGCCCGGCATATGCCGGGCTTCTTGCTCAAATATATTGCGGGCGAGCCTCGCCCGATCCATCAGCAAACGGCCATCCTCACCGACTTGCCAGCGCGAGTCAGCATGTCGACCAATGCATCCAAGGTGAATTTTCCAGCCTTCTTATTGACCACGTCGGACACACGCGGACGGGTAACGTGCAGAATCGCAGCAGCCTCTTCCTGCTTAAGGTGATTGTCCCGAATCCAAGCGGCTAACTCTCCCATCAGTTGTTCCTTGAGCGCCAATGTTTCCGCAATCCGCTTCTTCGATTCCACCTGGTAGCGCTTTGCTTCCTCCGGCGCAAAGCCGAGTTCCGCGAATAGATTGGCCCCAGACTTTGTGACGTGCTTGATCTCCGTATCAATCGCGCTCATGTCGCACTCCTAGATTTCACAACGGCTCGGTAGCGAGCCTCGGCTACGTCCTTATCGTGCCGCGTTGTCGCCTGGGTCTTCTTATGGAAACAGTGCAGCACATAGATCGCCTCCTCAAACTTCGCCACATACAAAACGCGGAACGTCCCTTCGCTCTCGCGAATCCGGATCTCTCGCGCTCCAGCCCCAACCTCGCCGAATGGCCTCCAGTCGTCCGGGTCCAGACCCGCCTGGACCTTGCTCAACTGGAAGCCGGCTTCACGTCGAATGGCGGCGGGGAAGCTAAGCAGATCCGCCAAGGCTGTCCCGACCCAGCGGATTTCCTTTTCAGTTGACATAAGTGTATCAAATTTTGTACGTTCGCGACGTGTCCCAATCGACACACCGGATAGGGCGCCGTGCCACAAATCTCAATGAACCTGAACCGGTTTGCGATCGAAGCAGAACTCGAACGCCGCATCGAACGACGCTTCGCGCTGCAGGAACAGCAGCACACCGGATGGGCCGCGACGATAGACCTCGAAAAACTGCGCATCTGACTGGCCGGCTTCGATGACCCGCGCTCCAGCGCTGCGCATCGCGTGGATGTGCAGCTTATTGACGATGGCAGTGAATCCTTTGAACGACATGGTGAGTCTCCTTTCGAAGAGATCGCCCATGGAGTTCGCCCCGTGGGTCGAACCCACAGGGCGAGGATGGTGAGGATCGGCGAGAAGCCGTTTCGAGTGAAGGTGCTATGCGGTGACGGGCAAGGCCTGCGTGATCCCGCGCAAGCGGCAAACTGTCAGCCACTCATCGCAGAAGTCCGTGCCACGCACCTTGGGTCGGTGGAGCACGACTTTGAAGCCGGAGGCACGCAGGCGCTTCTCCAGCGCAAGCGCGTCGGCCATTCCCGGCGACTTTCCGGTCTTCGGATCAACCTTGTCGAAGTCCGCAAAGATGTGCACGGTGTGGATGCCCAATCCTTCTGGCACCTCAAACGCCTTGAGAAGCACGCGATTCAGGCACGACCAGGTCGGCACCCCAAATAGCATGTGCGCCGCATATGCGGTTTCCATGCCCTCCGCGACGCCGATCACGCCGCCGACGGGCTGCATCAACCTCACAGCACCGCCGGCGAGCGGCAACGCCGACACCTCATTCCGCTTGCACGGCAATATCTCGCCTTCCGGGCAGACGATGGTCGCCTTGCACGGACGGTCACGGTCGAGAAACGTGCGATGCAACGTTGCCAGTCGGCCATCGGGCAAGGTGAACTCGGCCAGAATCGCCGGGTAACGTCCCAAAGCTTGCTTCCCGTGCCAGAAGTCGAGTTGCGCCAGATGCAGCGCCGGCGAGGGCGCCACATCCAGTCCAGGAACGCGGCCGGCCAAGTACGCCATGCCGTGGTCGCCTCGCACCACTGGCACTGCGGCGGCTCGGATGCTTGCCAATCGACGCGCCTTCCACTTTGCGTCACAAGTCTTGCTCGCCGTGCCCGCACGGTTCGGACGTTCGCAGGCGAGACGTGGTTCGGGGACTCGCCCGCCCTCGATTTCGCATGCCAATTCGTGAAAGGACTTGCCTGTTACCAGGCGAATCAGCTCCAAGCCGTCACCAGCCTTTGGGGCGCCGTTGTTGCATTTCCGGCAGACCCAGTCGCCGCGGCCATGCTTGTTGTCATAGGTGAAGCGATCCGTGCCGCCACAGATGGGGCACGGGCACGGACGCCCCGAAAGGTAGCGCTCGTCCACATACTTCAGCACCATGGCATCCCACTGAGAGGGCGTCCAGGTACCAACGATGTCACGCAACTTCATGGGATTGTCTCCTTCTGGAGGGTGGGTTCGATGCCTGAATCAGACAGGGAAACGCTTTGCTCAAAAGGCACCCCGCGAGGCAGGGGGCCTTTTCAGCATGGCGCGAAACGTGCGAGGGAGAGTCGCCCTGAGAACTCAGGGCGGAAGAGGAGACGCGATCGTCCTCCGGCACTCAGCCGGAGAACGATCGCGAAGGTCATGCTAGGGAAAAGCCGCTGCTGGCCTCACGTCGACAAGGCGCGAAGCAAGCTTTCGAACCGCTAAAAAGGAATGTCATCATCCATGTCCTCAAAGCCATTCGATGGCGCCTGCGGCTGGCGTCGCTGGCCGCCGCCACCGCTGCCGCTAGCACGTTGCTCGCGTTGCGGACGACTGAGTATCGGACCCCGGGAGTCATCACTGTCTCCCGTCGTGTCATATCCGCCCGTCTGGCCCGCGCCATCGTCACGGCCGCCCTGCCGCGAACCCAGCATCTGCATCTGGTCCGCGACGATCTCGGTCGAGTACTTGTCCTGGCCGCTCTGGTCCTGCCATTTCCGGGTGCGGATGCGCCCTTCGATGTACACCTGAGAGCCTTTGCGGAGGTACTGGCCAGCAATTTCAGCCAGCTTGCCGAAGAACGAGACCCGGTGCCATTCCGTCAGCTCCTTCATGTCGCCGCTCGCCTTGTCACGATAGCGATCCGTTGTCGCCAGCCGGATATTCGTCACCGCATCTCCGCTCGGCATATACCGCGTTTCCGGGTCCGCGCCGAGATTTCCGACGAGGATCACCTTGTTCACTGAAGCCATGCTTCGTTACTCCTTCTATTCAATGGGCACGAGAGATCGACCACAGCCACTTTTCCCAGAGAACCTGGTTGCCGTGTTCGTCTCGCTTGGGTTCACCAGAGGTGGTGAAGGCAGGTACCTTCACCTTTCGTAGGCGCGTCACTTCCACCATGTCGCCGAGCCGGCAACCCGCATCAGTGATCGCGTCCTTGAGGCCTTCGCCCTGCAGGATCTGCTGACCACTCGGGCCATCCAGGCGCAACGCAAAGGACCGGTAGGTCTTTCCAGGACGCTTGCGGTCAGGGAAATCGTCCTCTCCCCACCAGACGGCCTTACCGTGATAGACATGCAGCGAATGCTGCCTGGCGCCGCCACTGCGCCGGCTGGCTGGCTCACCACGAGGCGCCTGCCCATCCGGCGTTGCCACCGCCTGCCGTGTATTTCCGGCGGTGGACGCCGGCGTGTCCGCCGGAGCGACGGAGGTCTTGAGCGGTGCAGCACAGCCCTGGGTCGCCTCATGGGCGCGAACAGCATCGGACACGGCATCGGATATCGTGCGGCCGCTGATGGTCTCCACCGCCTCCCAATGGGGCGCGACCGAAGGCAGCAGCTTGTGTCCGAACCGGGTCGACGTCAGGCGCTTCTCGAATGCGGCGACAAAGTGGACCACGCTGTCCCCTTCGTCTCGGAACAGGTGCGGCAGCTCCCCAATCATCACCTGCACCTCGTTCGCCGAGCCGCGGCCAACGACCACAGGAGGGCTCGGTGTTGTCGCGAGCGCGCAGACGACGTCAGCAGCAGCGCAAGCGCCCTTCCATAGCTTGTTCATCCAGCTCATGGCGCAGCTCCTACAGCAGCGACCCGCAGGCCATCCGGCGTACTTCTTCCAGATCACGGCGCAGGCGCTGGTGGTTGAGGATGACGTCCTGCAGCACTTCCGGATCGACACCGTTCACGCGACAGACGTACTCGTAGCTCACGGCACCTTCCCAGTAGTGGAAGATCCATCCGAGCGTCATCGCGTAGTCCTCGGGATCCACCGTCTTCCCTTGCATACGCGCGCGCAGCATCTCCGCGCAATCGATCAAGGACTCCGGCATTTTGTCGCCGCGTCGGCTATCACACGCCAGGCTGATCAGGGCGTCAACCATCTTCGAGCGTATGGCATCGCTCCAGAATTTCGGGTCAGGCAACGGATCGACTCTCGGTGGCGCGGTCACGACCGGCGCAGCATCACCGAAGATGTCGAGTTGCCACCCGCGGACTTGGGTATTCATCTTGGGCTCTCCTCGCGAGAACCCGCAGCACCACCTGTCGGTGGGCGCGAGTCCCACGACAGGGGTTGGGGGCCGCCTTTCAGCGAAAGGCGGATTGGATCGACGGCTATTTCGCCGAGGTCGATCGAGGCATCGGCACCATCACAGCGGACTTCGCGTAGACCGTCCGGTTGGCGCCGCGAACGGCATGGCGCGCCGGCGCCGGTTGAGCGGCAGCCGTGGGATGCGGCATGACTGCATCAGGCGCGGCGGGCACAGCCGTCTTGAACGCACGGCGTACCCATCCCACGAAGGCAAAGACGACTGCGGCCGTGGCATACACCATCAGCGGCGGCAGCAAGTAGAACTGGCCCGACAGCATGACGGCCAAGCACAGCAACAGAAAGCCGCGGGGGTGACGAACGGCAAAGGAAAGGAAAAGGCCCAGAAGGCGCATCAAGGATTCCATGGTTTTCACTCCGGAAAACGTAGAGATGAGATGCCCAGGCGGATACCCGGGACCATTCGATGCTCGAGTGAGCAAGGAATCCTTCAAGCGTCAACGCGCTTGCCTCATACGCAATGCATCAGGCAAACGTGCTGGCCGCGGAGGCCGTGTGAACTAGAAAAATGGGGGGGGGGGCGCTGAAATGTCCGCCGCCGTTGGGCGAGAGGAGTGGACGGGAGAGTCCGTCTTGCGCTAGGTCGATGCGTCAGAGACGCGGAGGTGACTGGACTTTATCGCACTGGGGCCTTGCACGCAAGCATTGCCAACGGCGCGCCTGGGCGGCCCAGCGTACAACATGCTGGACGCTCTCCACCGGAAAGCGTGCTGCTTTGTTACGTCTTTTCGGCGCTCCGATTGCGCCTAAGGCGTGTTCGATTATCGACGCACTCAGCCCCTCCCACGGAGGGTGATTCAACGATGGCTGTGCATGCCGATAGAAGAATTTGAAAGCAGCAACGCAACATGCCTCTCTCCACCCCGTCATCCGCCATGTCGCCCCTTGACTTCGCCGATGACGCGCTACGCTGGAGCGACAACATCATCGTGCTGTCGCCTCCCACCGCATCAATTCCCGGTACCTCAGCAATATGCAAGACGACTTTCCCTTGATCGACACCGCCGGCAACGCGCCGGAGGCACTCTACTCCCTTGCGCGTCACGAACTGATGCCAGTCCTCGATGAAGCCGCCCTTGGGAAGATCGTACAGGCCTCAGAAGAAATTCTGGAGTCGCAGGATCGGATCCAGATGGAGATCGCGTCGATCGGCTCAAATATCGCCCATATTGATCGAACGATTCACTCGCATATGAAACGGGCGATGGGAGACGTGCCGCAGGCGCGCAAGCGCGCCTCCACGGTTCTGTTCAAGTACTGCCAGAATGTACTGAAGATTAGCCGATCTTATGTGTGGCTTTATCTGAAAGCCCACGCGAAGTTCATGAACAACTACGACGCGATCACGCCGTTTAATATTGGCGAATTACAGGTCATCGTGCATTCTGAGATCACGGATGAGCATGTCGCCATACTCGCCGAGGCAAAACGCCAGAATCCTGGCCTCAAACGGTCCGAGTTCAAGGCGTTGGCGAAGCATTTGCGCGAGCAAGACGAGGGCCTCCAGACGGTCAATCACCAGTTGGAAGCTGCGCGCGAAGATCTCGCCAATAGCTTGGCAAAACAGATGGATGCCGAGTATGAGACCAAACAACTTCGCGCCCAGGTGGCTGATCTGAACAGCGCGGTGGACCGGCACCGGACAGCACTGGCCGATACGACGGAAGAACTGTCCCGTCGAAATGGCGCGGTGAGCCAGCTCAACATGACCATCGATACGCTGAGCAAAGAGCGTGAAAGCCTCAAGGCAGCTCTGCTCGCAGCGTCGACCGCTCCAGCATCTTCCGCGGCCGCGGCCACCGTCGATGCTGCGGCTGCGGAACAACAGCTCGCAGCCCTGGCGGGCCGACAGCGTGAAGTCGAAGCCGAGCTCGCCGCCGAGGAGCAGCGCCTTCGCGACCTGCGCAGGCAGGTTCAAGAGGAGACCCAAGGTCTTACGCTCATCAAGACCGCCACCGAGGAATTCTCCAGGATCACTGAGAGTTTTTCAGCGATGGCCGAGCGCTTCGAGAAACTCCATGCCTCCCCTGCCTTCAAAAAGCTGGAAGGAGGTGGCCGTCTGGCCATCGCGTCCTTCGCAGCTGCTGTCGCCGATTTCTCCAACAAGCTCGACCTGGAGCTAAAACGCGTCTAGCCGGATTTCTTGCCGTACTGATAATTATCCACTCCGGTGAACATTGCACCGTGAGCATAAGATCCACACTGGATTCGGATAGCCACTAATAATGGGGAAGCGGGAACTGGCACCCTGCCGCGTCGCGCTATCCCGACCGTGCTTCCAAACGCACGGGTTCCTGCTAAGAAGAAAAATGACCGAACCCATCTCTGCACGTAATACGGACAATCTCGTCCTCTCGCCCTTTTCGAGAGATCGAATTCGCTCCGCCAACTACTACCTTCTCGACTATGTGGCGGAGGCGCTGCGCATCAGACCCGAAATGTCCGATGCGTTTGGCATCTCGCGCGACGATGTCGCGATGGTGCGGGCGCAGGAGAAAGCCTACCGCGTGCTGATGGGTACGCCGTTTCTGGTGGTCGCACCATCGCTCACCGAGATCGCGGACTGGCAAGCCCTCATTCATCGGTCAACGACGACCGTCGCAGTCGACAACCTGGCGCGTGTCACCCCGCAACTCACGCCCAACGAAAGGCATCTCATCTACCTCAACAACCGGACGTATATCTGGTTGCTAGTGGAGATTCTGAATACCTGCGCACTCGCTGCCCCGGTATTGGGTATCAGCACAGACTTGGCGGCCTACCTCGCGACCATTCCGCAGCACACGCTTGATCTGGCTATCTCCGACCTCGGATTTCCCATCTTCCGTTGGCGCGTTGCTCATCCAAGCTTCTTGCTGGAGTATGGCGCCCACCGAGTGGGAATCGAGAGCGTCGCGCATTTCTTCATGCAAAGCTCTCCGATCCGCCTCGGCAACCTACAGGCGAAGGAATCGAGGCACGACCGCGGATTACGCAATCTCATCGACACCTACGCCGCCCAGCTGATCGGGTTCCGTTGTCGGGCAGCCAGCGTAGTCGCGCTCCTTGGCATCACCTCGCACCGCGCCCGCGCCATGTACCAAGAGATTCACGGCGTGTCGTCTCCCTGCGGGCAGGCACCTAGCTCCTTGGGCTGGCATCTCAGACCCGCGGCCGTGCGCGTCCAATCCACCGTATTCCTCTGGCTCTACAAGGCAGCTCTCGCCGGCGGCAGCAACGTTCCGGAGGCCTTGATCTCCGCCTACGACTTCACCCAGACCCTCTTTGGCCAAAGCTTAAAGCTGGAGGCCGACCGCGCCTATCACCTGGTGCGCGTCTCTGGCGGCGCAGCAGGCATTGCCACGGCGCCATGTCGCGCCTGCGGGACGCACTACCTCATCGCCAACAACGGCAAGAAGGTTGAGTTCAGTGGCGCTTTCGCTTGCCCAAGCTGCGGCGGGCTGCTGGGCACGCAATCAGTGCGGCGACGCGGGCGGGCGGCGCGCGCCGCAGGCAGCGAAAGCGCGCCTCCACCATCGGCGCAGCACGCGGCCGCGCGATCGCCGGGCCTCGCTGCCGCGGGACAGCATGCCGCGTAGGCGCGCCGCCCCTCTCGATCGTCCGACGACACGCCAGTCGAACGGCAACGTCCATTGCGGTCGCTGCACCCACCGGAAATAACTAAACATGCTTCATTTTCTGTTGGCTCCCATTGAGTTTTTCTTTACCGCGCTCCTAGTTTTTCCTTTCATTTTTGTTTGTCCAATCATATGCGCCGTCATTGCCAAACGAAAATCTAGGCGTTTCTGGCTTTGGGGGATTATCGGATTTTTCTTTCAGCTTTTCGTCATACCTGTGATCCTACTGCTCCGCGACCCGGTGGACCGGCTGGACGCGTACTTGACCAAGCACCCGCATTGCAGGACTAAGAATGGCATAGCATGTGCCCACTGCGGCTCGCGCAGCATCCGCATTTGGATTGTTGGAGCCCAACAGCGGCATCTTTGCAACCATTGTGGCGCGCATCTCTACAACAGCTGACCACTGTAACGGCGCCCCTCCCCTACTTGAGTGGGGCATTCAATTTCTGACTACCCTGCCGTCTAGAGACAGTTAAGCGGCCGTTTCATTGCCGCTTCTATTGGGATGCCTGCGCGACTTGACTTCGCGCAGGCGTCGGTAATCTGGAACTAAGCGGATCGAGTGGCGAGCCGCAGAACTTCCAGCAAGGAAATCAAATTGCAAAACACCAATAACAAGCTCCTCCTCGGCGCAATCGCCGCCGCAGCTCTCACTCTGTCCGCCTGCGGTGGTGGTGGCGACGGTGGCTCCAGCAGTTCGCCGGCGGCGGCCACCCCGGCACCTTCCCCGGCGCCGGCTCCGACCATCACCGTGTCGGGCAGCGCCACGCCGGTTAGCGGTGATCCGTTGGCGGTTATCTATGTCCCCACGGACGCCACCTCGCATGGCCTCTCGTCGCATGCGGGCGTGACAGCAACGGCGCCCGCATCCCTCCAGGTGGCGACCGATAACGGCGGCTACAAGGCACTGGGCGGCAACGTGGCCTCCGCTGTATCCCTAACCAGCGGCTCCGTCTCCGACGTCGCGGGTAACGGGGCATACGCGATCGGCCGGTGGACGAATGGCACGTCGAGTCTCGGCAACATCAGCGTCAATCAAGGCGCCCATTACGTGGTCGGAGTACCGCTAACCGTTCAGCGGGTGCTCGGCCCAGGCCAGACACTTGCGTGCTCCTTGATTAGTAGTACGCAGCCGACCGCGGTGTCTGGCAACTTTGCGCCCGGCAAGGTCAATTCGGCCTCGGCTGTCATCGATTTGAACGGGCCACTTGTTCAATCCATCAACCTCGATGTTTCAATTGGATCGGACACCCACGCAACAGCGACGTTCACCGGTGGCCCTATCACTGGCGCTGCGCCCTCAGCAACAGGAACGTTCCAAATCGAAACTCTTGGTACGAACCAAACAAAGCCGCTTCTCGGAATCGGCTACACGATTCCGTCGCCGTCGAGCGGTGACGTCAGCGGCGTCGTCGTCCTCCAGTGCAGCTAGCAGGTGCACCGTTGCGAAAGAGCCGGCATTCAGCCGGCTCTTTTGCTTCCCGGTGCCGCCAGCCCTCCAGCCTACTCTCAACCAGCAGAATCCGTGCTGGGCGTGTAGTCTGGCGCAGTCCGTACAAAGTTGCTTCCCGGCGCGCACACCCAGCCATAGGCCCAGTTGTACAGACCACCAGCGCCAGTCTGTTGGACACAAATGCCGGTGTGGCACGGCGCGCCCGCATACCCGTCGCAGTATGCGGCGCCGCTCACAACGCTGCCATCAGGTGTCCCCGAAGCTGGCCGCCAGACCCCGTTCTGGCAAGAAAGCGATACACCGTTCGGGTCGCTTCGAATCGCGCCCTGCGGATCACCACATCCCCAACCGGCCCAGACCTTCTGGCCCCAATCCGAAGTTGGTACAAGGGCCCCGGCCGCGGTTACGTAGCCGCCGGCAGTCACTGAACCACCTGCCGCGACGGCGTTGCCGGATAGGACATTCCCGGTCACGTTGCCGGCAGCCGCAACGGCTCCGTTCGACTGCACGTAGTTCCCATACACCCCGTTACCCGAAACATTCCCATTCGCCGACACTGAGCCATTCGATTGGAGATTCCCAACCCGGTTCATGGCTTGGTTGTTGGCATCCATCGGACCGGTCAGGTTCAGTGATCCGTCGCGCTTGTAGAACTGGTTCAGCGATTGCGCCAGCAGCGACGTGCTTCCGACCTGCATAGCCAGCACCCCTGCCTGATTACCAGCCACGGGATTGGCTGTGGACCATTTAGCAGCCATGCCAGTAATCAGCGCTGGGCTCTCTGCGTACGATACGCCGGCATCGTAACCAGCTGCCGCCACGACTGCCGTGAGCAGGTCGGTCCTGACATTGCCTGAGCCGTCACGGTACGCCGTCGTCGAGTACATCAGGCCCGGAATCGTGCAGTTCGTGAGACCCGCACTGCAATTCGTCGGCGTCAGGTTCACAGCGAAGGACATTCCCATCGGCGCCGTCGACATCGTTCCAAGGGGTAGCAGTTTCAGGTTGATGAGGTCCTGCACGGTCGGCTGCAAGGGATTGCTTACCGTGGCCGAAACACTGCCGGCAACCAAAGTGGTCGGCCCGCTAGGACTACCCGCCAGTGTCGTGAAGTTGTCGAACACGTATGTGTCTACAGCGCTGGCCAGCTTCGCCATGTACTGGCCAGTGCCCATCGTCAACGCACTGTCGATCAGATTGTTGGTCTGAAAGATCGACATCGTGACCGCCCCCGTCGCCGCGATCAGTGTGAAGGCCAACTCTGCACTCGCTATCATGGACAATTCCTCAACTTTTAAAATAGTCCCGGGGGCCTACGCCCCCGTCGACTATCCGTTTTGCTTTCTCTGACACGCGGCGTACCGCGCCCCGCTTGCAGCCCCGCCAGCGCGAGTGCCCCCGCCGTTACGCCGTGAACAGATCGATCGTGTTGGCATTCCCCGAGCACGACACCTTGCTCGGGTCCACGGTCCCGCCGACCGCCTTCACAGTGGTGCCGTTTACGAGAATCTTGCTGGCACTGCTTTGGTAGGCCGACACGATCGTCGTGCATGCCGAATCCGGCTGGTTGCTGATGGTCCAATCCAGCGCGTCATTGGCGACCAGCAGCGTCGCCGCCGCCACGGTCAGCGCGCCACCGCCAGGCTGCAAGGTCACGTTCGACGAGCTACCGGTGCTCGCGGTCATCGCCGTCATGTTCTTGAACATCCCGTTGGCGACCAGGGCGCTGATCGACACCTTGTTGAATTGGCCCCGGTAGCTGGTCGTCGTCTTACCGATCACGGTGTTCAGCTCCACGGTCAGTTGCTGCGTTGCCGTGTCCGACGAATTGCTGCCGAACAGGACGAGGACCGCCACCAGCATGAGCCCGGCGATGATCAGGTAGAAGCCGAACTCGTCCAGAATCCCGCCTCGCTGACCGCTCGCCCGTCGAGTGCGCATGCGGTTCGCCGTGTCCAGCATCCGACAGTGGAGCGTATTGCCCTCGAGCGCGCCGTTTCCCTGGGTTTCGACGTGCCCTTGGTCAGCGCCCTCGGCGATCTGGAGGCTTGCGTTCGATTCGTTCATACATGCGGTCATGGTCACTCCCTTCGGTTGAAATGCGTAACGTTGAAAGACTGCGAATTAAAACTAGTGCCCGGCCGGCGTCGCTGCGCCGGCTTGCCTGGCCATGGCCGCGAACTGGGCCCTGGCTTTGAGTTCCTGCGCCATGAAGGCAGGCAGGTACGCCAATCCGGTGATGACAATAATCAGCAGGATCGTCATGTGCCGATTGAACTTCGTCGCGCGTTCGAGCATCTCCGCTGGAGCGGACTCAAGCATGTGCTCGGAGACCTTCGACAGCATCGCCGACAAGTCACCTTCATACTCCGCGATATCCTCGATCCGATAGGCCGTTTCACGGTCAAGCAGCCCGGTATCGAACACCTTTCCACCGAGGTTCGGGTTGTACTCAAGGTTCAGCTCAATGCGCTCAATGTGGTAGGCCAGGTACGGGTAGGCGTTGACTCGCATCAGCGCCAGCCCGTTCGCCAGGTTCTTGGCGTCGCCACCGAATCGCTTCGTCACGGACGCCATCCCGGCGAAGAACTGCGCGGCCTGGAAGCGACGGAAGAAATCAAAGATCAACGTCTTTCGGTCGAGCCATCCGCGCCATCGGCCCACATAGCCCGGCAGCGCGACTGCAATCCATGCGGCGGCTGCTAGTTCGACCGCGACGACGAGCCAACCCCAATGCCGCACGAACACGGAGCCGTTGTGATAGGCGGACGCGATCGGTCCATAGTCCTTCACGGAAAGCACGTGGCTAAAGGCGTTGTCGATCTGGGGCGCCACGATCAACGCCATCACTGCAATATACACATGCAGAATCACCAACGTGGCAATCAGGCTGGCCATCGTCAGGAAAATCTTGACCTTCGTTCCTTCCAGGGCCTTGAGGTTTTTCGCCAGCGAGAGCAGGCCCTCCTTGATGTCGCCGCCCTCTTCCGCGACCGCGAGAATCGGTAGATCCTCGTTCGGCACCGTGCCCCGGAAGATGTCGGTCAGACGCGACCGCTGGATCTCGCCGTCGGCACCCTCCCATCGCGCCAGCCAATGCGCGGCCAGCATCCCAATGGGCTCGCCGGCGCGGCGTGCGGCGTCCTTGGCAAAGTGGTTCGAAAGGGGCTCACCCGGCATGTGCTCGATGCGTTGTGCCAGGTCGTGGTAGTAGGTGGCTCGTTCGGAGCGGAAGCGATACTTTGCCCAGAACAGTTTGTCTTCGAAGATCGCGCGGCCACCGCCCAGGCGAGAGGACACGCGAAGCATGCGCCGCGCCATTTGTTTCAGAAATTGCACAGTTCTTTTCCGGTAGAGGAAATAGGCGCCGCGCACTGCCCGATCGCGTCCGCGGAGTCGACGATTAGAAGACCGACGCGCTGCCGCCACGCCACGTCACCGGGTCGAAAACACAGCTCTGCGCACGGTTCCCCTCGGCCCGCGGGTGGGTATCGATTCATTGGCCCGCCTCTCGCGCGCGCTGGCGCAGCAGCTTCGCCTCATAGGCGTCGAGCGAGATGATTCGCTCTGCCTCGCGTGGGTCCACAATGCCGGCAAACACCTTGTACATAGCCACCTCGAACACGGTCTTACCAGTGCTGTCGGGCACTTCGAAGCCGTGTACCCGTTTGCTACGCTGATAGGCCGCCAGCTCGATGTTCTTCGCATCGCGGATGAACAGCAGATCCTGTTCATCGGGTTCGACCATCTCCGCGGCCACCGTCCGGCCGCGCGCCCCGTTGAGCGCCGGCAGATTCGGGCGCCGGCAGAGGTCGCACCCGTCGAGCCGGCGCACGCGGATGCCCTCGATGTCGAAGCGGAACAGGCGCTCGATCTGGCTCAGCTTGTCTGCGCCCAAGATCTGCTTCATTTCGGCGCCCGTATGGCCGCAGCTACACGTCTTCGGGAGCAGCGCCTGGTAGGAGTAGAGATTCACGAAGCCCGGGGTGGCCAGCACACTGCGCGGAATCTGCAGCTCGCCATCTGCGAGCCGGTCCGGCGCGGCCAGCGCGCTGGGCGCGTGCACCGTGGTCAGCGCGCGCAGCCCCGCGCCAGCGACGTCGCGGAACAGGCCAGCCGATTCGAAGTCCCGCACTTCGCCGATCATGACGAAATGGGGGTTCATCCGCTTGATCTGGCGCTTGGCCACGATGAACGGGTCTTCCTGGCGATTCGCACCGTCCAAGGTCCGCGCAACCGAGAAGTGGTGCGTGCCCTTGGCCAGCAGCTCCACCGGATCCTCAATCGCCATCTTGTGCATCCAGTCCGGAAGCCGCTGCATGATCGCGTGGGCCGTCGTGGTCTTGCCCGAGCCCACGACACCCACCAGCACCGTGCCACCACCCAGATGCATCGTATTGCGGTCGAGCAACTCGGCCTGCTGGGGGAAATAGCCCAGGTCGTGAACGAAGTCGACCTCGGTCGTCTGCGCCTCCTCGCGGTGCATCCGCATTACGGTCACATGGCCGGTCGCACTCTGCATCGACGCCCAGCGGAACACCACCGGCTCACCGCCGATCCTGGCACGGATAGAAGTCTGCTGGGGCAATACGCGACTGAACACGCCCTGCGAGCCGCCCTTTCCCTTCTGCCAGATGTGCGACAGGGTATCGAGCATCACCCCCGTCTCCATTCGGAACTGCGGCGGCGCCACCAGGTGACCGTCGATCGCAAAGCGCAGCTGCGAGTAGCCGCCGTTGTCCTCGACCTCCCAGTGCAAGTCGGACGCGGCCTCTGCCAGGGCGAAGCCCCCCGCCGCTTCGAAGTTCTGCCACAACGCGCTGGACGAGCGACGTCCGGCCCCTTTGGCGCCATCGCCGCTGGCGCCGGCAATATCGAAGCTGCCGCGTGCCAGCGCCACCATGACCGGGGCCGCAGCGAAGTAGATCGGCGTGTCGGCCGGGTCGAAGCGCAGCCTCAGTTGGCGCTGGATCTCTTCCGTGACATCGGACGTGGCCATGTCGCGCGTGAGAATCAGCGCATACCGTCCGCGCGTGGTCGCCGCCGGGCCCGAGGCTACCGACTCCAGGACTGGGCAGATTTGATGGCGGAGCGACGGTGCGAGCGAGAGGTCGTCGTACAGCGTGCGCTCGAACGTTGGCAGGTCATCGACGGTGCCGATCTCGCCGCCATCGGGCAGGTCGGGCGCCTCCGCCGTCGCCGCCACCGCGGGCGCCGGCGGAGCGAACGGCATGGAACCACCCGACACCACGGTCACGCCACCGACCGTAAGCCCCCGCTCGTCGTTCGATCGCTTGGGAAAGAGTCGCATGGCCACCCTCATTGCGCCACCGGCGTCGCCGGCGTCACCGGCGCCTGCATGGGGGCGGGCATCGGCGCCGGCATAGGCGCCGGCATAGGCGCCGGGAAAGGCGCCGCAGTTTGAGGGCTGTTGGCGCCAAGCAGGCCCGGGCTGCCCTGGCCGAACGTGCCACCAGGTTGCCCGCCCCCCGCACCGCCCGGCATCGGCCCCGCCGGGCGCGCGCCGCCTGCGGCATCGCCGGCCCGTGCTGACGGCCGCTCGAACACCGCCGCGTCGTCCTTGTCCAACGGCGCGAGCACGACGTGCTTGCCGCGCTTGAGAACGGTTCCGTCTTCGTTGATCGACGCGACTGTATAGCCACGCCATTTCGCGCCGACCCTGGCGGGATAGACTTGTTCCCCCCATTTCACGTACGCGCGCAGGTTCGAGGGCAATCCGGCTGCGCTGCCGTCCACGCCGTAAAGGGCGATCGTTTGCGGGCCGCCCTCGCCCCCACCGGAGCGCACGCCGACGCCCGCCGGGGCCGCCGATACATTCTGCGTCGGCACGTTCTTGTTGAGGTCGGCCTCCAGCTTCTGCAGAGCAAGCTTCGCATCGGCGTCAATCAACTTGCGGGTCATCGAGCGGTCATCCTCGGCATGCGCCGCCGGCAGGAGCACGACCACGGCAGCAGCCATCGCCACATACCGACCAACGCAGAAATGGGTACGCATATTTTTCTCCAAAGATCAGTCGCGCGCGTAGGCGTCACCGCCGAGCGTCAGCTTGAATTTCGATTGCTTGGCATCCGGGGCTGTATCAAGGCTCACAGCCAGTTCGATGCGATCCACTGTCACCCCAGCCGAGAACCGCGACAGTTCCGTGGCATTGCGCAACGGGCCTACCGTCGACCACTGCGCGGCGCTCACCAGATGCGGAATCATCGCGATGGCCTCCGGCACCACCGCGCCGAACGGCTGGAAGGCCTTCAGAGACACCGAAGCGAGGACGGGGCGCAGCGTCTGCAACTCGGACCCGAACTGCGTCCGCACAGCCATCGGTGTGGGTAGCCCCGGCAGCAGATCGCCCAGCTTTGTCGCTCTCCCCATCGGAACCTTGGCCACTACCTCCGCAGACGACTCATCACCGATGCTCAGGAAGTTGGGTGCCGAGAAGTAGTCCGGGAGGGCCTCCAGAAAGGTCTGATTGGTTGCCCCGCGCGTGTCCTTCGCGAGCCTGTACAGGAGCTTGCACGGTGTCTCCGGCGTCTTCACGGCCTCGCAGGTCACCGACGAAAGCGACCATCCCCCCAGCGTGATGTCCACCTGCTCCGCAAACCATTGATAGAAACCGGCCACTGCCGGGCCAGCGGGCGCGACGCCGGCCTGCGCGCGGCTCGCCAGGTCCTCTGCATAGCGCTGCGCAGGCGTCTTTTCCGGCGGTGGCGGATGGAGGCGTCTTTGATACGCGTCATATTCGGCCTTGCCGTACTTGCCGGCGGCCACAGCCAGGACCGCCAGGGCCGCCAGGACCACCAGCCGCTTGTGGCGGCTAGCCGCGCTGGGCCGTCTGAGCAGCGCGTAGGGCCCGACCTCCGCCACCAGCATCTCGAGCGTGTACGGGACATACTGGACCTTTCGGTCCTCAGGCATCAGGTTCAGCAGATCCGGAAGGTTGCCGACCAGTTTGAACTCGCCATCACACCGATTGGGAAAGTCGGCGACAAGCGCGGCGAGCGCCTTTTCATCGCTGACGATCTGGTCAAAGCCGACCCGAGGGCGACCCTTCGCGATGCCGCAGACCAGGTAGGCAATGTGCTGGCCACCATGCTCCAGCCGGTAGACAAAGAGCGCATTCGGGATACATTGCGTCACGCGCGACAGCGCCGCCGCCGCCGAATAGAGTCGGTCCTTGACCTTGGCCTGCGCGTCAGCGGCGTCCGGATAGCCCATGTGTAGCGCCTGGTCCTCATGCCAGATGCGCTCGGCCTTGGCCTCTCGCGCGATCCGCGCCGCCAATGCCGGCGGCGCGTCGCTGCCCGTCAAGGTGCGCCACTGCATGCCGAAGACCAGCTTCTTGCCTTGGATATCCAGGATCATTCGGCGCCGCCCGTGCCTTGATCCTGCACCATGACCGTCGCCACCACCAGGGTGACGGTGCGGCTCTTGCTCGCGACCTGGGAGCCTCCGGCGAGCAGCGGGAGGTGGTCGGCCAGCGTGCGCCGCGTCATCGCAGTATCGGTCTGGTCGATGGCGGTCACGATCAACGTCTGGCCGTTACGGACCTGGAAGTCGTGCTGCGGAATGCTGCGAACGATCTTCTTCGGCAGCTGCACCGACTGTTGATTCGAACCCGACCCAGAGGTGAACTTCTCGATCGGGCCGTCGAGCACCGATTGCTCGAATGCCAGCGTCAGCGAGACATCGTCACGCGAGGTGGCATCCGCATAGACTTTGACGCGCAGGCCAACGGCGTCGGTCGCCGTAGTGATCCCCGGGACGCCACCGGTCCCCCCCACAGTCGAGGTGGCTGGCGTGGTACTCGCCACGTAGTTGAACGTGTGGCGGTTGTCCACCTCGGAGGCGTGCCGGTTGCGGAGGTTGAATGGAATCGACACCGCCGTGGTAGCCGTGCCGAACTCCCGCAGCGCATTCACGATAGCGGAAGTGCCGGTACCGTCGCCCGAGGTCAAACTCAGGCCGAAGCTGCCGGCGAGGCTATCGGTCAGTGTTGCGGGAGAGAGCGCGCTGAATGCGAAGCCAGGGATATGCGCCAGCGCCTTCGACAGCGCCGCGCTCCAGTCCACGCCCGCTTCGCTGTTGTCGTTGAGCGTGAAGTCGATGGTCTGCATCTTCACGTAGATCCGGCGCGATGCCTGCGCGATCTGCGCTCGCACGATCTCGTCCGCGCGCTCCACGGCCTCTCGCGTGTCGGTCAGCGTCAGCAGCCCGCTATTAGCGTTGAGCGAGACCGACCCCGCCATCGTCATCACCGGCGCAATGCTGTCTCGAATGCCGTCCATCTCCACGGTCGCGCTGTCGTCGGACTTGGAGCTCGACGCCGCGGCCTGCAGGCCCGTGTTGCCGCTACCCGCACTGCTGGTCATCAGTGCGGGGGGCAGGAAGTCCGTCGAGAAGGACTCCTTGCCCCGGAACGGCAAGCTCCACATCTTGGTCTTCAGGCGGTAGAAGCGGATGACGCCCTTGCTCGGCACATACTCCCAGTTGATGGACAAGCGCGTGGCGATCAGGTCCAGCATGTTCGCCAGCGGCATCTTCTCGCTTTGCTTGAACTCGACATTCATCGCCGTGTCGGCCAGCGGAACCGCTTGCGCCGCGGCATTCGAAGTGGGGCCGGCCAGCCCGGCCGGCAGTGGTCCTTGTGGCGTCGGCGCAGCCCCGATCCCGTTCGGCGTCGGCATGGTGGCCGCCCCAACGGCGTTCATTGCGCTGGCGGCGCCCTGTGTCGGCGTGCGCAGCATCGATCGCGGCATCAGCATGGCCGCCGGCAAGTAGACGTCGGACTCGACCTTCACCGGAATTCCCGTCGCCATGAAGATGCGCTGCGCGGCCACCGCCAGCGGCATCGTCCGCTCCGGGAAGATCACGAACGTATCGACATCCTTGCGCAGCGCCACCGGCAGGGTGACATTACGCGAGATCGGCACGGCCCGTCCCGCCAGGAATGGCTTTGCCACTTCCTGTTCCCGCTCCACCGCGGCGCGGTCTCGGTGCATGCGCGCGTACAGCGCTGCGGTCATCGCGTCGGCCTTCGTGCCGGCATCGTCGGCCGCCTGCTTGGTGTCGCGTAACAGTTCCGGGGACACGCAACCGGCGAGCGACAGCGCTGCCAGAACGGCGCCGGCAATCGGCCTCATGAGGGTCGGGGTTCGCACAGCTGACTCCTTATTGCGAGATATCGCACTTGGTCGTGACCTTCACAACCCGCACGACACGATTCGAGTAAAAGCAGGGCTTCAGGACGTAGTCGGTCAACTCGGTCGCCGACAGCGCGTAGCGCACGGCCGCCTTGAAGTCGCCATGCGCGGTATCGACCGCTTCGACGGGCACATCCTTCTCCAGCTCCCACGCGGAGGCTTGCCACCCGGCGCGGGCGGCCCAGATCTCGATCAACCGGCGGTAGTTGCCGTCGCTTGGGCTGATCGCCCAGTCTTGGATGTCCGCTGTCGGAGACGGCGTGCCGACTACCGGACCCAGGGAGGCGACGGCCGCGCTCGGCAGCACGGTTGGCGCAAGATCGGCCGGCGCGGGTGCCGCTTGCGCCGCCGGCGCGACCGGCGCTGTCGCCATGACCGGAGCAGAAACGGACTGCGCAGACACGACCTGCGTCCCGGCTGTGCGCGGCCTGCCGTTCGCTGACAGCAGCTGCCAGCCATCGCCGGCCAGTGGCTTAGTCGGCTCGAAGCCACCAAAACTGTCGGGCCCGAAGGGCGCCGGACCGGCTGTCGCACGGGCCCCTGCCGCGACACCGAGAAGCAGCACAGCCAAGGGGAAGAAGATGTAGGTACGACTATTCTTGCAGCGCATAAAAATGACCTCTCAGTTCAACGCGATATGCTTTGGAGCGTGTCGTAGATGTGGCGCGCGTATTCCATCCGCTTGACGTCGGAGCGCGCGTTATAGGCACCGACCGCTGTCCAGGTCGCCCCGTGTCGGTCGATGTTGTCGCGCAGGATCCACGCGCCCACGTAGGCGCTCACACAAGCGTCAAAGAGCATCGCCCGGGAGATCCCCCATCGGGCCAGCTGAGGCAGATGGCTCGAATTGATCTGCATGAGCCCGATGTCCTCGCTGCCATCCTTGTTCCGATGTACGGCGGTGGGATTCATGCGTGATTCCCACTGCGCGACGCCGCGCAGCAGCAGCGGGCTGACACCGTGGAACTTCGCAGCGTCGTCGAGGCAGTCCGCTCGGGCAGCGGCCGAAACGAGGACAGCGGCCGCCAACACGATCCCATGCCCCCACATCAATTCGCGCTCCCATGACGCTCGTAGAAGCGCACCTCGGGCGAGCGCTCGACGTTCAACACGCTGCCGTCGGCAATCACCGTCAGGCGAGCCGCAATGCCGTTGAACTTGTAGAAGCGATCCTTGAGTTCGCCGCTCCCTTCGCGCTGCTCGTTGAAGACCGAGACGTTCGCCAACGAATGGCGGAAGCTCAGATACGTGGCGTTGTCTTTCTCGAACACCCGTTCCAGGCCCGCCTCATTGTTCGCCGGGAAGGCGTAGTGGATGCCGGGCACGCGTGCCACCTCGACTGCCTTGCCGCCGCTGGTCACGGTGAAGCGATCGACGGTCGGGAACGACAGGATGTGATCGACCTCGCGCCACTCGGTGTTGAGCCGCTTCCCGGCACTGTCCTTCACTGCCAGGTCATCGGGCTTCGCCCCGAAACGAATCTCGATCCGCCCGGCCTTGTTGTCCCGAATGCCCACGGCGTCGAAGGCTCCGGCGAGGAGCGAATCGGGCTCGGCAGCGGGCGCCGGCGACGAGCCAGTGATAGCTGCCGAAATGGTCGGTGTGGCCACTGGCTGAGCGGCCTCCGCCCCCGTCGGCGCGAGCGCCGGTGCCGTGGCGCGACTGCCAGCGCTCCCACCGATGGCAAGGGACTTCGGCGCCGTCGCCCGCAATGCGATGTGCCGACGGTTGAAGTCGACCTCCGCATAGAGGCCCTTGTCCTCCAGCACCTGCCCCAGCGCCTGCAGCCAGTTCTCGCCGGCGGTCAGTCGCAGCGTGGAGCTTTCGGTCAGCGCGATCTCCTTCTGCGCGGATCCCGTCCAGCCGGCCGGCGCGATCGAGCGAACCAGCTGCGCGAGCGGTAGCGTGGAGGTGCCAGCGCGCACGACCGCCAGGTTCCCGTGGCTCCCGACAAGTGCGATCCGCCCGGTAAAGCCCTGGAATCCGCTGGGCAGATCACCACTTGGGTTGGCGGGCTCTGCCGTGAAGGTGGTCGCCCGCTTCCAGCGCGCTGTGACCGCTTGCCCGTTGACCGTGTAGTGCACGACATCCGGCACGCCGGCGATCACGATGTATGGACCGCTCTCCTGGCCCCCCTCGGCTTCCACACGCTGTCCGAACCGCGGTTGGATATAGGTGCTGGCCCCGTCGTTGAAGACCATCGCCGGGCGATCGGCGGCCCGGGCGACCACCAAATAGTCGAAGTCCAGTGGGTCGGTCTCCGCAGCCACGGCCGGCCCGGCGGCCAGCAGCACGGCGGCTGCAAGTAGCAATCGGTTGCTCATAGGGATGATTGCGCTTCGAAGCGTTTCAGATGATTCAGGAAGCGCGCAAGATACGGCCCGCCGCGGCTAGGGTTGGCGCTGTGGTACCAGGCGACGGCTTGCATCGACGAGCCGCTCCGCTGCCGGTTGTCGAGCAGGATGGACTCGGCCGCCCGAATGTTCGTAGCGGGGGCGAGTGCATCCCAGGCCGAGCCAAAGCGCTTCCCATGAAAGCACCAGTTGACCTGCATGAGGCCCACATCGAAATCGCACCGCTTGGCAGAAAGCAGCGCCTGAATTGCGGCATAGGCGTCCTCGCGCGAGGCAAAGAAGAATCCCTGTCCCGCCACATTGAGCGTCCACGGCCAGGGCTGGCCACGATACGACGATTCGTTCATGGCGATGCTCGCCAGCACGGCCGGATCGACCCGCTCGCGCATTTGCGCGAAGGGCTCTACCTTCGACGCACAAGCCCAACCGCCACGGCGCTCCGCCATCGCGGCTTGCGCACCGTCATCCAAGGTCGGGGGCCGCAACCAGCCGGCCGACGCGAAGACGGCTCGCAGCGGCTGTTTGCGGCCGTCTACCTCAACCTGCGGGCCGCTCGCCCCGCCCAGCGTCACCGCCGTGCCAATCCAGCGCGCGGCCCAGCCGGCGAAGCGCTCCAGGCCGCAGTACAGGACTGGCTTTCCCTCCAGCGCCTGCAGTTGCAGGGTGCCATGCTCACGCACGACCAGGGCCGTGGGGCTGACGACGGCCTCGATGGACGCCGCGTACCCGGTGACGGCGAGCACGCCGAGCGCAAGAGGGAGAAGCTGCTTACTCAACATAAGGCTCCATCACAATGTCGTGCTTCACCTGCATCAGGAGTCGGTCCCCGGGCTTGGTGGTGATCGTCGGACGAATCGACTGGTTGCGATTCAGGATGGTCTGTGCCGTCTGGGTAGCCACCTGGCCGGCAGCATTTCCGTAGGTCGTCAGGCCGGTCGGACCCGGCGTGGTTGCAATCGACTGGTTGTTGAAGCGCTGTTCCAGCACCGCGATCACGAAAGCACCACCAAAGATCTTCAGCCAGTGGTTGTTGACGTTACCGCTGACGCCAGATTCGCCATTCGGGTCGGTACCCTGGCTGCCAAGCAGCGGAACCCAGTTCCCGTTCGGCAGCTGAAGGCGTGTGAACGCGACCAGCAGACGCTCCTGGCCGATGGCGATGTCGGGACTGTAGGTGCCAACGAGCACCGACCCCACCGGGACGGCCAGGCAAGTTCCCTTGATGGTGTCGTAGACGTTCTGCGACACCATGGCGCGGAATTCGCCCGGCTTATCCGAGTTGTTGCCACCGACGAACGTCGCCGGAATCACGAACCCCTTGCTCACGGTGCAGTCCGGAAGCTTCCCGACGATGCCCGTGCGCTGGAACGTGGTCGCTTCCGCCTCGCGCAGGAACTGCTTGTCGCTGGAAACCGCCGCCGCTTCCTGCACCGGCGTGCTGCGTGCGTTGGCGGCCGCCACGGCGGCCTCCTGCGCCGCCCGCAATTGAGTCGGATCCGGAATGCCGCTGAGCGCGGGACGTTGGGGCGCCTGGAGCTTTCCGCCTCCCCCCTTGGTCAGCGGTGCGGTGAAGAGGTTGTCCTCCTTGTTTTGCTCAGCCAGTTGCGGCGTCGTGGCAGCCCCGGCCGGCGAGAAGTCCTTGGCCGTCATCACGGGACTCTTTGCCGGCTCCGCCGGCACCGCGGAAGCCTGCTGTCGCGCCGCTTCAGCGCGCGCGGCTTCCTGCTGCTCGCGGATGGTCCGCGCTAGCGTCCTGGCGTTGTCCGGGGCGGACGTGCGGGCCTTGAGCTCTTCCGCCTTCCTCTGCTCCGCCTGTTCCTTCATCTCCAGCTGGGTGCGGCTTTGGTAGTAGTAGCCCAGCCCCGCAATCAGGAACGCGGCGACCCCGCCCAGGATATAGACGATATTGCGCGGCAGCTTCCCCTTGAAGAAGCGCGACTGCGCGTCAGTGACGTCCTCGACATTCCGCACGTGGCCGCCCTTTCAGAAGAGTCCGCCGAAGATGCCGCCCTTGCCGCGACGCACCAGCACTTCGGTATCGCCGGATCGCAGGGCAACCTCGTCCGCGAGGCGCTGCAGCACCAGGTAGCCCCCGCGACGAATGAAGTTCGCCACGACATAGTCGCTGCCATCCTTGATCAGAGCGACCGGCCACTCGCTGGCCCCGCTCGGCATACGCATCCAGAGGAACTTGCCATCGTCGAAGACCGCTTCGGGCTTGAACTCGGCGTTGCCCGACACGCGGTAATCGAAGTTAAGCTTGTCCGGCGCCACACCCACGCGATCGCCACCAGGCCTGGCTGACTCGGCGCCGCCAGCCTCGACCGCACCCGGCCCCGCTGCTCGGGGCTTGATCTTGGCCAGCCCCGGATCTGGGAAGCGAAAACGCACCTTTTGGTAGTAGATTCCGCCCAGCGGCGACGACACCAGCGTGAACTCGTAGCTACGCTTATTCGTGGAGAGGGACAGGGTATTGACCAAGCCCGGCGCATGCGGCTTGAGATAGATGTGGTTCGCCCCGTCGTTGGTCATCTCCCAGCGGACGGTATCGCCCATGACGGGCTCCGTCACCAACTGCTCGTCGTCGCCAAGCTCGATGGTCGTGCCCTTCAACGGTGCGCACAACACCCGGAAGATCTGGTCGCGGCTGAACGTGAAGACGACCAGTCGGGAGTCACCGGGCATCGCTACCGGGTCTGCTCCCATATTGAACGGGTTCGCCGGATTCATCGCATCGGCCATATCCCCAAGCCCGAGGCGCGGCAGCGACGAGTCCGCCTTCGGTGACAGCTTGGCCGGCGCCGCTGCCGATACCGAGGCAACCGACGCAGCAAGCAGCGCACACACGAGTGTGCGGCGGGAGAGTTGAGGAACACGCATACGTTAGGCTGGAGACTTCTGAAGGGTGAAGAAGACGGGGTGCACGCCAAACGGGTTGTCGGATAGCACGGCGTCGTTGTCGGGCGGCTTGATCTCGTACCGGATCGTCATCGCGTAGCGCATCTTCACGGGCTTCATCCCTTCTTCCGTCGTGGTCGTGACAAACTCGACGGCGACCGTGTTGTCGGGCAGCAGTGCGATGTTGGTGAACTGCGCTTCCCGCGCGAGCGTCGGGCTGGCGGTGATCGCCTTGAACGGTGCGTCCTCGTCGAACCACTTCTCGAACTGATCGCGCGCAGCGCCCACCATCTGCTTCTTGGCAGACGAGACGTTCTTGTACAGCCGCGACTCCTCGACATGCGTGGTCAGCACCGGCTCGATGGTGAACATCCGTTTGACCAACTCCTTGACCGCCACCCCGATCTCAAGGGCCTTCGGCTCATAGGCCTGGAGTTCACGCACCACTGGCTTGCCCTGCGCATCCGCGGAGACGCCGTAGGCGCGAATCTGCGGCGGCGGTGGCTCGCGCGTGATGACGGCGGCGAGTGCGACCACGCCGGCAATCAATGTCGCCAGCTTCCAGTGGTTCTTCTCGACCGTGATCCGCGCGCCGCGATCAAAGATCAGCTGCGCTGGGTCCTCACCGGCGTACATGCCTGGCAAGGGCGAAAGCGCTTTCTGCTGATCGGTTTTGCGTTGGAATAGCCGCATGAGGGCACCTGAATTTGATACCCACAATTGGAACAGCAAAAGGCGGGAGCGCATCCCTCGAAAGCTCACGAGTTTCGTGAGCCTTTCGGGTGCTCCCCCCTGTTTCTCGACATTTCTCGCTCGACCCCACCCAACGTTCCGCGCGCGGACGCAGTGCTGGCCGCCGACGTTCGCAGTGAGTAGCTCGGCGGTAAGGCCAGGCACCGAAGCGACCGACGAGAGGGCTGCGAGAAACGGGCGCGAGGCAGGAGAGAGGCTAGGGAGCGGCCAGGGAGCGGTCGGCGAGACGCCGGCAAGGGACCGTTCAGCATTCAGCGTTCAGCATGTTGGACGCTGAAGCGCGGAAAGCTACCCAAAACTCGTGAGCTTTCGAGAGTTAGGACCGCCGCAATATCCCTAACAATAAGGGCATGTCCGAACATGCCCCAGACAACCTGTTTCTGCAGGTCAGCCAACTTGAATCGAGCGCGGTATCGATGTTCTTCGAGTCGCTGGCCCCGCTGCGCGCCTACCTGGATGCGCCGGAGGTGGCCGAGGTCATGGTCAACCACGCGCATAGCATCTGGGTCGAGCGTCACGGACAGCTTGTCCAGATCGACCTCCAGCTGAATCCGACGATGCTGGAGGGCGCGATCCGCGCGTTGGCCTCCTCCGTCGATAAATCCGCCGTCCGGGGTACCCAACAAGGCATCATCAACGCCGGCTACCAGGGACTGCGAATTGCCGCCGTGATGCGTCCCACGGCCATCGACGGTCATGCCTTGAGCATCCGCCGCCATCGCGAAAAGAACCTCACCCTCGACGACTACGTGGCCATGGGCGCCTTCTCGGCCCGCGTGGCCCGCAACCCGGCGGAGGATCGCCCGATCTTCTCCGGGCCCGTGGAAGACGAGGCCTTGCGCGATGCCTTGACTGAGATGGTTCAGCAGCGCAAGAACGTGCTGGTGGCCGGCGGCACGTCCTCCGGCAAGACCACGTTCTTGAACTCGCTGGTCGGCCGTATCCCCGACAGCGAGCGTGTCATCTCCATCGAGGACACGATGGAACTGAAGCTGTCGGTCCTGAACAAGGTACGGCTGCTCTCGAATCCGGACACGCAGGTCACGACTCAGCAGTTGGTCGCCCTCTGCCTGCGATTCCGGCCCGACCGCATCCTGGTCGGCGAAGTCCGCGGCGGCGAGGCCTTCGACTTTCTACAAGCACTGAACACGGGCCACGACGGCGGCATGGGTTCCTTGCACGCCAACAGTGCGCGCTCGGCGCTCTCCCGACTGGAAAGCCTCGCCATGCTCGGTATCCCGTTGGGCTCCCGCTGGGAACTCGACGATATGCGCAAGCTCATCGCCGAGTGCTTCCACTACGTCATCCATCTTCGCCGTTCCGGCGAGATGCGTCATGTCTCCGAAGTCCTGGAGATCCAAGGCTTCAAGGACGGCGACTACGTCACCCGTCGCGTCTTCTAACCACCGGAGTCATCCTCATGCGTCACCCACTTCCCCCCATCCTGGCCAAGCAGGCGCGCCGCGCGCGGCGCAATGCCCTGCTCGCTGCAGCGCTCGCGAGCATTGGCGGTATCTCCAACGCCTACGCGGTACCAGACCTGTCGATGCTGGGCCAATTGCCCCTGTTCTTCTGCACGGTCGCCGGCTTCTTCAACACGACGTTCCTGTTCTGCGCGGGACTGATCATCATCGTGATCAGCAGCATCGCCATTGCCTCGTCCGAGTCGACGATCATGAAGTTCCTGTCAGGCGCCGGCATTGGTATCGGCCTGGCGGCCGTCGGCGTGCCGATGCTCCAGAAATGGGGCATCGTTCCGGCCTGCAACTGGTAAGCGCCATGCGGTCCCATCACGTCAGCCGCTCCCTCTCGCTGCCCCGCATGATGGGCGGGGCAGTTCGCGGCTACGCGCTAGCGAACGGCACCATCACGGCCCTGCTCTGCTACGCGACGCACGACGGTGGCTGGCAGATCTTCTGCGGCTTCCTCCTGTTGGGGATGGGCTTCCACGCGCTGCTGCGCTGGTTGACCAACAAGGACCCGTGGTGGAACCAACTGCTGACGGTCTACAACCACTACGGGGATCTGTACGAGTCCATGCCCTGGCACGGGCGTCTGCATGCCCGATTCCGCCGCCCCTACGGTTTCGATAGCGACCTGCCATGCTGAAGCGCCGCCCCCTGCAGGAGATTGTGCCCTGGTTGACGCCGGTCACCCCTGGCCTCGTCCTCGACAAAGACGGATCGCTTCTGGCGAACTTCGACTTCTCCGGAGTCGATGCCGACAGCGCGAACACGAACGACATCACATCCGCCCGCGACCAACTCGACCAGGCATGCCGCAGCCTGGACGGCCGAATCACGGCGTGGTGGCGTGTGCGGCACCGCCGCACGATCGGCTACATCGGGGGCGACTTCGATTCCCCCTCCGACGCTCGCTTGGACGCGCTCAACCGCGCCAACTCCACAACCGGGAAGTTCTTTCGGAATACCCACTCGCTTTCGCTCTCCTATACGCCGGAGAGTGGCATCAACAAGATCTTCGACAAAGTCTCGTACCACATGATGGTGGGTGGCAAGAACATCGGCCAGGCCATCTGGGAGACGCTCAAGGACACCCTACTGGCCCGCAGTGCCTTCGTGTTTGATCTCGAGAAGACCAACTCCGACATCAAGCGATTTGAGGGAATGCTGGATGCCTTCACGGGCGGGGTCACCCGCATCGGCCTGCGCCGCCTCACCATGCAAGACGGCTTCGCGGCGCTCCATCAAACCGCGAACCCTTCCGTTCCTCCGCGGCGCATTCGCTTCCCGATGACCCTGCTCGATTCGCACCTGACCGAATCGGAGGTGAGCGTCGGCGCGGAGCAACTCCTATTCGAGTCCGCCCACGGCAAGCGGTACGCGGCCATTGTGGCCGTCAAGGAGTGGCTCGGCTTTCAGGAAGCCGCGCTGGACTCGTTGCTGCAGCTCGACGCGGAACTCGACGTCTGCGTGTTGTACCGGTTCCTCGGCAATGCGGACGCGGCCAAGTACATCGAGAAGATCCGTCGCTTCTTCAAGATGGCCAGCTTCAACCTGTGGGCGATCATTCGCACCTACGTATCCCAGCAGGAACAGGAGCCCGACGAAGGCCGGCAGCAACTGGCCGACGAGGCGGGCGAAGCACTCAAGCGCTTGACAGCAACCGGCCAGCAGCACGGCTTTGCCAATATCTCGATCATCGTCTATGGCGCCACCGAAACCGAGTGCGCGGATGCCGTCAGCGAGGTCGTCGGCGCCATGACCAACGCGGGGTTCGGCACCATCGTCGAGAAGGCGAACCTGATGGCCGCATGGAACAGCACCATGCCCGGTCGGTGGGACAAACAGCGCCGCCTGCAGTTCGTCGAAACGCCGGCGGTCTCGGATATCGCTCCGCTGCGCTCGGTCCTGGAGGGACCGACCCACAATGCATGGCTCACCGACAAGTCCGGGGTACTCACGCCCCCGCTGACCTGTCTGCCAACTCGCCACCGGACCCTGCAACGCGTCGACATGCACGAGCCCGGTGGCAACGGGCATGTGCTGATCCTCGGTCCCATCGGCGCCGGGAAATCGGTGTTCCTGAACTTCCTGGTCTCTCAGGCCGGGCGCCATCACCCGCGCCGTATCCGCTTCGACAAGGACCGGTCGACACGCATCACTACGGTCTTGGGCGGCGGCACGTTCATCGACATCACGGGCAAGTTCCAAGCCGCGACTCGCTGCAACCCGCTGTCGCTCCTTGGCGACTCGGGCAGTCATACCTACCTGACGGATTGGCTGATCCTGGCGCTCGAAGACGAAGGCTTCCGGGCCTCCCCCGCGCAGCGCACAGGCCTGTTTGAGGCGGTGCAGATACTCGCGGGCTATCCCCGCGAGCGGTGGACGCTCGGCAACCTGATCACGCTCTTGCACGCGGAACTCCGCGAGCGCCTGCAGATTTGGACCGCCGGCGGCCAGTACGGCCACTTCTTTGATCACGTCGACGATGCCTTCGAGGTCAGCGACGACCTTTCCATAGAGATGGGCGACCTGTTTCTGCACTACCCGCGCGTCGCTGCGCTTTTCATGGATTATGCGTTCTACCGCATCAGCAAGGCGATGGACGGCGTGCGCTTCACGATCATCGAGGTGGAGGAAGCCGGCTTCTTCTTCCAGAACGAGCGGTTCTACGCGCGCCTGGAGATGTGGATCACCACTATCCGCAAGCTCAACGGCGTCATCTGGATGGCCACCCAATCGCTGCGGCAAGTCGCACGCGTCAAGAACTTCGAGATTTTGAAGGACAACATCGCCAACCTGATCTACCTGCCGAACAACCAGGCGGCGACGAGCAAGGATCTCTACTGCGACGTGTTCGGCCTGACTGAAGACCAGGTGCAAATGGTCAACGATGCCGTCCCGAATCGCGACTACCTGTGGATCACCAAAGCGCAGACCCGCATGCTGCAGACGAACTTCACGCCGGAAATGGTCGCGTCGCTTCGGTCCGACGGTTACGCACAAGCAGTTCTCGATCGTCACTTCGCCTCGGGCGAGCCTGACTGGCAGGACCGCTACGTCCGCGAGATCCTCGCGCGCGCGGCATAGCTGCGTGCTGCCCTGCACCCCCGCCCATCGCTGGAGACTCCAGAAATGACTCGCTTTCCCCGATTCGTGCCGGCCCTCGCCGGTCTTGCCCTCGCCGTCCCCATGCTCGCGCATGCCAGCGGGTGGCCCGTTTTCGACGCTGCCAACTTCCTGAAGAACACCATCACCGCCGAGCAAGCCGTCAAGACCGAGGCCTACCAGAACAGCAACATCATTTACCAGTACCAGATGCTGGCGAACCAACTGAAGCAAGCCACCGGCCTCGACCCGGTCACGCTGATCCAGCAGCTCAGTTCGGTGCAGTCGGACATCAAGAAGCAGCAGAACTATGGTCAGGCACTGGATCAACTGTACGGCAGCCTGAGCCAGAACGTCGACTTCCTCCAGCAGGTCAATGGCCTGATTGCGCAGTCCGGCAAAACGCCATCGCAATGGTTCGCGGACCAGCGCACCCTGCTCAACAACGGCGACCAGACTGCGAAGCGGCTGTTCAGCCTAGGCACGGATATCGTCAAAGCCAATCAGGCCAACGCCCAGCGTCGTCAGCAAATCCAGCAAGACATGCAGGGCAACCCGACCGCCCAAGCCACCGCGCAGACCACCAACCGCCTGCTCGATCTGGTAGCCGGGCAGAACTCGGACATGCTGCAACTGATCGGCGCGAAACTGCAATCGGATGCGATCAAAGACCAGAAGGCCAACGCTGCGGCGACGGCGGGCAACGACGCCGCGCAGCAGCTCCAAAACGACCGGGACACCCAGCGCCAAAAGCTGCTGGATCTGACCAACGTCCAGTAAGGGAACTCCATCATGTCCCGTGTCGCTTTGGCGCTTCTGGCTTCGCTCTTATCGCTGCTTCTCGTCGTCACCTCTGCCGATGCTCTCGCACAAAGCGCTTCCGCATCGGCTGCCGACGCCAGCTCCACCGCACCAACAGCGATCGGGAAAGCTGGTGACGCGGGCAAGGCCCTCAGCGGCTTCAGCAATCTAATGACGGAACTTCGCGGCAAGCTGATTCCATCAGCAACCCAGTTGAGCAAGACGCTGTCCTCGGACGCCAACAAGTTCGCCTACGCCCTGGCGGTCATCACGATCATCCGCGCGTGCCTGGCTTTCTCCGGCTCCCATCACCCGATCTCGGCTTGGACCACGCTGCTCGAGGAATTCATGATGCTTGGCATTTTCATTGCCCTGTATCTTGGGTACACCGACGCGGTCACGGGCCTTTGGAATTGGTTCCAGCAAGTTGGCACGCAAGTCAACGGTGGCACACCCGTGTATGCCACGCCGCAATCCATGTTCAACTTGGGTAGCAAACTGTGGGACGCCTGGGCTCGCGCGCTAGGCGACGCTTCCGGCTTGTCAAAGATCGCCGCCTTTATCAGTGCTCTGCCCCTTGGGGTCGCCTTCCTGTTGCTGTACGTCGCCACGATCATCTATATCTTCTACGTCAATCTAGGGGACCTCCAAGTTGCCATTGGGATCGTCGTCGGGCAGATCGCCGTGGCACTTGGCTTTGCCAGCTTCACCCGGAAGTACTTCTTCTCCTGGCTGCATTACATGATCACCGGATGCATGTACATCGTGGTGGCGGGGATCATCTCGAATCTGGTGCTTGGCGTCATCCAACCCAAGGCGGACGGCGTCAACGGCATCGGCACGGATACCCTTTACGCGGCCTGCTACGCGATGTGTATGGCGCTCTACCTGTGTTTCGTCGCCATGCAGATCCCTTCGATCGCCGGAAGTATCTTCGGCACTGGCGGTGGCGTTGACGGCGGCGGTGGTCTGAGCGTTATCGGGAAAAGTGGCGGCCTTGCCGGCAAGGCACTCAAGAAGTTCATGGGCAACAAGTCATGACGGTCTTCATGCACGACAGCCACCCTTCGGCCTCGGCCGACGCGATGCTCGCCCAGCATGCGGGTCGCCTGGATCTGATCCGGCAATATGCCAATGAGGCCGACGCGACTGACTTTGAGCGCAAGTGGCAATCGGTGCTCAGGGGCTGCGCGCAGTGGTTCTCGACGATGCCGCTGCGGCCTGACGAACACGCGGAGTCGGGCGGAGCGTTCCGGGCATCGGTGGAAACCGCGTACTATGCGATGCGGCTGTCCGGCGGCCAGAAATTCGCCGCAAACGAGTCCTCCGAGCGACGCCGTCTGCTGGAGCCGCAGTATCTCTATGCGCTCTTCTTGGCGGCATGTTGCACTTGGCTGGATGAGCCGTGTCGGCATTTCCATTTCCACCGGGAACCGGACGGCGAAGCATGGAACCCTGCCGCACACGGTGCCTTCAACGTGTGGCTTGGCGACACCACCTACCGTGTCATCCGACGTGAGGCTTCCGCGCCGGTGCAGCGGATGCGCACGGCCCTGCTCGCCCACGCCATTCTCGGCAATGATCGTCTAGGCTGGCTGGACCCCATCGTCCAAAACGATCTCTTCGGCGCTATCCAGCCCGAAGGCCGGCCGATCGGCAACGAATCGTTGCTGCACAGGCTCGTCCGCCAAGCAGTGGAAGTCACGGGCGACTTCGAGCGCAAAGCACGCCGGGCAGCGTTTGCCCTGGACACCACGCCCGCACCGCCGGCCAGCCAGGTGGAGGCGACCGCCACCAGCGAAGTCGCGCGCCGCGAGGCCCCCGCCCCTGCGCCAGCAGCTACGGCGAAGCCACCGACCTCGGAACTGCCGGCCGCACCTAACGCAGCTGCTGGCCTGACCGCCATGTTCGCGGCGACGGAACCGCGCCAGGACACTGGCAACGGGGCAACTGCGGAGGCACCGGCTCCGGCGCCCTCGCCTAAGGCGAATGTAACCCCGTCGGTACCGCTGGACACCCTTCGCTCGCCCCGACGGGAGGCTCCCGATCGCGCCGCCGACCCGTTTGCCGAAGTGCTGAGCGGCGCGTCCAACCTGATGCGCGACTTCTTCCGAGCGCTAACTCAGGACGTCGCGGCAGGCAAGGTGCAGGTGGCCTGGGGCGACCGGGGCCTGACGCTTTCCAAGCGCAGCCTGGCCAGCTACGGCATCACCAGCGAGACCCTGATCGAGCATTTGCGCAAGCTGAATCTCCTCGCCAGCGTGCAGGGTAGTGAGATCGTGCTTGTCGAACGCGTCGGCGGACTCGTGAGCCCGCGCTAAGCCATGGCTGCCTACACGAATCACTTCCGGCCCCTGTTCGAGGCCCGCGCCGTGGCAGGCTGGCTGCTGGCCTGCGTCGTCCTTCCGCTGTCGGGAATGCCGCACGGCGGCTACCTCGCGCTGGTCTGCCTTCTGATGCTGGCGGTGCGGGGTACACAGGTATGGGCTGCTCTGCGCTTTCGCATGGGGATCTCGACGAAATGGCTCACGAAGATCCGCATCGAGGTGCTCCTGCGCACAAGCGCTGCGCTACGCGCGCAGCAGGACGCCATGTTCCTCGGCACCGGCTTTGAGTGGACGCAGAAGCACTGCCAAATCGCCCACGACATCATGCGCATGCCGAGCTCCGACATTCCGGGGATACCGGATTGGGTTCCGGCAAGCGCCGCGAAGCGGATCGAGTCGTTCTTCGCACCAGCAAACAGCTTTCCCGATCCGGCGCCGCAGGGCAAGGCCTGGATTCAAGGCATGGAGCCAATCAAGGTGTCGGTGCCGCTGCATTACAAGGCGCTCGGTGGCCATACAGCCATTGCGGGCACAACCGGCGCGGGGAAGACTCGCACTTATGAGGTGATCGCCACTCAGGTGATCCACAACCCCAATGATGTGCTCATCATCATTGATCCGAAGAACGATGCCGAGTTCAAGGAGCGCACCAGGAAGGAATGTGAGCGCACGGGACGCAAGTTCCTGTACTGGAAGCAGGCCACGCCATCACAGTCAATTCGGCTCAATCCCCTGGAGAACTGGTCACAGCCGTCCGAGATCGCGAGCCGTATTGCGCAGCTGATGGAGGAGGGTCCCTTCCGCGACTTTGCCTTCCTGTTCATCGATCGCGCCGTCAAGGGCGAACTCTATGTCGGGGACAAGCCGAATCTCCGCTCGATCCTGCGCTATGCCCAGGGCGGCATCAACGAGCTGCTCGATCGCGCGTTGCGCAGCTTCTTTCCCGAGGCAGGCTTGGCGGACTGGGAGGATGAAGCCACCCCAATGATGCAGAAGGTTGGTCAAAAGGCAGGAGGCACGTTGCTCGACGCGATGGTCTGCCTCTACATGGACCGCTTTGCCAACAAGGGCCGCGGCCACGAGACGATTGACGGACTGGTGTCGACGTTCCACCACGATCGCGACCACTACGGGCGCATCATCGCCTCGGCGCTGCCGTTGCTCCAGATGCTGGCCACCGGCGAGACCGGCCTGATGTTGGCGCCGAAGGCCGATGACTTCAGCGACGACCGGGAGATCTGGGACATCCAGAAGGTGATCCGCCAGAAGGCCGTGCTGTACATCGGCCTCGACTCTCTGTCGAACAGCATCGTCGCCAAGGCCATTGCCTCGATGCTGACCGCAGACGTCGCCGCGGTCGCCGGCGCGATCTACAACTTCTATGACAAGCCGCCCGAGGTAGTCCTGATGATCGACGAGATCGCGGAATGCCTGACGGAAAACACTCTGCAACTGCTCAACAAGTCCCGTGGCGCCGGTTTCAAGGTCTTCGCCGCGTTCCAGAGCCGTTCGGACTTGGAAGCGAAGCTGGGCAGCGCCGCCAAGATGCTCCAGGTGCTTGGCAACATGAATAACCAGATCGTGCTGCGCCTGGAGGATACCGACACCGCGGAGTGGTTCTCCAAGAAAGTCGGCGAGACGGCCATCCGCAACCTGGTTACCACCAGCAGTGCGGCAACGGCATCGGAGGCGCACATCGGCGAGTTTTCCGGCTCGGTGTCGCGCTCGGCCCAGTTGGAGAAGGTCCCTCTCATCCCAGTCCAACTGATCACCGGCTTGCCGAACCTGCAGTACTTCATGCGCATCTCGGGCGGCGCCGTCTATCAGGGCCGCATTCCCATCATCGAAGGTTGAGTCTCAATGCCCATTAGTCTGTTCCGACAACTCGTCAAGGAGTACAAGCTGTCCCCCAAGCTGGCGCCCATGTTCGGCGCCTATCCGGAGCTGAGCGACGTCTGCACGCAGATCGTGGACTTCACCGGCGTGAACTTCCGCATCCGCGTGGAGCCGCTGGCCAAGGAAATGCTAGTCGACGCGATCGCAGGCTATCGCGCGGCACGTAAGGCGAATCGCCCGCCCAACATTGCATTTCTCCAGGGCTTGCTGGCTCGCTCGCACGAGCTTTACGCAAGCCGTTACGCCGCCTTCAAAGGGGAGAAGTACGAGGTCTGGGCGCCGTTCTTGGAGTCCATCCCCGCGTTTGAGGAGCGACAGAAGCCTGGCTATGTCTGCCGCAATGTCGCCGAGGCCTGCCCTGATGTTGTTTCCCAGCGCAGCGTGGCGTTCCAGCTTGCCGCACGCGTCATGAATGGACACACCTTCCACCTCTATTTCGAGGACTACCATGTCGCCGACCACTTCGCTGATTGCTAGGCTATCCGGCGTGACACTTGAGACGGCAGCCGCCGTCCGCGCGGCCGTGTTAGCGGAACTGCGAGACGAGTCGCCGGCGCCAGCCGAGTTTGCCGCCGGCCGTCCGGCGCTTTGCTATGCCCTCTTCAGCCTCGCGTTCTCGCGGCCTGGGCTGTTCTGGGGCGCTGGACTGGCTGTCGTCGCGATTCCTGCCTTGCTCGTCCTCCGCTGGGTGCGCTGATGGCCCACAGCCGCTTCGTCTCACACCTGCGCTTGTGGCTGTTGGCCGCGCCGCTGCTTCTTGGCGTCCTCGCGCCGGCGATCCCCGATGATGCCGCGTTCGAGATCGGTCGCGAGGAACAGCAGTCCGTCGAACGCGCTCTGGGCGAGGACGGCGCTGCCCGGCTGTCCCGGGTGACCAATGACCGCTTTCAACGCTGGTTTGTCGATACGGGCGCCATGCGTGCCACGATGAGCGTGAACAACGCGGCGGGGGCGATCCCTGATGCTGGCGCCACATCCTTAGCAGCCGGTTGGATCCGGCATTTCTGGATGAACGTCTATCGCGCCTTGTACCGCGCCGGTGCAGGCTTGGCTTGGCTGGCCGGCGGCCTGGTATTCCTCGGCGCCATGCTGAACGACGGCGCCGTGCACCGGAGCATCCGTGCCGCAGCAGCAGGCTTCGCGAATCCTGTGGCGTTTCACCTGGCAGCTCACGGCGTTCTCGCGCTCGCCGGGGTGGGTGCCAGCGCCCTTCTTCTACCTATTTCGCTGTCCGCCGAATGGTGCACCGCCGCCCTGGTGGGCGCTGGCCTGCTCTGCTGGCGCATGGCGTCGTCTTTCCACGTCGGACGATAGTCCTCAACACCCACTCCCAAGGAGTCCGTATGACCACTGCAATCTCCGAAACCGCAGCCCTCGAACTCGCCGACGAAACCATTGCTGGCGCCGACAGCTCGGCGGCCCTGCCATCCACCCCGGCGGCGCCGATCTCGACCGATGTGGCGACATCGTTGACCGGCGGCGAAGGCGCCATCGAAGCCGAACTGGACGAGATGGAGAATGCCGCCGATGCGTTGCGCAAGGAAGGTCTCATTTCCAGCTCCGAAGCCGACAGTAAGAAAGCTGAGGTCGAGCGCACCCGCAAGGTGTTCCGAGACCTGGCACCCGAGGCGCGCGCCGAGATCGTCAGGCGTCGTCGTGAACTGGGCGTTCAAATGCTGAGCCGCCAGTTGGCCGGCGCCGCGGTCGTCTCGGTCAACGTGAAGCTCGATCACACGCGGCTTCGCCCGCTGTTCGAGCAGTGGTGGCCGTACCTGAATCGCATGAGCGTGAACCTGCAGCGCTTCGGCGAGAGCACGTTCGGCAAGGGCGATCTAGGCAAGGTGGAAGCCTATCTGGAAGCAGAGGTTTCCCGTCTGGAGGAGTATGTCGACGAGCAATTGCGCGTGGCCGAAGCGTTCCGGGAACGTTCCGAAGCCGACATGCGCGCCCGCAACGACATCGTCTTTCAGCCCACCGTTACGCGCCCCTCGCTGGAGATGGACGTCGAGGTCTACTCGCGGTTCGCCATGCGCGCGCTCAGCGTCATCTCTAAGTTCGACAAGACGATGACCCAGTTCGACTTCATGGTGTGGAACGGGCTGCGTGACCAGACGGATGTGAATGCCGAGGTGCAGCGCTTCCTGCGCAAGTTCCAGCCGCTGGGCCTTCGCTCGTACATGACCCACCTGAAGCTGATGACGACGATTCGCGGCCTATAAGTCGTCAGCGCCAGCCGAATCGCACGCCACCGCTTCCGCAGAGGCTCGGAAATGCAGCAACTCATCGACGAACTCAACCCTTCACAGCGCGAGGTTGCGCTTCTGCGCCGGCACTGCGTCGCCGTCGCCGTGCCCGGTGCGGGGAAAACCAAGACCATCGCGACCAAGGCTGCTTTGCTCTTGGCCAACGAGAATGCGCGGGTCGGAGCGGTCACGTTCAGCAAGGATGCGGCAGTCGAGTTGCGGGACCGCATCTTGGCACTTGCTGGGCCTGGCGCCAAGAAGCGGCTGCTCGCCGGCACCTTCCATTCGTTGGCCTTCAGGCAACTGGGATCGGGGGGCAAACGCCCCGGGATTGCGTCGGACGGTGACCGACTTGCATTGGTCGCCCAGGTACTAGACGAGACTGGAGTGGAGTGGAGGGTCGACGACGCGGTGGCGGCAATTGAGCGCGCGAAGACAGGCATGGACGCACCACCGGCCGGCACACCGGAAGCGCTGCTGTTCGAGGCTTATCAGGACGCGCTGGCGCGCAATGGCAAGATCGACTTTCAGGACATGCTGCGCCTCGCGGTCGCTGGAATGCAACGCGGTACCATCAAGCCCTATCCCTTCACGGAGCTCCTGGTTGATGAGTTCCAGGATACCGATACCATCCAGAGCCGCTGGATCGCGCTGCATGCCGCGGCAGGCGCGGTGGTCTCTCTCGTTGCTGATGATGATCAAAGCATCTATGGCTGGAGAGACGCCGGCGGGTACAAGAGCATAGAAGCTTTCATCCGCGAGTTTGACGCGACTCCAGTTGTCCTCGGCCAGAACTACCGATGTCGAGCGGAGATCTTGGCCGCCGCCGACAAGGTGATCCAATGCAACAAGGACCGCATTCCAAAGGAGTTGGTGGCGGCGCGCGGTCCGGGCGGTAGCGTGGCATTTCAGCGCTTCGACGATGAGTACGCCGAAGCGGTTTCCGCTGTCGAAGCACTTTCCGCTGTGCTCCGCGCAGGAAAAACAGCTGCTGTTCTGGCCCGCACCAATCGTATCCTCGATCCTATCGAGGCCGTTTGCCGGTCACATGGCGTCCGCTACTACCGAGCATCCGGCAGGTCCATCCTTGACCGGCCTGAAGGTGCCCTGATGGGCAACCTGCTAGAGCTAATTCAGAAATCGAAGTCTGGCGGGCTCGATGCGCTCCTTGGATTCGCTGGCATTGGCGGGCACGAACTGCGCCTCATCCATTCGAAGATCGGACGATCCATGGATCAGCGGCAAAAGCGGGACCTGATTGAGATGGGTCTATCCGAGCTCAGTGCCGACCGGTACCGTGAGCTTCTCAAGCGGCTGCTGGAGTGGCGGGGTCTATGCGACAGGCATCTCTATGCTCTGGTCCTTGACGGAGTCCACGAGTGGATGATGCTGTTCGCGAGATCTGACGCGGCAAAGCGCGCGATACGGACCACGTATGAGGTCCTCACTCGCCTGAACGGGCCGTTCTCTGAACGGTTGGAGTTTCTTCGTCGTGACAACAATGAGCCTGCGGAGGATGCCCTGGTTCTCACGACGATGCATAGCTCTAAAGGTTTGGAGTGGACGGCCGTTCATATCATCCGTGCCGAAGAGGCCGTTATACCCGATGAGAAGAGTACCGAGGCCGAGGAGCGGCGGCTCTTCTACGTTGGTATGACGCGCGCACGCGACTCACTGACGCTGAGCACGGCAAAGATCAACCCCACGTCTCGATTTGTCATCGAGGCTGGGTGACCTTGCCCCTGTTCCACGAATCCCATAACCGAGGGAATTAGGCAGCCCGGTGTTGCTGAGCTGCGGACCAGTTTTTCTCGAACGTCATGGGGCTGACGTAGCCCAGCGTCGAGTGGAGTCGGCTGGCATTATAAAAGCCAAGCCAGTCAATTACCTCGTCCATTGCGGCGCGGCGGGTAGCGAACTGGCGACCGTGCAGGCGAGCGACCTTCAACGACCCCCACAGACTCTCAGTCGGCGCGTTGTCCCAGCAATCGCCCCTGCGGCTCATTGACGAGCGCATGCCATACGCCTTCAGGGCGTCTTGAAACAGATGGCTGCAATACTGGCTTCCCCGGTCGGTGTGCACAATCACACCGGCTTCCGGGCGGCGCCGGAACCAGGCCATGCGCAGCGCGTCCGTGACCAATTCGGCCTTCATGTGTGGTTGCATCGACCAGCCAACCACCTGCCGGCTGAACAGGTCGATGATGACCACCAGGTAGAGCCAGCCTTCGGCGGTCGCCACATAGGTTATGTCGCTCGTCCAGACTTGATTGGGTGCTGCTGGGCTAAAGTCGCGTTGCAGCAGATTGGGGGCCACCGGCAAATCGTGGTTCGAGTTGGTTGTCGCGATGTACTTGCGCTTGTGGCGGGCACGGATGCCGTGCAGCGCCATCAGCTTGCGAACACGCTCCTTGCCCACCCGCACCCCACGCGCCAGCAGTTCCTTCCACATGCGCGGCCAGCCGTACTCCCCCTTGACCCCGGCGTGAATCGCCTTGATGTGGGCCAACAAGGCATCGTCACTGAGTCGGCCTCTATCTGGCCTGTCGGTGCTTACTGTGCGTTGCTTGCGCTGGTGATAGCCGCTGGGGCTGACCCCTAACAGCTCACACAGGACCGAGACCGGCCAGTAACGTCGGTTTCGCTCGATGAACGCATACCTCACACCGACTCCTTCGCAAAGTATGCTGCGGCTTTTTTTAAAATATCGCGCTCCATCTTCAAGCGCGCCACCTCCGCCCGAAGCCGGGCCAGCTCCATCTGCTCCGGGCTGACCGGCTTCATACCCGCACCAGTCAGCTTGCCTTCCCGCTCCGCCTTGACCCAGTTATGCAGCGTCTGCGCTCTGATGCCCAGGGTCGCGCTAACCACTGCCATGCTCTGCCCGCTCTTCACCAGCCGTACCGCTTCCAGCTTGAATTCCAGCGTGTACTGCGCCCGCTTTGTCTTGCTTGTCATCACATCTCTCCTTGCTTCAGTTTAACCTCAGCAAGGGATTCGTTTTGCGGGGGCAAGCTCAAAGCTAGCTTGACTTCGTGCGTCATATGGCACGTTACGATCTCGCCCATTGCTGTCCTAGTCCAATGAAATACGCCCCAAGAGACCACCAGAAGGAAGCCATTCGGGATGTGGTCGGGATGTTCTCGGTGTTCGACCGCGGACAGCTTATCTCCGCATGCGGTACCGGTAAGACTCTGACGACCCGGTGGATCACTGAGGAGATGTCGGCCCGGCTGACCTTAGTCTTTGTGCCATCGATCGCGCTTCTAGAGCAAATGGCTCGCGCGTGGCGGGAGAATGCCGCAGCTGATAAGGGGTATTCCGCGCTTTGCGTATGCTCCGATGCTAGCCTGTCGGGAGGAGTCGATGGGCCCGCTATCACTTCGGATGACTTGAAGGATGCGGGTTTCCGAGTCGAGTCGAGCCCGGAGGATATCGCGATGTTCCTGCGATCCGGTGGGAACGCTGTGGTGTTCTCGACCTACCAGTCCTCCCCTCAGATCGAGGCAGCACAACGCGATTTCGGCGGCCCGGTGTTCGACTTGGTCATCGCAGACGAGGCCCACCGTTGCGCCGGCGACATGCTCTCCCCGTTTGCTGTGGTGCTCGACGAGCATCGCATTCGTGCGAAGAAGCGATTGTTTGTCACGGCTACGCCTAGAGTGTTCGGGGCTCGCCGCGGTGAATCGCAGAGTTCCCGCTACGTCGACATGGAGAACGAGCGTGTCTTCGGTCCGCGTTTCCATACGCTCCCCTTCCGGAAAGCGATCGACCTGGGACTACTTTGCGACTATCAAGTGATAGTCCTCCTCTCGTCGAATGACGAGCTCCGCTCTCTTGGACAAGGCGCTGATGCGAAGTGCGCCACTGGTCCGTCGGCCAGCCCGCGGCCTCTCCATCAAACAGGAGAGATCGCTGCTGTCTCACTGCTGAAGGCCATGGAGGCGTTTTCGCTCCGAAGAGTCATTACCTTCCACCACACGTTGGCGAGAGCGTCCGGGTTCGCCAAAGAAGTGAATGACGTTGCCAGAGCAATTGAGGCTGCGGGCAGGGGCGGTGTCCTTGTCTCTGCAGACTTCGTCTCCGGCGCCATGTCCAGCAAAGAGCGCCGCGGCGTCTTGAAGCAGTTCGCCAGCTCCACCGGTCTTCAGCATAAGGTCCTGACCAATGCTCGGTGTCTAACCGAAGGTGTCGACGTTCCGAGCATCGATGGGATCGCGTTCATTGATCCCAAGGCGAGCGAGATCGATATCGCTCAAGCTATCGGCCGTGCTCTGCGGAAATCGGACGGCAAAGCGCTCGGAACGATTGTTCTTCCCGTGTTGTTAGGGGAAGGCGATACGCCGTCGGAGGTGCTACAGAGCACAGACTTCCGCTCGATCTGGAAGGTACTGAACGCCTTGCGATCGCATGACGAAGAACTCACCGCTCGCTTTGTGGCAGCTCGCTCGGATGCGCTAACTGGAAAGGCTAGCAGCGCCTTCAATCCCTTCGCAAACATGACGTTCTGGGGCGGCCAACATGCTGCAGAGATCGCCGAGGCAATCAGGCCCGTCGTTGTTCAAGAGTTGTCTGATCCCTGGGAGGTCGGCTTTGCAATTGCCCAAGAGAGGTTCGCCCTTCTCGGCGACTGCAACGCAAGCGCGGGCGAGCGCTGGCCTCAGAAGGACGCCACCGGCTTTCCGCTGGGCCGTTGGCTTATAGCTCAGCGAGATGCACGGAAAAGGGGTCAGCTCTCCGCTGGGCGCGAGGCGCGACTAAACAGTCTTGGCATCCAATGGCGAGTCACGGACGCCAAGTGGCATGCAGCGTGCGATGCCGTAGTCGCCTGGATCGCTGCGAACGGAAGCGGACACGTGCCTGTGGGTACCGCGTGGCGCGATGGCACCAGGTCGCTCGATCTTGGCCTTTGGGCATCAGTTCAGCGCCGGCACCACCGGAATGGACTACTCGCTCCAGATAAGGTCGAGAAGCTGACCAGCTCCGGATTTGCGTGGAGCCCACTCGACGACGCGTTCCAACAGGGACTGGCTCACCTCACCCGGTGGCTTTCCGATTTTGGGCATTGCAACGTTCCGCAAACCACAGTCTTGAAGTGCGGATTCAAGCTTGGGAAGTGGTTGTCGGTGCAGCGGTCCGCATTATCGAAGGGGCAGCTGGCGACCGATCGCAAGGGTGCCTTAGATGCGCTCGGCTTGTCCTGGGACGTGAGGACGGACCAATGGGAGGTTGGCTTTGATGCAGCGAGGGCGTACGCAGCAATCCATGGTCACTGCAACGCCCCAAAGCGCGAAGTCAGCCCGGACGGTTCGGCAGCAGGCTTTCCCCTGGGCACCTGGTTGTCGACTCAACGTCGACATTTCGCCAATGGAACGCTACCCGACACGCGCATTGGAAGGCTTGATGGCCTAGGTATGCAATGGTCGACAAAGCACGTTCGCCATGATGCGGCCTGGTCGCGAGGCTTGGAGAAGCTATTGGTCTGGCAGCAAGAGAACGATGGCCGGGTTCCGCCCCAAACCACTCGATGTGCCGACGGCTTCCACTTAGGGGGCTGGGTCGACCATCAGCGTAGGACTTATCGTGAGGGAAAGCTCAAGGAAGGACGGATTGTGGATTTGGTCCGCACCGGGGTTCTAACGCTTCCGAGACCGCTCGCCGCGAGCCAGGGAGAGATTCGCCGGGTGGTCACAGCCGATATGAAGGCCAATCCATCCATTTGTGATCTATGATGCCCTCATCATGCGCGAAAACTCACGCGTCGCAGATTGCGACGCCATCTAATGCGCAAGCCCGCATCTCAGGCTGTTTTCTGATGTGCAGCGCACCAACGCTACTAGCACAAAATTTCGTGTACGTTCGCGCATTTTTGCTATGATAGGGAAATCGCGCCAAACCGCAGAAAAACCCTTTCAGGATTGCCAAGTGCCAATCAAGATCAATAAGTACCGTCTGGCGGACATCGTCCCTATGCTCGACGTGAGCGAGGCGACCGTTCGAAGGATGATCGAAGAGCACAGCATTGTGCCTGAGAGAATTCCTGCGGGCAGTTCAACCCGCCCTGTCTATTCTCTTGGGCAGGTATTGCAGCTGGCCAAGGCGAAACGGCATCGAGGCAAGGCGAAGTTCAAGCGCCCGCTGGTGATTGCCGTGTACGTTCCGAAGGGCGGTGTGGGAAAGTCCACGCTGACCAACGAGTTTGCCGCGGAATTTACCCTTCAAGGGTATAACGTGCTCGCCGTTGATTTGGACGATCAAGCATCGCTGACGGTGATGAACGGGTTCCAGCCCGACGAAGTGCCGGATCCTTCGAAGCCGAATGACTGGGTCGTTCGTCATACCTTTCTGAACGCGCTTTACCCGGCAAGTGGCGAGAAGGCGACGGTGCCGCTGTCCGAGATCATAGTCAAGCCTTACGGCGAGCATGGTCCGAAGCTCGTGCCCGCCGACATTACCCTTGGAGAGCTAGGGTACCGCCTCGCGATGCAACCGAACCGGGAGAAGTTTCTACGGAATTGGCTGACAGCGCACTCCGACAGCGACCTCAAGGATGTCGATATCGTCTTGATCGACAATGCGCCGTCGACATCTGTTGTGTCACGTGCCTCAATCGTTGCTGCTGACTTATTGCTCATCCCGGTCCGATTGGATGCCCTGACGGTGAAGTCCCTGAGCTTTCTTGCAAACGAGCTCACGAATTTGGCCGAAGCGCAGTTGCCGGTCCCTCAGGTCATCGCTGTCCCAAACTTCTTCAAGGCGAACAACAGTCGTTCGGCCCGCGTGATGGCAGCCTTGCAGCGGTCATTCGGAGACGACGTTCCAATTGCCCCGCACGTCGGCGAATCCGAACGCTTCCCGCGATCGTTGATGCACGATATTGGCCATGAACTGGAAGAGGTTCTTCCTGTGACGTTCGAAGGTTGGACGCGTGCACTTGAGCGTCAGCACGACGAGATTCGCAATGTATGTAAGTTTGTGATGAACGTCGCTGAAGACACATTTACACGGGGTGAGACGCCAGGACTCTTCGAGGAACCCCAAGGTACACGGAGGGCGAGTAGCTGATGAGCATGAGAAAGCGCTCCTATCAACCTCCACCCATCCCTGTGTCTTCGGAGCCGGCGAATGCACCGGTACCGGGAGGCGGGTTCAAGATTGCTCGTTTCCCGAAGGCTAGTGTGCCCTCGGATACCTCCGCTGCTCCGCTGGACGGTGCACACCAGGAGCAATTGCAGACGGATGTAGCCTCAACCGGCTCGTCCATTGCGACTGCTCCCAGCATTGGTCCGATAGTCGATCGCGTGGCCGGTAAGGATATGGGGTTCGTTGTATCCCTTGATCGCCTCCAGCCACACCCCTGGAACGCCCGCATTCATCGGTCTGCCGCTCGCATCAAGGAGATGAGCCTTCAGTTGTCCACCGATGGGCAGGAGGCGCCGATCCTTGTTACGAAGGATCCGTCAAGGCCGGGGAACTGGTTCATCGTGGACGGTGAGACCCGCTATAAAGGTGCGCAGAAGCTCGGCTGGGCCGAGATGTGGGCGCTAGAACGTGCGGTCAATCCGAATGACCCGAAAGAGTTCTACGCGGTTTCGTTCGAGCGAACAGACTCCACTGAGCCCATCTCGCAGATCGATCAGGGCCTTCGCTGGGCTCAACTCGTGTCGGAAGGGCACGCGAGTCTCGAATGGCTCGCCGAACGGCTGGACAGGAGCAAGGCGACGATCAGCATGATGCTGTCGTATGCGCGGTTCCCCGCCAAAGTCACGGACTTCATGGCGGAGAACGGTGAGTCCTTCCCCTACTCTGTCGCTGCCGAGTTGGCTCGACATCTCGGGGACACGGAGAGGCTTCCGGAATCGGATCTGCTGGCGCTCGTAAGGAAGATCGCCGAAGACAACGTTTCGCGGCGAGGCATTGAGGCGCTGGTTCGGCAGTTCGTCAAGGCGCCAGGCACGAAGCGCGAGCGTAAGGCCGCGGTCGTGAATAAGACCATCAAGCGGGGTGACGCGCAGGTGGGCACGTTGCGGGAATATGGGAACGGGCAGATTGAGCTCAAGCTCCAGCCGTCGGCGAGCCTTGCTCCTGAAACGAAGCAAGCCCTGCTTGAAATTCTCGAAGCGACGGTGGATGCGTTGAATAGTGGTGACGTGAACATCCAGAAGGCTTTGCTTGAGCGAATCAGCACGCATAGAAGCGACCTATAATGCACTTGTATATTTCTCACCAACCGAACTCGACCGCGTTCAGTGTTTTAGCACTGAGTGAGGCAGTTCGTATTTGTGAGATGGCCTCTGCGAAGCAGAACCTGCAAGTCAACGGTGCCGCGCCGTTTAACCGGTTAAACGGCGTTAGCCTTGCCGTCACCTGCACCCCGGTCAGCCTGATCTCGTTCAACCGGTTAAACGGCGGCAGCCATACCATCGCCGGCGCCCCGGTCAGCCCGATCTCGTTTAACCGGTTAAACGGCGGCAGCCATACCGTCGCCGGCGCCCCGGTCAGCCCGATCTCGTTTAACCGGTTAAACGGCGGCAGCCATGCCGTCGCCGGCGCCCCAGCCAGCCCGATCTTGTTTAACCGGTTAAACGGCGGCCGCTTTCCTAGCGGACGGCTGCGCCCACCGCCTCGGTTTAACCGGTTAAACGCGGTCCCGCCCCCCCTCAGGCAACCAAATGAAAACGCCCCGGAATCCCCGGGGCGTTTTCATTTGGTGCGTCCGAAATGCATCAACCGAGAGGAGCGCGTCATGCCCCCCTAGCCACTACATGACATAAAGAAAAAGCCCGGAGCGGCAACTCCGGGCTTCTTCGGTGAGACATTGACGCTGGACCAAATTCCAAAACTCAACAGACAACCTGAGTCTAGGAAGACTTAAGTCCACTGTCAATGCTCGTCACAAAAACTTGATGATGAGTACATTGATGACGACTTCTATCGCAGTCGCTGGGGAGCTATTTGTCGAACGGAAGCATTTCGTTCCCCAAATCCCGAAACATACGCGCTCAACAAAAATAGAGCCTGCTACCTCCAGCACAACTTCAACGCTAGACGTTGTGCAATCCGATTATCCCTCGGACGATTCCGATGTTGGCTTTCTTCCAACAAAGGTAATGAAAGCGATCGCGCTCACTTACGAGTCTAGCTATCTCACTCATCTCCATATTACGGTGAGGCAAGTGTTGGCAACGTTAGTTCGCTTCTCTTTGAATATCGAACGCCCCGAGCAACTGTCTTTCGTTAAGAAGGCAACCATCGCCCATCGTTTGAATATTAGCGAAGCTACTGTCTATCGATCGCTCACGACGCTGGAAGAGGAAGGACTAATTCTTCGCGAGAAGCAAAAGCGAACTCGAATGAAGCTAGAGGTAATTGGGAGAATTCAATTCACATCTAAGCTGTTGCACGTCATCGGCATCCAGCAAGCCTTACCAGCGCATGTAGTTCACTCGCAGCCAGCAGCAAGCAGAATACCTAGCACGCCAGCACGCGAATGTGACCCACTGATCACTCGCCACTCAGAGGGTGAAGATACTGCAGGAAAATCAAATAGTTACGGTCAAGCTGTTGCACCGGTGCGTGACGTAAACCACGGTAAACCACAGTCTTCTTTGAAGAAACAACCGGCCGAGCCGGCCGCCTTTCGACGAATAGAAGGCAAAGCAGTACCCTCCGACTTGGCTTGGTTGGTCGAAGACCGGTCCCTCTCCTTGCCTGGTCTGTTTGGCTTAATGAAGCGCGCTCGCAAAGCATCGACACGCCTCTCCGACGTCGTGTTGACGGCTCAGCAAGCCATCGCCCAACTTCGTGGCAGAGACCTTTTTGCTTACCTCGCCGCACTCATCAATAAGCCCGTTGACTTCGCCTTTGTAGCCAACGCTGCCCGCGCCGAACGGGCACAGCGACAGGCGGAAGAGGGCGCCCAAGCGGAGCAGCGCATGCGAATTACCACGCTCGCCGCGAGCCTTCGTGGCCGTGTAATCGCCGATTCCGACGGCGGTTCCTGGTGCGTGGACGAGGCATCAGTGACGGTACGCCGCGGCGCCGGTCGTGCAGCGGTGACCAGCGCCTGGCCACTCCACGTTGCGCTTCCCCAGCTGGAATTCCTTGCCCAGCTGGTGGCCGGTCGGACTGCATCAGCCCCTGGCAGTCCATCCCAAGTCACCCCGCGGACCCTCCGCGGTGCGATTGGTGACCACCTGGAGCGCGCCCGAGCGCTCGTTGGTGCCCGTCGACCGAGCATGGCATCGGATATATACTGAAAAATGGCTTTTCGTGCGCATTGGCCGCGAAGCGGCCTTCTGTTAAGCAGAGGAGGGCCTGACTTCGGGTCCGGACTCGACCTTGACGAGGCGCGCGGCAATCGGAATCTACAGCAACAGTCGAATAGCGCACTCTGTTAGAGTTGGCTTTGACAATCTCCAAAAACCTGCCATCATATTCATGAAGTTCATGAATGTGAGGGTCCAATGAAAGACAAGCGTTCTCTCAAGCCCGGTATTGTGGCGGGCACTTCGCGTAAGCCCTTTTACAGCTTAATGCTCCCTGCGAGAAAGCCCGAAGCAGTGGAGCATGCACATGATGAGTCGTATCTCTACCCAACCCAGCATTGGTCTGGCCTGAAGCAATACGGAAACTTCATTGCTGGCGGGACGCGGTTCAGGCTTGGATGGCCAATTCCTAGCCAGGCTGACCTAGGAAACCCGCTGGCTGACGCTCTCCGCGATGTGAAAATCTTTGGCTCCTTCACAAAACGGGAGATAGAAGCTGCGAGCGGCAAGCTTCGCCATGAATCGTTCTCCCGCAAGATTCATGGCAAGAGTGACAAGGTCTATGTTGTCATTTCAAAGCCCGAAGCTGACGTTCGCGTACCGACGACGACCCCGTTGCCCGATGTGCTTGGTGTGGGCCTTCTTGCCCGCGTTCGGGAGCTATTGGGCGGTCGGCTCCCACCACCGCGCCTGCTAGCGGACCCCAAGACGCAGATCGACGAATTGCTCTTGGCTGCCGCGAAGGCATTGGCGAACGAAGATCCGCCTACTGCAGTGTCTACCATTTCGGCACCTGCCAGTGACAGTGACCCGTTGCGCGCGGCGAGGGAGCGCGGGCGGCAGTTCGCGTTGGACGAATGGGCCAAGCCCGAGAATTTGCCATTGCGCGAGGCCGCTACCTATGCGGGGCGCTCGGATCGTGCCATCAACGAGGACCGCTTGAAGGGGCGCCTCTATGCACTGGTACAACCTGGCAAGCAGCGCGGGCTGCGCTATCCGCAGTGGCAATTTGACGCCGAGCCGAATCGGCTCAGCGCGGTCCTTGAGCCATTTGTCCAGAACCACGCAAGCTGCTGGGTCGTCCATAACTTCATGCAGCGCCCGCTTGAGGCAATTAGCGATATCCGGCCATTGGAATGGATCCTCGATAGCACCAGGCCTTTAGCACCGCTTATTGCGGCAGCCGTGAACCGGTTTGCCGGCGATCAGGGGGCCGCATGATGCCAGCATTGACCGCGATGGACATGGGCTGTCCGCTGCCACCGGATGATCTGGCGTCTCGCGACATGCCAGTGATGGAATTGGATCTAGCTGCGACGTCACTGTGGCGAATTCACCGGTCTACCTTTGGGCCTATCCACTACAACCGGACGTCTACCGGCGGAACACCTTATCGCTTCGACGCACCTGACGACCAGTTTGGTGTCCTGTACGCATCCCCGAGTTTCGAGGCGTGCATGGCTGAGGCGGTGATTCGTGATCGTTTCCAAGGCAAATCGTGCCCGTTGCTGCTGGATGAGGATGAACTGAATCGACGCTGCATCAGCGACCTTGGGACGACCTTGGGGCGACCGTTACGGCTGGCCGACTTGACCCGGCCGCATTTCCACCTCGGGATGGATAATCGGGTGCTGTCTACGACGGCGCATAACTATCGTGGTCCCAACTTGTGGAGTGTGGCCATCCACGATGCCTACCCGAACATCGATGGCATCTATTTCACTTCGCGTTTTGCCAACGAGGCGAGCGTCGCCATCTTCGACCGGGCGCCACTCATCGCAAGGGGCGACCCGATACCACTCGTTAAATTCCACCAGCTTCGCGGCTTTCTGGCGAAGTACGACGTTGGCATTGGCCCGCCGGCGGACTCATGGGCGGATTGATGCGGCTTTGAAGCAAAAATACCCCATCCAAGCCGCGTGGTGATCGGGTGGGGTTTCCCAAGCCGTTGCTTGCCAAGCCGGCTCTCGACGCGCTTACCCCTTGGTCTGATGCGGGGCCACCGAGCGCTCAGTTGAGCACCACGCGAGCCGATGCCTGATCGCCCGGCTCCGTATGTCCGCAGGCACACATATGGTTAGGGAGCTTCGACGGTAGCACAGTGGATTCGATCGGAAATGCGCAGCCTCATGTAGTGCAGGCGGAGTAGGGCCCCTGGTCAACTCGCGAGACCGTCAAGTTTTCGCCCATAGGCGTCGCATTGCAGCCATTCGGCGGGCGTCCTCGGTCGTGACGTAGCGCGTGGTGGTATCCAACGAAGCATGGCCGGCGTTCTGCTTGACCGCCTCCAGCGGCGCGCCGGCGGCGAGGGCGTGCGAGATGTGCGTATGGCGCATCCAGTGCGTGCTGGCCGACGCCAACCGCTCGGCGCCGCGCGCATCCACCGGGGCGAGCTCGGCCGCGCATGCCTGAAAGAACCGCTTGATCTGGCGATACAACGTGGCCGCGGCCAGCCCGGACGCCGCGCCGGCGCTGTGCCGCTTGGCCCAGGGCGCACGCTCTGCCTGGTCGGTGGCATGGCCCAGCAGCGCGACCCCCCGGCTGGCGGTCGGATCCGCGGCGAACCCGCGCGCTTCGAGATAGCGGCCCAGGGCGGTGACGGCAGTGTCCGGCACCGGCACGCGGCGCAACTTGTTTCCCTTGCCGACCACGGTGAGCCACCAGCCCTCCTCTCGCTCGCTCGTCCCCGGCTTCGCGAGGCTGACCCACTCCAGGTCGTCGGTGGTGACCGAGATCACCTCGGACAGCCGCAGCCCGGTCGCGTACAGCAGCGGCAGCGCCACCTGCAGGCGCTGGTGGATCGAGGTGGCTGGCAGGCGCGCGAGGCAGCCGCTGACAAAGGTCCACTGGTCCTCGGTCAGGCTGCGCCCGACATCGAGCTCGGGCTTGGCGCTCCTGGGCACGTGGATACCCTGCCATGGATTGCCGGCCAGGTAATTCTTGGCGTTCAGATAGCCGTACAGATTGGTCAGCACGCCGATGGCGTAGGCCTGCGCGCGCGGATTGAGCGGCCCCTCGAAGGGGCGCCACAGGGGCGTCCAGCGCTCGCGGGAGCGCGGCGCGCACCAGTCGGCCGGCGGCGCGGCGAGGAAATCCCGGTAGGCCAGGCAGTCGTCGGTGTCCATCGAGGACAGCGGCTTGCGCCGGGCGAGCATCGCCCACAGCAGGAAGCGTTCTGCCTCCTTGCGGTAGGCGCGCTGCGTGTTGGATAGGTATTGCAGCCAGTCATACGGGCCGGGCGCCGTGCTCACATCCCGGCGACGCTCGCGCAGTCGCAGGACCTGCTCCGGCGGCAGCCCCGGCTTGGACCGCAGCCAGGACAGGACTGCTTCATAGTCGTTGTGGGCGCTGATCAGGCAGCGTGCCTGCGGTAGCCGATAGGCGCCGTCCCGGCCGTCGAGCGCCGCCGGCAGCACGAGTTTGTCCAACGGCACCAGGGCATTGTCCGGCGCGCCACGCGGGACCACACGGTCAAGCTCGTGCGCATAGCGCTGGCGTCGCGGCACCGCCACGTGACCGCCGATCCCGCGGCCCAGCGATTCGGCATGGACCCTCAGGAACGCCTCGATGGCGCGGGCCTTGCCGGCACCGATGGCCGCAATCCCGCGCGCCCAGCCGGCGCCCAGCCCATTGATGCGGTCTAGCAGGTCTGCCAGCGTGCTGACCCCGGCCACCTCCAGCCGGGCGGCGAGCGGCTCCGCCAGCCACGCGCGGCAGGCGTCGCCGGCCAGCACCGGTTGGACGTACTTCTCTTCGAGCCAGTCGATTGCCGCCAGCTGACGGCGCATCAAGGCCGCCCGCTTGGCTTCGCGCTTGAGGGCGCTGCCGTAGCGCTCGGTGTAGGCCGCCAGCTGCTCGGACTCGCCAAAGCCGTCCAGGCCGGCCTCGGCGACGAACTCCTCCAGCGAGGGCAGGCCCAGACCCGGGCGACCGATCTGGCGGAAATCCCTCAGATCCAGCCGCAGGCGCCGCGCGGTACCCGGGCGGTCCGCGCGGCCGGCCGCCGCGGCGAGCTCGTCCCGCAGCCAGGCCGTGACGCGGCGTACCTTCGGATGGCCGGCGAACGCCCGTGCGGCCCGCACTTCGAGGCGGTCGCCGTCAGTCTGCACCGCCTGGTCGTCGGCGGTGGCCGGCAGGCTGGCCACGAGCTCGGCATCCGCCTCGATTTCGCCTTCCTCCGCCAGGTAGCGTTCCCACATTGGGCGTGCATGCAGGCCCTGGATGATGGCCCGCAAGAAGCCGAAGTGGCCGCGGTGCAGCTGCCGGCGCGTGACCGACCGGCGCCGGCGACGCGCAGCGGCTGACGGGAGTTCCCGAGGGCTGTTGCTCGTGTCGTGGGGCAGGGGCATGGCGGTGAGCCGTTATGGATCAACAAGGATCTGGACTTAGCGTCTGAGCACGATTGCCTTTTTACAAATCAGGCGGACTCAGCATCGAATCCGTAGGCGCGTCGGTGAATGGCCAAGTACTGCTGTTGGCGGAAGCTGGGCGTCCTCACGAGCCCTGTTAGTTCCTCCAGGCCCAACTCTTCGACGGGTTCCCCCCTCAATCTGGCGTGGATGAGCAGGGTCCCGTCATCGGCAAAGCTGATCAACCCTCGGTCGAATAGGGCATCTAGATTGGCGCATAGCAGTAGACCGTTGTGCGGATCCAGACGTTGGGTGTCGTTGCTCCGGGCCCAAGGCTGAATGTGGCTCGCACGCAGCACCGCGCGTGCGCCAATTTCGGTGACCGCGCACCGGTGATGCCATGCGGCCTCGACGTCTTGGCGGAATTGGCCTTGGCCCAGCCGCGCATCAATCAGGCGCGTCCGGGTCGTGCCATCCAAGGTGCGCCGCGCATCGATGTCGGCCAAGTCGCCGGGTAGGGACGACGGCGACTCCGGGGGCAAGCCAGGACCGACCGTCACGCCCTCGCGTACCGCGAAGCCGAGATGCTGCAGGCGAGTGATCCATGCCCGGCGCGCGTGACCAATGGTCCAGTCTTCCCAACGGCCGTAACCCAACCATTCACAGGCCAGAATGCAGATCGCCTTGATCGGGTAGTGCGCTCCGCCGATCCCGACCTCGTAGCGGCGCGCGGCGCGGCGCTGCCGAAATGCCGCGGATTGTTCGCTCCAGAGAGCTGCTGCTGCACGGACGGCTTCCTCGGTGAGCACGTCGGGCTTGGGCATGCCCTCTTGGGACCGTGTTCCGGCAATTTGCCTATAACTGGCCGGCCGCACGCGGAAGCCGAGCGCTTCCATATGGCCTTGCCATCTCTCGTCCATGTCGCCGGCAAAATCCTCCGAGCGCGGCAGTTCGGCGGCCCACTGCGGCCATTGAGTCCAGGCGCAGGCGATCAGCATGCGGGCCGGAAATGGTTGGCCGTTCACCCAGACTTCAAACTTGGGGGATCCATGGAAATTGGAAAACGTCATGTTCTGCTGGCGCAGGTGGGCGGCAGCCGCGAGGACGTGCTCCGACGTGATGTGCTGCGGCAGGGGACGCTGACGAATGGCCATAAGGGGAGGCGGTCGTTGAGGTGGTCCGGCGAGCCGCCAGCCCCATGCCGGCGCGAGGCCCGCGCGGATGCGTCACATTGTAGCCCCAGGGGCCGGCGGTGAGGTACCCCATGCGTACCTTATTTTATGAGTGCTTGATAAGTATGGTTATCATGTACTAAGAAATCTTGAATTTACTTAGGCGCTGGAGCCAAAAATGCCGCAAGCGCCATGTGGCGCCAGTTTTCAGGCGCCCGATGTCGCCGAGGTGGGGCGGGCCTGGCCAGCCGGCGCGTGTACGGACGATTTGCCAACGCGGTGGCCCGCATGGCGCCCGCACTCGGAGAGCGGGGCCGGATGGGGGGACGCCGGCGCCCGCTGCTATATATGGGCGCAGAGTTGGGATCTCTGAAGGGGAGTCACGTCACTCGGAACGTTCTGCGCTCGCGCATCGGCCGCGCAGGCCGGCGGGTGCCGGATGCCGCCAGCCATTGCGCCGCCGCCCCTCATCCCCCAATATATCTATATTTTGTAGATATAAAAAAAGGGGTGCCAATGGAAACGGCCAAGATCTTTCGCCACGGGGGCTCGCAGGCCGTGCGCCTGCCCAAGGACTTCCGTTTTGACAGCACCGAGGTGCGCATCCGCCGGCACGGCGCCGCCGTCATCCTCGAACCCGTGCCGCAGGACTGGGCGTGGCTCGCGCCGCTGGTCGGCCCGCTCGATGCCGACTTTGAGGCCGCCGCGCTTGCCCAGCCCGACGCACAGGAGCGCCCCGGCCTGGACGTGTTCGAATGAAATACCTGCTCGACGCCAACGCGGTGATCGCGCTGCTCAAGGGCGAGCCCACCTTTCTCGAGCACCTGCGTGCACACTTGCCGACCGATTTTGGCTTACCGGCGATCGTCGCCCACGAGCTTTACTATGGCGCCTACAAGAGCCAGCGCGCGGCCGCCAACCTGGGCCGCATCGAGGCGCTGCAGTTTGAAGTGATACCGTTTGATGCGGAGGACGCCCAGCACGCCAGTGAGATTCGCGCACAGTTGGCAGGCGCTGGCACGCCGATCGGCCCCTACGACGTGCTGATTGCTGGGCAGGCGAGGGCGCGCAACTTGGTACTGGTAACCCACAACGTGCGCGAGTTTGCCCGCGTGCCCCAACTGCGCGTCGAAGACTGGCATGGCGAGGCTCACTGACGTGTGGCGGATTTCGATCACCTCAATCGGCCATAGAGTCCAGGGTCGGCTCCGCTGAGCTTCAGCGTATCCGTCGATCGTGTTGGAGTTTGCCAACCGAAGCGCCTGACGTTACCCGTGTGGTGAGCCCGACCAAAGTGCGCGTGGAATGGCCAGACGTGACCCGTATCTATGTCTCCATCCGAGTGCTTGACGTAAGCCGCCAGCGCGCGTGACGGATTCAGGCAAGGACACGCTTCTGGCCGATCTCCACCTTCCGTCGGGGTGCCGACAGGAACCTTGTCCACCTTCAGCACTTGCTGGTGACAAATTTACTTCGCAGCTCGCGAACGCTTGTCTGGCATGGGCTGGCGGGAACTGGACCCGTCTCGCGCGGTGTGTTGACACATTTACTGTCGCAATGGTGACAGATTTAATGCGGTCTACGGATGGCCCACGCCTTGTGCCCCTTGCCGCAGTCATAGAGTGTCTATCTCCCGGGTGTCTCGGCCTCCCGTCGGGACCGTGCGGCCTCAGGGCTAGTTCCGCGACGCGCACGCCGGCATAACGATCCAGTGCTCAGATCGCACTCCGTCGCCGCGCCGACAACGAATCGTCGGCCCCGGACGTATCGAGCCAGGAGGGGCATTTTTTTCGCTACTGCTGTTCAGCGTCGCCCGTTGTCGGCGGCATCGGCGTCGCCGGGGAGCGTTCTCCTAGCCGACGAATGGGCGCCTTGACGTCCATAGCCGGGAGATACAATAGGCACATTCCCACCGCCGACCAACCATGTATCACTACATTACCCCGGACGTTCTTGAGGATCTGTTTGCGGGCCAGCCACCGGCAGGTCTTCAGCCCGATGCAATCGACATTACCGAGCCGCTGGCATTGGCCGAGGGCATCGAGGTGATTGGGATCTCGTTCGCAGGCCTGCGGTTCGTCGTGTTCTTTGCGGATGTGCTCGTCTATGCGCAGGGTGACCCGGAGTGGGTGGAGGAGACGGCAGACGAATGGGCGAACGGATTTCAGCCTGCACCGAACGCTCGCCTGGTCAAGTTCATGCGAGCCGATTCCGATGCCGATACGATGTTCGATCCGGAGGCTTGGCCACTGCCCCATCCGCGGCTGATCTGGCAGTTCTGTGAGGTGCTGGCTAGGTCACTATCGATCCACGCGCGGTTCTTCCCCCAGGTCCCCCAGTATTTCTATATGACGCAGTCGAGCCAACTCGATCTACTTTACATTAGACTTGGAAGGTGTTTCGAGACTGGTGCATATGGCCCCAAGTTCGAATGCGTAACGCGCCCGAATGCAGACACAGGAGGTTTCTATGGCTTTGAACGCAGGTAAGTCGACAGTCGTCGGTCTGATGACCGCGCGCAAGCCGAGCAAGCGGCTGCGGGCGGAAGTCGTGACCATGCAGAAGCGTGGCGTCCAAGTGTTGCTGTCGCGAGTTGAAAAGTCGGACAGCGTGAAAGCGCGCATGCCCGCGCGCAGCGCCTATAGTGGGAAGCTGCGCGTTGCACTATCCGACCTGCACTCGGTCACTGAATAGTTCTGCGCCGCTAACGGACAAGCCTCCTTCGGGAGGCTTTTTCATTGTTGGGGCGCGGTGGCTGAAAGCTCGTGTCTAGCCGAAATACTGTTCAGATACGAAGCACCGGCACTGGCTGATGCCGCAAATGGAGCGCTGCGCCGCGATGCCGAACATTGAAGTTGCTCATCTTGCGCTTGACGCCGCGCGGGTTCAGGCGCCCACGACTGCTCACGCAGCGCCCGCGCGCGATCTCGGCCAGCAGGGCCTCGCGCCAGGCAGGCAAACGCTCAGGGGGAAACGGCCGCAGCTTGCGGCATCTTGCGCTTGATCACGCGCACGGCGTGCATGAAGCTCAGGCGATCCGGATCGAGTTCGCGCGCCCAGGCCGCCTGCGCCATCAACTGGCGAATCGCAAAGTGCGCCAGCAGCAGCCCCCACAGCTCCTGCTGCACCAGCTCGGGCGTCTTGCTGCGCAGCACCGTGCTGTTGGCGCGCAAATGCGTCTTGAACTCATCGAACACCCCCTCGATCTCCCAGCGCTCGTGGTACAGCGCGGCCAGCTCCAGGGCCGGCGCCGCATCGGGGTCCAGGAGGTTGGTCAGCAGCCGGTAGCTGCCCTGCGCCGGCGTGGCCGAGCCCTCGAGCGCGTAGTCGATCACACGCACCGTTTGCCCTGCGCGCCGCGCGCGGTCGTCGCTGTCGAACACGCGGCTCAGGTACGAGCCATCGGGCAACATCTGCTCTACCGGCAGCTTGAGGTTGGATTTGACCCGCCAGGCCAGCTTGGCGCCCGTAGCGCAGGCGGTCTGCCAGAGCTTGAAGCCGTAGAAGTTGCGGTCGGCCAGCACCAGCATCTCGGGCGTGAGCTTGGCGGGCAGCAACTGGGCGGCCATGACCTGCTCGCTGTGGCCGTAGGGTGCGATGCCGGCTGCCACCACCGCGTGCGTGCCGCATTCCACCAGGCCCAGAACGCGCGCCTGCGGGAAGGCGCTTTGGCCGCGCGAGGCGCCCGGGTAGCCGAAGAACTTGGCGTTGGCCGCCTCGTCGGCCACGTCCATGCAGCTGCCGTCCAGGGCCATCACGCGCAATCCCCGGTACCACGCCCCTGGCGCCCCCGGCGCGGCCAGCGGGCGCAGCACCCGATCGGCCAATTGGCGCATGACCTCGGGGCCCAGCCGGCTGCGCGCCTGCGAGATCGCGGACTTGCTGGCCTGCACCGCCTCAGTGTGGCCGCCGCCGAGCCATTGCAGGCCTTCGCACACCACGCGCAGCACTTCCTCCAGCGGCGCTTCGCGCCACAGCGCCAGCGCCATCACGTAATACACCACTGCCGGCGCGGGCAGCAGCCGCTCCCGCTGGCTGGCCTTGCCGGTCTCGGCCAACACTTCTTCGATCAACGTCCGTGGACACACGCTGGCCAGCACCCCGGCGCTGATCAAATGCGCAACGTCAACTCTCGACGGCAGCGTCTTGCGTGTTCTGGCCATCACCCTCATCCATTGAAGCTTCGATGGATGAGGATTATGGCTTTAAAAATACTATCTGAACAGTATTGTGTCTAGCCGTGCAAGAGAGCAAATGACTCAACCAAGCAAGAATGCCCGTGAACTAGCCATCTTCTCCTGGGCCCGGTCCATTCGTGCCGACCGTTGGCCGGCAGGGGAGGTGGAACATGAAGGCGAGAATCCCGACATCAGCAATCTTTTCATTGATACTCTTCACGCCACTAAGCCACCAGTGATCTTCCTAGGCTAGTCAAAGTTAGACGTCTCTACCCAACACTAGGGTAAACGCTCAGAATTTGCTGCGAAGGCTGCCTAAAACTCTGAAAACCGTGACGTTCCTCTCGCGTGAAATGGCGCACGACAGCTCCATGTAACGGCTAGACTCAGGGTCATGGCCAGCGCAACAGAGCAAAGATGCGTTTTGCGGGGCTCAGCGAGCGTTGTATTGCGCATCGGTGACTTGCTCCATCCATGTGACATTCTTTCCGTCCAGCGTGCCGGTGACAGCCAGGTGTGTCAAGGCATTGCCGGGCGCGGCGCCATGTCAGTGCTTGACGCCGGGCGGGCACCAGACCACATCACCAGGACGGATGACCTGCACGGGTTTGCCCCATTCCTGCGTCAGTCCCACGCCGGACGTCACCACCAACCGCTGACCTGCAGGATGCGTATGCCAGGCACCTTCGCACTGCGTCCAGCCTCAGCCGGCAGTGACAATCAGCGTCTGCCCCAGCGGATGGGTGTGCCATGCCGTGCGCGCGCCCGGCTCGAAAGTGACCGCGGCGCATGACGCTCGGGCCGGTGCTGGCGGGTTGTTCAGCGGGTCGATGTGGACGGCGCCCGTGAACCACTCCGCAGGGCCTTTGAGGGAAGGCTGAGAACCTGCACGCTTGAGTTCCATGGATGTTGCTTCGTCCTTAATGTGAGATGCCGCATGAAGCTTGCGGAAATTTACTGGTGAGGTGAGCGCGCTTCAGAGCGGGAAGTCAGATGGGTCAGTCCGGCGGCAATGAGTAACATTGCCGCGCTCACTTCAAGCGTGCTTTGATAACCGAGCGTGTCAAACAGCAAGCCGCCGACTGTGGAGCCGATCGCAATCGAGAACTGGACGACGGCAACCATGAGCCCTCCACCGACCTCGGCGTGGTGGGGGAACGTCCGGGTGATCCAGCCCCACCATCCGACGGGTGCAGCTGTCGCGACCAGCCCCCAGAGCGCCAGCAGCGCGATGACGGCACTCGCTTGATGGCCAAAAGCGATTAGCGCGAGCACAATGACCGCCATCAATAAAGGGATGGCAATCAGCGTGGCGTAGAACCCGCGTCTGAGCACGGTGCCGATCAGAGAGGTACCGACGAAGCCCGCCACGCCTATTGCAAGCAGGATCAGCGAGAGCGTCGCAGCATCGACCCGCGTCACCGTTTCGAGGAATGGCCTGATATAGGTAAACAGCGTGAACTGGCCCATGAAAAACACGCCAGCCGCGAGCATGCCCAACGCCACAACCGGCCTCCGCAGGTGTGCGAACGGGTTGCCTTGGCTGGCGTGACGAGATTCCACCGGCATGGCAGGCAGGCTGACCCATTGCCAGGCGAGCGTGAGCAACGCAACGGGTACGAGACAGTAGAAGGCCCCGCGCCAGCCAACGACCGCCCCGAGATAACTGCCCAGCGGCGCGGCAACGACGGTGGCCAGTGCATTACCGCCATTGAACACGGCCAGCGCATGTGCCACCTGGGGAGGTGGCACCAGCCGCATGGCTGTGGCAGCCGACATCGACCAGAACCCGCCCACGACTACACCGATCAACGCGCGGCCGGTCATGTACACGAGGTACGTCGGTGCCATCGCGATGATGGCGCCGGACAATGCCATCACGCCTGTGAAGCCGAGCAGCAGGGTCTTCCGATTCATGCTGCCGGCAAGGGAAGAAATGAAAAGGCTCGTGACGACGGCAAAGACCCCAGAGATCGCGATGCCCTGGCCTGCCATCCCTTCCGTGACGTGCAGGTCGGCGGCCATTGGGGTCAGCAGGCTGACCGGCATGAATTCGGAGGCGATCAATGCAAAGACGCAGAGCGTCATTGCGAAGACCCCACCCCAGTACGCCGGACGAGAAAAGGTCTGCTCTGCGGATGCGCGGGAACCGCGGCGACCGATAGAGCGAGCAGCAACTGCGTCCAGGCCGGTATGGCGGGGGGTGGCGTTGGTTTGATGAAGAACTGATTTTTTCATAATGCGACATCTTGCTAACGAATGGCGCACCTGACTAGATCATGAATACTCACAGTCTTTATGAAATTTGCTCATGAACCCCCTATGACAGACTCCGGCTCCATCGACGTGCCGGAGGTGCGCATTCATGAAGATTTCTCATAAGCGCATGCAGGAACAGCACATTAATCGGGGCGTGCTTTTCCGCTACTATCGCGCGAACTCCAGCCACCTAATTGCCGATGACATCGCTCAAGATCAATGGTCAGGTTCATCATGTCGACCTGCTCCCCGATACCCCATTGCTGTGGACGCTCCGTGATGCATTGGGCTTCACGGGCACGAAATTCGGCTGTGGCATGGCGCTGTGCGGCGCCTGTACCGTCCACGTCGACGGACAGGCGGTGCGCTCATGTGTGACGCCGATTTCCGCGGTGGGCGGGAAGACCGTTCGCACGATCGAAGCGATGGATGCGGATCGCGTCGGCAAGGCCGTGCAGGATGCTTGGGTGGAACTCGGCGTCGCGCAGTGCGGCTACTGCCAGGCGGGGCAGATCATGACGGCCACGGCGCTACTGAAAAGCAATCCGAAGCCGACCGACGCGCAGATCGTCGCCGCGATGAGCGGCAATCTTTGCCGATGCGGTACCTATACCCGCATCAATGCCGCTGTGCGGCTGGCATCGTCACGGCTTCAGGGCAACAAGACGGGGGCCAGGGCATGACGCGCACCGATATTCAGCCGTCGGCGCAACCGGCTCGCCGCCGTCTTTTGCAGGCCGGCGTGGCGTTTGCATTGTCCGTCCAGTTCGGCGGCCTGATCGCAAAGGCCGATGCCGCTGTAGGGGAGAAGAAGTACGGCGCCGCGTCGATGCCGGGCGGCGTGGTGGATAACCCGCTGGTCTTCGTGTCGCTCGCGCGCGATGGCACCGTGACGATTGTTGCGCATCGCGCCGAGATGGGCACCGGCGTGCGGACCAGCTTGCCGATGGTGGTGGCCGACGAGATGGAAGCCGACTGGAGCCGCGTGAAGATCGTGCAGGCCGATGCGAACGAGGCTCGCTATGGCAGCCAGAACGTGGACGGTTCTCGCAGCATGCGGCATTTCCTGGCGCCGATGCGCCGCGTGGGCGCGTCGGCGCGCCAGATGCTCGAAGCCGCCGCCGCCGCGCAATGGAAAGTGCCGGCGGCCGAGGTGCAGGCGCGTAACCACGAAGTCATACATCTGTCAACGGGCCGCCGGCTCAGCTATGGTGAATTGGCGGAAGCCGCCATGCGGCAGCCGCTGCCGCAGCACAGCCAGCTCCGGCTCAAGCAGTCCGACACATTCCGCTATATCGGCAAGGGCAAGATCCTACCGACCGACAGCCGCGATATTGCTCAGGGCAAGGCCACCTACGGCATCGACGTACGGCTCCCCGGGATGGTTTACGCTGTTATGGCGCGGCCGCCCGTGTACGGTGGCAAGCTGCGCAAGGTCGATAGCACTGACGCCATGAAAGTGCCAGGCGTATTGCGCGTCGTCGAATTGAAGGGCTACGACGGTCCGCCACTGTTCAACCCTGTCGGTGGCGTTGCCGTGGTGGCGACGAATACCTGGGCGGCAATGCAGGGGCGCGCGGCCCTCAAGCTCGAATGGGCGGATGGCGCGAACGCAGGCTACGAATCGGTCGCGTTCCGCCGTACTCTCGAGACGGCGGCGCGCCAGCCCGGCAAGGCGTTGCGCAACGATGGCGATGCCGTGGCAGCGCTATCGTCTGCCAAGGGCCAGCGCAACATTTCGGCCGAGTACTACATCCCCCATCTTGCCCACGCGTCGATGGAAACACCGGTGGCCACGGCGCGTTTCGTCGATGGCAAATGCGAGATCTGGGCGCCGTCGCAGGCGCCACAGGGCGCGCTGGAAAGCGTGGCCAAGCATGTCGGGCTTGAGGCAAAGGACGTGACGTTGCACCTGACGTTGCTGGGCGGCGGGTTTGGCCGCAAGTCGATGGCAGACTTCATCTCCGAAGCGGCGCTTGTTTCCAAGGCGATGGGTGGTACCCCGGTCAAGCTGCAATGGACGCGTGACGACGATATCCGTCACGACTACTACCACACGGTATCGGTCGAGCGCATGGAGTCGGTGCTGGATGCAAGCGGCAAGCCTGCAGCATGGCTTCACCGCTCCGCCGCCCCAACCATCGCCTCCACGTTCAAGGTCGGCGCGCAAGGCAAGGCCGCGTTTGAGGCGGGAATGACCGCCATCAACATCCCGTTCCAGATCCCGTCGATCCGGCTGGAGTCGGCCGATGTGCCGGCGCACACGCGTATCGGCTGGTTCCGCTCGGTCTCAAACATTCCACACGCCTTTGCCGTGCAGAGCTTTGTCGCCGAACTCGCGCACCAGGCCGGAAGGGACCCCAAAGACTACCTGCTGGAGTTGATCGGCCCGCCGCGGAAGATCGATCCCGCGACGCTGTCTGACAGTTGGAACTACAGTGAATCGCCGGACCTGTACCCACTCGACACCGGGCGCATGCGGCGGGTGATCGAGGAAGCCGCGCGGCGGGCTGGCTGGGGCCGCAAGCTGCCGAAAGGCCATGGCCTGGGTATCGCCATGGCATACAGCTTCGTCACGTATGTGGCGACCGTCGTCGAAGTTGCAGTCGATGCCAAAGGCCAGATCTCGATCCCGCGTGTCGATATGGCGATCGACTGTGGTCCACAGGTCAACCCGGAGCGCATTCGATCGCAAGTGGAGGGCGGTTGCATGATGGGCGTAAGCCTTGCCATGCTTGGCGAGATCTCGTTCCAGCATGGCCGCGTGCAGCAGAGCAATTTTCACGACTTCGAGTTCCTGCGCTCCCATATGGCCCCGCGCGCCATCCACACGTGGCTGGTCGGCGGTGATTTCGACGTGCCGCCAGGCGGCGTTGGCGAGCCACCCGTGCCGCCAGTGGCACCTGCGTTGTGCAATGCAATTTTTGCGGCCACGGGCAAGCGGATCCGCTCGCTGCCGATCCGCGACCAGCTGGCGCAGGCCTAGCGGCGTGCGCTCTCCGGGCGGTATCGGATCGCGTCGATGACAATCTTCAAGGCGCGCGAAGACTGACGGCGGCTTGGATAGAACGCGTGATAGCCAGGGAAGGTCGGGCACCAGTCGTCCATGACACGGACCAGGCGGCCGGCCTCCACATACGGCTGGACCAGCGGATAGGGCAGGAATGTCAGTCCAAATCCGTCCAGGGCGGCGTTCAGCATCTGGTTGACGCTGTTGCAAACGAGTTGGCCCTCGACGCGTGCCTGGAGCTTCTTCGCGCCCTTTGCCAGTTCCCAGGCATAAAGGCCGCCGCTTGTCGCAAGTCGCAGGTTGATGCAGCGCTGGTCCAACAGGTCGCGCGGCGTGGCAGGCTTGTCGCGGTCCTTGAAGTATGCGGGCGCGCCAATGATGGCCATCTTCACATCGGGGCTGATGCGGACCGCGATCATGTCCTTCTCGATCTGGTCGCCGAAGCGCACGCCAATGTCATAGCGTTCGCCGACGATATTGGTGAGCCCATAGTCGACGGTCAGTTCGACGTTCAACTCGGGGTATTGCGGCAGCACCTTGGCCAGGCGCGGCCAGATGATGGCGTCGATCGGATGGTCGACCGCCGTGATGCGGATCGTGCCGGCTGGCCGTTCGCCGAGTTCCGCCACTGCGGACAGGTCGGCCTCGATCTCTTCGAGCTTCGGGCCCAGGGAGCGAATCAGCCATTCCCCCGCGTCGGTCGTGGATACGCTGCGCGTGGTCCGTGTCAGCAGCCGCACGCCCAGCCTGTCTTCCAGATTGCGGATTGTGTGGCTTAACGCAGATTGTGTGACGTCTAGCCGAGCCGCGGCGCGTGTGAAGCTGCGTTCCTTAGCGACCGTGATCAATGCGAGTAAGTCGTTGAGGTTATGACGGGGCATGGGCGATTTTTTCGGGACCTGAGACCGGGGAGCGAAGAGCTCCTAGCCTAAATGGCGCTATGAGGGCATTTCATGAATGTTTTGGCTATTGTTCAATCTAGACCGCGCGAAGCGCAAGCGTTTTCATGGGATTGCGCCGGGATGAAGCCGGAATTGACACATAAGCCAGGAAGTCATAAAGACCGCGGCCTATATGCGATCAGAGGCCATTTCGACCGTATCGGGATGGCTGCGCGCGAGCGCCCCCGGTCGCTGTCACTGCCTGCCGGCGCGAGGTCGAGTGACTGATCCGCCTTGCTACGAGCGGCTTGCCGGACGGTCACCGTATCAATCGCCGGCAAAGGGACGATCCCCCCTGGTTGCACGCGGAAGGCTGGCCTCGGGCTGGCTGTCGCGGCAGCGTAGCAACGCCTGTTCGCTGCCCGGCGTGGCCATGGCCGTCACCTGCGGCGCAAGGTAGCGCAACACCCTGACCGCGAGCGCGCTGGTAAAACTGTAGCGCGCCGCATAAGGCTCGCGCGCATGAACCGTCACGGTGCCGAAGTAACGCTCGCCCAGCGTGAACACGAAGGTGGCTGAACGTGCGACCGAACGCGAGGCGATCAACCGTCCGCCCGGCCCGTACACCTGCAAGCGCTGGTCACCTGTGCCGGTCTTGCCGGCCACCGGAAGCGGCGCCGCGCCCTTGCCCGGTACCACGAAGGCACCCAGGATGGACGTGGCGGTGCCGCGCTCTACCACATCAAGCATCGAGCGCCGCACCACCGTGGTCAGCTCTGGCGGCAGGAGGCGCTTGCCCGGACCAGGCTGCAGCACGTAGCGCGTCGAATACGGCGTGTTGGCGGCAAGATCGAGGCTGCGCACGCTGGCCGATTGCGTGGTGACGCCGCCATTCAGGATGATGCTGGCCAACTCCGCCAGCGCCGCAGGCCGGTCGCCAGAGGCGCCGATGGCGGTCGCGTAAGACGGCGTCAACGAATCGAAGGGATAGCCCAGCCGCTGCCAGCGCTTGGCAATGTGCTGGAATGCGTCCTGTTCCAGCAGCGTGCGGATGCGGTTGTCCTGCCCGAACTTGCTGTGCGAGCGGAACAGCCAACGGTACACGTACTGCGGCGGAGCTGTCGTGTAGGATCTGCGACAAGGTGGCATCCGGGTGCTTGCCCAGGTATTGCACCATCCACAGTTCCAACGGGTGGATGCGCGAAAGGTAGCCGCGGTCGTTGAGGTTGAACTTGTCGTGGCCATACTTGCGATAGAGCGCTGACAGGTCTTCACCCGCGAGTTGCTTGTCCGACAGGCGCGAGCGCATGATCCGGATAAAGCTTTCCTCATCCAGTTCCGGGCGGGCGCTGAGCAGCGTCACCGACATGCGCACCGCGCTCAGGTGAGGCGAACTCATTTTCACGCGGCCCAGCAGAGTGGCCAGCCTCTGTTCCGAATCCCTTCCGCGGTAGCGCTGGTAGAAGCCGATCATGTAGGCGCTGCTTTCCTGGTCCGCAAAGCGCTCCAGGTAGGCGCGGCGCTCGGGCGAGCCCCGGTCCTCGAAGATATTTCTGACGTCCGGCCGGGCATGGAAGATCTCGTAGCGCACGATGTCGCGCATGATGCGGATGAAGACCAGGTTGACCGAGTGCTGGAAGCCCTCGCGCACGGTCATGTTGCGCTCGCCCTCCCAGCGCTCGAAATTGGAGAAGCTCTGCATCCCGCCCCCGGTGAAGAAGCCTTCACCTGTGCTGCCGGAATACTTGCGCTCCATCGCCGCTTCCAGCATGGGCGTCAGCTCGCGCTCGGCCGGCGTGCCGGTCTTGACGAGGTAGTCGATGGCCCAACGGCTGAGCACATCCTGCTTCGCCAGCTGCAGATCGGCCAGTTCGGCGCGGCTCATGCCGGCATAGCGCGCGTGCAGTTCGGTGATGATCTCCAGGTAGGTCACCAGCGTGCGCAGCTTGGCGGTGGACCCCAGGTTGAGCCGACCACCGCTGTTGATGTCGAAAGGCTGTTCGATGTTGTCCGCCTGCACCCGCACGACACTTGCATTGCCCACGCGCTCGTACAGCGTGAAGCTGACGATCAGGTGCGAAGGATCGTCCTGCTCGCGCAGCAGGTTGTGGCCATACAGCTCCATGGTGTGCGCGTCGGTCTTGTCATGGATGCGCATCAGCACGTCGGTGGCAATGCGCTGGGCTTCGCGGTTGATGGTGCTGTCCGCGGTCAGGTCCAGGCGGTCCATGTCGTAGCGACTGTCGACCCCGGTGAGCCCGCCAACGTCGGCGCGCACGCGGTTGACCGCCTTGCGGGTGACGAAGGGCTCCTGCGCGGGCTTCTCTGGTGGCGCAGCCTTGTCCAGCGACTGCGTCAGCGCGGCGTCGCGCAGCTCGGGCGTGATGACGCCGTTGGCTGCCAGCAGGCGCAGGTAACTGCCGGTGAGCGTCTCCAGGTTGGTGTCGTCGCGGCGCAGGTGGTACGAGGGGCGGCGCTGCGAGATGATCAGCGACAGCGCGCGCTTGAAGGCCTGGGCCTCGCGGCCGGTGGGCGCGCGCAGGTCCATCTCCTTCATCAGCCGGTTGGCCTCGTCGAAGTCTTCGCCGTACCATACCCACAGTGCATCGCCGATGCCGTTGACCTCGCCGAAACCCACGCGCGCGGACAGCGGCACCGTGTTGAGGTAGTCGACCACGATGCGTTCGCGCGCGCGCCGCGTATCCGGCCCGTCCAGATAGGCGCGAAGCGAGGCCGACGCCATCTGTCGGAATTTCTCGGAGATAGATTGCGTTCGGCCCTCAGGCGAATGCCGGTATTTTTCGATCTGGGTAGCCAGCGTGCTGCCGCCTGGGGATTCATAGGCCTTGTCGACCAGCCGGACGGCATGGTCCATCACCGCGCGCGACAAGCGCTTCCAATCGAGCGCCGGGTTCAGGTTCGGGTACTCGGGGTTGAGCAGCCCCTGGTTCTCCACGAACAGCAGCGAGCTGACCAGCAACGGCGGCACTGCGGCAAAGTCCTCGTATTGCCGCTGCGGGTAGCGCTCCAGCACCAGTGTCAGGCCATTGCAGTCGCGCAGGGCGAGGCCGGCCTGGTTCTTCTCGCGGTACGGGGGAAAAATGCCATGGTCCATCAGCTGGACCAACTCGGGCGACATGCGCGCCTGTTCGGCCGGCACGTAGCCGTGCCGCTCGAGCCGTTGCGCGAAGGCGGGCAGGCGTCCGTAGCCGAGGCGTGCGTCGTAAGGGGCGGAATGCGGGAAGCGAATGCTGTCGCTGGCGCCTGGCTGGACCTCGAACGTCAGCGCTCTGGTGAAGCGGCCGAAGTAGTACGCCTGCCATTGCGAATTGCGTACTTCACTGGCAACGAGGCTGTAAACGACATACCCGCCCCCACAAAGGGCGGCCGCCAATCCAGCGAAAATCCATCCACGTCGTGACACGTCGGCAACCCCATCATGCCGAGCCCCGCTGCCGGGGTGGTCATGCCGCCGGCTCCAAGCGCGAGCGAAGCGCGCCGGGGGCCGGCGCGCGCCGCTCTTTTTATATAGTAGCAGGCAGGGGTCGCTGTTATGAGATAAGCGTGCAAGTGCAAACACGGTTGCTAGATAGCGTGGTGGTAGCTGGAGGGAAGGTAGCAAGGCAGGTAGCTTGCCACGATGGTGCCGTGACCATAGATGGCTTTGCCCTGTGCGGTTTGCCGATACTGGCTCATCCTAGGTCTTGCTGGTCCAACCGATGCGGTGCCGCTCCCTGGGTGGCCTCATGCCGCGCATCTTCTTCGCTGGGCAGGTACGCGCAGGTGGTGGCGATCGAGGCATGACCAAAGTTGTCGCACACAAGACGCAGGTCGACCTCCTGGTCGGTCATGTGCGAGCCGGCGGTGTGGCGCAGCGAGTGCGCGGAGGCTTGATTCAGAAAATATTTCACAACTGTACCGCGCACGCAAAGTACGAATGCCCCTTACCGCGCAGCTGCTGCCAGAACTGCTGCAAGACCTCCGCGGGCGTGCTCATGCTGCCTTTGCGCACCAGACCGTAGAGCCTATTGGCGGTAGGCGTGACACCGTCGCGGCAGGACAGGGGGCAGCAGACCTCGCGGTACAGCGCGCGGGTGTCGGGGAACCGCCCGCGCAGCTCGGCCTGCAGCGCAGCGTCGGTCAGATCCAGGCCGCCGGTCGGCATCGATCATGCGGCGTGTCCAGAAGTCACCCTGGAGTTTTTGACGCTGCCGGCTCAACGGGCGATGACGCACTCTCGGGCTGCGCGACTTTCTCTGGGAGCTGATGGCGCCACTGTGCATAGCATTCCAGCCCGCAGAAGTAGGCGACGTAGTCGCATGCCTCAGGGACGATCGCCTCGGACTTCGGTACCTCCTTCATGCAGATCTCGCAGGGGACGAGTTCTATGGGTGGGTCAGGCTTGCTCATGGCGCTACTCCCGGCGCCGCGGCGGAGATATTTCACGGCAACGGCGCATTGACGTCGACGGCCAAATGGCAAGCCGGCGAATCCAGGCTGTGCAAAGACAGAGTCGCTATCGATCAGTGAACTGTATTCCATATCAAGCATCCTCTTTCGGGTCTGACCAAGATAAGGCCAATTTCCTATCATAAGCCTTGTGGTTATGAAAACGCGCCCTCTTATTCTGAGATGGAATAAGCAGTTCAGGCCGTGAACGCCTGCCCAAACTGCCTTGCCCGCTTGACGTCGTCGCTGTGGAGATAGATCGACGTGGTCGAGATCGACGCATGGCGCAGGTTATCGCGCACGGCGCTCAGCTCGACGCCCTTGGCCAGCGCGTGCGTTGCATGGGTAGGCAGTACGTTCTACGGTGGCCATGCCGGACTGAGATCTCCAATGCGCCGGCCAGTGTAGCGGAAGAGTCGCTCGACAGAGGGCTCAGCCTTTTATGACAATCAGATCTATAGATTAGAATCTATATAACTGAAAGGCTTATGATAGGAAATCGGCCTTATCTTGGTCAGACTCCAAGCGCAGATCCTCAAGTACGACCGGGGTCGCCGGCGGTTCTACCAGGAGATTCTCGATACCTACAACAGTCTGCGCCGTAAGCGCGGAGAGGACCTGCAGGTCACTCCTCGTTTCACGGCACTGGTGCGGGAGGCTCTGCAGGTCGTCGGCCACCACACGGGCAATGCGAATAAGCCTATCCGGCTGCTCTATCGTCAGACGCCGATCGACGAATGGCGCCTGGAGTTCGTGATCGAGCACCACCACTTCCCGCGGGACGGTGCCAAGCGCACCGACTTTCACGGCGGCAAAGGCGTCATCGTTGAAATCTGGCCGGACGAACGCATGCCGGTAGATGCAAACGGCGTGCGGGCCGAAGCGATCATGGACGGCATGGCGACAGTGAACCGGATGAACTTTGGCCGCCTGTACGAGCACTACATCAACGCCGCGTCGTTCGGTCTCGCGCAGGAAATCACCCGCAGCTTGGGCATCGAGAACACTGGGCGTGATCTCTACAAGCAGCTCTCACGAGTCGCTGTTCTGCAACGGCAAGATGTCCCTTGGCGACCTGCAGCGTCTGAACTCGCTGTGATCGGGAGTCGACAATGCGGCACTCGAAGAGACTTGATGCGTGTAGCGATACACGCTACACTACTGCATGATAGTTAGCTTCCGCCACAAGGGGTTAGAAACCCTCTATCGAACCGGGTCCGCCCGAGGCATTCTCGCCTCTCACGCCGCTCGGTTAAAGCGACTCCTCGCCGCGCTAGATGCCGCCAGTTCGGCTAGCGACCTTAATCACCCAGGCTATAAGCTTCACCAGCTCAGGGGCGATTTGAACGGTCACTGGTCAATCTGGGTGAATGGCAATTGGCGCGTCACGTTCCGCTTTGTCGGGACGGACGTGGAGTTGGTTGATTATCAGGGGTTGTAAGCCGGAACCGCCGAAATTTCCGTCATCCCAACTCCAGCCCCGCCACGAGCGCGTCCAGGTCGATCATCTTGCCGTCGCTCTGGAAGGTGTAATGGAGGGTTGGCCGAGATTCAGGAAATTTCCTCCAAAAAACGACCTAAGTGCTTGTGAGACAGGGACTTTTTGACCTCAAAGTTCGCTCGCTATGCGGCTGTCTTCTTGAACCCGAAGCGAATCCGCGTGTTCATGGGCTCGACGGCTCGCTCCAGATCCATCAGGTAGTCGCCAAAGCGGTTGATGTGGATCGTGCGGTACGGCGACAGTCCGGCGAGCACCTCCTGCGTGATCTCGAAGGAGCCCTTGTCCTGCATGTCCTTGAGCACCTTTGACATCCGGTGCACGTTGTTCAGGATGATCATGTTGGCCACCAGGTGGTTGTACTTGACCACCTTGCGCTGCTCGTGACGGACGTTCTCGGCCATGATCCCCTCCCCGCCGAAGAACGCCCAGCCGGCGAACTGGTGGAACTCCTCGGCCTTGTTGGTCTCGGCATGGATCGTGCGACGCAGCTCCGGGTCGTTGATGTAGCGCAGCAGGAACATCGTGCGCATCACGCGTCCCAGCTCGCGGAACGCGAAATACAGCTTGTTCTTGCGACTCGCACTTCCCAAGCGCCGCAGCAGCGTCGACGGCGTGACCATGCCGGCCTTGATCGACACCGCCACCCGCAACATGTCCTCGTAATGCCGGGCGATCAGGTCCCAGTCGATGGCCGGGCCTGTGAACAGCGGTTGGACGTTCTGGCAGCGCCAGCCGCAAGAACAAGCTGTACTTCGCGTTCCGGGAGTTGGGCCGCGTGATTCGCACGATGTTCCTACTGCGCTACATCAACGACCCTGAACTGCGCCGCACCATCCACGCGGAGACCAACAAGGCCGAGGAGTTCCACGAGTTCGCCAGCTGGGCCTTCTTTGGCGGCGAGGGGATCATGGCCGAGAACGTGCGCCACGAGCAGCGCAAGGTGGTCAAGTACAACCACCTGGTGGCCAACATGATCATCCTGAACACGGTGCACCGCATGTCAAAGGTACCCAAAGACATGCACGACCGGGGCGAGTTCGAGATCACTGCCGAGGTGCTGGCGGGCCTCGCGCCGTACCGCACGGTCCACATCAACCGCTTCGGCGACTACCTGATGGACCTCGAACGAGCGGTCGAGCCGATGAACACGCGCATCCGCTTCCCGTTCAAGAAGAAGGAAGAGGCGGCGTAACGCGAGAAGTTTTGATGCTCAAAAGTCGTTGACGGTCAGGCACTTAGCCTATTTTTTGGAGGAAATTTCCTGAATCTCGGCCAACCCTCCTCAATCGCAAATGATCTGTCATCGCCGCGTCATAAAAGGCAACTAATATCCCTTGCATGATTAGTTTTTCATATCAAACATCGAGAATGATATGAAAATGCGATCACCAACGGGGCGACCATCGTGGCGTTGCTCCCTCAAGCGATCTTTACAAGGCGACACCATGTTCAGTGCACAACGAAACGAGTATCTCGAAAAGGGATACACCAAAATCGACAGTTTCTTCTCGCAGGACGAGATGAACCAGATTTTGAAAGACGTCAGGCAGATCGAAGAGATGTCCGCTTCGCGCGACGGTGACGACGACGTTTTCCAGTTCGAGAAGAAGGACGGTAAGACTACGCAGCTCTTGCGCCGTGTCGAGAATCCACATTTGCACTTCGAGTCGATCAATGACCTGGTACGCTCGAAGAAGGTAGTCGATCTCCTCCGTGAATTTATGGGCGACGACATCCGCCTGCACAACAGCAAAATCAACGTCAAGCCGCCGTCTGGCGCCCCGGTCCAATGGCACCAAGACTGGGCGTTCTACCCCCACACCAACGATAATTTCCTGACCCTGGGCATCTTCCTGGACGAGGCAAGTGAACAAAACGGCGCCATGGCATGTCTGCCGGGATCCCACAAGGGCAAGATCTACGATCATCGCAACGTCGAAAGCGGCGAATTCTGCCACGCGATCTCACGGTCGAATTGGGACGACGGACTCGATCCGACGCACGCTGAACTTCTTACCGGCCCGGTCGGTTCAGTCACCCTCCACCATGTCCGCACGCTCCACGGCTCAGGTCCAAATCACTCGGTGATCCGGCGCCGCTTCCTCCTAATTGGATACGCAGCTGCAGACGCTTGGCCACTCCTGGGATGCGGCAATTATCAGGACTACGAAAACCTCATGGTTAGCGGACAGTCGACCGTGTTTCCCCGCATGGAAAGGCTTCCGCTCACGGTTCCTTACCCGCTCTCGAAGTACGGCGATCGCATTTTCGAAAGCCAGCGCGCCCTTACCCAGAAGTACTACTAACCAAAGGACTGCACATGAATCCGCTAGCCATGTTCAACAAGCGCCGCGCTCTCGTCGCGTCGGCTTTTCTCGTCTCGCTGATGGGCGCAACCCTCTCAGCTAATGCAGCCGAGGTCATCAACGGCAAGCTGCATCTGCGCTTTGCGATCGCTCCGCTGCGGCCTACGGCCACCGAGACGATCAAGGAATTTGAGCCGATGTTCAAGTACTTGGCCGGACAGCTGAATGCCACGTATGAGATCGTCTCTCCCGAAAGTTGGGCAGCGATTTCGGTGGCCATGTCCAATGGGCACGTCGATGTCGGCTGGCTCGGCCCCTGGGGCTATGTGCTGTCCCACAAGAAGGCTGGTACCGAAGTAATCGCTACCGCGAAATACAAGGGCAAGCCCTTCTACAAGGCTCTGATCGTTGCCCGCGCTGACCTACCGGTCAAGAACTTTCCCCAAGACGCCAAGGGCATGAAGCTCTCGCTAAGTGACCAGGGCAATACGTCCGGTTGGCTGATCCCGATGTCGTACTTCAAGAGCGTGGGCATCGATCCGACGACATATTTCCAGTTCCGTGAAGGCGCGACCTTCGGCCAGAACGAGGCGCAGATTCAACAGGGTCTCATCGACCTGGCGTCCGACATGGACCGTGGCCGCAACGGCATGATCGAGGCCGGCGAAATCAACCCGGCCAAATCCAAGATCGTTTGGGAATCGCAGCCGCTGCCGAACGACGCGATCTGCGTGCCGAAGAACTTTGACCCAGCCCTGAAGAAGCGAATCGTTGACATCTTGACGTCGATGTCCGAGGACCAGGCGCAATCGATGATGGGTAAGGGCTACAACGGCTTCGTCAAGTCGCAGGACAGCGACTATAAGACCATCGAGGACGCCGGCCGTTCGGTCGGCAAGCTCTGACTCAATGCGTCGTACTAACACTGAAGCGAGCAGACTTCCCCGCCCTGGCGGGGCAGTTGTTATGCCTCTCGGGCCACGCGCAACGAGCCCATCCAATGACACTCTCGCGCGCAAAAAGGAAATGATGAATCAACGAGTGGAAAGCGTGCTGGACGCACACGAGCTGCGCGACCTGCAGAAGCGCAAGCGCTCTCTACCGCTGGCGGTAGTTCTTATGGTCGGCATATGGTTGGCGTGGAACGCGAGCCACGTTGAGCCGCACCGCCTTGTGGCAGGTGCGCCCCGTCTTTGGTCATTCGTCTTGCAAATGTTCCCACCCGACCTGAGCGACATGCCGACTGTTTTGCGGACCGCAGGCGAAACCCTCGCTATGGCGACGATCGGCACAATTTTTGCAGCCGTGATCGCACTGCCATTGGCCTTTTTAGCTGCCCGAAACACATCCCCAAGTCCGGTAGTTTACTGGTTCGCGCGCATGATGCTCAATGCCAGTCGAGGAACCGAAACCTTCGTTTTCGCGCTAATTTTTGTTGCGGCTGTCGGTTTTGGACCGTTCTCGGGTGTCCTGGCCATCGCCGCACACATGATTGGTGCGCTCGGCAAACTATTCGCTGAGGCGATCGAACCGGTTGACCAAGGCCCCTTGGACGCATTGGCTTTGACCGGTGCGGGCAAGCTCAAGATCATCCGTTACGGCCTGATCCCGGATGTCATGCCCCACCTTATCGCCGCCGTGCTCTACATATGGGAATTCAGCGTGCGTACCTCAACGGTGCTGGGTGTTGTCGGTGCCGGCGGCATTGGCCAAACGCTGAAAGACACTGTGGATCTGTTGAACTTCAACAAGATGATCACTGTACTCGCCGTGATCCTGATCATGGTGGCCGTCATCGATTACATCAGCGACAAATTACGGAGTATGGCCCTTCATGTGAAGCGCTCTGACACTCCTCTTTCTGCTAACGGAATCTAGCCTACAAGCTGGGTTTGAAAGGTATGTGTCGTGAAAGACATCGCTCTAAAAATTGCAAACGTCAGCAAAACGTACGGGAAGTCGCCTGTGCTCCGAAGCGTCGACTTCGAAGTACGAAGCGGCTCGATGGTTGCCCTGCTCGGGACAAGCGGCGCCGGCAAGTCAACACTGTTTCGCTGCCTTACGGGCCTTGAACCAATCGATGACGGCTCTATCATCGCCCTGGGTGAACCCATCAATCATTCATCTGGCAACCGGCTGCGCTTTATCCGCAAAAAGATCGGATACGTGTTCCAGCAGCTGCATCTTGTGAAGCGCTTTTCGGCGTTCGAGAACGTGCTAGGAGCCCGTTTGACCGACGCGCCGGCCTGGCGCGTGGCCATCCGGTCTTTTAGCCATGAGGACAAACTTCTTGCGTTGGAATGCCTGGAGAAGGTAGGCATGTTGGAGTTCGCCAACGTACCTGTACAGCTCTTGTCCGGTGGCCAGCAACAGCGCGTCGCAATCGCTCGCGCATTGGCTCAGAAGCCCAAAATTATCATTGCCGATGAGCCGATTTCAAGCCTTGATCCGGTAACCGGGCTAGCGGCTTTACAGGCCCTCAAAACTGCAGCGGCGGAAGACGACGTTGCCGTCCTCTGCAGCCTTCATCAGGTGGACTTGGCCATCGAGGTCGCCGATCGGATCGTGGGGCTGAAGGAAGGACGAATCAGTCTCAATGTCGTCAATGATCCCAACGATCGAGGTATCGCCAACAAGATCCGGGCGATATACCAAACCACGGAAACAACGCACATAGACGACCTGGCCGCAAGGCGACATATCGCCTAGTTCCTACTGCCTTAGAAAATTTATAAAAGGAACCAATCTTGAAACCAAAGATCGTACTGACCCACTGGGCCCATCCGGAAACCATTGAACTACTAGAATCGGTTGCCGAGGTCGTCCCGAACCTAACGAAAGACACGCTCCCACGCGCCGAGATCCTTGATAGGGCAAAGGATGCTCAAGGGATTATGGTGTTCATGCCGGACAGTATCGACGACGCGTTTCTCGCAGCCTGTCCTGAGCTTCGCGTAGTCGGAGCGGCACTCAAAGGCTACGACAACTTCGACGTTCAGGCATGCACGCGGCGCGGTATATGGTTCACGATCGTCCCCGACTTGTTGACCATTCCAACTGCAGAGCTAACGATTGGTCTGCTGCTTGGAATAACCCGCCATGTCCTGCCTGGCGATCGCTACATCCGCTCCGGACAATACAAGGGCTGGGTGCCGGACTTTTACGGTAGCGGCCTCACCGACAAAACACTCGGCATCATTGGTATGGGCGCCGTCGGCCGCGCTATCGCCAAGCGCCTTGCGTCGTTCGACATCAACGTCCTGTACACCGACAAGACCGCTCTGCCCGCAGATTTGGAGTCCGCTTACAATGCACGCAAGGTCGACCTGGACGAGCTTTTGTCGAGCAGCGACTATGTAGTACCGATGCTGCCGATGACGGCAGAGACATTTCATACAATCAATAAAAATACGCTAGCGCAGATGAAGTCGGGTTCCTACCTCATCAATACGTGCAGGGGCTCAGTGGCCGACGAACTGGCTGTGGTTGAAGCCTTACGCACTGGCCACTTGGCGGGATACGCTGCCGACGTTTACGAAATGGAAGAATGGACACGCCAAGACCGGCCGCAATCGATTCCTGCTGCTCTACTTGACCCAACGCTACCTACACTGTTCACTCCACACCTTGGATCGGCCGTAAAAAGCGTCAGAATGAAAATCGAACGCGAAGCTGCAACCAACATTTTGCAGGCGCTGGAAGGCTTCCGCCCGCAAGGTGCGGTCAACGACGTCCTCGGCGCCAGGAGCACGGATTGATCAGCATCGAGCGCGTACAGAGCTTCCTCGCCGTGGTAGAGGCTGGCGGCTTCCGAGAAGCCACCAAGCGGATAGGCATATCTCAGTCCGCCATAACCCAGCACGTCAAGCAGCTCGAAGAGGACTTGCATGCCAAGTTGATCGAGCGCAGCAATGCCGGTTGCTCGCTCACGCCCGAAGGCCGCATCTTCTTCCCTGTTGCCGAAGACCTTGTTCGCCTTGCAAACAAGGCCAGTACCCTCTTTGAAAGGGAAGAGCTTGGCGTTGGTGCAAGCTCGAACACAGGGATCTATCTGCTTCAACCGTATATCAAAAAGTACAGGGAGAGTTGCCGATTCCCGCTGAACATTTCGATTGCCAACAACGATGCCGTGGCTCGTTCGCTGGAGTCCTTCGATATCGATGTCGCGGTCGTCGAAACCTGGGACTCGCGCCCAGGCTTTACTGCCAAGCTTTGGCGTACCGAAGAGCTTGTACTGATCGTTCCAAATGACCATCCGTGGGCAAGCCTGGACTTCGTAAGGCCAGAGCAGCTGGAAGACCAAGTGTTGATCGGCGGTGAGGCGGGATCTGGTACCGGACGCACGCTGCGACGCTATCTCGGCGGGACAGCGGACCGAATCGGAGTGTCCCTACAACTTGGTAGCACGGCTGCAGTCAAGCAAGCGGTACAGGCTGGGTTGGGGATTTCGGTCGTAATGAAAGCGTCGGTTACAAACGAAGCCGGCCTTAAGTTGTTCTCGATCGTTCCCTTCGCAGGAGAGCCTCCAAGAAAGGAACTCTACATCGTCTACCGCGAAGGCACTGAACAACGCGCACCGCTTTCGTCTTTCCTCAAGACATTGGAGACAGAAACGTTCTAGGCGTACACAGTCAAAACGACAGAGGCAACGTGCACGTCTCAAGAGCGATCTTGTCTTCTGCTCGTATGCCGTTGTCGGTCATAACGCGCTCAATGAGCGCGGCATTTATCGAACAAGTTTTCAAGTATTCGATTGCGCTTACTACGCCTGTTCTGCACTTGATGAGTAAGGCGCGACGGATGATCCCACTGAGGCTTTCGCCCTCGCTAGTCGTAGATGCAGGGGCTCGACGTTCGGTATGTTGCACGCTCATAACCTTCTCTCTCCAGATGGAAGCACGACGTTGGCTACCCGGACATCATAGGGAGAGCGTTTGGGACTGTCTGTTGCTAAATTAGGGGTGATCGTACTTTTGGTGCTAAATCTGGCGGTTTGGTTTGAATTTCTCTTATAGATCAATGCCTTGTGCGGCAGCGCATTTCCCGGTTGCTGTTCCTTCCGGTGCAAAATCTGGCGCATTTCAGGCCAGCGCTGCTATCTCCTCGCGCCCCGTACTCACGGCACGTGCTTAAAAAATGGTTTCAGGCAGCGAATGCCTCGCCGAACTGCCGGGCCCGCTTGACATCATCGGTATGTAAGTAGATGGACGTGGTCGAAATTGAGGCGTGGCGCAGGTTGTCGCGCACAGCGCTCAGTTCGACACCCTTGGCCAGCGCGTGGGTCGCGTGGGTGTGCCGCATCCAGTGTGGTGTCGCCCGGCGGAGCTTCTCTGCCAACGCTGGATGATCGCCTTCGATGATGTCCGCTGCGAGCCTGAAGAATCGGCGCATGACTTCCCACAGGCGCAGGGGCGTGATGCCGGTTTCACCACCATCCAGGCTACCGATTAAGGGCGTAGTGGGGTTCCAGCGAGCGCGGCTGACAGGGAGCTCGCGCTCCAGCAGGTAGCGTTCCAGCGCTGCCCGCGCCAAGGGCGTCAATGCGACCCTAGCGGGCTTGCCACCTTTGCCGACCAGGTGCAGCCAGTGATCGCCCAAGGCGTCGGCGTCGAGGTGACGCAACGCGGCATTGGCCAGTTCGCTGATCCGCAGCCCGGTCGCGTATCCGAAATCCAGCAGGAAGCGAAGCCGTTGTGCGGCCGCAGCTTGCCAGCCGTACGACCACTCGAGGCCGTTGGCGATGGTCCGTACCAGCAGCCATTCGCCTTCGGTGAACGCGTGCGTGGTTTCCACGGCCATGGCACGCTGGCTGCCGCGCACCTTGATACCCGCAAATGGGTTGGCAAGCACATAGCGTTGTTCCACCAGCCAGCGGAACAAGGCGCTGAGTACGGCCAGCGCATGTGCGACCGAGCGCGCCGAGAGGTTATCGACAAACGGGCGCCAGTCCGGCGACGTGCGTGGCCGTGGTGGTCCGACCCAGCGCTCGCGCGGCGTGGGTCTGCGCAAAAATGCCCGATAGTCGGTCGCATCCTTGGTCGTCAAGGATGAAAGGGCCTTCCCTCGCGCTACGATGGCCCACAGGATCAGCCGTTCGGCTTCCTTGCGGTAGGCGCGCTGCGTGGCCGGCGATTCGTGCAGGGCCAGCCAAGCCTGGATGGCCTCGTAATCATTGTCCACACCCAGAATGCAGGTCGACAGCGGAGCGCGGAAGGCGCCGGCGGAGCCGTCGACCTCGTGGGGCAGCCGCAGGTGTTCCCACGGCGTCACGATGGACCGTCGGTCGGCGACGATCAAAGCGCGGGCACGTTCGGTTAGCACCGGGTGTGCGGCAAAGAATGCCTCGATCTGGCGGGCGCTGGTGACTCCGAGCCCCGGCACGGCGGTCCACCACTGTCGCCGGCGGGGGATTCGAACGGTTAGGTCGGCCAGAGTGTTGATGCCAGCGGCCTGCAGCGCGCGTACGGCGCGCGCTGGCAGCCACTGTGCCACGGCATCGCTGATCTGTGGCGAAGGCGCGGGGGTTACACGCAGTTGCTCGATGGCCGCCGCAGCTGCCCGGGCGTAGCCCACGCGCTCGGTGGCAGAGCACACGAAGACTTCCGCCAGGTCGGGGCGCTGGCGCTGCCGGGCATACTGAACGAGTTGGCGCCGGATCGCTCCGATGATGCCTCTTGCCGATTGGCCATCGCCAATCCGATCACGCAGGTAGCGGTCGGCCGACTCACGCGAGGAAGCGCCCTCGTACCAGGCGCGCAGCGTGGCAAGAGCGGCGGGGTCGGGCAGGCCATCGGGAACAGTTAGGCGTCGGGGCATTTTGTGTGGAGCAAGTTACGTACCAAGATATTGGTACAGAGATAATAACTCTTATCTCTGTACCCATGATTCGAAACGTTGCCGAGGCATGGGCACACCTGTCCCTGGGGCGCGCGAGGCGGCATTGGGGGGAGGGTCGGCGGGCATGGGCTAGAATCGGCTGTGGGCTACAACGCCCGTCACGAACCGTGGGCGGGGCCGAGCAGACTGCCCGCCGTTATCTTCCCCCGCCATGCCAATCGCCTATCCTGGGGCCCAATCCTTGCGCGAGCGCGCCGACGCAGTCCTGTGGATCAAGTCACAGATGGCCCGGCTCGGGCTGAGCTATGAGCAACTCCTGGCGGCAGGCTGTTTCGCGGCGCCCGGCGTAGCCGGAGGCTCTGCCTCAGGCGTCATCAAATTTCGGGACGCCGCTGGCCACGCCTGGAATGGCGTGGGCGACCTGCCGGATTGGTTGCAGCGCGCGGTCAATGCGGGGCAGTCGATCGAGCATTTCCGCGCAGAGCAAAAGGTATAGCTTGGCGGAGGGCCGTACCCGACCCGTTACCGCCGCTGATCACACAGCATGTCAACGACCACTTGTTGAGTGGAAGCGGCCGTCCAATGCCGTTGTGGTGAAGCAACCAATGGCGACACCGACGCATATCGCGACACAGGATCGAAATTCAGAAGCTGTCGCAGCCGGTAAAAAGCGTCCCAATTGCAATCGCGTACCGCGAGTTTCCTTCCATGCCAGTACCCGGGTGATCATGCTTGTTCCCATTTTTTGCGCTACTTCGATACGGCGGCGCTGAACGAGAAGGCATCGAACACAGTCACGCTGTCCGCCTTCGTCCAGACGCCAACTGCGCCGGCGCCACTGATGTGCTCGTCCGTTACGTCAATCTGTCGTTTGCCGTCCAGGGAAACCTGGATATGACTCCCGGCGAATTCCACGCGCAATGTGTGCCAGACCCGGGCGGCGACTGGTGTTTCCTGATACTTGATCGTGTGCCTGCGTCCGCCGATCGTGTAATACAGAGAGACGTTGTTCTCCAATGCGTTTGCTCTCGCGACGTAGTACTGGTTACCGTCCTTCCAGCGCCAAACCACCCCACCGGCCTGATCATCCCGACCAGCGATCGGCTTGAACTTCACCTCGACATACCCGTCAGTAATAGAGGCGTCCTGCTTCACGCACCACGGAAAATCGCCGGAGCCAGACTGCTTGAGCACATTGGCCCCATTTGGCGCGGTCGGGTCGGCCTCAATGGTCCATTTCGGCTGGCCACGTCCGGTGACGCCAGCCAGCCACCCTGCGGGCAACGCCCCTTGCTTGTCTTGACTGAACATGACGGTCTCCCCCAATGTGGGCAGGGTCATCAGTAAAAGTAGTGGAGTGAGTAAGATCCGCTTCATCCGGCCCCCCGGTGCGTTCACGCAGGCATTTTTGGTGGCCACTGATGCGTTTCCGCCTGGCAACTCTGACACCATGCATACAGCGCGTCGTACATCACCATGCCGCGTTCAAGCATTTCATGGTCGTCGGTGAAGACGTGAGACAGCCCCAGTGAAATCGCATAGAGTCCGCTCGACTGCGGTGTCAGGTCCAACCGTGATGTATCCGCGCCGCGCACAATGCCGGCCAGTTGCTGCAGGGCCGGATCACCGCCGAGCTTGTACCTATCAAGAAACGCATCGAAGCTGCAAAGCTCGCCCACATGCGTCAGCTCAACACCAGGGATGTCATAAGGAATGGCACCGGATTCGTTGGCGATGCGCACGACGTCTGCGGCCGGCACGTACAGGAAGTCCGGCGTCTCGTCGATGAAGCGTGCGATCAGCCACGGGCAGGCGATGCGATCGATCTTGGGGCGTTCACGCGTGATCCATTTCATGGCGCAGTCCGTGGTTTGCTAACCGTGGGATGACTACCGGCGGCCCATTCTTCGAGACCGCCGACCAGATACGACGCATCAAAGCCAGCGGCTTCCAGCAGCGCTGCGCAGTCTTGGCCAACTTGGTGGCCGCGAACGCAATAGACGATGACCGGGCGGTTTGCGTCGAGAGTGGAAATCCAGTGGCCAAGGTCATCGGGGTTGCGCCAGATGGCCCCCGTGATAATTTGGTCACTCGCATCGAACGCTGCCTTGCGTCTGACGTCGATCAATTGCGGTGAGTCGAGGGCTTGCAAAGCCGCGGCGAGTTCACGGGAGGTGGTAGCATTCGGCATGGGCAATCCTGCGTCGGTTATTGCTGAGCTGTGGCAGCAAAGCGGGTTGCCACGCGTTGCCAACTGATGTTCGGCAGGAACGCATCGACATACGCGGCCGCCTTGGCGCCGTAATCCATGTGGTAGGAGTGCTCATACATGTCGAGCGCCAGGATGGGTGTGGCGCCTGCGAGCGTATGGGCGTGATCCGACGCCCACTGGTTGACGAGCCGCCCGTCGCGCGGCGAATAGGTGAGCAACACCCAGCCCGAGCCACCGCCAAGCGCCTTGCCCATTGCCGTGAATTCGGCCTGCCAGCGCGAGACCGAGCCAAAATCGCGCTCGATAGCGGCTTTCAGGTTGCCTTCCAGCGGCCCGCCATCGCCAAGGCTGTCGAAGTACACCTCGTGCAAGATCATCGAATTCGTGGCGATGAGTTCCTCACGTTTCAGCCCATTGAGTACGAACACAGGTGCGGTCGCGACATCCAATGCGACAAGCTCCGCCGTAATGGCATTCAGTCGCTTGACTGCGCCACCGTAGTTGTTCTCGTAGTGGCTGAAGATTAGTTTCTCGGACAGGCCTGGCAACCCCGCCGGATCGCATGAGAGCGGCTTCATCTGGTAAGTCATCGTGTCTCCTGTGGCGATTCAGTGGTGCAGCAGCGGATAGGCGAGCAGGCCGATCGCGGCGGCACCTGCAACAATCATGGGCTCGGACAGTTTCTTGAACTTCAGCAGCAGTGCAACGGTGACCAGTGCCAGCAACACCGTGGGGATATCGATGATCGAGCGCTTGGCCAGCACGATGACCGCGCCCGTGATCGCGCCGATGGCGGCTGCCGTGACACCATCCACGAACGCCAGGATGGCGGGCAGCTTCCCGTATTTCTTGAAGTACGGTGCCGGTAGGATCGTGAACAGGTAGCAGGGCAGGAACGTTGCCGCCGCTGCCATGCAGGCCCCCGGCAGTCCTGCGACCAGATAGCCGATGAAGCCGACGGTGATGACTACCGGGCCAGGCGTAATCATGGCCACGGCCACGGCGTCCACAAACTGCTTGTCGTTCAACCAGTGGTGTTCGGTCACCACGCCGCCATACAGGAACGGCACGATGGCGAGCCCCGAGCCGAAGACGAACGCACCGGCCTTGGCGAAGAACACACCGATCTGCGAGAGCAGTGGCCAGTCCACGGTACTTAGCAGACCACTTGCCGCCGGCAACGGTGCTGCCGCCATCGCATTGAGCTTGCCTTGGCGGAACCATTTGGGCGGTGCACGCCAGAACCAGACCAGAACGCCAGCCGCCAGAAATAGCCAAGCCACCTCCGATTCGGTGATGACCGTCACTGCTGCGAGCACCAGGTAGATGCACCACAGCAGTTTGTCCTTACCAACACTCTTCTTGGTCAGCTTGTAGGCACTGATCGCAATGATGCCGATGACGGCGGCACCCACCCCGTAGAACACGGACTGCATCCACGTCAGTCCACCGAAGCGCGTGTATGCCCAGCCGAGTGCCAACACCATCAGGAAAGAGGGCAACACAAAGGCGATGCCGACGAGCGTCGCGCCCAGGATGCGGTAATGCACATAGCCAAGGTAGATCGCCAGTTGGGCCGCCATGGGCCCTGGCGCCAGTTGTGCCAGCGCGATGCCTTCCTTGTAGTCGGCGTCGGTGATCCACTGGCGCGCGTCCACCAGATCACGGTGCATGTAGCCGGCCAGGGCCACCGGGCCACCAAAGCCGAAGGTGCCGAGTCGCAGGAAGTAAAGCACCAGTTGCCGTAGCGTGTAGCCGGGGCGCTTATGGGTTGACTGGTCCGATGCGGTATCGGCTGGTTGGGGCGAGTTCATCGTTAGTCTTGAGGTGTGAAATTGATTGGCGAATTTGGATTAGCGCTTGCGGCTACTGGAGAAGTGCAGATGGAGCGAATCGAGGACATGGCTCATCTCGTCCAGCAGGGCATCATCGTCGGACAGCCGCTCACGGGCACCGGTCAGCACGGCTTCAAAGCCGCTCGCTTCCGCGACGGGCATGCCGCCGATGTCGAGTACATGAATCATCTGGCCAAGGCGCGCCAGCCCCTTGTCCTCGTCGAGCCCAAAGCTGGCGAGCAACACTTCAAAGGAAACGCGGTCGCCGATATGCGTGAACGTCGCGCCATCGAAGTCGAATCCCAACGCGTCGTCCGGGCATTCGTGCATGTCGGCGAGCCAGAGGAAGGTGGCGTGGGGATCGATGAAGCGCCGGATCAGCCAGGCACAGGCGACGCGGTCCACCCAGAGGTGCCGGCGTGTCGCCCAGTGCCGCCCCTGATACTGGGTGGGATCACGTCGTGGGATGCTGCCGGCTACCCCATGTGGTTCGCCCGGCGACAGGAGAATGTCAACGGCCGCGTTGAAGTCGCGCCATTGCGCTTCGGCCCGGGCCGAAGCGTCGTTGGGGAAGAAGTCGATATGGCGAATCGCGTCGAATCCCCGGCCGTGGCGGCGCACGAGGCGCAGCAATTCCGCTTCGTCCGTGTCGCCCAACGTTGCGCGCGCACCGGAGAGTTCGGCCGCCCAGGCCGCGTATTCGGCCGACCGGTCGAACAATGCGCGATACTCGGCATCCTCTCGCGCATCGTTCGTGTGGACCGAGAGGATCCAAACCTTGCCGTCTTCGCTGGTCGCGTCGGCAGCGAGCTTTTCGAGCTGGCCGCGCAATCCCGGCTGGTCGGGCAGAAGGTAAGCGCCGTCCCGCAACGACGCGCCGCCGAGCGACTTGATGCCGCGCCACAGTCGCATACGCGGGGTCGCAGCCGATGTCGGCAGGCTGACGATCAGCAGCAGCCAGGTGGCTTGGGGGCTGGATGGGAGAGGATTCATGCGCCAAGCGTAGCTGGCCGTAGTCGCCTCTTCAATGTTGTAGAGATCTCTACAATTCAAATATTCGATACGGATGCGAGGGTGTCTGCCGCTTAGCGCCGTATTAGCTAGGTCAACAGCTTGGAGATCAGCAATGGCTGACATCGACGAATGGCTAAATAGCGCCTCAAGGATCATACGAAAGGCGTCTTCCGAAACGGACATCGCGGAAATTCAGAGGCGGATCGCGGCAGAACCGACGCAAGAAGTCCTTGTCGCGCGCCACGATGTGTGGCGAGCCGTCCTCTGTGCCGCTGTGGCGGCGCTGGTGGCGTACGCGGCAATGGACCGAGTGGCCACGAGCCTGGTGGTCAGGACTGGACCGACCTGGGTGGCAACGCCGTCTGCCGCATCGCCGTTCGGCCTGCTGATCGGCGAATGATGACGCCGCGAACCCGACGCCTGTCCATTTCCACGCTGGTTGGCGCGCTAGTCGGCATTTCCGTGGCGATTGCAGGTGTCTATGTCACGCGTTCCTCGCATGAACGGCACACCGACTTGCATGAAATGCTGCACGAAGCCGTGCCGCTCGACGCCAACGAGCGCGAAATTCTCGAACTGAAAGAAGAGGCATTTGCCCAGCGCCGTCGGGAGATCGAGATGCGGTTGCGGGCGGCGAACGGAAAGCTGGCGAACGCCATCGCCAGAAATCCAAACTGGTCGCCCGAGGTCGAGGCCGCAACCCAGGAGGTCGAGCGCGCCGCCGGCGACCTGCAGCGCGCCACGCTGGTCCATGTGTTCGAGATGCGTGCCGGTCTCAAGCCCGAGCATCGGCCTGCCTACGACCGCGTCCTTGTCGATGCGCTTCGCCGTGGATCGCAGTGAATCCCGACGACGCGGACAAATTGCTCGCCCGCCAGGCGGCCGAAGGCAACCAGCGCGCGTTCGGTCAGCTTGTGGAACGGCATGGCATCGCGCTGGCTCAGGCTGCGCGCAGCTTTGGTATTCCCGAGACCGACGTTGACGACGTCGTACAGGACACCTTTGTCGCCGCATGGCACGCGCTGGATGATTTTGATCGAGACAGGCCGTTTCGCGCGTGGCTTTTCCGCATTGGACTCAACAAGATGCGGGACCTGTATCGCTTCCGGCGCGTCAGACAATTCCTTTTCGGCGCTGAGGACCTTGGCGACATGGAACTGGCCGGCGGGGTCGCACACGATGAGCCGGGCCCGGAACAGCACGTGGCAGCGCGCCGGGACCTGGCACGCGTAGTCAAGACCCTGGACAAGCTGGACAAGGGCTCGCGCGAAGCGATTGTATTGACGGCAATCGTGGGAATGTCCCAGCCGGAAGCAGCAGCCGTGCTTGGCATGAGCGTGAAAGCCATCGAGGGGCGCATTGCGCGTGCGCGGGCCAAACTTGCCGCCGTACTCGAGGCGGGCTCCCAAAAATAAAGACCCAATCCGACGAGGGGAAGCACCACCTGGATTCGTATAGAGAGGAATAGTAGTCAACCTTCTCTCTTCGATGAAACAGGTGATTTTTTCGTTGCTTTGCCGGCCTCGCTACCTCAGCGTGGCGTTGTGGTGCCTGCCTGCCGCATTGAGCCATGCCGCCGAGGCGCCTCCCTATCAGAACCTGTTGCAGCAGTCACTGGCACTTGCCCCGGCAATGGTCGCGCAGGCGGCCAATGTTCGCGCCGCCGGCGCCGACGCCGCTCAGTCCCGTGCCTGGCTCAACCCGCGGATCGATACCGTGCTGGAGAACTTGGGCGCCCCGGCAAGCGAAGGCGTAAGCCAGCGCCAGAATACCTATTCGATCACGCAGCCTTTTGAAATTGGGGGCAAGCGGGGCGCGCGCATCGAGGTCGGAGAACGCAACTTCGCCGCAGCACAGGCGCGAGAGCGGCAGGCTCAGGTGGCCTATGCCGCGGAACTCGCTGTGGTCTACGCAACCGCAGAAGCGATGCTGGGGCGCCAGGCGCTGGCGACCGAAAATCTGGCACGCGCCAATGAGGAGCTGGCGGCGGCGCGTGCCCTCGTCGATTCCGGGAAAGAGGCCAGTTTGCGCAGCGCGCAGGCAAGAGCCAGTGTGTCGGCGGCGCAGGCTGCCGAGGCGGCAGCCACCAACGACGCCACGCAAGCATTGGCAAGGTTGTCCGCGCTGTCTGGCGCCTCGGAGCCCTATACGGCGGTCACGAGTTCCTTGCTGACGGCCCAGCCGGCCATCCTGAATGCTCCCACCGCGCTTGGCGAGTCCCCCTCGGTGCGCGCTGCCGAAGCCGAACGCAATGCATTGGACGCCCAGGTGGACGTCGAAAGAAAGCGCTGGATCCCCGATGTCGGCGTCAGCGCGGGGGTACGCCGCTATGGCTGGACCAATGCCAGTGGCTACGTGGTGGGCGTGACGGCTTCCCTTCCGTTGTTTGACCAGAACCGCAATGGCATCAACGCTGCCGTCGAACGCGTCGCGGCTGCGCAGGCGCGGCTCGACAGCATTCGGCTTGAGGCGAATGCCGTACGCCAGTCCGCCATCTCCCAAGTGGCCACGACGGAAAAGCAACTCGCCGCGGCTAGCGAGGGAGAACAGGCGGCTACGGAAGCCTATCGCATGGGGCGCATTGGTTATGAATCAGGCAAGACGCCGCTGATGGAACTGCTGGTCGTGCGACGTGCACTGATCGAAGCCCGGCAACTGACGATTGACGCGCGCCTGGCGCGCGTGCGCGCCTTGGCGGCGCTGGCTCAGGCAGACGGCCGTCTGGCATTTGAGGAATCACGATGATGAAGAACGAGCGTCGGTCTGTGAACTGGCCAATGGTAGCTGGGGTGGCCGCAGTGGCGGCGGCGGTGGGTTTCGGCGCGGCGAGACTGTCTGGGCCGGAGAAGTTGCCCGCATCGTCACAGGCTGCAGAAGCGAAGAAGCCGGGAGTCACGGCGGAAAAAGCTGGCCCACAAGAGGTCAAAATTCCGGCCGCCTACCTTGCGGCCGCCAACATCGCGGTGGAGCCGGTAGCGAGCGCAGCAGTCGGCGCGGAAATCCTGGCGCCGGCCACGGTGGCAGCAGTGCTCGGCAGCGAGGCGGTTATCGTGTCGCGCGCCGCCGGCGCCGTGCAGCGTATTCAGCGCCGGCTTGGCGATTCCGTGCGGGCGGGTGATGTGCTGGCCGTGGTCGATAGCCCCGATGCAGCCGCCATGGCTGCCGAGCGCAAGGTCGCGCAGGCGAAGGCCGATCTCGCGCGCAAGACCTACGAGCGCGAGGCAAGCTTATTCCAGCAGGGCGTCACGCCCCGTCAGGAAATGGAAGCAGCGAAATCCGCGCTCGAAGTTGCGCAGGCCGAAGCGCAGCGCGCTGCCACGGTGGCCCAGTCCGCGCATCTGGCCAGCGACGGGCGCTCGGTGGCCGTCGTCAGCCCGATTGCGGGCAAGATCACGGCCCAGTCCGTCACGCTGGGCGCTTTCGTGGCCCCCCAGGCGGAACTCTTCCGCGTGGCCGGCACCGGTGCCGTGCAGGTGGAGGCCGCCGTGACCGCCGCCGATACGAACCGCATTGCCACCGGTAGCGACGCCACCATTGTGCTGGCCAACGGCTCGCCGCTGCCGGCGCGCGTGCAGGCGGTCACGCCGACTGTGACAGGTAGCGCGCGTGCCGCGACGGTGGTCGTGGTGCCGGCGCAGCCGACTGATCGGCTCGTGGTGGGCGAAGGCGTCCAGGTGCGCCTGCGCACGGCGGCGAGCGATGCCGCTTCCCTTTCTGTGCCGGAAGACGCGGTGCAGAACCTCGACGGCCGCGACGTCCTCTTCGTCCGCACGCAGGAAGGCTTCCGTCCACGTCCCGTGCTGGTGGGTACCCGTAGCGGTGGTTCGGCGCAAATCCTCTCCGGTGTACAGCCCGGCGAACAGGTGGCCACCCGCAATGCCTTCCTGGTCAAGGCGGAAATGAACAAGGGCGGCGGGGACGAGGAATGATCGAGCGTATCCTCAGCGGCTCGGTCCGCTATCGCTGGCTGGTTCTGTTCCTCACGGCAATCGTCGCGATCATTGGCGCCTGGCAACTCAACCTGCTGCCGATCGATGTCACGCCTGACATCACGAACAAGCAGGTCCAGATCAACACCGTGGTGCCGACGATGAGCCCGGTGGAAGTGGAAAAGCGCGTCACGTATCCGATCGAGACGGCTATTTCCGGTCTGAACGGTGTCGAGAGCACGCGCTCGATGTCGCGTAACGGCTTCAGCCAGGTGACCGTGATCTTCAAAGAGAGCGCGAACCTGTACTTCATGCGCCAGCAGGTAACCGAACGGCTGGCCCAGGCGCGTCCGAACCTGCCGGGAAATGTCGAGCCGCAGATGGGACCGGTATCGACGGGGCTGGGTGAGGTCTTTCACTACAGCGTCGAGTACCAGTATCCGGACGGCACCGGCGCCCCCATCAAGGACAGCGAGCCGGGCTGGCAGAGCGACGGCAGCTTTCTGACCGAGCGTGGCGAGCGTCTCGATGATCGCGTCTCAAGGCTCGCCTATCTGCGCACGGTGCAGGATTGGATCATCCGGCCGCAGTTGCGCACGACGCCTGGCGTGGCCGACGTCGATTCACTCGGCGGTTACGTCAAGCAGTTTGTCGTCGAGCCTGACACCGCCAAATTGGCAGCCTACGGCATTTCCTATGGCGAGCTTGCGCAGGCACTTGAGGATGCCAATCTGTCAGTCGGCGCGAACTTTATCCGGCGCTCCGGAGAGTCATACCTGGTGCGCGCCGATGCCCGGATCAAATCGGCCGACGAAATATCCCGGGCTGTGATTGCCCAACGACAGGGTGTGCCGATCACGGTGGGACACGTCGCAGCGGTCAAGATTGGCGGAGAACTGCGGTCCGGTGCCGCCAGCCGCAATGGCAACGAAACCGTGGTGGGCAGCGCGCTGATGCTCGTTGGGGCCAACAGCCGCACCGTGGCGCAAGCCGTGGGCGACAAACTGGACCAGATCTCGAAGACGCTGCCGCCAGGCGTGCTGATCGTTCCTACTCTCAATCGCTCCCAACTGGTGATTGCGACCATCGAAACGGTGGCGAAGAACCTGGTGGAAGGAGCGCTGCTGGTGGTGGCAATCCTGTTCGCCCTGCTGGGCAACTGGCGTGCGGCGGCCATTGCCGCCCTGGTCATTCCGCTGTCCATGCTGGTCAGCGCGATCGGCATGAATCAGCTCAATATTTCCGGCAACCTGATGAGCCTGGGGGCGTTGGACTTCGGCCTGATCATTGACGGGGCGGTCATCATCGTGGAGAACTCGCTCAGGAGGCTGGCTGAGCGGCAGCACCACGAGGGGCGTGTGCTGACACTCAATGAGCGGCTGGAAGAAGTTATCCAGTCCTCCCGCGAAATGGTCCGTCCGACGGTCTACGGCCAGCTCGTGATCTTCATGGTCTTCCTGCCATGCCTGACCTTCCAGGGAGTGGAAGGCAAGATGTTCTCCCCGATGGTGATTACGCTGATGCTGGCACTCGCGTCGGCCTTTGTGCTGTCGCTGACCTTCGTGCCCGCCATGGTGGCAGTGCTGCTGCGCAAGAAGGTGGCTGAGAAGGAGGTGCGCATCATCGCGGCAACCAAGCAGCGCTACCGGCCGTGGCTTGAGCTTGCCGTGGCGCGCCCAATGCCGTTCATTGGCACCGGTGTTGCGACGCTGGCGATCGCGGCGGCGGCCTTCACGTTTGTCGGACGCGAATTCATGCCGACGCTCGACGAGCAGAACTTGAACCTGTCGTCGGTGCGTATTCCGTCGACGTCGATCGACCAGTCGGTCGCCATCGATCTGCCACTTGAACGCGCTGTGCTGTCGCTGCCGGAAGTCCAAACGGTGTATTCGAAGGCGGGCACGGCCAGCCTGGCGGCCGACCCGATGCCGCCGAACGCTTCGGACAACTACATCATCCTGAAACCGAAGGACGAGTGGCCGGAGGGGGTCACGAGCAAGGAACAGGTTATCGAGCGCATTCGCGAGAAGACCGCGCCGATGGTCGGCAATAACTATGATGTGACGCAGCCGATCGAGATGCGGTTCAACGAACTGATCGGCGGCGTGCGTAGCGACGTCGCCGTGAAGGTCTATGGCGAAAACCTGGACGAACTGGCGGCCACGGCTCAGCGCATCGCGGGCGTGCTGAGAAAAACCCCGGGAGCCACCGACGTTCGCGTGCCACTAACCAGCGGTTTCCCGACCTTCGACATCGTCTTCGATCGCGCCGCAATCGCCCGCTATGGCCTGACGGTCAAGGAAGTGGCTGATACGGTGTCCGCGGCTATGGCGGGTCGGCAATCCGGGCAGATCTTCGATGGCGATCGCCGTTTCGACATCGTGGTTCGCCTGCCGGGCGAGCAGCGTGGGAACCTCGACGTCCTCGGCGCGCTTCCGGTCATGCTGCCAGCGGTTGACGGTCAGCCTCGTGCCTCGGTACCGCTACGCCAACTCGTGCAGTTCCGGTTCACGCAGGGTCTCAATGAAGTCAGCCGCGACAATGGCAAGCGTCGTGTGTACGTGGAAACCAATGTGGGCAGCCGCGATCTGGGCAGCTTCGTGGACGATGCCGCGGATCGCATCGCCAAGGAAGTCAAGCTACCGCCAGGCATGTATATCGAGTGGGGCGGCCAATTCCAGAATCTGCAGGCGGCAACCAAGCGCCTGGCCATCATCGTACCGCTGTGCTTCATCCTGATCGCCGCGACACTGTACATGGCGATCGGCAGCGCCGCACTGACGGCGACCGTACTGACGGCAGTGCCCCTGGCGCTGGCTGGCGGCGTGTTCGCACTGCTCCTGCGCGGCATCCCGTTCTCGATCTCGGCGGCCGTCGGTTTCATTGCGGTGTCGGGTGTGGCTGTGCTGAACGGACTGGTACTGATTTCAGCTATCCGGAAGCGGCTTGAAGATGGCATGACACCGCACAGTGCGGTGATCGACGGTGCCATGGAACGGGTCCGGCCGGTGCTGATGACTGCCGCAGTGGCATCGCTCGGTTTTGTTCCGATGGCCATTGCCACCGGCACCGGTGCGGAAGTCCAGAAGCCGCTGGCCACCGTCGTCATCGGTGGACTCATCACCGCAACCGTGCTGACATTGTTTGTGCTGCCGGCACTTTGCGGCATGGTGCTGAAGCGCCGGGCCGCCGGCCGGCCGGAAGCGCAAGCCGTGCTAGAAATGTGAGTTCGCGAGTCCACTTTAGCCCCATCCCCTGATCCGCCATGTCCATTCGTACCGCATCTCCGGCATTACTGGCCGCTCTGCTATTCGGTGCAAGCACGCCGCTGGCCAAGGCGCTGACCGGTTCAGTTGCCCCGCTCTTGCTGGCCGGGCTGCTATATCTGGGCAGCGGCTTCGGCTTGGCCCTTGTGCTCGCGATCCGAAGAATCTGGGCGAAGCCTGATCCGGGAAATGATCATGGTGGCATTCCGCGAGCAGAGGTGCCGTGGCTAATTGGCGCAATCCTTGCGGGCGGCGTGGCGGGGCCAGCGTTGCTAATGACTGGCCTCGTCTCGACCAACGCCGCGTCGGCATCCCTGCTGCTGAACGTGGAGGGTGTGTTCACGGCCGTCATCGCCTGGGTGGTGTTCAAGGAGAACGCCGACCGACAGATTGTTCTGGGGATGATCGCGATCGTGGCCGGCGGCTTGCTGCTTTCCTGGCAGCCGGGCAGCCTGCAGATGTCGACTGGCGCGCTGCTTATCGTCGGCGCTTGCCTGTGCTGGGCGGTTGACAACAACCTGACCCGCAAGGTCTCCAGCAATGACGCGCTACTCGTCGCCTGCCTGAAGGGTGTTGTCGCTGGACTATGCAACACGACGCTCGCCCTGATGCATGGGGCTGTGTTTCCACCGCTCAGTACCGCGACAGGTGCGCTGGTCGTCGGATTCGCCGGATACGGTGTGAGTCTCGCCTTGTTTGTGGTGGCGCTGCGTCTGTTGGGCACTGCGCGAACCGGTGCGTATTTCTCGGTCGCACCATTGTTTGGAGTCCTGATCTCATTTGTGATCTGGCCTGAAGTGCCAGGCTTGGCTTTCTGGCTTGCCGCGGCGCTGATGGCATTGGGCGTGTGGTTGCACCTGCGCGAGCGGCACGAGCACGAGCATACCCATGAGCCACTGGCGCACAGCCACTCGCATCGACACGACGAGCATCATCAGCATGAGCACGACTTCCCATGGGATGGCAAGGAGCCCCACAGACACTGGCACGCGCACGAGGTGATGGTACACAAGCATCCGCATTATCCGGACGTGCATCATCGTCATTCGCATTAGCGTGGCACTGCCTCCGCACTGTTGAAAATCGCTTGAGGGTCCTCCGACCACTTTCTCTACCTTGAGCTAAAGGAAGCTCAAGTTTCGGTAGTGCAAGACGAGGAGGCTTTCTCAGTACAGATTCCATGGTGCGTTCCTCATGAACCTGTCGCGCGCTGCCCGTGTGCGGCGTCCAGCAACATCTCCTGATACAGATGGAGCGGGAAACGCAGCGTGCCCCGGAAGTTGATATGTCCGAAGTGCGCTGGCCCCATTCTCCGTAGCCAGTCATCATCGATCCTCTGCCCCTTCTGGCGCCAGGCATCCACTGTCACCTGCATGCGCTGCGTGTTCCACGCAATCACCAGATTGGTGAGCAGGGTCAGTGAGCCCGAGATCGCGATCATCTCGTCACGCCGACGGCCCCGTTCTGGCGCGACCTTGCCGGTGTAGACCGCACGCTGGAGCTGATGGACTGACTCTCCGCGATTGAGCAGGGTATGCAACTCCCGCCGGAATTCTGGATTGCCAAAATAGTCGCATAGGAACAGCGTCCGCAGCAGCTTGCCGAGCTGATCGGCGGCACGATAGACGGCATCACCCTGTGCGGCACTGCCGAAGCGCTGAAGGGCAACCACGGCGCTGACGCGTCCGGACTTGATAGATGCCACCAGCCGCAGCAAGCCGTCCCAGCCATCACGAATAGCCTTGAGAGAGATTTCATGGGCGACGACCGGTGTCAGCTTGTCCGGGGCGGCCAATCGCCGCGGCAAGTAGAGCTTGCGCTCGGCCAGATTGCGCAGACGCGGGCACAGATCGAATCCAAGCAGCTTCGCAACCGCCATGCCGACGCTCGTATATCCATGCGTGTCGACGGAAAGTCGAAGCAAGCCACCGTCGTCGCGCGTGTCATTGTGGCGCACGACGCCTTCGATCGCGACGCCAGCTTGTCGCTCGTTGAGCACGATCGGCTGGTTGTACACAATTCCGTGCTGGTCCAGCACGTGCGTATAGATTCCGACCGCGTGGGTGCGCCGCCGGGGATCGGCGCGGGCATAGAAAAGGTGGGGTGAGGTGTCGAGGCTCATGGAGTCGCTCGAGGCTCGTTGTCCGTCTCCCCATAGTTCGGTGATCGTGTGAGTCCGCTGGAACTCAATTACCCGATCATTGGCACGTGCCAGTCGGCCTGGCATCTCCAACGCGCGCATCAGTGTTGAAATGTGCGCCGCGTCCAGCTGGGGAATCATCGCTGCGACAGCCTTGGCATCGATCTCAGTGCCGTGTGCGATCAGCGCGCCGTACAACGCCACGAGTTCGTTCGCGTCACGCGCTCTTCGGGCCAGGAGGACTGCGCTGAAGCCGGTGCGGGCGTCCATCTCCATGATCAGATCCGCGAACTGGGCTGTACCGATGGCCTTGAAGAGCATGTCGCGTGTCTTGCGAGGCAGACCATCCGTGGGCAGCGCCTCCAATGCCGACAGGTGCAGCGTACCGTCTGAGCCGATCGTGACCCGGCCGGCCTCGCGCGCCTCATCCAAGGCCGCAAGATTCACCTTGAGGTGCTCCGACAGGCGGTCGATAAACGCATTGGCCGTCGATGGCAATGCCAGCGACGACAGATGTCGGTCGCGTTCGTTTTCCCATTGCGTCGATGGAATCAGCAGTTGATCCCGTTCCCGGAAAGATAGACTGTGATGAATCCACACGGAGCCACGTCGCAGGCCTTTGCGCAGGCCGGTGATTGCCGAGGCTTCCAACGCATGCAGTGCACGTTTGCGATCGTCATTCTCGATAAGGTCATGCCAACTGCCGCTGGCTGGCACCTCACTGCCGCGGGGTAGCTCACTCGCACCGCTATCGTGCAATTTGGTAACGAGCGCCAATTGGCGCAGGCTGGGTTCCGCTTCCCGGCCGGCAAAATCCAGTTCCCGCAGCGATGTGAGTAGAGCTCGGATCCGCTGATTGTCCTCAGTCAGTGTCTCGCGCACACTGGCTGCATGGCTCATGGCGGGCTTGCTAGGTAAATCCCCCAGCAGCTTGCCGATCTCCGCGAGCCGCTCCTCGGCCGAACGTTCGGCCTCGCCGACGAGCATCTTGATCGCTAGCAGGCGCTGGCGGTAATCCGCGGCAGAGCGGGCCTGCTTGGTCGTGGTCTTTTCGTAGGCCTGTCGGACCAGATCGGAGACCCGTCGCCCTGTCTGATAAAGCAGGGAGTCTGTCAATTCCAGTAAGGTCACTCGAAGGAAGAAAACCAGTTCCAGCGTGCGCGTCGACGCCTTCAGTTCTCTGATCTTAACGGGGCGGCGCGCCTCGATGCGCTTGGCCCAGGCCCGCTGCTTCTCCATAGGCACCGCGTCCAGTTGCCAGGTATGCGCTCCGAGTTCCTTCAGGAATCGTATTTTCTCGAGCGTTTCGGCAATGGTTGTCGGGCTGTGACGTGCTGGCGGGGTCTTCAGCCACTCAAGAACGGTCACTCCCGACGTTTCGTGACGGGTCGACAGAACCGCGTCCGCACGCGCAAGTTGAGATTCCGGGATGGTAGCCTCGATCATGGCTACCACAGCTCGCTCGATTTCCGCCCAGATCGAGCGGCCGAGATCGCGCAACGCTCGCTCGGCCGGGATCAGGATCCGCCGCTCGTATAGCCAGGAGCGCGCGTGCTGTAGCAGGTCCTCGGGCGTCAGAGATTCTTTTGCATCCTGGCGCATCCACGCCCCAAGCCCTGCCCAATGGTCTGGCCCAATCCGTGTCAGCCCGAGATAGTCGCAGGCCCAGACTTGGTGGTCATAGAGCGTCTTGTAGCGGTGATACATGGTCCGCAGCGACGCGATGGTTGGCGTCGGCACGCCAAGGCGCTCACCGATGTAACGCAGCAACTGACGCGGCAGGGTGCCGACATGGTCCAGCGTATGGCCGCTCGCCCGAAGAAAGACCAGCTGGATTGCCGCGCCGGCGCGCCAGTCTCGTCGAAACCGCTCATTCACTTCCGCCATGTCGCTGTCGGTGAGCGCAAAGTACCGCTCCACGTCGAACTCCGACATTTTGGCGGGCAAGCGGTCGATTCCCACATAGCGAAATTCCATGCCTGGCATTTCCCTACCTCCTTGCGGCGGCGCGGTGCGTGGGCAGCTATGTTACCGCGAGATCTCTCAGAGTCTGCCGACGGTCGCGGGAGTCGACCGACAAGCCCTGCCAGTAACGGCTTTCAGGGAAAGCGCCAGATTTAGCACGAAAAGTACGATTACCCCGTCCGGCAGCGTTGCTGCGAGAGCGTGCAGCGTGGTCGAGCGGTGGCTGTACAGCACCCCTTTCGGATTGCCGGTGGTACCGCTGGTGTAGCACATGCTGGAGGCAGAATTCTCGTCGAACTCGGGCCAGTCGTAGGTGTCAGCTTGCCCCGCGATCCAGGCTTCGTAGCTCACGAGGTTCGGAATGCCGGTGTCCTGCGGCAGCTTGTCTGCGTCGGCCAGCGCCACCCACTTTTTCACCGTGGGGCACTTGGTATGCACGGCCTGCACCAGCGGCAGGAAGTTGGTGTCGAAGGCCAGCACCTGGTCCTCGGCGTGGTTGATGATCCAGGCGATCTGGTCGGGGTGCAGGCGCGGGTTGATGGTGTGCAGAACGCGGCCCGAGCCCGAGACGCCGTAGTAGAGCTCCAGGTGGCGGTAGCCATTCCAGGCCAGCGTGGCCACCCGCTCGGAGAACGCCAGCTTATCGGCGTCGAGCGCGTTGGCCACGCAGCGCGCGCGCCGTGCGACGTCGGCCCAGGTGCAGCGGTGGATGTCGCCCTCGACGCGGCGAGAGACGATTTCGGCTTCACCATGGTGGCGCTCGGCAAAGTCGATCAGGTTGGAAATCAAAAGCGGACGATCTTGCATCAAACCGAGCATGAAACACGCTCCTTGTGTGAAAAGAATGTCAATAAGCACCAGCACTCATCACCGCATCCCGCCAAGGATGTGGTGCGGCGCCAGAAAAACGTCTTGTCGCCTGCGTCCTCAGCTCGAGGGATTGCTGCTGCGTTCGATGTTCTGCGTCAGAAGTTCGACGAGGCGCTCCGGCATCGTGATGTGCGGGTTGTGCGTTGCATTCAGCTCGTGAAACGTCCAGCCGGAATGGCCGCGGGCGCGTGCGGCAGAACTGCCGAAGCTGTCGTACAGACCGATCCGTGTGCAGTAGACATACGTGGCCGGGAGACGGCTCGCATGATCCCTCGCCGGAAGTGCGGACGTGAATGTGTGCAAGGGCTGAGGCCCTCGTCGCGTCGCTGCGAGGTCGAGATCACGCGTGGGCGTGTCCTCGGGCATGGGCGTGGGTGGAATCAACCACCCGAATCCCTTCTGCTGCGCGGCTTCCAGCACGCCCTGACTCTGTACCCGAGGCAAGAGGTCGAGCGCACACTCACCGGGCTCCGGAAGCAGCGCGTCGACGTAAATCAGCCGCCGGATCCGATTGGCCACCCGCGCAGCAACGCCAGTCGCAACCATCCCGCCATAGCTGTGTCCAACGAGCACGACATCGGATAGATCTTCGTGTTCGATGACCTGAACGATGTCTTCGATGTGCGTGTTAAGGTCAATGCCAGGATTCAGCAAGTGCGCTCTCTCCCCCAAGCCGGTACAGGTCGGCATGACGAAGCGGATGCCCTTGCCGAGGAAAAGCGAATGCATCCGCCACCACGCCCACCCGCCGGACCAAGCACCATGCACTCCCACGAAGACAGGCATGGCCGGCCTCAGCATCGGTAGGCGAGGAAACCGCCATCCAGAAGGACTTCGGCACCGGTGACGTAGGCGGCCGCATCCGATGCGAGAAACAGAATGGCATTGGCAGCATCCTCTCTGCCTCCAGTGCCACCGAGCGGCACGGTCTCGAAGAACTTCTCTCGCATGGCCGGATCCGCGGAGACCACGGACGTTCTCATTGGGGGCAGCAGCCCCGGCACAATCGCATTGACGCGCACCCCCGATCTTGCGTACTCACCGGCTGCGCACCGGGTCATTCCCAGCACGCCCGCCTTGACCCCGGCATAGCCCATGTGAAGGCCCGGCAATCCGCAGTAGGCCGCAATCGACGACACCGTCACGATTGATCCGCCACCGGCCCGAACAATCGCTTTCGCCCCGTGCCGAATCGCCAGGAAGGTCCCACGAATGTGCACCGACGTCAGCCGGTCCATGTATTCAACATTTTCATGGTCCGGCACCATTCCGCTGATGCCGGCATTGCTGACAACGACATGCACGGCCCCGAAGTCCTTTTCCGCGGACGCTATCGCGTGCCTCCAGTCCGTCTCGCTCGACACATCGAGCTTGACAAAAGACGCGTCCCCGCCCGTTTCATTGATGGCCTGCGTCACTGCGACGCCCTCTTCCTCCAATAAGTCCGCGAGCACGACGCGAGCACCCTCGGTGGCGAACATCCTCGCCGTCACTTCACCAATGCCACTGGCAGCGCCAGTCACAAAAACAGTCTTGTCCTTGAACCGCATGCTTGTCTCCAATGTTGATGCCACCCCGTCAGGGCAGCTATTTGTGCATGTCTGATATTGTACATATATATTAGCTGCATGCAAAACTATACCCGCGATGAGCCTCTTCTTATTGGCGAATGGAAACGATTTTGCCGTCGGACATGTCCACGGCAGTGCCACGGGCGAATGCCATTCAGCTAACATATCAACCCTACACAGCTTCAACACTCAACCTGGGCGAGCATCGATGCCTCGCCATCGCGAACAATCAGAGGGCTATGCGACGGACATCCAACAAGGCAGCCAGCACGCGCGGACTTACGACCGACGCCGGACCTGGCGAACTCAGCAGGCAGCGGACCACCAAGATGGCAAAGCGCATGCCAGCGCCATCGCTCGCCGAGCAAGCCTACAAAGCCATCGAGGAACTGATCATCACGCTCCAATTACCGCCCGGCATGGCTTTGTCCGAAAGCAGCCTGTCTGAATCCCTGGAGATCGGCCGAACCCCCATTCGCGAGGCATTGCAACGTCTCGCCATGGAGGGACTGGTATCCATCGTTCCCAAGCGCGGGGTGTTCGTTTCCGAAACAAACATCCTGACCCAACTGCGCTTGCTGGAACTGCGGCGTGAAGTTCAGCGTTTGCTGGCTCGGCTTGCTGCCGAGAGAGCCACCGTGGAGGAGAGGGCCAAGTTCGCCAACATTGAAGCTGGATTGACCCAAGCCGCCGCAGAGCATGATGAGAAGCTGTTTTCCCAGCTTGACCGTGAACTGGACGAGCGGATGTGGGACGCAGCGCGAAACGAATTCATTGTCAAGACGATGTCATTGATGCGTGGCCTGTCCCGGCGTTTCTGGTTTGAACACTATCGCCGCACGGGCGACCTTCCATTGGCCGCCAAGCTTCATGCAAAGATCGCGAAAGCCATAAGCCAGGGCAAGCCGGCGGATGCTGCGACCGCGTCGGATCGCCTGATCGACTACATCGAGAGCTTTTCTCGCGAGACGATCGAAAAGTGACGGCGGCACGCGCGCGTACGGAAGCGCTCGGCTCCGTGCTCTGCGCGCACGGAGCCAGGACCGCCGGCACAACATAACTTTGCCCGGAACATCGCGGTTTCCTACTGCGTTCCGCCCTCGCTTTCGGGAGCATCCCGGCTGACATCCGGGAAAATCCAGATCGACAGGACCATGAACACCGCAAGGAAGAAGGCAACATAAGCCGGCCGGGACAGGTCGTGCGAGAGTTCGTACCGGCCGGTCAGCGCGAACACGCCGAAAATCAGAATCGAGAGAATGAATTTGAACTTGAACGGCATCGTGGACTCCTGGGGTGACGATTCGGTTTCAATGGGCGTCCGTGCGCGACTCGGGAATCTTGACGTTGCCCGGCTTGGGCGTGCGCGACGTCCGGCGCAGATTCTTCTTCAGGTACTTTCTGCTGTACCCATTGAACAGATGACCGAAGAAGCCGCGATCCAGGTCGGAGGTTCCGAGCAGCCAATCGAAAATGGGCGTACCGATTCCCATATTGACTTCCATCATCAATGCTTGGTCATGGTGCGCCTGGTGATGCCTTCGCGCGGTATTGATGATGGGAAGATTGCGGATCAGCCAGTTGTCATCGACGTGGCAGCAGAAGTGAACGACCTCGTAGAACATATAGCTGCCCGTCAGGGCAGTCATCAGAAGCCATCCAAAGTTGGGAGAAATGATGAGGCCGGCGGTCAGTGAGGGCGCGAGCGACAGCAGCGTCAACACGATCATGGTGAACGGGGGAAAGAATGTCACGCGCCAGTCGCGGTGATCCGCAAATCGCATCTCCTGCTCCGTGAAGAACTGGTGATGCATGAGGGTGTGCCGGATATACAGTGCCCTCAGCATTGGATTCTTGCGCGGCCTGTGCATTGTTTGTGTGTGCAGAAGATATTCAGCGAGCTGATAGGAAAGGAATCCCAATGGCAGAGCCAGCCAATCCCGCCATTGCACACTCACGAGATTGGACGTGTAGATGTAGATGGCCGCGATACCACTCATCGCGATGATCATCAGATGCAGCCATCCGTGGTACCACCCTGCTACGCGATACCTGTATTCCTTGCGATAGCGACGTTGTCTGTCGCTCATGCAGCTGTGTTGAAGTTCCATGATTACCTTCGTGGAAATCGGGTTGAAAAGCTGAAATTCAGGGGCAAGTTGATCGCGAATCGCCAGTGCCGACTCAACTACAGGCGATGCGCAGAAACTCCTCGATGCTTTCCGAAGTCAGATGCCATTCGTTCGAAAGGTTTGCCACCATGGCTCGCATGAAGGCGTCCGAGGATGAGTGGGCCAACCCGGCGTTGCCCGTATGGTCGAAAAGCAGCGCGAAGGCCAGCTGCCTGGGTTCCTGCCCTTCGTAGCCCCATTCGAATCCCATGTCCGTATAGCGTTGAATATCTGCCTTGTCGGGCAGCGGCCTGCCATCAACATGAACCTTGACGCCATCGATGGTTCGATCACCTGTGTAGGTTTTCATAGCTACTCCTTGTTGTGATGTGCACTACAGTTCCACCGCTCCGGCGATCACGCTCATCACATCCGGGCTCGCAAGCGCATTCTCGAGTGAGCCTGAATAGATGATTTCCCCTCGTTCAATGACGAGGAGTTTGTCAATGTATTCAGGCACGTGATGCAAGTTAGATTCCGCCATCACGATGGCCTTTCCGGATTGGCGGATCGCCGCGATCCCTTCTGCTACCTGCGGAATGATGGCTGGCGACAGCCCTTCGAATGGCTCGTCGAGCAGCAACAACTCCGCATCGAGAGCGAGCGCGCGTGCAATCGACACCATTTTTCGCTCACCACCAGAGAGTTCGGCGCCGCCGCGTTTTCGATATCGCTCGAGCTTGGGGAAGATCCGGTAGGCCTCTGCGATGCGCTCGGCGGCGGGACGCCCGCGCATGCGGGTCCAGGTCGGGAGTTCGATGTTTTCCTCAACCGTCAGGTCGGCATAGACCTCGGATTCCTCGGGCGAGAAGCCGATGCCCTGCTGCGCGATTTGCCAAGTGGCCAGCTCCGCCAGATCTTGATCATGCCACCGCAGGTGGCCGGAGACCGGGCGGAGGTAGCCCATCAGCGTCCGGAACGTGGTGGTCTTGCCGGCGCCGTTGCGCCCCAGAAGGCACACCAGTTCACCAGGCTTCACATCAAGATTGACACCCCGCAGAATCCGGCTGCCCTGGATGTCTACGCACAGATCAACGACGTTCAGCATAGCAGCGTCTCCCCGGCGGATTGAGCCTGCTTGCTGTGCGCCGGTCCGATGACGGCCTCCAGCATGAGCGGGTCTTTGAAGAAGGCATCTGGCGTCATGTCTCCGATCACTCGCCCTTCCTGAAGCGCCACGATGCGGTGGGAGTACCTTGCGACAAGGGTCATATCATGTTCGACTTGGATGATCGTACCGACCCCTTGCAGGCGCGCCGCCTTGACGAGCAATTCCATGATGTCGTATTTGTCGGCGCTAGCCACGCCGGAGGTTGGTTCGTCCATCAGGATGGCCCTGGGACGCAACGCGAAGGCGCTTGCGATATCGAGCAGCTTCTTCTCTCCCTGGGAAAGTTCGCCGGTCTTTGTCGTCAACTTCTGGGACAACCCGAAAGTGGCCGCGACCCGCTGGACTTCGTCATCTATTTGACGGCTCTTGAAGAGCGTGGCGAACGGATTGCGCGCCTTGCCCAGCCTGGATGAAACTGCCACGGCGATCGATTCCCAGACGGAAAGGCTGGGAAAGACATTCACGAGCTGGAATGAGCGGGCCATGCCCAAGGCTGCCAGCCTGACAGGGCCAATTCCGGCGATGCTCCGGCCGCTGAAATGCACGGATCCGCTCGTGGGCTTGGACAGTCCAGTCAGCACATTGACTAGCGTCGTCTTGCCTGCGCCGTTGGGACCGACAATCGAGACGAACTCAGTATCGCCTACGTTCAACGAGACGTCCCTTAACGCCTGGTACGAGCCGTAGGCCTTGGAAACATTTTGAGCACTAAGTATCATATTCATGGCTGTGTTCCTGGGTTCTTGCGTCCGCCGTACTTCGAGAGGGTTCCGAGCAACCCATCCGGAAGTGCGAGAACGAGAACCGTCAGCGTGGCGCCCAGCAGGAATCGCCAATACTGGGTTTCGGAGGCCGCGATGTCCTGGAGCAGGACGAAGATGAGCGCGCCGACGCCCGGGCCTGAGAATGTGCCGGCCCCACCAAGGACCAGCATGAAGATGAGATTGCCCGATTGGGTCCAGTACGCCAGCTCCGGGTCGGCAAGGCCGGTCGAGACTCCGAGCATAGCCCCACCAATGGAACCCAGCATGCCTGACAGGACAAAGGCGCCGAGTCGCAGGCGATACACATGCACCCCGAGATATCGCGCCTTGTTCTCGTTGTCCCGGATTGCTTGCAGATGCAGCCCGACGGGAGACTTGATCATGCGATAGGTCACCAGGACGAACACCACATACACGACCAGACAGTAGTAGTAGAACGGCCCGCTGAGAAACTGTGTGGCGCTCATGTCCCATGTCTGCCCGAGCAGCGTCGGCCGCAGCACGCGCATGCCTTGGTCGCCGCCGGTGAGGTCATAGAACTTGAACAGGAAGGAGTGCAGGAGCATCCCGATGGCCAATGTCAGTACGCCAAAAAAGATGTGCGTAAACCTCACGCACAGGGAGCCAACGATAAGCGCGATGGATGCGCCCACTCCCGAGGCAACCAGGAGAATCCACTCGAACGACAAGATTCCGTGTTGAGTCGCCACGGCCGCGCAGTAGGCACCGATCGCGAGGAACATGGCGTGTCCGAAGGACAGCATCCCTGTGTATCCGAACAGAATGTTCATTCCCAGTACTGCAATGCCGTAGGCAATCACCGGCATGAGCGTGACGGTGGCATAGGCACTCAGCAAGACCGGCGACACAGCCAAGCCCACCAGGAGAATCACCAATGGACCAACACCGCCAAGCAAGAGTGGTTGTGCCGCCGGCGTCGAGGCCGGAAGCGTCTCGGGCAACGCGCTCATACGGCCTCCTTTCCGAACAGGCCCTTGGGGCGGAACAGCAGAACGGCCACGACAACGAGATAGATGGAGAGAATCTCGACTTCAGAGGCGAACGTCACAGCGACCGTCCGCATCAGGCCGACGATGACCGCGCCTGCTACGGCTCCGGCCATGCTCCCCAGGCCGCCAATCACCACGACGGCAAAGGCGTCAACGACGAGTTCGGCCGCCATCGTCAGTGAGGCCGCCGAAGTCGGGACGATTAGCGCGCCGCCGACCGTTCCCAGGATGCAGCCTACGGTGAACACAAGTGTGAAGACTCGCGAGGCGTTCACTCCCAATGCTTCTGTCATGTCCCTGTTCTCGGCGGTAGCGCGCACGATCCGGCCGACCCGACTGCGCTTGAGTGTCAGGCCCAGTATCAGCGCAATGGCAATGCTGGCCAGAATCACGAGCAGGTTGTAGATGGGAATGCTGACGGCTTGAGCCTCAAGCGTTCCATACGCACCGTACAATGCCGTATCCATCGAGCGCGGCGCTGCTCCCCAGAAGAACCGGAACACATCCTGGAACATCAGCACTAGGCCGAACGTCAGCAGCAACTGATAGCTGGGATCGCGCCGATAGACCGGGCGCAGCAGCAGTTCCAAGGGTGCGCCGACCAACCCGATCGCCAAGCCGGCAAGGACCAACACAGGAATCAGCAGCAGCGCTGGCAGTTGCCATTGCTGCACGATGCTAACAACAGTGATCGCGAAGAAGGCGCCAAGGGCATAGAAAGAGCCGCAAGCAAGATTGACGATCTTCTGAACACCAAATATCAACTGCAACCCGCAGGCCACGAGAAACAGTACGGCCGCCTGGAACAGGCCTGCCAGAATGAGATTCAAATATTGCACAACGGCTTTGCTCCGGGATGGAGGGGCGGACCGATAGGGATGCCCCTGTAGAAGGTGCCGCGCCAAGACCACGATGTTCTGGTGATCCGCGACGCCGTGCGCCGCGAGAAACCCGCAGCGGCGCTGCTCGGGTGGCGGAAGATCAGATGCGGAAATCAGCGCTCTTGATCCACTGCCAGTAGTCCGCGCCTGCGGGCTTTTGCAGTCTGTCGGAGAACACCACCGTGATATCCGACAGCAGCGGGTACGGATAGTCACTCTGGTGTTTGGCCAAGCCCTGGTAGAACATCTGCTCGGCGATCTTGTCAGCCCGGTATCGTCCACGTCCGCCAAAACTTTCGACTTCGGCGCCCACAATCGATTCCGCGATCTCATCCGTCTTTGGCCACCGGCCAGTGGCTTTGGCGGCCTTCTCGACGCCAGCCTTGTAGGCCATCAGGTTGAAGTACGCACGGTCCGCCGATGAGGTCGGCACAGCCTTGTAGCGCGCCTGGTACTCCGAAACAAAGGTCTTCTGCAGCTCGGATGCCCCCGGCAAGGCAAAGAAGAAGGTGTTGTGCCCCAGCACGGTACCTTCCGGGACGAAACTGCTTCTCAGGTCATTGATCTGCCCTCCTGCCACGGTCGAGGCAATGATGGATCGCAATCCGGAGGCGGACGCCTGGCGCAGGAAGATCGGCAAGTCCGAGAGAAAGAGCGAGGTGAAGATCAGATCGGGCTTGGACGCATTCAGCGCAGCCACGTTGGTCGTGAGGTCCGTGGCGCCGACCTTGACCCACTGCTCAGATACGACCTTGGCCTTGATCCCGAACCTTTCGAGCAGCGCCTTGAACGTATCCCAGCAGTTGCGGCCATAGGAATAGTCCGGGTTGATGCCCGCCACGGTGACAAACTTGCCCTTGTAGTGCTTTATGACCATGAGTGCGGCCATCACCGCTTCGCACTCGTTGTCGGTGGAACGAAACACGAAGCGCGATTTCGGCATCGACTCCTGAACACCGTTCTGGGTCGTGCCATCCCAGCACTGCAGGAGAACGCGCTCATCCTCGGCAACGGGCGCGACGGCCAGGGTGACACCCGTGGAGATGAGGCCATGCACGGCATCGACTTTTTCCTGGAGCACGAGGTGCCGGAAGCGCTCGATGGTGTCCTTTGGTGTCGTCTCTTCCTGGACGACGAGCTCCACTCTTCTGCCCGCGATGCCGCCGGACCGATTGATGCGATCCGCCCCCCATCTGACGGCCCGGATGCTGTCCTCACCCAGAAACGCCCCGACTCCTGATCGTGGTGCGAGCAATCCAAGGCGCAGTGGCCGGTCTTGCGCGATGGCCGGAGCCCCAAGGGCCAATGCTGCACCGCCCAGTGCCCCGCGCAAAAAGATCCGTCGATTGATCATGAGGTCTCCTGTGCCTTTTGGCATATTCTTCGAGTTGATATATGTTGCTAATATGTTAGTAGCATATCACCTTTAAGAAGATGCCCGGGACTGGTGTTTTCCCTTGCTTTGTCGCCGCCCGTCTCGACGATCGTAGAACAAAGGAAGAGTGTCACCGTTACCGAAGGAATGTCGTCAATTCGCGCGGCAACGGCGCGGCAACCGGACGTACCATCAAAAGAATCAAGGACTTACGCCCAACGAACTAATATTGTCACCGGCTGAGATACTATGAAGGGCCGCGGAGGAAGCCCCTGGAGTAAAACGAAGATTCGCAGTCTCGTTTCTCCAAGGAGCACGCAAATGAACACGCCTCGCACAGCCCTTCAGGGGCAGAATACGACGATCACCGGCTGGCTGTACATGGCCTTCGAACTGGGCGAGAAGGGCTGGAAGCTGTCGCTGGGCGACGGCGTGCATGGACCGAGCCGGCATACGCTGGTGGCTGGCGACCTGCATGCAGTCCTGGAAGTGATCGCCAAGGCCAAGGCACGCTGCGGCCTCGCGTCGCAAGCCCCGGTGCGCAGTTGCTACGAAGCCGGGCGCGATGGCTTCTGGCTGCACCGCTGGTTGACCGAACAAGGCATCCTTAACCTGGTCGTGGATTCGTCCAGCATCGAAGTCAATCGCCGTGCGCGACGCGCCAAGACTGACCGGCTCGACGGCGACAAGCTGCTCTCGATGTTGATGCGTTACCACGCCGGCGAGCGGCGCGTGTGGACAGTCGCGCGGGTGCCCACACCAGAGCAGGAAGATGAGCGGCGTTTGCACCGCGAGCTCGGTCGACTCAAGCAGGAAGGGGTCGCCTCAGAAAACGGAAAATAAAGCACGCTAAGCCGGTTGCAGCGGTCGTAGCGGCCTGAACTTGCCCGCGCCGATCTTGGCGCTGCTGCGCCAGAGGTAATCGCCGGTGAGGTTGATGTGCTCCCAACCGAGCGGCGACAGGTACTGCAACAGCGCGTCATCAACGGCATGGCCGTTGCCACGCAGCGCGTGCGCAGCCCGTTCCAGATAGACCGTGTTCCACAACACGACGGCAGCCGTTACCAGATTGAGGCCGCTAGCCCGGTAGCGCTGCTGCTCGAAACTGCGGTCGCGGATTTCACCCAGGCGGTTGAAAAACACTGCCCTGGCCAGCGCATTGCGCGCCTCGCCCTTGTTCAGGCCGGCATGCACGCGGCGGCGCAGTTCCACGCTTTGCAGCCAGTCCAGGATGAACAGCGTGCGCTCGATGCGGCCCAGCTCGCGGAGCGCCACGGCCAGGCCGTTCTGGCGTGGGTAGCTGCCGAGCTTTCGGAGCATCAGGGAGGCCGTCACCGTGCCCTGCTTGATCGAGGTGGCCAGCCGCAGGATTTCGTCCCAATGGGCGCGGACGTGCTTGATGTTGAGCGTGCCGCCGATCATGGGTTTCAGCGCGTCATAGGCGGCGTCGCCCTTCGGGATGTAGAGCTTGGTGTCGCCCAGGTCGCGGATGCGCGGCGCGAAGCGGAAGCCCAGGAGGTGCATCAGGGCGAAGACGTGATCGGTGAAGCCCGCCGTGTCGGTGTAATGCTCCTCGATCCGCAAGTCGGACTCGTGGTACAGCAGGCCGTCGAGCACGTAGGTCGAATCGCGCACGCCGACGTTCACGACCTTGGTGTGAAATGGCGCGTACTGGTCAGAAATGTGGGTGTAGAACGTCCGCCCTGGGCTGCTCCCGTATTTCGGGTTGATGTGGCCGGTGCTCTCGGCCTTGCTGCCGGTGCGGAAGTTCTGGCCGTCCGACGATGAGGTGGTGCCGTCGCCCCAGTGCTCGGCGAAGGGATGGCGGAACTGTGCGTTGACCAGATCGGCCAGCGCCGCCCCGTAGGTTTCGTCGCGGATGTGCCAGGCTTGCAGCCAAGCCAGCTTGGCGTAGGTCGTGCCGGGGCAAGACTCCGCCATCTTGGTCAGGCCCAGGTTGATCGCGTCGGCGAGGATCGTGGTCAGCAACAGGTTCTTGTCTTTGGCCGGGTCGCCCGATTTCAGATGCGCGAAATGCCGAGTGAAGCCCGTCCATTCGTCCACCTCCAGCAGCAGTTCGGTGATCTTGACGTGCGGCAGGATCATTGCCGTCTGGTCGATCAGCGCTTGGGCGGTGTCGGGTACCGCCGCGTCGAGCGGCGTGATCTTCAAGCCTGACTCGGTGATGATGGCGTCCGGCAGCTCGTTGGCCGTCGCCATACGGTTGACGGTGGCAAGCTGTGTTTCCAGCAGCGTCAGCCGGTCGTTCAGGTACCGGTTGCAGTCGGTGGCCACGGCCAGCGGCAATTCGCTGGCCTGCTTGAGGCTGGCGAATTTCGCGGGCGGCACCAGGTAGTCCTCGAAGTCCTTGAACTGGCGCGACCCCTGCACCCAGATGTCGCCGGAACGCAACGCGTTCTTCATCTCCGACAGCGCGCACAGTTCGTAGTAGCGCCGGTCGATGCCGGTGTCGGTCATGACCAGCTTCTGCCAGCGCGGCTTGATGAACTCGGTCGGCGCGTCGGCGGGCACCTTGCGGGCGTTGTCGCTGTTCATGCCGCGCAGCACCTCGATGGCGTCGAGCACGTCCTTCGCGGCGGGAGCGGCCCGCAGCTTGAGCACGGCAAGGAATTCCGGCGCGTAGCGGCGCAGCGTGGCGTAGCTTTCGCCGATGCGGTGCAGGAAATCGAAGTCCTCGGGCTGCGCAAGCTTCTGCGCTTCGGTGACGCTCTCGGCGAAGGCATCCCAGGACATGACGGCCTCGATGGCGGCGAACGGATCGCGGCCCGCCTGCTTGGCCTCGATCAGCGCCTGGCCGATGCGGCCGAACAGCCGCACCTTGGCGTTGATCGCCTTGCCGGACGCCTGGAATTGCTGCTGATGCTTGTTCTTGGCGGCGTTGAACAGCTTGCCCAGGATGCGGTCGTGCAGGTCGATGATTTCGTCGGTGACGGTGGCCATGCCCTCGATGGCAAGCGCCACCAGGGTGGCATAGCGTCGCTGCGCCTCGAACTTGGCCAGGTCGGCGGGCGTCATCTGGCCACCCTCACGGGCGATCTTGAGCAGGCGGTTCTGGTGCACCGACCGCTCGATGCCAGAAGGCAGGTCGAGCGCCTGCCACGCTTTGAGGCGTTCGATGTGTTCCAGCATGTGCCGCGAATTCGGTTTGACGGGCGATTGGCGCAGCCAGGCCAGCCAGGTCGTTTTGCCGTTGTCCCGACGCTTGAGCAGATCGTCGAGGCGGCGGCGATGCGCGTCCGACAGCGGTTCGGCCAAGGCATCGTAGATGCGCCGGTTGGCGCGGGTGATTGCTTCGGCGCTCGCCCGCTCGACGGCGTTGAGGGCAGGCAGAATGACCGACTGCTGCCGCAGGTGCTCGATCAAGGTGCTGGCCAGCACGATGCCCTTGTCGGTCTGCAAGGCCATCTCGGTCAGCAACTGGACGGCCTGCCGGTAGTGGCCCATGGTAAAGGGCTGGAAGCCGAACACCGTTTGCAGTTCGACCAGGTGCTCGCGCCGGGTCTGCTCCCGCTGCCCGTATTCGTCCCAGCTTTCGACGCTGACCTTGAGCTGGTCGGCGACCAGTTTCAACAAGGGCGGAAACGGCGGCTCATCGACGCCCAGGATGACACCAGGAAAGCGCAGGTAACAGAGCTGCACGGCGAAGCCCAGCCGGTTGGCCGGGCCGCGCCGCTGCCGGATGATGGAGAGGTCGGTTTCGCTGAACGTGTAGTGACGGATCAACTCATCCTTGGTGTCCGGCAACGCCAGCAGGCTTTCGCGCTCGGCGGCGGACAGGATTGAACGACGTGGCATATTTACTGATCCGTTCTCAAGTATTGATACAGGGTTTCGCGACTGATTCCGAATTCACGAGCCAGCTTGGTCTTTTGCTCGCCAGCCTCGACACGTTGGCGCAGTTCGGCAATACGCTCAGACGACAGGGATTTCTTCCTGCCACGGTAGGCCCCGCGCTGCTTGGCGAGCGCGATGCCCTCGCGCTGCCGCTCGCGGATCAAGGCGCGTTCGAACTCGGCGAACGCGCCCATTACCGACAGCATCAGGTTCGCCATCGGCGAGTCCTCGCCGGTGAAGGTCAAATGCTCCTTAAGGAACTCGATGCGTACGCCGCGCTGGGTGAGGCCCTGCACCAGGCGGCGCAGGTCGTCGAGGTTGCGCGCCAGACGATCCATGCTGTGCACCACGACCGTGTCGCCTTCGCGCACGAAGGCGAGCAGCCGTTCCAGTTCGGGCCGCCGTGTGTCCTTGCCCGACGCCTTGTCGGTGAACACTTTATCCACCTGGATCTGTTCGAGCTGCCGTTCTGGGTTCTGGTCGAAGCTGCTGACGCGGACGTAACCGATGCGCTTGCGCTTCGAAGCGTTGATAACACTCCAACCCGCAGAAGTGCTCGACGTATTCCGCGCCTTCCGGGGTGAAGGCGGCATCGAGCGGGATTTCCTTGCAGCACACGCAGCAACTGGTGGTGGTCGAGTCACTTGCATTCATGGTGGCACCCCTCCATTGACTGACGAAGACGGCGAATGCCGCCGCCGGCATTGGCTTCGCGAACAGGAAGCCTTGTCCTGTGTCGCAGTCCGCTTGTCGCAATAGATCAAGACTCGCCGATGTTTCCACGCCTTCAGCCACCACATCCATGCCCAGCCCGTGCGCAAGCTGAATCACGGTGTGCACGATGGTTTGGTCGCGGCGGTCGTTGGCGAGCCCGGCGACAAACGATTGGTCGATCTTGAGCGTGCTGATTGGGCAGCACTTCAGATGTTGCAGACAGGAATACCCCGTCCCGAAGTCATCGGCGGCGAAGCGCACACCGATCTGCCGCAAGGCGTCCAGGGCGGGGAAGATCGCCGGATCACCAAACGCGACCGATTCGGTCAGCTCGATTTCGAGATACTCGGCGGGCAACTCGGCATCAGCCAGCACGCCCTTTACCCACCCGTCGAAGTCCGGTCCCACTTGGCTCGCCGAAACATTGACGGCCAGCCGGAACGGTCGCCATGCCAGCATTCGCCAGTCACGCATCTGGCGGCAGGCTTCGCCCAGCACCCAAGCGCCGATTTCAGGCATCAGGCCGGACGATTCGACCACGGGCAGGAACTGGCCCGGTGGCAATAGTCCAAGCGTCGGATGACGCCAGCGCAACAGGGCTTCCGCGCCGACAATCCCACCACTGCGCAGATCGACGACGGGCTGGTAGTGCAGTTCAAGCTGCCCGCGCTCGACCGCTTGGGCCAGTTCCGGCGTCGTCCATCCATCCGGCCGGAAAGCGCTCATTCTCTTTCCCTGAATGCCCGCAACGCCCGCGACAGGGACAGAAGGAACAGGCCGGTCAAACCGAGCGCCGCGATGACCCAATGCTCGCCGAGGAAAGCACCGGCGGTTGTGCCGGCCAGCACGACAGCGAGGATGGGCAGGTGGCAGGGGCAAGTCAGCACAGCCAGTCCGCCCCACAGGTAGCCGGTGATCGGTTTGTGCGTCTCGGACGGCAAGCGCTCGGGGTTGTTCATGGCAGACTCTCCGCGTGCTGTGCCGGCTCGGTCGGCAGGGTGGCCAACTGCACTTCCAGATCGGCCAACGCTTCGCGCCGACGCTCGACGAACTGACGCAGCAGGGCAAGCTGCGCGGCCGCTTCGTCGCCGTCCGCCGCATCCAGCGCCCGGCACAGCCGCGCCAGCGCGTCGAGGCCGATGCCCGCCTCGAAGGCCGCCCGCACGAAGCACAGCCGTTGCAAGGCGGCGTCATCGAACAAGCCGTAGCCGCCTGGTGTGCACGCCACCGGGCGCAGCAATCCGCGCAGCAGGTAGTCGCGCACGATATGCACGCTCACCCCGGCATCAAGAGCCAGCCGGGACACCGTGTAGGCGTTCATTGAACACCTCCTTTTTCTCACCCGGCGCAGCAGGAAAGCTGCTTCACATCCTTGTTGAAGGTCTGCGCCGCGAGCTTCAACCCCTCGACCATCGTCAGGTAGGGGAACAACTGGTCGGCCAGTTCCTGCACCGTCATGCGGTTGCGAATGGCCAGAGCCGCCGTCTGGATCAGTTCACCCGCTTCCGGCGCGACCGCTTGTACGCCGATCAGCCGATGGCTGCCTTCCTCGATAACCAACTTGATGAAGCCGCGTGTGTCGAAGTTGGCGAGCGCACGCGGCACGTTGTCCAAGGTCAAGGTGCGGCTGTCGGTCTCGATCCCGTCGTGGTGGGCTTCCGCCTCGCTGTAGCCCACGGTCGCCACTTGCGGATCGGTGAACACCACGGCCGGCATTGCGGTCAGGTCGAGCGCCGCATCGCCGCCGGTCATGTTGATCGCGGCACGGGTGCCGGCCGCTGCCGCCACATAGACGAACTGCGGCTGGTCGGTGCAGTCGCCGGCCGCGTAGATGTTCGGGTTGCTCGTGCGCATGCCTTGGTCGATGACGATGGCACCTTGCGCATTGACAGTGACCCCCGCTGCGTCCAGCGCGAGGCTGCGCGTGTTCGGTGTCCGACCGGTGGCAACCAGCAGTTTGTCGGCGCGCAATTCACCGTGCGTGGTGGTCAGCACGAATTCACCGTCCATATGGGCGACCTGGCTGGCTTGCGTGTGCTCCAGCACCTCGATGCCCTCGGCACGGAAAGCGGCTGTCACCGCCTCGCCGATGGCCGGGTCTTCACGGAAGAACAAGGTATTGCGCGCCAGGACCGTGACCTTGCTGCCCAGCCGGGCAAAGGCTTGCGCCAGCTCCAGCGCCACCACCGACGAGCCGATTACGGCAAGGCGTTCGGGAATGGTGTCGCTCGCCAGGGCCTCGGTGGAAGTCCAGTAGGGTGACTCTTTCAAGCCCGGAATCGGCGGGACCGCCGGGCTGGCACCCGTGGCGACCAGGCAGCGGTCGAACATCACGACGCGCTCGCCACCCTCGTTCAAACGGACGGTAAGGCTCTGGTCGTCCTTGAAGCGCGCCTCACCGTGCACAACGGTGATGGCCGGATTACCGCCCAGGATGCCTTCGTACTTGGCGTGCCGCAGTTCGTCGACGCGGGCCTGCTGCTGGGCCAGCAGCTTACTGCGGTCAATCGTAGGCACAGTTGCCGCAATACCGCCATCGAACGGGCTTTCCCGGCGCAGATGGGCGATGTGGGCGGCGCGGATCATGATCTTGGACGGCACACAGCCGACATTGACGCAGGTGCCGCCGATGGTGCCGCGCTCGATCAGCGTGACCTGCGCGCCTTGCTCGACGGCCTTCAGCGCCGCCGCCATCGCGGCTCCACCGCTGCCAATGACCGCTACCTGCACCGGGGGCTCGTTGCCACTGTGCTTTTCGGCGGCGGCCATCCATCCCCGCACCTTGTCGAGCAGTCCGACGCGGTTGTCCGCCAGTGGCGCATCGGCTAGCGTTGCCTTGTAGCCCAGTCCGGCCACGGCGGCAGTCAGCGCGTCCGGCGATGTGCCCGGCACGATGGCGAGTTGCGCTGTGCCCTTCGGATAGGACACCAGCGCCGACTGCACGCCTGGCACTTTTTCCAGCGCTTCCTTGACGTGCGCCGCGCACGAGTCGCAAGTCATGCCGGTGATTTTTAGATGGGTCATGCAACAGATCCTTTATCGTTTGTGGCGCCAGACAATGACGTCCGTTGTGCTGCGGTGCCGTTTTCAGTGACTCACTGCTTGACGCTGGACGGATAGCCCGCGTCTGCGGTTGCCTTGGTCAGCTTCTGCACGCTGGTCTTGGCATCGTCGAAGGTGACGACCGCTTGGCGTGTCTCGAAAGTCACGTCAACTTTGCTGACGCCTTCGACCTTGGAAATCGCCTTCTTGACAGTGATCGGGCAGGCGGAGCAGGTCATGCCCGGTACGGACAGCGTGACGGTCTGGGTGGCGGCCCAGACGGGGGCAACAACGGCGGCGAGGGCGAGGGAGGCAAACAGTTTCTTCATGGTGAACTCCGATCAGTAGAAAAATGGCATGACGTAGGGAAATCCGAGCGCGACCAGAACCAGCGCGGCCACGATCCAGAAAATGAGCTTGTAAGTAGCTCGCACTTGGGGAATCGCGCAGACCTCACCCGGTTTGCAGGCCGCTGCCTGCCGGTAGATGCGCCGCCAGGCGAAGAACAACGCCACCAGCGCCACGCCGATAAAGATGGGGCGATAGGGATCCAACACCGCCAAGTTGCCGATCCAAGCGCCGCTGAACCCCAAGGCGATCAGAACCAACGGCCCGAGGCAGCAAGCCGAGGCGAGGATGGCGGCAAGCCCTCCAGTGAAGAGCGCGCCGCGCCCGGTTTTTGGTTCAGACATGCGCTTGTCCTTTCGAATTGAAATTGGATAGCGTAACCTTACTTCCGTACTCATGTACGGAGTCAAGCGATATGGAAAACAATTTGGAGAACCTGACCATTGGCGTTTTCGCCAAGGCGGCCGGGGTCAATGTGGAGACCATCCGTTTCTATCAGCGCAAGGGCTTGTTGCTGGAGCCTGACAAGCCCTATGGCAGCATCCGCCGCTATGGCGAGGCGGATGTAACGCGGGTGCGCTTCGTGAAATCAGCCCAGCGGCTGGGCTTCAGCCTGGATGAGATCGCCGAGCTGCTGCGGCTGGAGGATGGCACCCATTGCGAGGAAGCCAGCAGTCTGGCCGAGCACAAGCTCAAGGACGTGCGCGAGAAAATGGCTGACCTGGCGCGCATGGAGGCCGTGCTGTCTGAGTTGGTGTGCGCCTGCCATGCGCGAAGGGGGAACGTTTCCTGCCCGCTGATCGCGTCACTACAGGGTGGAGCAAGCTTGGCAGGTTCGGCTATGCCTTAGCGTGCTTTATTTTCCGTTTTCTGAGACGACCCCATCGAGCAGCGCTACGTGCTGGCCAACCCGTTTGCCGGCATCAAGGTTCGCGGCCATGCCTCGCGACCTGCCCTGGATACGGCACGAGGCTTTACCGAAGGGGAATGGCTGCTGCTGCGGGCCATCGCCGACGGTCTGGAGTGGTCCTATGGCTGGTCCGAGCCGGCGGCGCAGCGCCTACGTTTTCTGCTCGACTTTGGGTACGCGACGGGTCTGCGCGCCAGCGAACTGGTAGGCGCCGCACTAGGCAACGTCCGCCTCGACGGGCACGGCGACCACTGGCTACATCTGATCGGAAAAGGCGGCAAGCCCGGAAAGGTAGCCTTGCCGCCACTCGCATATACGGCGCTAGACCAATACCTGGCACAGCGGCAGTTGCCGATCAGCCGGGAGAGATGGAATCCGAAAACACCCCTAGTGGGGAGTTTGGGCGAGGATGGCACCGTCGGCATTTCCGGTGCTCATCTTTGGCGCTTGCTGCGGCGGTTCTTTGTGCAGGCCGCTGACGCCATCGAAGCCGATCACCCAGTGGCGGCGGAGAAGCTGCGCCGTGCAACGCCCCACTGGATGCGGCACAGTCACGCCAGCCACGCACTGGCCCGCGGGGCTGAGCTCACCGCCGTGCGCGACAACCTGCGCCACGCGTCGATCGCCACCACGTCCATGTACCTGCACGGCGATGAACTTGAGCGTGCTAGGCAGATGCGGCTGGCATTCGGCGCTCGCAGATAGGCGCTCGTAGCTGAGCGGTTTTCGGGTATCCGTTGCTGGTTGATGCCCTCATTGAATGCTGCAATGCAAGGGGCCAACAAATCCGAAACACGATTTCGCAGGCGGATCGGCTGTTCCAGTTCGACCCATCACTGCCATCGGCGCGCGCTTTCAAAGACGACCGAAGTCGGGAAACTTCGGTCACTGGCTGGCCGCTCGTGGAGCGATCGAGTCTGGTCCAGTGCCTGGGCAATTCCCAGCCTGGCAATCACACCACCGCTTGGTCCCATGGCCATTTCGTTGTTTGTTATTCAACTTCAGCACTGTCGTTGTCGCCGACTTGGGAGTCCCGCGTTCGTTACACACGGCCGCCTCAGCAAGTGCGGTGGAGCTCGCCTCGGCGGCTTCCTTGCGCTCGCTGTACCGGTTCATCAGGTAGTGGCTGCGCTACCGGTTCCCAGACGACAGGCCCGCCGACGCGGCAGGCGTTTCAGCGCGAAACAATCGCAGGGCGCATACGGCAGCCACCAACTCAACCAATGCAAACAAGCCCAAGGCAGGCCCGAATCCGTAGCGAAGCACCGCCCCGAAAAGCAGACTTCCCAGCCCAAAGCCGACGAACAGCGTGAATACGTTCAGCCCCATCGCTTGCCCCGGCCGCTTCCCGCCAAGCGATGTGACGATGCCACCAAATAGCGGCTGGGTCATGTCGTAGCCCAGGGACAACATCATCGCAACAACAGGTGCGAACTTCACCGGGAATCCGGTGAGCAGGACCGCGCCTGCCGCGGCACTGACAGCGAGCCCGATCGGAAGCATTCTCGCACGGCCCCATCGATCTGCCAGACGACCGATGAACGGTCCCAACAGAAAACCGGGCACCCCATAGCCGAGCAAGGCCAAGCCAACCCCTGCGGCGCCCATGCCATAGCGACGCTCGAAATACACCCCTAGCCAGGTGAAGACGCCCGAGTGGAACATCGAATTGACCAGAACGTAGCCAAAGGTCCGCTGCCCGCGCGGCGTACCGAGCAGAGTCTTGTAGCCGCGAAACAAATCACGCAGCGTCCCGGTCACCGGCTGGGTCGCCGCCGCGATCACGCGGCGATAGGACAGCAGAAGTAGCAAGATGGCGGCGCCAGCCGCCCCGACGACCAGGAACAATCCTCGCCAGCCAATCATCGGAACCAGAAGCGCGCCTAATGGCGAGCCGAACGCCATGCCGCCGGCCATTGCGCCAAAGAGCCAGCCAAGCGGACGTCCACGTTGTTCGTAGGGAAACAGGCGACCGACCAGCGCCAAGCCAAGCGGAACGACGCCGCTGGCGCCAATCCCCGTCGCGATCCGCCACAATGCGATTTGCTCGATGGACGTCGCACTCGCCGTCAGCGCGGTCAGCACGGCAAACGCGGCCAGCGACACGAACATGACCCGACGAATGCCGAGCCGATCGGCGAGCAGCCCGTAGACCAGCGTCGCGATGCCATATGGAATCAAATAGGCCGGCACGATCAGGCCCACGGTCTGTTCTGCCACTCCGAAGATACGCGCCAGCGCCGGGATGATCGGCGCCACCATGTAAGCCTGGAAGAAGATGATGAACGTGGTGCCGGCAAGCATGCGAAGCAGACGCTCGCGCTCGTCAGCAGACACAGGGAAGGCTACATCAGGCACCACTTTGGTTCTCCGTTGAGGTGGGGGGGCTACGCGCCCGTCAATCCAGACGGTTCTGGGAGCAGTTGATTGCGATTCAGCATGGACCTTTCCCCAATGGGAAGGTCAAGCGTTGAGACAGACCGTCGTGGAAAGACCGGAGCACGACATCAGTCCGCCAGGGCGGGGATCACGAAGAAGTAGGCGTTGAGCATGTACAGACCGGACAGCACCAGCACCACCGCGCCGGCCATCTCGAATGCCTTCTGATATCGCTGCAGGGCGGAAAGGCCCTTGAGCCAGCCCATCGCCACGGCGCCGAGGATCACGGGCACGGCGCGCCCCAGCGCAAAGGCCAGCAGCAGCGTGCCACCGAACAGCGGCGATCCGACCGCCGCGGCTATGCCCAGCAGCACCACCAGCGCGGGCGTGCAGAACGGGCAAACGGCGATCGCGAACGCCATGCCGAGGAGGATGGCGCCCCAACTGCTACCGACGCGTTTGGCCCGGATGGGAATCGCGGGTAAGGGCAGCCGGATCCAGCCCGGCCAGGCCAGGCCGAGCAAGATCAGCAACGGGCCGAGCACCAGGCCCCATTGCCGCCCGAGCAACTGCGCTGCCCATTGCCCGCCAAACGCCGCAGCGATCCCCAGCAGTGTCTGCACGACCACCATGCCAAGGATGAACATGGCACCGTAGAGCGTGGCGGTGCGCGGCTCACGCGCCTTCGTGACGTAGGCGAGCGACACCGGGATGGAGGCCAGCGCGACGGGGTTGAACGTGAAGACGAAGCCCAAAAGAAAGCCGACGCCTAGCGACGCGAGGCTTGGTTGTTGCAGTGTCATGCGCAGCGCTTCGATATCCATGGGACGTTTCCTGGGCCCGAGTTGATGAGTTGACGCGATGCTCGTATCTACGAGCGACCATTCAAACTTGTTTCTGTTCCAGCCGTCGCTCCAGTTCCTGCCGAAGCTGTGCGGCGCTGGGCAGCCTCGCAAAGATCAACTCCCCATCGATGGCGATGGCAGGCGGTGTCAGCACGCCAAGCTCCACCGCGTAGTCCACTTCGTCCAGGAGGTTGATGTCACGCCAAACCACGTTCTGGCCGCCAAACGCGCGGGCGATTTCCCGTAGGTTCTCGTGCGTGCGCTCACACTGGCTGCAACCGGGCGTGAAGAAGATATCTACCTTGATGCTCATAACGGGTCCGACGCTTGGGGGGTGAGACGGGCATTCCGATTCGCCGTACTGGATTCGAGTGCTGCCAAGATCGGGCACACATCCACGGGCTGGTCGTCCGCCGTACAGACATCGATCAGCTTGCTCAGTGCCCGCGACATGGCTTGCATCGCTTTGATCTTCTGTTCGAGCTCCAGCTTCTTGCGAATCGCCAGACTGCGGATGTCGCCGCAGCAAGAACCGTCATCGGCGCGCAGGTCGAGCAATTGGCGGATCTCCGCCAGCGTCATGCCGCATTGCTGCGCGTGCTTGATGAAGTCGAGTCGCCGCAGTGCATCGGGACCATAGAGCCGGTAACCGGCATCCGACTTGCTGTCCGGCATCAGGAGGCGCTCGTCCTCATAGAAGCGAATCGTGTCGGCACTAACCTCGGCGAGCCGCGCGAGCTTGCCGACGGTCAACGTGGTCCCTGGCTGGGCGTCCTCCTTCGACAAGGCTTCGGGCTGCCGTTGTCGTGCACCGGTGCCCGGTTGAGCCGTCGCGGAGGCGCGGCGGCTTGCCTTATCTGACCTGACTGGTGTGACTTCTGCCATGATCCAACCTGCATTCGATGTGGTGGCGCGCTGAAATCGCGCCACGCGGATGACCGATCGTCGGCCAGGGACTAGCCGATAACCTGCGTCTCATATCCATCCTCCTGCAACCGCGCGGCAATCGCCGTTTCGTCCAGTAGCGCGCCATCAAACAACACGTCGATCTGCTGATGAGCGGCCTGCGCGCGCACTTGCTTCGCACCCGGCAGGCTGCTTAGCAGGCGCGTGACACGCTGCTCGCACTTCTCGCAGTTCAGGCGCTGTTCGCCCGTGACGGCAAATCTGACGGACTTGAACATGGTGAAGACTCCTTTGAAACCGTTACGCGTTCGTTTTTGCGGGCGGCGAGGACAACGGTCCAACCGTCCGGATTGCCTCAAAAAAATAGCCGCCGTGGCCCCATAGCGAATTGACGAAAATCGTCGTCACGCTGGCCGCCATGGCGACCATGCCCCACACGGGGTAGACCAGGCCCGTCGCTGCCGCCGGAATGCCGATGCCGTTGAATAGGAAGGCGAGTAGCACGTTCTGCACGATCTTCTGATAGCTGTGGCGGCTGATCATGTATGCGTCGAGCACAGCGGCCAGCCGGGCGTTCAGGATGATCACATCCGCCGACTCGATCGCGATATCGGCGCCGTGCCCGAAGGCGATGCCGACATCGGCCTGCATCAGCGCCGGCGCATCATTGATGCCATCGCCGACCATTGCCACGCGACTGCTCGTCTGCAGTTGCCGGACCAGGGCCGCCTTCTCGGCGGGCAGCACCTGCGCATGGACTTCGTCGATGCTGGCGGCCGCCGCAAAATGCCGTGCCGCACGAGCGTTGTCGCCGGTCAGGAGCGTGGTGCGGATCCCGAGCGCGTGCAGGCGCTCGACCGTCTCGACGGCGTCAGCCCGCAACGCATCGCCGAGCGCCAGCCACCCAAGCAGCGCGCCGTCGCGCGCTACGCCAATGACGGTGGATCCGCTCGCTTCCAGTTCCGCCAGGCGCGCGTCGAGTCCGCCCCCAGGCAATGCCACGCCTTCGGTCGAGAGGAACCGCGCATTGCCGACCACCAGCCTCGACTGGCCCATGCGTGCCAGCACACCTTGACCCGCGACCGCCTCGAAGTCCTCGACGTTCGACAGCGTGATGCCACGGTGAAAGGCCGCTTCGACGACGGCCCGCGCGAGCGGATGTTCCGAAAACGCTTCGGCACCTGCCGCCACGGCAAGTAGCTCCTCTTCGTTGCATGCGAGCGCGATGACTTCTCGCAGGCCAGGCCGGCCTTCTGTGAGCGTGCCGGTCTTGTCGAACACCACGTGGTCAACGCGGCGGAGCACCTGAAATGCCTCACCTGTGCGCATGAGCACGCCGCGCTCGGCGGCTTCGCCGGCGCCGCGCACGATCGAGAGCGGCGCCGAGATCCCCACGGCGCACGGATAGCCCATCACGAGCACGCTCAGCCCGGCAAAGATGGCGCGCTGCAGGTCGGGTGCAGCGCCTACGAGCAACGGTCCGACGAGCCATAGGGCGGCAGCGGCAAGGGCCGTCGACAGCACCAGTGGCGTATAGACCCGCAGGATACGGTCCACGAGATGGAGCACGCCGGGCTTGAGGGCGCGGGCTTCCTCCACGCTACGGATAACCTGTCGGAGAAAGCTCTCCTCGCCCACGGCAGTTGCGCACACGAGCAGCGTGCCATGCCCGTTCAAGGCGCCGCTCAGGACGCGGTCGCCGACATGCTTCTCGACGGGAATCGGCTCCCCCGTGACCAACGACTCGTCCACCTCGGAGTGTCCCGATTCAACCTCGCCGTCGACCGGCACGCGCGCCCCGGGACGAATGCGCACGCGGTCCCCAACCCGCACGGCGTCGAGCGGAACCGACTGTTCGGAGCCATCCCGCACGACCAGCGCCATGTCTGGTTCGAGATCGAGCAGCTTCTTCACAGCCTGCGAACTGCGCGTCTTGACGATCAGCGAGAGCCACTCGGAAAAGATGTGGTAGCTGAGCACCATCACCGCGACGGCGAAGAATGCCTCGGTCGGGTAGCCAGCGGGGCGCAGGGTGAGACCGATGAGGCCGCCCGCGAGCCCGGCAAAGGCACCGAACTCGACCAGCACATGCTGGTTGAGAATTCCGCGCCGCAAGGCCATCGCCGCCATGTAGACGATATGGCGGCCGATGCCGAAAATGAGAGCCAGTGCGAGCGCGCCCGCCAACCACGGGACGCTCGGGCCCAGCAGGCCCTGCAACTTGAACGCGTAGATCGCGGTGCCGAAGGCGCCGAGCCCTACCGTACCTGTCAGTGCTTGTCTCACCCCGTAGCCACGCAAGACGACGAATGCAAACGCAACCAGGCTCACGAGCGAAAAGACGCAAAGCGGAAACCAGGCGCTATCGACCGGGTAGCCGACCAGGCCCATTGCGGCGATGCTCATTGCTAGCGCGGCGAGAAATCGGCCACGCTCGCGCGTTAGCGCCCGTTCTTCCTCATCGAAGGGGCGCAGCTTGCGCGGGTCCGATATCGTGTAACCGATGTCCCTCAACGTTTGCAGTAGGTCCTGGGCGCGCGCAACGTTGGGGTCATACTCGATCAGTGCCTGTTCATGTGTCAGGCTGACGGCGACCTTGGTGACGCCAGGCCGCTTGCCCAGTGCCTTCTCGATGGTCCCGGTGCACAACGAGCAGTGCAGCCCGCCGATCCGGGCGCGAATGCGCCGGCAGCCCGGTACACTGGCCGGTTCCTCGCTCCAGACGTGTGGAGCGGAACTGGCCGATATTGCGACGGTCATCACAATGTTCCTCACCAGATTGATCGGCACCCAAAGGCCCGCAGGGCCGCTGCACACGGCGGCGCACCAGTGCGGGTTCTCCGTTGGACAACTCAATCCTAGACCTTGGACCTTACTCCAAGGTCAAGCCAAACGTGCAAACGCGGGAGCGTGGGTGGCGCCGATGGTGCTCGGTGTGCAGAAAGAGGCTCCCATGGATTCGATCGAGGCGGCCCCGCTCCACGCGCGGCAATCCGGTTGCTCGCTCGGCATGGCCCATCAGGCGCTTGACCTTCCCCCTGTGGCAAGGTCGATAGTCAATGCAGGGTCGTCCTGATTGGATGCCGATAAACCATCGCATGGGAATGCGCCATGACCGAGTTATCTGCCCGTCCATTGGCGGAGGCCATCTACGCCGCGTACGCCCTGGCGTTGAGGCACGAGAATGTAAGCGCCGCCGATCAACTGCTGCGCGCGCTCGAATTGCTGGCCGCCCAGTCCGGTGATAGCACGCACCTGGATGCCGCCTACGCCTTGATTGAGCGATCGATATCGGCGACGCACCACCTGCGACCAAACGAGCGTTCCGCACATTAGCGCGGGGGAGCGAGGGGATGGGCGCCGATCGCCCGCTCGATATCGATTCGATTGATCAACCGATTGACAGTCGCTTGTCTGCCCGAAGCGGCCATCTGCGCTTGCTTAGACGGATAGCAGCAAATGGCCCGTTCGGCGCCCTTCAACCGCCCACGTCACACGATACGTCGCACCGCACAGGACGAAGTCAACCACGAAATACGGATACCCAGAGCTTCTTGCTGGCTGCGAGCCAACGTCGGCGATAGGACAAGAGTCTTAACGGCCAATATTTTCCGAATTCTGAAGCCGCCCCAAGTTAACCTAAATCTTTCGGGATCATTACATTTATGCTCCCATTCGGCCTGCGACCTACGTCGGGGAATAAAATGCAATCGAAAAAGGCTTTGGATAGAAGATTCGAACCGCTACTTGTGATGTAAGGACGGGAATGAACTCAGGCATGCCGCTATCCATATCCGTTGGCGTGGCCCTCTGCCTTGCGCCTGGACAGATGTGGGCGATACAACTGGCATGGGTTGCCGAGACTCCTGCTGGACTCGGCATTGAAGGAATCAAGGCAGAACGTCTCGACGGAGGGGATGAGGTCCAACTATTGGCGTTGGCGGCCAATCCCCGGCATCACTTGATGAAGCACGTTACGCCGCCGAAGGCGACGAATCTCCCGACGGACCGGTCGGAGCCGGCATCTGCGCCGGACAGTCAACAGGCGGGTTGCGAAGATGACAAGAAGACAAGGTCCATTGAACCCGTTGTTCCCAAAAATAGTGGACCCAATGCGCCCTAGTGCAGGACCATAACCTGGAGATCTAAACGATGAAACAAAAGCTGATGGTCGGAGCCTTCATTGCTGCCGTATCGCTGACTGCGGCCGCGGTCGATATGAGCAATGTCGTAAAAACCTACGAATTGCAGGATGGTTCGAAAGTGCACGTCTTTAAGGACGGCAAGATGGGCATGGAGAACAAGTTTGGCAAGTCCATGAGCATGCCCGAAGGAAAGGTCATGGAGACCAAGGACGGCACGAAAATCATCATGAAGGGCAATGAGATTTTCAGGCTTGACGAAGCCCTCAAGAAGGGCCACAGCGAAGGGGGCTAATCTGACAAGGGCGCTTTAAGCGCCCTACTTCGCCCACTCAGGGAGCGCAGAAACAAAGATCCGCAACGGTTTCGTTGCCTGTATTCTCCATTCCTGCCGTTCCCCCCCAAGCAAATGAATCGTCACGGGCTGACTATTCGCCATCGGCGTCATGGCTTCACTCTGGGATAGCACGACAGCGATGTCGATGCTTTTGTCACCCAGGTTTCGCAAGCTGAGCGAAACCGTCTCACCGGTCCGGACGGCACGGCTCGCAGGCTGGCCGTCGAGATGGTCCACTTCCACCACCCACTCCGTCACCGGCAATGTCTTCCCTGCCGCGCCGGGCGCCAGATATGCGGCCGCCGCAGGATGCACGTCCGGCACGGGAATGATGTGTGCGTGAGCGACAAGCCCGGACAACCCCGCCAGCCCAAAAATTCCAAACTTGATTCGACGCAACGTTATCTCCTTCTCAGTAGAAAAGTTGAAACACAAACTGCGGTCACGTGCATCTGTATCCCGGCGATAGCGGCCCGGTACGGTAACGCGCCCCAGTGGGGCCCCTTTGACCGCGCGCGCTCGTGTGGGATCAGGTCAGTCCGATGCGACCATGCGGGAAAGTCATGGTGAAACGGGTTCTTCCGTCGGAAGACGACGCGGCAATATTTCCGCCATGCGCAACAACGATCGCCTTCGTGATCGACAGTCCCAGCCCGACACTGTCTGAATCCAGTCGCGCCCTTGACTTGTCGGCCCGATAAAACCGATCAAAGATATAAGGAAGCAGATCCGGCCGGATCTCCTCGCCTTCATTCTCTACCACAATCATGGCAGTTGTACCCTGCTCCCGCACAGAAACCATGATCTGACGGCCCTCCGCGGTGTAACGCAGCGCATTAGACAAGAGGTTGCTGAGCGCCCGACGCACCATCAGGCGATCGCCCGTGATTCGGGCATTGCCGTGAAGTTGCAGGTTGACGCCCTTGTCCTCGGCCAGCGCGTCGTAGAAGTCGAAGAGTGCCTGGACCTCGTCGGCAATGTCGATCGATTCCTCGTTGGGCAGCGTAATGCCGTGCTCCATTTTTGCCAGGTACAGCATATCCGAGACCATCCGTCCAAGACGCTGGAACTCCTCGGCGTTTGAGGTGAGCACGTCACGATACTTTGCAGCGTCACGCGGCTGGGCCAGAACGACATGGGTCTGCGTCATGAGGTTGGTAATCGGGGTGCGCAACTCGTGCGCCAGATCTGACGAAAATTCCGACAACCGTTGAAAATCGTTCTGCAGACGCTCGAGCATCGCGTTCAATGTCGCCGCGAGATCCGCCATCTCGACTGGCACCGCGGCCACCGGCATGCGCGCATCCAATCGGTTCGCCGTCACATCTTTAGCGCGCGATGCCATCATGCGCAGTGGCGCCAGACCGCGGCGCGCAGCCCACCAGCCCAGCAAGCCGCTAGCGAAAGCAGCGAGCGTTGTATAGAAAGCCAAGGACCGGCGGAAGGCATGCATAAAGTGTGCATGAATCTCCGTGTCCATTCCGACGACCACTTTCAAGGCGCCCACATCCGAGCCTAAAACGGGCACCTCCGCTCGCATGCCGCGGTAGTGCTTGGTTTCCTGCTGCCACACGAAGGTGCCTTCGGAGTTCGGCCCCTCGTTCGTAGCGCTCTCCGCCGGCCTGAAATCGAAATCCCGCGTGGCAAAAATCGTCTTGCCTTGCGCGGTCTGCACCCGTGCGACAAAGCCGGGATGGTGCTCCACCAACTCCTGCAGGCGCGCAGGCAGACGTTCCACAGGAGTTTCATCCGCGACGCGTTCAATCAGACGGATGTTGTCCCCCAGCACCACAAAATCTTCGTTGGCGAAGTGCCGGTCCATCGCCAGCCAGATAAGCACGCCAAGTCCGAGCAGGACCACTGCGGAGGAAAGCGAGAACAGGATGGTCAGCCGAACAGTCAGGGACAGACGGTGCCTCATAGAGGATCCTCAGGTGCCTCGAGGACGTATCCCATGCCGCGCACAGTCTGGATCAGCTTTACTTCAAAGCCGTCATCGATTTTTGCCCGCAGGCGCCGGATCGCCACGTCGATCACGTTACTATCGCTATCGAAGTTCATGTCCCACACCTGGGAGGCAATGAGGGATCGGGGAAGCACCTCCCCCCTTCGACGCGCAAACAACTCGAGCAAGGCGAATTCCTTACTGGTCAGCGTGATGCGTCGCCCACCGCGAGACGCTCGCCGCCGGCTCAGATCCAGAATCAGATCGGCCACTTGAATCCGGTCCATCGCTAGTTGCACCGCGCCTCGACGCAGCAGCGTCCTGACCCTGGCAAGCAGCTCCGAAAAGGCAAATGGCTTGACCAGATAGTCATCCGCGCCGAGCTCGAGGCCTCGCACGCGATCGGCAACACTGTCTCGCGCCGTCAGAAACAAGACCGGGACCGCGTTCCCTGACGCGCGGATGGCATGCAGAATATGCCATCCGTCGACGTCGGGCAGCATGACATCGAGGATGATGAGATCGTAGGTTTCATTGACCGCAAAGTGTTGACCATCGAGTCCATTGGCGACCAGGTCGACCACGAACCCCGCCTCGGTCAGGCCCTGCCGGAGATACTCCCCCGTCTTGACTTCATCTTCCACTACCAGCAGTTTCATTACCCAACCTCCTCCCAACGCGATCGGCCGGGTTTTGTTAATACAAATTTTTATCTTCGGCGTAGTCTACCCAGTACGCACCGAGGTGACCCCAACCTGTCCGGAATGTAATGTTCAGGTAAGTCGTCGGTAGCCAGCATCTCGCTACTCTTTGACCTGCCGCAAAAACCGAAGCGGCCATTCAAGCGAAAAGGACTATTTTCATGCGACGTGATCGACTGTCTGGCATCTTGCTGCCCAACCTGCCACGCCGCCGTTTCGTACAAGGTTTGGCCGCCGGCGGGGTAATGGCGGGGCTGAGTGCTTTGGGCGGAACTGCGTGGGCACAATCATCGGGACTCCCCGAAAGCGCTTCATCCGGCACCGCCCCGGTATTGACGGGGACGGAGTTTGACCTTGTCATCGCCGAATCGGTTGTCAACTTTACCGGTACGCCGCGGGTGGCGACAACTATCAATGGGATGCTTCCCGGTCCGACGTTGCGCTGGCGGCAAGGTGACACGGTGACGATCCGCGTAACGAACCAATTGCGCGAGCACACGTCGATCCACTGGCACGGCATCATCCTGCCGTTCCAGATGGACGGCGTACCGGGGATCAGCTTCGCCGGTATCGCCCCTGGCGAGACATTTACCTACCAGTTCAAGGTCGAACAGACCGGAAGCTACTGGTATCACTCGCATTCCGGCTTCCAGGAAATGACCGGCGTGTATGGCGGCATCGTGATTGATCCGGCCGCCGGCGTGGACGGTGTCCGAGCCGACCGGGACTACACGATTCTGCTCTCGGACTGGACCGACGAGGATCCCATGCGGGTCCTGTCAAAACTGAAGGTTCAAGGCGACTACTACAACTACAACAAGCCGACCGTCTTCGATTTCTTCCGCGACGTTTCAAACGACGGTGTGAAGAGCGCTTTCGAAAAGCGCAAGATGTGGAACGAGATGCGGATGAATCCGACCGACCTCGCGGACCTTTCCGGTGCCACGCTGACCTATCTGACCAATGGCGTCACCCCCGCTGGCAATTGGACAGGCCTGTTCAAGCCCGGTGAGAAAGTGCGCCTACGATTCATCAACGGGTCCGGAAATACGTTTTATGACGTCCGTATTCCCGGCCTGAAGCTCAAAGTTATCCAAGTTGACGGCCAAAATCTGGAGCCCGTAAGCGTTGACGAGTTCCGCTTTGGTGCCGGCGAGACCTACGACGTGCTGGTGGAGCCGCGAGACGACGCCTATACGATCTTCTCCCAATCCATGGATCGCACTGGCTACGCCCGCGGCACACTCGCAGTGCGAGCAGGACTGAGCGCACAGGTGCCGGCAGTCGACAAGCCCGAGTGGCTCACCATGGCCGACATGATGGGCAGTATGGGTGGCATGGGTGGCATGAACCACGGGGCCATGACCATGGACCATAGCCAGCACGCGATGGGCGCCATGGACGCTTCGCTCAAGGTCCCCAGCACCAAGGCGCGGCACGCCAAGACCGAATATGGGGCCACCACGGACATGCACGTGGACATGGCCCGAACCAATCTCGACGACCCCGGCATCGGCCTGCGCAACAATGGGCGCCGAGTTCTGACCCTGGCCGATCAACATACTATTGGCGGCCCCCTCGACAAGCGTGGCCCCGCCAGGGAAGTTGAACTGCACCTGACCGGCAACATGGAGCGCTACTCCTGGTCAATCGATGGTGTTGAGTACGGCAAATCCACACCGGTCCGCTTCAAGTACGGTGAACGACTGCGTGTGATTCTGCACAATGACACGATGATGACCCACCCGATGCACCTGCACGGCATGTGGAGTGAGCTAGAGTCGCCTGACGGTTCGTTCCAGGCCCGGCGACATACCATCCCGGTCCAACCTGCGCAGCGGGTCAGCTTCCTCGTAACCGCCGACGCATTGGGCCGCTGGGCATGGCACTGCCATCTTATGTTGCACATGGATGCCGGGATGTTCCGCGAAGTACTTGTGGCCTGATCCGACTCTCTTCAACCGACTACCAGATCCCATGTACAAGTACACTCGAATTGCAGTCGCCGCCCTGCTCGCTGCGGGAATGAGCGCCGCGTGGGCACAGCACTCGCATTCGCCCAACAGTTCAAACAACGATGGTGCGCCGGCAAACGAAACGACGCCGGATTCACGCCCCCAGAAGGCGGCAGCCCCAACCGCGAAGAAGCAGGGCTCGACGCCGAGCGCAGGACAAGGCTCAATGCAGGGCATGGACCACAGCAAGATGCAGGGCATGGACCAGGGCTCGATGCAGGGCATGGACCACAGCAAGATGCAAGGCATGGACCAGGGTTCAATGCAGGGCATGGACCACAGCAAGATGCAAGGCATGGAACAGGGCTCGATGCAGGGCATGGACCACAGCAAGATGCAAGGCATGGACCAGGGTTCAATGCAGGGCATGGACCACAGCAAGATGCAAGGCATGGACCAGGGCTCGATGCAGGGCATGGACCACAGCAAGATGCAAGGCATGGACCAGGGTTCAATGCAGGGCATGGACCACAGCAAAATGCAAGGCATGGACCAGGGCTCAATGCAGGGCATGGATCATGGCGCCATGCAGATGCAGGGTGGAAGCGCTCCGCCGGACGCCAGAGATCCAGATGCTTATTCCGACGGCGCAAAGCTCGGCGTCGGCCAATACGCGATTGGCCCCAGCCGGTCGCTGCATATGGCGGACGAACATATCTTCGCGTCCGTTCTCGTTGATCGCCTTGAATGGACCAAAGGCAACGAAAGCAATGCGGCATCCTACGAAGCGCAGGCGTGGATTGGGAATGCGTTCAACAAGTTCGTGATCAAGGCAGAAGGCGAGGTGGAAAAGGGCAAGGTTCCCGAAGCCCGCACCGAACTGTTGTGGGGACACGCCATTGCCACGTATTGGGACACCCAACTGGGTGTCCGGAACGACGCCGGCTATGGGCGCCCTGCACGCAACTGGCTTGCGTTCGGTGTGCAAGGGTTGGCGCCTTACTGGTTCGAGGTCGAGGCGACCGGCTATGTCGGCACCGAGGGACGAACCGCGCTGCGCCTTTCCGGTGAGTATGATTTGCTGCTGACCCAGCGGCTGATCTTGCAGCCTAGGTTAGAAGCCAGCCTGTACGGCAAGAACGACCCCGAAATCGGTATCGGCAGTGGCCTTTCCAGCGGCGCTGTCGGAGTGCGATTGCGCTATGAATTTAGCCGGCAGTTTGCGCCGTACATCGGTATCGAACGCTCGCAAAGCTTCGGCAATACCGCAAACATGGTCCGAGCCTCCGGCGGCCGCAGCGGCGAGACGCGCTTCGTCGCGGGTATTCGCATGTGGTTCTGATCGTCTTTTTCTTTTCACACCCCACCAGCAATTGGAGTTTTTCATGCAAGCATCACGCCTCACTATTCGTGCGACCCTCGCGGCTGCCGCATTGCTCGTCAGTTCCGTGGCCTTTGCGCACCCGAAGCTGCTCACATCGACCCCCGCTGACAAGGCGGAAGTTGCCGCTCCCCAAAAGATCGAACTGAAGTTCTCGGAGAATCTTTCGACGCAGTTCTCCGGCGCAAATCTCCTGATGACCGGCATGCCGGGCATGGCCGACCACTCGCCGATGAAGATCGCAGCAAAGGTCGCCGGCGGCGACGATCCCAAGACCATGGTAGTCACGCCTGCGCAGCCGCTTAGCCCCGGCAACTATCGTGTGGAATGGCGCGCTGTGTCGTCCGACACCCATCCGATCAACGGCAATATCACCTTCACCGTCAAGTAAGCTGCAATGGACTGGGCAACTGTCGCAGTGCGTTTAGCACTCTATCTAGATCTTGCAGCGCTGTTTGGCCTTCCGCTGTTCGCCTTGTATGCATTGCGCCAGGAGGAGCGGCGGTCATCGATCGGCGCCTCCTTTGCAACCCTTTGCAAGGTGGCCGCAACGCTCGGTATCGTCCTGTCGTTCGTGAACATCGCTGTCATGGCGAAGGGCATGACGGGCGCCGCTTCGTACACTGAACTTCAAGGCCACGTTTTCGAGATGATTGTGACCGGAACCGCGTTCGGTACGGCCTGGATTGTTCGTCTGGTTGCCCTGTTCCTGTGTCTGCTCGCCGCGCTCTTCCTGCGCAATCGGCCGCTGTCCCAGTTCAGCGCCATAACAGGCGGTGCCGCGTTCGCGCTGGCAACGTTGGCGTGGGGAGGACACGGCGCGATGGACGACGGCGTGAAGGGCTATATCCACCTTGCATCAGACATCGCGCACCTGATCGCAGCCGGTGCATGGTTCGGTGCCCTGATCGCCTTCGTTTTATTGTCCCGCACGGCCGCAACGCCCAACAAGGTGGCGCTACTGAGCCGGACGTCCAATGGATTCGCGCAGGTCGGCACGATGGTGGTTGCCACCCTGGTGGTCACCGGCGTCGTCAACTACTGGATGATTTTTGGGTTGCAACTGCCGGAACTGAGCCTGGCGTCGTACGGCGGCCTGCTGCTATTCAAGCTAGCACTCTTCGGCGTCATGCTGCTCCTTGCGGCGGCCAACCGTTTCCATCTCAGCCCGCAGCTTGAACATGCGGTTCGAACCGGGGATCACGTGGTCGCCGTACGCACGCTGCAACGCAGCTTGACGCTCGAGACCGGCGCCGCGACGCTGATCCTGGTTCTGGTTGCGTCGCTCGGCATACTTTCCCCCATGCAAATGTAAGACCCCTCCAATCCAGAGGCTGAGTCAATCCGACTCAGCCTAGCCCTAACATCCCACCACCGAGGTTCGCCATGAAGACACTCGCGCTTTCCCTCATCGCCGTGGCCTTTGTTCCGTTGCTGGCGACAGCCGCCCCGAGCAATGACAGCTCGGCCACGCGCAAACCGGCTGCATCGGTCGCAGGACAACCTGGCGATAGTGCCAAGGCCACGCGTACGGTGGACGTCACGATGAACGACACCATGCGATTCTCACCCAACGCGATTCCGGTGAAAGCGGGTGAAACCATCCGGTTCCAGGTACGCAATGCCGGGAAAGTCGAGCACGAAATGGTGATCGGCACGACGGCCGAACTGAAAGAGCATGCAAAAATGATGCGGGAGATGGCCGGCGAAAAGCACGCTGCCCCCAACAAGCTCACGCTCGCACCGGGCGCGCAGGGGACTCTCGTCTGGCGGTTTGACAAGGCTGGGACCGTCGATTTCGCCTGTCTGGTGCCCGGCCACTTCGAAGCCGGTATGGTCGGCAAGGTCGTTGTGAAAAAATAGCGCGACGCGCGACTAACCACTCCCGCCAAACAGACCGATGGCCTCCAACCTGTGACGACGACAGGCATGGAGGCCCGTTCTTGTTGCTCGGCAGGCTAGCGACCGATGTACTCGTTGGTCGCCTCGCGCTGGGCGGCCTGCACCTTCTCTGGCCAGGTGCTTTTGATGTAGGCCAGTACTGCAACGATGTCCTCGTCTGACATCGACGACTTGAAGGCCGGCATGTCGCTGACATAATTGCTCGGTGCAGAGACGCCTGGTACCAATCCGTTCTTCGTGAGCGCGAATAGTATCGCGTCTGCATGGTGCCAGGTATGGCCTGACGCGTCGTGTGGTGGGGCCGGCAGCCGCCCACTTGGCAGCCGATCGCGCCAGTTCGGCTGCCCTTCCAGTTTGGCACCGTGGCACGCGGCACACGCCTGCGCATATAGCTGCCTGCCTCGCTCCACCCGCTGTGAATCCGATGCGTCAATGCGCAATTCGCGCCCACTCCGTGCCCGATCGGGGATTGGCGGTGTCTCCAGATAGCGTTTGGCCTGCAGCGCGATGACCGTCGCGGCGACGGTACCTAACCCCAGGAGGCCGATGATCCTCCAGCGCGGCTTGTTGGATTCTTCCATGCAGCATTGTCTGGCGGCATGGGTGCCGCCAGCTCTGATTCCGTTAGTCTTGGGAGAAGGGCTTGCCCTGGAAATCCACCGTGACCAGGCCGCCGTTCAGCTTGCCCATGCCCGGTGCATTGGTCGGCATGCCAGGCACTGCGACGCCCTTGACTGCGCGATTGGCCACCAGTTTCTGGATAGCGGCGGCCGGCACGTGCCCCTCAATGACCTGGCCGCTAGTTTCCAGCACGGCGGTGTGGCAGGAATTGAATGAGGCCGGCACCCCAAGTCGCGTCTTTACCGAGGTCACATCCGTCGAGTTGATCACCTTGGTGGGGAAGCCGGCTTGATTGACGTGCTTCACCCACTCTTCGCAACAACCGCAGTTGGGATCCTTATAGACCGTCATGGCAGGCGCCGCGGCATACGACGCGGTACTTCCTGCCAGGATGGCAGCGGCAAACAGGTATTTCATTAGAATTTTCCTTGTACTGACTTACTTGAAACAACGCTCGGCTCGCGTCAGACACTCGTCCGCCTGAGCCTCAGCGCGTTGGAAATCACCGATGCGGAACTCAGGCTCATCGCGAGCGCCGCAATCATGGGGGACAGCAGCAACCCAGTAAGCGGGTACAGAACGCCAGCGGCCAAGGGCACGCCAAGCGCGTTATAGACAAAGGCAAATGCCAGGTTTTGCTTCATGTTGCGGATCGTCGCTTCCGAGAGGTTTCGGGCCCGGGCGATGCCGCGCAAATCGCCCTTCACCAGGGTAACCTGGGCGCTGTTCATTGCCACATCGGTCCCGGTGCCCATGGCGATGCCCACATCGGCCTTGGCCAGTGCAGGTGCGTCGTTGATCCCGTCACCCGCCATGGCTACCACGTCGCCAGCGTCCTGCAGTTGCGTCACCAACGCAAGCTTGTCGGCGGGCTTCACTTCCCCGCGGAACTCGTCGATGTTCAGATTAGTGGCCACCGCCTTCGCTGTGGCGAGGCCATCGCCGGTGGCCATGATCACGCGGATACCCTCATCCCGCAGACTCTGCAACGCTTCCGGCGTCGAGTGCTTGATGGGGTCCGATACGGCAAGTAGCCCAGCCAGCGTGCCGTCAACGGACAAATACATGACGCTGGCTCCTTGCGCGCGCAGGTCGTCGGCTTGCGCACGCAGCGGCTCGACCTGGACACGCTCCTCCTCCATGAGCGCCGTGTTGCCAATGGCGAGCCTTTTCCCGGCCACGATGCCTCGAACGCCAATCCCCGTGCTCGATTCAAAATTCTCTGCCTTCTCCAGGGACAGTCCCGCATCCCGCGCGGCGGTAACCAGCGCAGCGGCCAGCGGATGCTCGCTCCCCTGGTCAAGGCTTGCGGCAAGCCGCAGCACCTCTTCCTCGGCATAGCCATTGACGCCAACAGATCGCGCAAAGGCGGGCCTGCCCTCGGTCAATGTACCGGTCTTGTCGACGATCAGTGCGGTAACCTTGCGCAGGTTCTCGATCGCCGCCGCGTCGCGAAACAGCACGCCGTTTGCAGCTCCCTTACCGCTTGCGACCATGATCGACATTGGCGTCGCCAATCCGAGAGCACACGGGCAAGCGATAATCAGCACGGCAACGGCGTTGATCAGGCCAAACACCCAACTCGGTTCTGGACCGAAGAGCCCCCATGCGAGAAACGTGGCCACCGCCACACCGATGACTGCGAGCACGAATACCCCGGCGACCCGGTCCGCCATGCGCTGCATCGGCGCCTTTGAGCGCTGCGCCTGGGCAACCATCTGGACGATCTGCGACAACATGGTCTGCGCACCAACCCTCTCCGACCGAATGATCAGGCTGCCCGAAGTGTTGATCGTCGCCCCAATGACGTGGTCACCCGCGCGTTTCGAAACCGGCATGGGCTCGCCCGTAATCATCGATTCGTCAATCGAACTGCGGCCCTCCGTGACGACACCGTCCACCGGTACTTTTTCGCCGGGTCGGACCCGCAATAGGTCTCCCACGTGAACGTGGGTCAGCGCCACATCTTCCTCCTGTCCGTCGGGGCTAATGCGCCGGGCTGTTTTCGGAGCGAGCCCGAGCAGCGATTTGATTGCGGCGGAGGTCTGAGAGCGGGCCTTCAACTCCAGAAGCTGCCCAAGCAGGGTGAGCGAAATGATGACTGCGGCGGCCTCAAAATACACGCCGATTCGCCCATGCGCGGCGAATGCGGGCGGGAAAACGCCCGGCGCAACCGTCGCCACGACGCTATAGATGTAGGCGGCACCGGTTCCCAGCCCAATCAGTGTCCACATGTTCGGACTGCGATTGACGAACGACTGCAAGCAGCGTTCGAAGAATGGCCAACCGGCCCACAGCACGACCGGCGTCGCTAGAACGAACTCCACCCAGCTTTGAGTGGCGGGAGACATTAAGCCCAGCCGAGAGCCGAACATCGCGAGTACAAAGACGATTGCGGTCAGCGGCAGCGTCCACCAGAAACGGCGTCGAAAATCCGTCAGCTCCGGACTTTCGCCGTCTTCGATATCGGGCAGTAGCGGCTCCAGGGCCATCCCGCACTTCGGGCAGTTACCTGGACGGTCCCGACGAATCTCCGGATGCATCGGGCACGTATAGATGGTCCCTTCCGGTTCGACAACGGGTAGTGGTAGTCCCGCGGCGTCAGAGGTTAGCACCCCCACATACTTCGCCGGCTCCTCCAGAAACTTCTGATGACAGGAATTGCTGCAAAAGTAATATTGCTTGCCATCATGTTCGGCGCGGAACTTGGATTCCGTCGATACGGACATCCCGCAAACCGGATCTTTCAAATCGGTCTCGGGCGCACGATTGCCATCGCATTGCGAGCCAGGCCCGGCATGCGAATGTCCATGATGCGCGTCATGATCGCCTGGCGACGCTGCGCCGTGCGCAGAGTGATCTTGTGACTGGAGCGGACTACGTTCATTCATTGTGCGACTCCTGTTGTCCGACGCGCTGTTCGTTTGTTGCGTTACCACGCGCCGAGGAAGCATTCCTGTGACGCCCGGCATGATGGAGATGCATCAACGGGCACAGCAACACTAGCCCAAAAAGCAACATCGACGCAATCCGCTGCCAGTCCGAGAAAGCGAAAGCGAGTACGACGATCAATACGGCCCCAAGCGCAAGCCACCAAACCACGCGCCGGCTAAGCCCGACGTTCGAGCCAGCATCCTGTCCTGTGTGGGAATCCATGACGTCCCCTTCCAGATAGTTAGCCAAGCTACAACCAGACAACGCTGCCCGATATACCTTAATCCTTCCCGCCGTGGGAAGGTCAAGTGCAATTGACGCGTGGCATTCATTTTTCCGGACCCGCGGTGATACACTGCCTGTCAAAAAAAATGACGCCATGACAGACACCATCCGAACTCTCATCGAACGCTGGAAATCCGATCCGAGCGGCACCTATCAAACTTGGTTCCTATGGCCTGAACGCCTCAAGTGACCTTGCCCCTGTTCCACGAATCCCATAACCGAGGGAATTAGGCAGCCCGGTGTTGCTGAGCTGCGGACCAGTTTTTCTCGAACGTCATGGGGCTGACGTAGCCCAGCGTCGAGTGGAGTCGGCTGGCATTATAAAAGCCAAGCCAGTCAATTACCTCGTCCATTGCGGCGCGGCGGGTAGCGAACTGGCGACCGTGCAGGCGAGCGACCTTCAACGACCCCCACAGACTCTCAGTCGGCGCGTTGTCCCAGCAATCGCCCCTGCGGCTCATTGACGAGCGCATGCCATACGCCTTCAGGGCGTCTTGAAACAGATGGCTGCAATACTGGCTTCCCCGGTCGGTGTGCACAATCACACCGGCTTCCGGGCGGCGCCGGAACCAGGCCATGCGCAGCGCGTCCGTGACCAATTCGGCCTTCATGTGTGGTTGCATCGACCAGCCAACCACCTGCCGGCTGAACAGGTCGATGATGACCACCAGGTAGAGCCAGCCTTCGGCGGTCGCCACATAGGTTATGTCGCTCGTCCAGACTTGATTGGGTGCTGCTGGGCTAAAGTCGCGTTGCAGCAGATTGGGGGCCACCGGCAAATCGTGGTTCGAGTTGGTTGTCGCGATGTACTTGCGCTTGTGGCGGGCACGGATGCCGTGCAGCGCCATCAGCTTGCGAACACGCTCCTTGCCCACCCGCACCCCACGCGCCAGCAGTTCCTTCCACATGCGCGGCCAGCCGTACTCCCCCTTGACCCCGGCGTGAATCGCCTTGATGTGGGCCAACAAGGCATCGTCACTGAGTCGGCCTCTATCTGGCCTGTCGGTGCTTACTGTGCGTTGCTTGCGCTGGTGATAGCCGCTGGGGCTGACCCCTAACAGCTCACACAGGACCGAGACCGGCCAGTAACGTCGGTTTCGCTCGATGAACGCATACCTCACACCGACTCCTTCGCAAAGTATGCTGCGGCTTTTTTTAAAATATCGCGCTCCATCTTCAAGCGCGCCACCTCCGCCCGAAGCCGGGCCAGCTCCATCTGCTCCGGGCTGACCGGCTTCATACCCGCACCAGTCAGCTTGCCTTCCCGCTCCGCCTTGACCCAGTTATGCAGCGTCTGCGCTCTGATGCCCAGGGTCGCGCTAACCACTGCCATGCTCTGCCCGCTCTTCACCAGCCGTACCGCTTCCAGCTTGAATTCCAGCGTGTACTGCGCCCGCTTTGTCTTGCTTGTCATCACATCTCTCCTTGCTTCAGTTTAACCTCAGCAAGGGATTCGTTTTGCGGGGGCAAGCTCAGAGCCATGTATAACATACGCTCCACCTATGTGCACGAGGGTCGGGTTTCCCCTTCAAAGATTAAGCCCAGGTACTCGTTTGACGAGTTGCGAGACACAGCATTAGCTTCTCTTGGTCACATCATTAAAGCGAAGCTCGATACAGCAAGAAGTGCCTAGTCGTGTTCTGCAACGGGCTCCTTGGCAGAACCTGCAGTCGGCTGATCCGCGACAGCGCTTCACCCATTATTCGAAGGTGACGGGGCATACCAGCATTCCATCGCTCCACTCGGATCGCTACGCGATCACGCTATGCTGCCAACCGATGCTCGAACCAAGTCGGCGCTCGATCGCGCAGCAAAGCGTGCATCGCTGCCAAATCTCCTGAGCCCCCGGCAAGCCACGCGTCAAGGTTGTTAGCCTTCAGCGGGATGACACAGCGATCGTGGCCAGCCGCTGCAACTTCCGGCGGCGGTTCATCAGTGATGGCGGCAAAGGACAGCAGATCGCCACTCTCGGTCTTGGAAATGTTCCAGAGACAGGCCACAAGCATATCGAACGCTGGCTGCGGGGCGAACTCCAGTACTACATTCTGCTGCTGCTCGCCTGGCCGCAGATCTCGCCCCTCGGAGCGATGAAGCGCCACGTTCTCGTAGAAGCGGGTCACAACGACAACGCCATGGCGGCGTCCGAACAGTTTGCCCCAGGATTCTTCAAGGCGGTCCGAACGAGCATTGTAGGTTCCGGGGTACTTCCGTTCGATCGCCTCGGTCCAGCCTGGCAATCGGCAGCCGTATCGCATCGGCACTACAAGCCGCTCGCCACCGTGCTCGATGATCACCGATGCGTAGATGCCGGGGAAGATCCGAGAGTCTCGCTCGGCCAGGTCGGTGCGCGCCAGATCGGCGAGATTCCGCTGTGCGCGTTCGATCTTGTCGCGGGCGATTCGCTGATCGCTCTCGGCCTTCTTGGTGGCCTTGCTGGCCAGCACCCGCTCGGCATTTGCCAGGCGCGTTTTCTGCTGGAAGAGCTCAGCTTCGATTTCCCTCGCGAGTTGTTGCTCGGCCGCAGCGATGACCGATGCGATAGGTGCCTCTTCGTCGCTGATCGGCGACGCGAAGGCTGCGCGCATGGCCTTTGGGATCTGGCGCCATCCACCGCCCTCGCTCTTTGCTTGGAACAGATCCAGATAGCGTTGCAGGCTGGCGCGCGCGCCATACTCGCGCTCCAGGCGACGGTGCTCCATTCGGACCAGGGCGGAATAGCACATGGGACCTCCCTCAAAGCAGACCCTTGATTCTAGCGGTCGCCGACGTGCCGGCATCCATCGACACGACCCCAAGCCCAAAACACGCATATGACCGGGCTTGCGGGCGTCTTGTCGAAGCGCTACGGTTCGCGATATCCAGGAGCAAAATCTGCTCTGCCTCAACATGCCACTGGAGATTGCCGTATGACCGTGAACAATCGCTTACGCGCTATCTTGCGGCAGGCCTACCAGCCCTGCTCGGGTATCGGCAGCAGTTGCGCGGATGCTCGTTGGGACCCGACCGCAGGTCACGTACCCCGCGGCCAGTGCGGCGCCACCACCGAGCTCGATATCGTCCGGCTGGTGCTCGTTTGCGCCGAACCAAGTACGCCTCGCCGAGACGAAGAGTATGCCCAAGCTTGCTCGGCGGATGAGTACATCTCCGATGCGGCGATTGTTTCGCTGGGATTGCTGGAACGCAAGGGGACACCATTCCATGAGAACCTTCGGCAGATCCTAGATCTCTGTTGGCGCGATCTGCCATTCTCGGTACAGATGGAACGCACGTGGATCACCAACTCTGTCCTCTGTTCGGCCCAGACGGCCGGCGGGCGGTTACCCGCCAGCATGGAGACCAGGTGCGCCACCACCTATCTTTGGCCGGCACTCCGACTATTTCCGAATGCAACCATTATCGCGTTGGGAGCGAAGGCCCGCGACCGGTTGCGACGAATAGGCGTCACCGGTTTCTTGGAGGCACGGTCGGCGTCGCCGCGGAGCAACCAGCTCAACGCCGCGCAAGAATCCTGGAAGGCGGTCGCTGACGAATTCCGCTCTCGACGGGCAATCTGACCGTGAAGTCGACGTATTCAAGAACCCCCCCCCACTTTCGCCGAGGGACAAGGGTCAGGAACCCACACGGAAGAAATCGGCGACTTGACCAGCATTTACAGCACGCTGCAGCCAATCCGGCATTGCTCCCTCGCCGTCCCAGGTTTCGCCAGCGGCATTGGCATAGCCGCCGCGCCCCGTAGCGGCAGAGCGCTTTCTCACTCCAAAACAGCCGGCTGCGAGAAGGTCCTCAAGACTGATCCCGTGGCGAGCCATCTGAACACGGATCCAGGTGATCGCTGCTGCTCTTTCAATTTCGACTGACATGATGCGAAATGTACACCACCAAAATGATCATCCCCAGTGGCCGCGATGGAGCTGTCAACGGGCGACTGAACTGATTCTATAGCACTGCGCTTGGTCGATTGGTCAAGCTGCGCTTTTCGTACTAAGAACCTCCCAACTTGCGGGGAACCCCTCCAGAGTCGGGAGACACCGAACTTCCCTAGACATCGGGAGCGCTTTGATTCCATGATATCCAAGAGCTAATAACCGGCACGTCACAAGAAGCGTCTAAAAAATAGCATTATCCATCAGGGAGGAACCATGGCGCGAACAATTCTATCACTGGCCTTTGTTGGCTTAATTTCTGGTTGCGCGACATCATCTGAATACACTCGGACAGGCGCGGCGTTATACGCGTGGGAAAATAGTCGATCCGCCGCACTGGTTGTGGCAGATGGCGATAATAAAGTGAGAGCTTGCACGCAATTTGCAATGGTCGAAAACTCGTATAGCGCTGACGCCAAGCTTAAAATATCCGATGCGCTGCTGAAAGCGGCCTCCGCCATACACGGGGTGGGCACTGGCACGGGTACCCCAAACAAGGACGATGCCGAGGCTACTGCTAGCGCGATGTCTGCGACGATTCAGAAGCTGGGAAATGCTCTGAATACAACCACCGAGCGAACGTCGTTTCTGATGGTCGGGGGGTTCTATATATGCCAATTGCAAGCGAACGGACTAGAAGCTGCAAAGGTCCACTTGTTGGCAACCGAATTGATCAAGACTGCTGGAACGCTTCAGCCAACTAGGACGCAGTATGTTCAGCGACCAGTCGCTGGATCAAATGGTTCTGGCGAGGCCGATGATAGCCCCCCGAAGACTGAAGGGTCCGAACCGAAACAACCGAATACGACAGCGAAGTAGCCAGGACGGTTTCAGCGCTGGTTTCCCGGTGGCAGGCATTCTGCTTACACATGTCACTGGGAATCTCCCTGTTCGAAAAACCGCCTTAGTGCCGCCGCACGCCGTGCATCCTCGGTTGTGACATAGCGCGTGGTCGTCGCGAGCGAATCGTGCCCGGCGTTCTGCTGCATCACCTCGATCGGCACGCCAGCAGCCAGTCCATGCGAGATGTGAGTATGTCGCAGCCAGTGGGTGCTGGCCTCGGCCAGGCGCTGCGCGCCGCGCGCATCGACCAGTGCCAGGTCGCGCGCGCACGCCTGGAAAAACCGCTTCACTTGCTTGTAAAGCGTGCCCGGTTGCAGCGACGCAGCGGCGCCCGCCGTGTCGGCTTTGCCCCACGGCGTGCGCTCGGCCGTGTCGGTCGCGTGCCCAAGCAGCGCCACCGGCTCGCGCTGGTCGCGCGGATCGTCGGCAAAGCCGCGCGCCGCCAGATACCGGCCCAGCGCGGCCACCACCCCGTCCGGGACCGGTACGCGCCGCACCTTGCTGCGCTTGCCCAGCACGGTCAGCCACCACGCCTCTTCCCGCTCGCGCGTGCCCGGGCGCGGCAGGCTCACCCAGTCCAGGTCCGCCGTCGTCAGCGACACTACTTCGGCCAGCCGCAGCCCGGTGCTGTACAGCAGCGGCAGCGCCACCTGCAGGCGCTGGTTGGCCGAGGTGGGCGGCAGCGCCGCCAGCTGCCGAGTGACGAACTGCCACTGGTCCGTGCTCAGGCTGCGGCCGACGTCCATCGCGGGCATCGCGGTGCGCGGCGGGCGCACGCCGGTCCAGGGATTGCCCCCCAGGTAGTTCTTCTCGTTTAGGTAGCTGTACAGGTTGCCCAGGACCGTGAGCGCATAGGCTTGGGCCCGTGGCGTCAGCGGCCCCTCGAAGGGCCGCCAAATCGGGCTCCAGCGCTCGCGGGAACGCGGGGCGCACCAGTGCGCCGGCGGCGCCGCCAGGAAATCCCGGTAGGCAAGACAGTCATCGGTGTCCATCGACGACAAGGGCTTCTGGCGCTCCACGATGGCCCACAGGAGGAAGCGCTCCGCCTCCTTGCGGTAGGCACGTTGGGTATGCGACAGGTAGTGCAGCCAGTCGAGCGGCCCCGGGACTGAACCGAGGTCGCGACGCTTCTCGCGCAGCCGGGCGACCTGGTCGGGCGGCAGCCCGGGCTTGGATCGCAGCCAAGACAGCACGGCCTCATAGTCATTGTGCGCGCTGATCAGGCAGCGCGCCTGCGGCAGTCGGAAGGCGCCCAGCCGGCCGTCCAGCGCTTCCGGCACTACCAACTTGTCCAGCGGCACCAGGGTGTCGGCCGCTGCCAGCCCGCGCGGCACCACGGCGGCCAGTTCGTGCGCGTAACGCTGCCGGCGCGCCACCGCGACATGCTCGCCGACGCCCTTGCCCAAGGTCTCTGCGTGCTGGCGCAAGAAGGCCTCGATCGCGCGGGCCTTGCCGGCGCCGATGGCCGGCAGCGCGCGCCACCAGCCGGTGCCCAAGCCGTTGATGCGGTCGATCAGTTGGCCCAGGGTGGCCACACCAGCCTCTTCGAGCCGCTGCGCCAGGGCGTCGGCCAGCCACGCGCGGCAGCCGTCAGCGGCCAGCACCGGCTGCGCATACTTGCCTTCCAGCCAGTCGATCGCCTCCAACTGCCGGCGCATGAGCGAGGCCCGCTTGGCCTCGCGGTCCACCGCACGTCCGAAGTGCCCGCGGTAGGCCTCCAGTTGCTCGGCCTGGCTGAAGCCATCGAGGCCCGCCTCGGCGGCGAAATCCTCAAGCGACGGCAGGGCTTCGCCCGGCCGGCCGATCTGGCCAAGATCCAGATGCACCAGGCGCGCCATGCCGAACCGCTCCGCGCGGCCCGCCGCGGCGCGCAGCTCGGCGCGCAACCATGTAGTCACGCGGCGCACCTTCGGGTGGCGCGCGAATTGGGCCGCCGGCTCTTCCTCCTCGCTCGCCGCGGCGGCCTCCTGCTCCGCCTCGATCTCGCCCTCCTCAGCCAGGTAGCGCTCCCACATCGGGCGCGCGTGCAGACCCTGCACGATTGCGCGCAGGAAGCCGAAATGCCCGCGGTGTAGGTGCCGCCGCGTGACCGAGCGTCGCCGCCGCGCGCGCGCTGGCGGGGCAACCGCTTCCGCCTGCATGAGAACCAGGTCCGTCGTCATCCGGTCACCTCCCCTGCGCCACCACATCGAAGTGCGTGGCCGCGTAGCTCGGGTTGCACGACCAGACTTCCTGGCAGTCTCGGTAGAAATGGGCCCAGCCGTCGACCACGACCAGATCCGCGCTCGGGTAGACGCGCGAGTGACCATTGGCGGCCGCGCCCAACAGAGAGCGTTCCCAGCATCGTTCCCGGCATCGTGCCCGGTAGCGGCCATCGGGAAGCGGTTGGTCTCGGCTCATGGCTGCGGCACCTCCGGTTGCGCGGGCCTGTCCGCCTGGCAGCGTGCCAGGTGTGCCCGGCATGGGTTGCGCCCGCGGCGCTCGCGTCCTTGGGTCGCCGTCCGGGCTGTTGCCATGGGGGAACGGCGAGGCTTCGCTCGGATCGAGGGCACGGGCACGCTTGCGGCGGGGCGTCGAGGAAGATGGCATGATGCTCAACTGATCGCCAGATCCAAACGGCGGAAGGTCTTCTGGAAGAACAACTGCGGATCTCCTACCCCCGGAAAATGCGCGTTGTACGCTACTTCGTCCTTCGGGGCTTGGTGCGCTCCAAGTGAGGTTGGCGCGTGTTGATAGAGCCACCGATAGTGGAGAGCCCACAGTGCCTGTTGGTAGATGGTCAAGCGCGTCATATCGGCGACGCGCGTCGTGCCGTATGGATCCCGCATGCGCAGCGCTACGAGCATCGCGGGCAGCTGTTCCATGCATGTCACATTGGTATCGGCACGGCCCTGCATCAGCCCGGCGTAGAGCGCCGGATGCTTCAGCTTGAGCGCGATCGCATAAGCAAGCAGGGCCGCATTGGCCGAGTCGCCCCCAGTGGTCGCCAGGCTGTAGAGCGTGCACCCGCGCTCCACATCCCGCGCCGACAACTCGAACAGCGCGGCGCACAGAGAGAAGTCATCTGCGAAGTCTCGCTCGACCGCGCCGAGCCGCTCCAACGTATTGAACACATAGGCAGACAGCCCCGGGATTGAACCGTCGGGCTCCACGCTTCGCGCCGTCGGCAGGCGCAGCGACAGATGCAGAAACTTGCCCAGGTAGGTGGCCGCGTCGGTCTCGGCCCCATACACCCCGCGAATCGCCTTCTCCAGCTGATCGCGGTTCATCAACAGCACGAACACCAGATGCGGCACGTCGAAGAAGTGCTTGATGCGTTCGACCAGTTGCACGGCAAACGCGGGGCGGCAGCGGTCCAGTTCATCGACCAGGATTACCGTGGGCTTGCCCGTGTCGTTGAACGTCTCCGCCGCGAACTCGGTGAGAGCTTCGCGGAAGTGCTGGACCGTCTTTTGTTCGGCCTCCCACTGGTCGAGCCGGCCCTTGACCCAAGCGCCGGCGGCGTCGCCCGCCTTCTCGGTCGCCTGCTCGGCCGCCTCACCCAGCGCCTCATCGACCTGGTCGACCAGGTCCGACGTGCCAAGCGCGCGGCCTGCAAGGTTGACCAGCGCCTTCGTGCCGACGGGCAGCAGGGCGCGCAGGACCGCGCCAGCCCGGTGCTTGAGCTTTGCCGTGACCCCACTCTCCGCCTTGCGCAGCCCCACGATCGCGCTGGCCAGCAGGAGGAACGCGTCTTCTGCATAGTCCTGGCCAAAGGCATCGATGATGGCCACCGGGTGGCCCTGCTGCTCAAGCTGCTTGGCCCAATGCCGGCCAAACCAGGTCTTGCCCTCGCCCCAGGGCGCGTCGATGGCCAGCACCGCGCCATCGCGCAGCCGGTCCAGGTAGGTGGTCAGCCGCTCGGCCAGCGCCTGGCGGCCGAGCAGGTCGCCGGCGAACGGGGTGGCGATGGCGTCCAGTGCCGTGGGAGGCAGCACGAGGGGGCGGGCGGGAGCAGCTGCGGGCATCGAGGGGCGTCCTGAGTGAGCGCACGAGGTGGGCGTGCCGCCGGCGGCCGGCCAGCCCAGCGCTGGCGCGGGGTGCGCGCGGCAAGACTTCATTGTAGCCGCAAGTGGCGGCCAGGAAACCTACCACCCGTCTCTTATTATGACGGTGCTTGATAATAGTAATTATCAAGCACCGTAAAATGCAGAATTCCGGTTCTGAAGTGGCGCAAGGCGGGCTTCTGCGCCCGCGGTCGGCGACAATGCGGCCATCGCCGCCGGCGCCCTGCCCTCGTTATGCCGATCGTCCCCATCCACCAGGAATTCCACCTGGCGCCAGGCGCGCCCCCCTTGGCCTGGGCGGCGCGCGCCCCCAAGGCGGGGGCGCACATCAACCTCTGGTGGCTATATCTCGCCATGTGCCGGGCGAATCAGTTGGGCCTGACCCTGGGCGACGCCGGCCTGGCCACCGTCGCCGCCACGGCGGCGGCCGCACTGAGCGTATGCGAGGCGGATGCGGACGGTTTCCGGGTGACCCACGACTATGGCCGGCTCAAGGACTTCGTGAAGCCCTTCCTATCGGGCTCGCTGGGCGCCGGTCTGACGCTGCTGCAGACGATGCAGGCCGGCTACCCGTGGATGGCGCACTGGGAGGATTGTGGCGGCCCGACCGCTGACGCGCACCCCGACTTCGTGTTCTTCCGCGATGGAACGGCCACCGCGCCCTCAGCCGTGTGCCTGGTGGAGTCGAAGGGTTCTCGCGGCCCCACGTCCGGCCCGGAGGCGCAGGCGGACTGGGAGCGGCAGATCTGGCCTCATCGCCAGCAGCGCCTTCCCCTGCCGGACGGCAGCCATCTGGTGCCCACTGAGGGCCGGCTGGTGGCCAATGAGTTGCCCGGGCCTAGCGGGCGCAAGCGGTTCCGCTCGACAGTCGTGCAGGGGCAATTCCCCCGCGGGCTGGGCTTCCATGCAGCTACCTTCTCTCGGGCGACGCTGGGGACCATGGGATGGACGCTGACTCCCTCCGCGGGCACGCGTAACCGGGTGGTCCAAACGCCACCCGCCGATGCGGTCGGAATTCAGCGCGCGTGCCTTCGCCATGTTTGCCGGCTGCTCGACCTGCCGGCCACTGAGGCCTCATTTGCAGCCCCCCTTTCGGGCGAAGTCGACCGCGACAATCCAAATCGGGCTGATCTGTTCTTTCGTGCCTTGCACGAGTTGAGCCGGCGCCGCACCCCGCTGGATTGGGGTCCCGACAGCCGGCCTGATGACGTTGTCGTCGGCCTCCCGCAGCGGATTGTCATGACGAACGGGACCGAGTGGGAGGTGAAGTTGTACTGCCAGTACATGGTGCTGTGGTCGATCCTGCGGGACACGCCGGCCCAAGCCGACCATGGCGCCGCCCCCCGTCAGGCCGAGTGGGCTGACCGCGGAGGGGTTCGGATCCGCCTGCAGGGCGGGGACGGCGTCGGGCTGCTGGCGCGGCAAAGTTCTGGCGGCACGCGCGACTGAGCGGGCTTGCCAGTGCCCGGGCCTCACCTTGTCGCGGCGGATCGAGCAGTCGCGATCGGCGCAGGCGCGCCGGCTTGCACTACTCCGGAGCCTTGTGACACCGCGCTACGCGACGAAGGCGATCCGGTCCACCGTTGGTCCCAATGTGTATTCGCTGGCGCGTTCAGACCAAGCCGTCCTACGATCGGCGTGCTGCCTGGACGGTCGCCAGAGGCAGGAACAAGGTGCGTGGCGAATCAGGCAACGCAATGAAGCCGTGATAGCGATAGAAGGCCTCCGCCGCCTCGTCCTTCGCGTCCACCATCACCGCGTAGGCGGCGATCTCTGACCGGATGGCACGTTCCAGTGCGTCAGCTAGCAAGGCAGCGCCCAAGCCCCGCCCCTTGAAGGTCTGATCGACGGCCAAGCGCCCCATGCGGACGGCCGGCACCGTCGGATAGCGCGGAAGCTTCTTGCTGATACTGGGTGGCAGTTCGGCCAGCAAGAGGCTCGCAGATGCGAGGGTGTAGTAGCCGGCAATCCGCGGTCCATCGGCGAGTGCCACGAAACATGCCGCGACGCGGCGGCGAACGTCCTGACTGACCTGTTCCCTGAGATAGCGATTCAGGGGGTCCGATCCGCTATCGAAGCCGGCGCGATCATGGGCTGGATCAAGCGGGACTAGCCGAAACGGCGCGGCGCTCATTCAGCGCGCAGCAGCTTGTCGCGGCGGGCAAACGCGCGCTCGAGGGCTGGTGTCGGTTGCGGCGGGGACAGCAGTGCGTTGGCAAAGCACTCCTGATCGGCGAGGGACAGCCGGACGACGTCGGATTGCTCGATGGCGCGCTGGGCTGCCTCCTGGACCGCAGCGACAACGAAGTCGGTCATGGTGCGTCCTTGCAGCTCGGCGGCACGCTTGAGCATCGCGTGCAGATCAAAGCTGATTCGCGCTTCGAGGCGGGCGGTGGTATTGGCAGTGGGCATAGTCTGGTTCTCCAGAGGCAATGATACGGCAGATTGCCGTACGCATCAACTCAAGCCGTCCTCGGGTTGAGCATGCGAACCATCATCCGGCGTTCCCCCAATGGCCGTGTCTGGTAAGCAACGTGGCCGGTGCCCTGCTCGCGGGACTGCCGCGGAGCGGCACGAGCGTACGATATGCCATTTTTCAGTATATACCTTACATGGCCGGCGCCCGACGTGCTCCGACAATTGCCCGGGCGCGGTCTAGGTGGTCAGCAATTGCCGCACGGAGGCTCCGCGTGGCAGGAGTCGGGGTACCAGGTGCCGATACGGGTTGGCCGGCAGCGAGTTGGGCGAGGAACTCCAACTGGGGTAGTGCGAGAGCTAGTGGCCAGGCATTCGTAGCGGCATCGCGGCCGGTGCCACGGCGGAGCGTCACTGATGCCTCGTCTACGGACCAAGAGCCGCCGTTGGGATCGGCTATGACACGACCACGGAGGCTTGTGGCAAGTGCCGTGATTCGCGCGTGTTGTTTTGCTTTGGAGCCCTCCTCTTCCTGTCGGCGGTCGCGTTCGGCACGGGCGGCGTTGGCTACAAACGTGAAGTCGAGGGGCTTCTTGATGAGTGCAGCGAGGTAAGCAAAAAGGTCTCTGCCACGGAGTTCTGCGATCGCGTGGTAAGCAGTCTGGACGACGTCGGATAGACGGGTCGACGCGTTGCGGGCACGCTTCATGAGGCCAAATAGGCCCGGCAAGGATAGGGACCGGTCTTCGACCAACCAAGCCAAGTCGGAGGGCACTGCTTTGCCTTCGATTCGTCGAAAGGCGGCCGGCTCAGCCGGTTGTTTCTTCGAAGAAGACTGAGGGGGGAGGTTATTGTCTCGCACGGATGCGAGTTCTTGCCCAGCTGCGCCTTCTTCGATATGTGCGGCTTGCGCCATATCCTGTTTTGACGCTGCAGCGGGGGGGTTTAGGCCTAGCGCGTCAATCGCGATGCCTGTCAGGCGTATTCTGCCAATGACTTTCAACGTCTCTGGCGTTCGTCTCTGCTCTTCTCGCTCGATAAGTCCAAAGGATTCGAGTGTCGCAAGGCAACGATAAATTGTTGCTTCACTGATCTTCAGCTTTGACGCAATCGTGGCCTTCTTCAAAAAGATGAAAGAAGCTGGACTGTCGACTTTTACTCCGAAGCGAATCAAGCAGGCCAGAACGCGTCGTTGCGTTTGAGACAAGTCATAAGCATCGAGAGCCTCGTAGACGTTGACGATCGCATTAGCAATTTTACGCGGAAGGAAAACTGGCGATGCCGTCTCGGTCCCTACGAAATTTTGCTCAGAGACGCTTAGCTTTGATTTGTTCGAAACTACGGGACTGGAAATGACGAGCCTCGACGATGAGCGAAGAAAATCGCCGCGCGTGTCTTGTTCGTACAGTTCGTAGTGATCTTCAGACTGTTGAGGATGAGCGTTCCCTACGCTCATGATTGAAGTCATGTTCGCCTCGCAATGGATGAATTTTTTGTGGCGGCGTTGACATGACGAAGCGTTCTTCCTAGACTTCGAATGCCAGTTCGAAGTAGGAAGGACGACTCGCTAGACGCCGTCCGCAAAAGCCAGGAACGCCAATTCCTGGCTTTTGTTTTTCTGGAGAGGGTTAGCTCATTGGATGCTCCTTATTTCGGGGGCGAACATTTCGAACGCCCAAAGAAAAACGCCCAACATTTGTTGGGCGTTTTTCTTTGGGGGCTTCGCTGAGCCTGGTGTCTGGTTGATACCTGGTGCCAGGCGGGGTATGCACCGGTGCATACCCCGGGGATGAACTTGGCGCCGCACTCGCGATCGACTGCTTTTGTGTCGCGCTGTGGAGGGATGATTTGTCGCGGACAGGACAGGCGAGGGAGTATGCACCGGTGCATATGGCGTCGAGCTGATTCCCGGGCTCGTCTGCCATGCACCGGTGCATAAAGCCACGGAGGCTATAGGCTCCGACAGGATGGCGAGATAACCTGGGGTTGAAGTATGCACCGGTGCATAGGCGGTGCGCAGCGTCGGCGGCCAAGGCCGATATGCACCGGTGCATATCGGCCTTGCTGCCATTGCTGGTTGATCGGCGGGAAGCCGCTGGCTCCAAAAACCAATATGCACCGGTGCATACCGGCCTGGTCAGGAAGCACGGAGAAGCCAATATGCACCGGTGCATATTGGCGCGGCGGTAACTCGAGTGATGAACGCCAATCCGCATCGCTGCGCGAAGCTGCTCAGCAGCTTCCAACTGCATCGAAGCGCAAACCGCAGGCACAAAACAAAAGCCACCCAAGCGCTCCGTATCCAAGCTGGATGCCGAGCGACAGATGGCAAATGTTTGCGCCTTACGGATCACTTTTTTGGGGCCTTCTCCGGCGCCGTCAGTTTGTTGATGAGCGCTTGACGGAGGTTCGTTTCGCCAGTACTGACCAATTCGACTGCAGCTCCCAGCAGATCGACCAACTCAGCGAGCACCTTCTCATCAATGGACGCGGCTTCTTGGACTTTGAACTCGATCGCACCCGTCTCGTAAGTCCGAAGCATGCCGACCTGGGACTCGCCCAGCCGGATAGGCTTCGATATGACTGCGGCTTTGCGAGGAGCGCGAGCGGTCTGCTTTTTCTCCTTCAGCAGGCTTTCGATGGCGCGCCGGGAGATTTCCTCCGTCACGATTCGTTGACAGAGAGCAAGCAGTTCCTCTTCCGTTCTTGAGTCAATCGCGGACACAAGCACTCCTGCGACGGAATAGGGGAAGCGCTCCTTGTTCTCCCGCATGAACGCTTGGATCCGCTCAGGAAAACGGCTGAACGAGAGCATCCGGCTGATCGTGGCCTGGTGATAACCAAGCCGCTCAGCGAGTTGCTCTTGCGTTGCGAGCTTTTCCGAAATCAACTGTGCCCACCGAATGCCCATGTCGATCTGGGGAATCGGGTCGGTGTCTTCGGTGTGCCGAAACGATTGGACATACACATCGAGAGGCGAGGACGCATCGACATGTCCCTCGAGTACCCAAATATCCGGCCAGTTCAACAGCTCCGCTGCTTTGAACCGTGTGTCCCCGTCGAAAATGAAATAGGTCCCGGGCTCCGCCGGATCCTTTGTCACGGCCAGCGGATGGTACTGCCGTGATCCGGCCATGCTCGATGCGATCTCTCTGATCCGTTCCGGACTCCGAGCAATCCGCGCATTCCACGGGTGCTGCTTCAGCTTCGACAGGGGGACCCGGAAACCGAATTCTCGGGCCTGATCGGAGTCCGGCACCTGCGACGTGGCATGCGTGGCAGATGATGCCGGAGAGGGCAGGCCAGTGGGCGCGTCAGGATGCTCCGCCAGAAGTTCCTCGAGCGATTTCCCGGTGCCCTTCGGAGGAGTGTGCAAAACCATGCGGCCGGCGGGCGTATCCGCCCCGCCGGCGCCGTCAGCGCGATTGCGCAGTCGATGGATAAAATCAGTTTCAGTGGATGTCTTAGCCATCAATCACCCCCATCCGCACCAGCAGAGCATCGGCTACGTCCCGAAGTTCGTTCGCGGAGGCGCTGCTTGGCTTAAAGAGCACCAATGGGACATCGGTCTCACCATTCAAGGCCTTCGGGAAATCCTCGCTGCGCCGGATCGTCCGATCCAGCCACGCATCTTGATAGGTCTGCGTGATAGTCATCAACTGTCCCATGACCCGCACGCGATTCGGGTCAAAGAAGTTGCCGACGATCACGAGTTCGGGGCTCCGGTTAAACTGGTCCTGCATTTCGGTTAGGACGCTCGATAGGTAGGAGAGCGCTTTTGTGGAGAACTTCTCCATCGAGACCGGTGAGATCACGTAGTCGGACGCAAGTAGCGCACCCCGTGTCATCCGGTTCTTCGCGGGTGCCGCGTCGAACAGAATGATGTCGTAGTCACGAGTGTCGAAGTGCTGATCTTTGCCGGCCTGCCCGTCCTTGAGCAGTTTGGCGATTGTTAGGTCAGCGTTCTTGCCTTCCAGTACTTCGTAGGTCAGCATCGTGTCGAGACGGTCCAGGGTCAGGTCCGACGGTACGATATGGGGGCCTGCGTCGCCGAACGGCTTCTTTACGACTTCGCCTAGGGTGCGGCGACCATACGGCCAGCCCGGGATCAGGTTTCCGAAATGCGCCTCAACCGTCTTGTCTGGCGAAACGCCTGCTTCAAGCGCTTCCTCCTGTGTCAACTCGGAGTCGTACCCGAAGCTCAACGTCAGGTTGCTCTGAAAATCCAGGTCGATAATCAGGACTTTCACGCCACGCAGGGCGAAGCGACAAGCCAGATTGCTTGCAAGAGTCGTCTTGCCGACGCCGCCCTTCGGCGCGTATACGGTGGCGATGACCTGCTTCTTGGACCGCGCTTTCCCACCGCGCTTGCTGCTTCGGTGGTGGGCCAGGTCGAAGATGTTCTCGACCGAGAAGAGCCGAGTCTTGGGGCCGGACTCTTGCCGCGACACCTCAATCCCCGCTTCATCCACCATGCGGCGGACGGAGTCGACGGTTGTGCCCAGCAACTGGGCAACAGCTTGGACTTTGAACGGTTTTGTGGCCAAGTCGAACCTCAAGAAGTCACGTATACGGCAGTTACGTCATTATTAGTGGTCTGACGTATACATGCAAGGTTTTTTGCTGGTAACGCGGCCTTTTCCTAGCAGCGACGTCCGATCCATACATCGACGACCCTGTTCTCGCATCTAGGGTGGATTGCTGCGCTGCATATGGAAGTCTGGCTCCAACGCCAACGCCCGGCCCCTAGTGATCGACATGAATCTAGCATGTCAACCTTGGCGAAAGTGACCCAAATCGCATACCGATTTCGTGCAGATTCGCGCGAAACACAGAATAAGTGCTGTTTTGATAACTAATATGGGCGACAACCGACCGGGCTACTGACCACAGGCGAGCTAGGCCCATGAGGTCAGGAAGAGGCCGAGATTGTTTGGCGTAGGCGGTAAGTGGTACGTGCGCTACTCAGCCCAAGCCGCTCAGCAGCGGCCTTCGGGTCGAGCCCGCGGAGCAATAGTCGGCGGCCGTAGGTATTGCGCAGGGCCTGCGGACCGGATTCGACGCCTCTATAGCCGATCGCCACCAATGCATCATGCACTGCGCGCCAGAGACTGATAACGGCGGCGCGCTTGCCCGTGCGCCTGAAGGCTAGCAACAGCTCGCCGGTGTAGCCATGTGAGGCTCGAACAGCAATCCAGGCCAAGACCGGGGGCTGCGCGAACCCCTCGACAATCGCGATGCGGGAAAGGCGCCCGCCGGCACTCTCAGTTCGTACTCTCGCTAGCGCGCCTGGCAGAGCGCGCTCGAAACCAGCCAAGGGGAGCTGGCGCGCCTCTGCCACCGTGAGGCCGGCGCCGAGAAAAAGCGCAATCGCCGCCTTGTCGCGCGACGTCGACCTATCGTCGTTCGGTGATGGCTGGACCCACTGCTGTAATGCTGTGTCGAACGCAGGGGGGAGAAACGCGATCGCCGGGTCGTCCAGAGGCCAAGCAAGGGAGTCCGAGAGCGGCTTCCCGGGGTTCTCCGCTCTGACCCCGGATGTGACAAGGTGCCGGCCGAGCCGCTCGAATAGCTTGGCGTAGCGCTTGGCGGTCGACGACGACCTGTCGAGGCCACGTGCGGCGAGAAAGGCCTCCAACTCTGCGGTATGAAAGGTCGCGAGCGTCTGGCCACAATGAGCAAGATGCTCCAGTACGGCTTCGAACATTGCCTGGTGCTGGATGATCGAGCGCGAGGAGAACGGCCGGCCGTCAACCCCAGTCGCGCCGATCTCCTGCCACGCAGCAAACGCCTTCGCAGGATCCGTCAGCCAAAGGCGGTCGGTCATAGGTGATTACAGGGTCGATAGAGGAGGTACAAGACAGAATACCCTCGACATCGTCTCACGCAACCACATTTCCAGATTCCGGCTGCAATACTACTTTTCGTTTAGCAGTGCGATGCCGCGTCGGACAAGCTCATCCGACACCCGTCGTTTATGCTCCTGCCAAGCCAAGTTTCTGATCACAATTGCGAGATTGGGCAGTGGCTTCCCCCGCTTGTCGAACAGTTCCAGATCGTCCGTGATCGTCTTTCCGGGCAGACCTTGGATGAGCGTTCGGGCCGCGGTCGGCGGGCAGTTGCAACCGGGAATGCAGTTCTGAGGGTCGGTCTCATTTGCAGTCGGTGCTTTGCACAACCGTCCGGCAAAGTTTGGCCCCGGGCGGTTGCCGTCGCTGCAGGAGCGGCCGACAGTTTTGTCCTTCGTCTCGGTAACCGAGCCAACGGTATCGCACCACGGGGAATATGCGCCTATGATCTGGAAGGCTGAGGTTAACCTGTCCTTCTCAGATTTTCTCTTCCCACCGCTTACGCCGGTGTACTTCGATCGCAGATCAATAGCGATGGCACGCGCTGACCATACTGGAGAGTCGAATGCAGCGTGCTTGCCAGGATCTTGAATTGGCTCATTGGTATCGGAGTCTTTCGCACCTTCCCACGGGTCGCCCGGGGTGTGTTTCTGACACCAATAGTTGTTGAGCCGAATACAGCGCGAGTCAATGACCTTGCATGCGTCTCCCGGATTTCGGGGCCTGTCGAACAGGAGGTACTTCTTCCCCTCGGAGCACCAATTGGCGACCTCGGTTACTTCTTTGGTAAAACCTAGGCTGGGCGCCAATAGCAGAACTGCGGCAATGCACAATGCGTAGCGGTTCATGATTCCTCCCTGTTTTCCCACGGAAGCGACGATGGGCTTCCGCCTGCAACGTAGCAGGTGCTCCAACCTCCCGAATCCACCCTGACGTAGGGACCCGGATTCACCCGAACGCTCGGCAACTCGGAGGCGTGGATCATCCCAGAAATGAAAAAGGGCCAGTCCGCTAGTGCGAACTGGCCCGGATCAATCCCGCAAAGAACGCCGCCGCTCTTTGGGGATGATGGTGGATCAGGCGACCAGTCGAAGGTGCCTGGCGCGCTGCAGTAGATCGCAGAAGTCATTCCGTTCGCCTGTCGGCACGTGCAGCTTGCAGACGAAGCCCTCCGAGAGCAACCGTGCTTTGAGAAGTTCTGCGTAGTGTTCACCCGGCCGCCAACCATGCCGCGGGTCGAGAGGGTCGCGATCGGCGCAGACAATCACCTCGTCGAAGCGATCGCGCGGGATATCAGCGACCGCCAGGTTGCCGGCATTCAAGAGTGCCCAGACCTCGAAGCGATTTTCGGTAGCCGCTACCAACGCAAGGCCGGTTTCGATGCCTTCGCAAACGATCAGCTTTCGGCTTTGCGTCGTCGGACGATTGAGCAGGATGGCCGCACCCAGCAACTTCTCAGGGCTTGCCATCTGTTTCTTCACCTCCGCCAGTGGCGCCTTGAAGCCGTCCTTGGACAGGTACGTGCGGTGCAGCGTCACCGGCTTGCCGGATCGCCGCCGTGCGACGGCGATCATGGCGGGCCAGTGGCCGCGCGACACCCATTTTGACGAAGATACTTCCCAGTACTCCAGCGACGGGTGTTCCAGCAGATCACCGCTGAGCCACTCGAGCTGCAGACTCGGCACTCGGCGTCGCAGGTATTGCCACACCGGACTGGCTTCGGTCAGGGCGATGGAGCCCTTCCAGGTGGCATTGAGCTTGTCTCGCTTCTTTTGCCGGTCCCGTGCGGCTTTTTCTGCGGCGTCGCGCGCTTCGCGATGGCTGGGCAGTGGCGAAGCTTGTGGGGCGGCGCGGCACAGGCCAGTGTCCTTGAGAAACTCGAAGACCTGGCGATCGCCGCCGAGGTAACTGCGCAGAAGCGTGTAGCCGTTGCCGGCGCCGCAACTGTTGCAATACCACGTCCCGGCGTCGTTCTTGTTGTCGAAGCGAAACCGTGTTTTTCCCTGGCACAGCGGGCAGGGGCCTTGCTTGTTGCTCAGAAACTCGGCCAGGCCTGCGCGGCTCAGGACGTCTTTCCAGTCGAGTTCGTCAAACCTGACTTTCATGGCTATCTCCTGCCTCTGCGAGGCGATGAAAAGGAGCGGCCACTGCAAGGGGCAGAGGCTTTCCCAACGCGCGCGGCGCGTGAGGAAAGCCCCCGGGGATACGGGGAGCTTGAGGGGACGCGGCGGACTCCCTTGTGGGGAGTCCGCCAGCGTGAATCAACGACGGAATGGAATCCCGTCCAGCGCCCGTGGGAGCGCGAACGGGATGTCGTCGTCCATGTCTTCGAAGCCGCCACTGCGCGGCGCGCCGCCGCCGGCGTATCCGCCGCTGCGCGGCGAGCCGTAGCCGGCGTTTCCTGCCGGGGCGGGTTGTGCCGCAGACGCCTGCTGGCCGCTTCCCGACGCGCCGCCGCGGTTGCGCGCGGCGCCGTTGGGCTGGGCCGGCGCCTGCCGGTTGCTGTTGCCGTCTTCGCTAAAGCCGTTGTCCCCTTCGGAGTTCCCCCCTTGGCGACTGCCCAGCATCTGCATCTGATCCGCGACGATCTCGGTGCTGTACTTGTCCTGGCCCGACTGGTCCTGCCATTTTCGGGTGCGGATGCGGCCCTCGATGTAGACCTGGGAGCCTTTCTTGAGGTACTGCCCGGCGATCTCGGCCAGCTTGCCGAAGAAGGACACGCGGTGCCACTCGGTCAGCTCCTTCATGTCGCCGCTAGCCTTGTCGCGGTAGCGATCGGTCGTGGCCAGACGGATGTTGGTCACGGCGTCACCGCTGGGCATGTAGCGGGTCTCCGGGTCGGCGCCCAGATTACCGACCAGAATCACCTTGTTGACGGATGCCATGGTTACTCTCTCCTTGAATAATGGCGGTTAGGCGACTGCCTTGCTGCTGATATGGCGCACGTCGAACTCGTTACGATGGGTCTCGATCCACTCGCCCGGCTGATCCGGGTCCGGGACCTGGACCGGCATGCGACCGAGCATGGCGATACGCACGTGGTCACCGACGCACAGTCGGCGGGTGCTTGCCAGCTCCCCCAGGTGTTCCCCGGTAAAGGATCGGCGTGCGCCGCCGGCGCGCTCGAGCGTGATCGTGTACGACCGGTATTTCCGGCGGCCTTCCGGCTTGTACTCGCGCATGCCCATGTCGACGATCCGACCGACCTCGACCTTCAGCGGCTTCGTGTCATCGGGCTGATGCAGTGCCGTCACCGTTGCGCTGGCCAGGGCCGGCGTAGCGGTCTGGCCGTGGCCCGACGACGACGCATTGCGGCGACGACGCTTGGCGCTGCCTGACGCCGAGACGGCGACCTGGTCCACGGCGGACACCGCAGCCTGGCTTGTCTCGAAGGCGACCGGTGCGACCACCGCGGCGATTTCACGCTGCGCCTCGTACAGCAGGCGGGTCAACCAGACGGCGTTGCTCATACAGAACGGAATGCCCGCTTGCGCGAAGGTTTCGCGGGTGAGCGTACCCATTTCTGCGCGCTCCACCTTGCCTGCCGGGCCGACCGACTTGATGGTGCGGCGATAGTGATCGCGATACTGATAGAGGACAATGACGCGCCCGTCGATCGCGACCGTCTCGATGCAGGTTGCCCCGCGCATCTCTATCCCGCGCAAGGCTGCATCGGGCGTACCGCCGGCGGCGAGGCGCTTCAGCTCGTTCACATCGCGTACCGCCGGGACGGGCGGCGTAGCTTGAGGGGCTTCGGCGTCGTCGTCATGTTCCGCCTCTCCCGAGGCGGCCTCATCGTCTTCTGGCTCCTGCGGGATGCCCAGTTGCTCCTGAAGCCAGGCCAGCTTGCGCTCGGCTTTCTCAGGCTTTGCAATTAGCGTGTACGGCACCAGAATCAAGAACATCACCAACCACAGCAAGCCGCGTGGTGCGAGCTTGAGAAGTCCCCACACGAGCCGGAACACCGGCTTGGCGATCCACAGCAAAAGGCGGAAGAATTTTCGATGAATGGGCAGCATTATTGGTTCCTCCAGTTGCCGAGGTTGACGTAGTCGTCGAGCTTCTCCGCGACGGTCGCGGCGAAGCTCTCGCCAAGCGCCATACGAATCACGCGGAACAGTTCGCGCAGTTCCTGATGCAGGCTGCGGGCAAAGCTGCGACGCACGCGCGCGACATCCATGTCCAACTCGTCGCAGACCGCGTCGAATGGGGCGATGGCGCTGTGCTCGAACAGACCGAAGGCCCAGCAGAGCGCGTCGAACAGGGCGATCTTCTCGGCCCAGAGGTTGGGAAGACCGAAGAAGTCGCTACCGTCTGCTGCGGGTGCCGCCTCGTGTTTCTTCTTGGCGGCCTGGAAGGCCACCACGTCGTCTTGCAATCCGCTCCACAGCGAAACGGCGACCCTGCTGCAAAAAACTTCCAGGTTCGCCGAGGACAGACCGTCGATGCTCATGCGGTCCGACTCCTTGCCTTCAACCTTGGGAATCCTTGCGGTGGCTGGCATGACCTGTTCGCCGAACAGGTCCAGCAATTGCTCTTTCATGTTGCTCTCCACGGTGCCCACGACTGGGCGTTGAAATCTTGGGGAGCAGCTTTCCGGGGAGCACGAAGGGGTGCCGCCTGGAAAGCCAAGCAATTGCGGGGTGGGGAAAGGAGCAGCGGGGAGGCAAAGCCTCCCCGCTGCAGACGTCGCTAAACCAGCGACGGGATGTCGATGATGGCGTCGGCCATGGCGTTAAGCTCTGGCGTCTGCGAGATGAAGAACTCCCGCTCGTACCCGCCGGCGGACAAGACTGCCCGCTTCATAGCCATGTACTGCCGCTTGCGATCCGGGTCCAGCGGGCCGTCAGCTTCGTCCGAGAACAGCGTCTGGACGCCGCCACCGGTACCGTGAGCCATATGCACCGCCAGCGCGCGCACGAGGCAGTCGTTGATCCAGACGCGTTCGCCGCCGCTCATGAGTCCGAGCAGCTTGGTTTCACCGCGGTCGGCGTCCTGGACGTGGATCTCGAATGTCTCGCGCTGGGTCCCGCCCTGCGTCGTCCGCTGGGTTGCGAACTGCACGGCAAACCGGCCACCGTAGCACTCTTCCAGCAGGTGGTTGCAAAGCTCCGAGATGGCAGGGCCGGCGTCGTCGATCGACAGGGCGATCAGGCCATCGTTGGATAGGCACTTGGCAAGCAGTTGCCAGTAAGCCTGTTCGTCCGAAAGCGCTGCAGCCTGCGCTGCCAGGATCTCGCGCGAGCGCGCCATTTGCTCGACGGCAGCCGCGCGGACTTGAAGCACCTGTATTTGCCCCTGCGCGGTGTCGGCGGCGTGTCGCGCGGCAGAAAGCGCCTGCTGCGCGGCGGAGAGCGTGGCTTGCGCCTGACGGTGAGCGGTGTCGTCCACTGGCACTGGCAGAGCCAGCAGCATCTCTTCGAGTTTGCGGGCCTGTTCGACATGGGTGACGGCCAATGCCTGCTGGCGGATGGCCAGGTCAGCGTCGAGTTCGGTCATGCGCGCTGCCGTCTCGCCGATCTGCGTGACGAGTTGCTCCTGAAGCGCGACGAGCGCCCGCAGGTTCTCCGCTGCTTGGGGAGCTTCTTGCTTGGCGGCAACCAGGGCCTCCCGCTGGCTCGCGGCTTTCGTGAGGGAGAGAAGGTGCCCATTTGCCTCGGCAAGCCGGCGATCGAGGTCGCGAAGCTGTTGGTCCCGGCCCTCCAAAGCATTGAGCTGCTCGGTCAGGCCTACCATCTGTGCGCGTTCCGTCTCGAAGGCCTTGCGCAGATCTTGCAAGACCACGATCTCGCGCGGTAGGTTCGCCTTGGCCTGATTGGCGTGCGCCAAGAGCGGGCAGCGTCCTTGCAGTGCCTGGCCGGCGCATGGCACCTCTTCGATCAGCTTGGCAGTCGCCTGCATCGTACCGACCGCCTGCCGCTTAGCCGTCCCATCCGCGATTGTTTTCTGGTGAGCCTCCCGCGCCGATCCCAGTGCGCCGCGCGCCTGGATCAATGCCGGAACGCAAGGCGTCAGACGGGAGCGCTCAGCGGTGAGGTCGGTGACGGTGGCCTGGATGACACTGAGCTGGGCGTACGCTTGCTCGATGGCCGCTTCCTGCGCGATCAACGCCTCCCGGCGTGACTGATCCGTCTGCAGTCGCTGGGCTTCGGATCTGGCGCCGGTGAGTTGCTGTTGCGCGGCGGCTTGGGTGGAAGCAATCTCGCGCCGGCGGGCGTCAGTCTGCCGTGCCGCTTCGGTTTGCTGGGTGGCCAGGTCGGCCCGGGCGGCGCGAATCTGCTCCTCGAGCTGCTGTCGCTGCGTTCGCAGCGACGCCTGTGCGTCACGCTGAGCGCTCAGAGCGGCGAGGGCTGTCGCCGCCGTGGTGGCGGACTCCTGAGCGTGCTCGGCACGCAGCTTGGCGTCTTGGAGTGCCCGGTCCGCATCCTTGGCCTGTTCCCGGATGATGGCCGCCTGCTCGGCGTCGGCTTGCGCCTGGCGCAGTTCGGCCTGTACGCGGCTCAACTCGGCGCCCAGAAGCTTTGCGACGGCGGAGGCCTTGGCGCCTTCTGAACGGATCGCATCGTGACCGAGCATCGAGGAGAGCAGTGACTTGGTGTCACTGGCGCTCATGCCAGACAGCGGAACGCGCGACTGCGAGGCGTAGTGGGCGGTGAAAAACACCTCAGGCTTGCCAAGCAGGTGCTCGATACAGGCGTCGTAGGTGTTGGTTTTGCCGTCCGACACGGTGCCGTCAGGCAACCGGACCGGGATCCATTGGCCGTCCTGCTCGACCGTCAGGTAGGCATCCTGCTTCTGGCGCTTGCCGGACTGCCGGAAGACTAAATCAGACCGGTAGGTTCGGCCGTGGTGTTCCCATTCGAGATGCTTGGCGGCCTCAGGGCCATAGATGTGGTCCCAGTAGGAGAAGCCGCCCGGTGAGGGGCTGGATGCATGGAATGGCATCACCCGGAAGGGGTGAAGATTGTCCATGAGAGTCGTCTTTCCTGTGCCATTCGGGCCGGCCAGTGCGACGAGGGTAGCGGAAGAATCGATGTTGCGGAGATCGAGCTGAATCTCGGACTTGCCGAGGCCAGAACGAATGCCGCAGAAGTTTTCGAGGCGAAGCAAGTGTGGTTTCATTTCCAACTCCTGCCGCATTCGCGGCGAATTCGAAACCACAAAACTGATCCATAAGCCTGTCGGGGGCACATGGATCAATTTGCAACACCTGAACATGCCGGTTTGCCCGGCGAGCCTTCACTGTAAGCGGAATCGACGCGGCTGGGAAGGGGCCCGTGGGTACCGCGGGGCGCCCGCCGATGGCGGAAAAAACAAAGCCGGGCGACAGCCCGGCTTTGTTCCATCTTGCAGTCGGAGCCTGTCGGCTCCCTCATTGACTAGACGGATTGGTCCCGGGTCGCGGTCTTCCGCTTCTCGAAATTCCGCATCATCAGCATGAACAGTGCGCAGATTGCGACGCCTGCAGCGCTTACGAACAACATTGGCATCATCGTCACTATCCTTGGAATCCCAGCAAGCCCAGCAAAAATAGTACCACTCCCCAGGCCAACAGGCCGCCGCAGCGGCCGAGGTCGGCGAGACTGGATATGCCGCTGCCGAATGCAAGTGTGAATGAGCCGATCATGCTGGCGGCCGCAAGGGTGTGCAACAGGCGCCCGGCGGCTTCGAGTTGCTTGCTGTTGGGGGCCGCCAGGGCGCTGCGGATGCCGCGAAGGAGTTTTCGCAGTTGCTTCATGGGTAACTCAGCTTTGTTGCCCGGCGGACGCCAGCCCCGCGGGCTAGAACCCGCAGGGCTGATTGATCTGGATGCGCGGCATACCCCGTCCTTCAGGGCGGGGAAGGATAGCGCGGACGCCGTAGGCGTCCTTGCCAAGGGGGAAACGGCTGGTACGATCTCTCTATGCAGCGACTCCAAGCCTTCAAGTACGAACTGATGCCGACCGGCGAACAGCAGCGCAACATGCGCCGATTCGCCGGGGCGTGCCGGTTCGTCTACAACAAGGCGCTGGCGATGCAAAAGGAGAATTGCGAGGCGGGCGGCAAATTCATCGGCTATGTAGCGATGGCCAAGCAGCTGACCGCGTGGCGCAACGGGGCTGAAACGCCGTGGCTCAAGGATGCTCCGGTCCACCCGCTGCAGCATGCCCTCAAGGACCTGGAGCGGGCGTACAAGAATTTCTTCGCCAAGCGTGCGGCGTTCCCGAAGTTCGGCAAGCGCGGCCGGCGCGACAGCTTCCGCTACCCCGATCCCAAGCAATTCAGAATAGACCGGGCGAACGCTCGCATCTTCCTGCCCAAGCTGGGTTGGATGCGGCTGAGGTTGTCCAGAGAGGTACTGGGTACGCCGCGCAATGCCACGGTGAGCCTGTCGGGTGGCAAGTGGTTCGTGTCGATTCAGACCGAGCGTGAAGTCGAGCAGCCGGTACCGCGGGCCACCAGCGCGGTCGGCATCGACGTCGGCGTGGCACGGTTCGCCACGTTCAGTGACGGCACATCCCTGGCCCCTCTCAACAGTTTTAAGCGACACGAGGCCCGGCTGCGCAGAGCGCAGCGGTCCATGAGCCGCAAGGTGAAGTTCTCGAACAACTGGAAGAAGGCGAAGGCCAGAATCCAGCGCATCCATATCCAGATCGGCAACACCCGACGCGACTACCTGCACAAAGCCACGAGCGCTATCAGCAAAAACCACGCGATGGTGTGTATCGAGGACTTGCAGGTGAGGAATATGTCCAGGTCCGCAGCGGGCGATGTCGAGACGCCGGGTAAAAACGTTCGGGCCAAGTCCGTCCTGAACAAGAGCATCCTGGACCAGGGCTGGTTCGAGTTCCGCAGGCAACTCGACTACAAACTTGCCTGGTCTGGAGGACTGCTCATTGCCGTGCCGCCGCACAACACGAGCCGGACGTGTCCGGCCTGCGGGTGCGTGAGCGCCGGGAACCGTCCCAGCCAGGCCGTGTTCCGCTGCATCGAGTGCGGGCACGAGGACAACGCCGATGTGGTCGGCGCGATCAACATATTGGCGCGGGGACACCGCGTTGCAGCCTGTGGAGAGGGCGTCAGTCTTGGCGCAAGCCAAGCAGCCTCGGCGAAGCAGGAACCCACCGAAGCGACTATGCATGGGGAAACCCATGTGTAGCACCGTAGGGATCCCCTGCCTTCTGGCAGGGGAGGATGTCAAGAGATGCTGCCTATCGGTAGCGCTTTAGGTCAGCTTTTTCAGCCTCGATCCAGCCCTTGAGCCAGATGACGCGTTGGGCCGTGCTGGCTTCGAACCACTGGCTATGCTCGGCGTCCATGAAGTAGAAATACTGTCCGGCCACGTCTCCATGCCGGATTCCGGCAGCGTCCTGCAGCAATCGCAGGGCTTCGTCCAGATCGGGGACCGTTGCGGCATGGGCCAGCAGGCCCGGTGAGATTGAGTCAAGGCAGATCGGCATGTCTGTCCCCTATCCATTGATCAACTGGGGGACGTGGGCGAAGCCCCGGCTTCGTCGAGGGCGGTGGCAACCAGCCAAACGACACTGCCGGCCCGCGCGCAACGAATCTGCTCATTCGTGTAGCAGCCCCAGACCGCCCGCAAGGCGTCGATCAAGGACTCCCGTTGGGCCCGCAAGCGGGCGTTCTCTTCAAGAAGTTCTGTGTGAGTCAAGGTGTGTCTCCTGAATGAAGCTTGTACGGTCAGACGTTCAGCCGTTGTCTGACTGTGACGAACCAGTGGCGGCGCCGTCCCCGTTCCAGGCGGTCGACGGTGGTGAAGGGGTGCCCGCAGCAGTCGTGCTCGCAGCGGCAGGCCGTTTCGAACGTGTCCCTGAGCGCGCGACGGACCAGGTCCGCTGCCACTCCGGTCGGCGCCCGAACGGTGTGGATGCTGACGCCAGGGTCGGCCCGGCTGGTGCGGGAGCGCAGTAGCCGGAATTCCCCGACTGGGGCGCTCGCATCGAGCGCGCTCCAACCGGCGTTGTAGTGAAAGGTTGTTCGGAGATAGCCGCTAAACCAGCGGCCGCGAGTTGTGGAGGCCATGCAGAGTCCTTGGGGTATGCCGGCGACCTCTGGCCTCGTATCGCCCGGTCTATAGGGGAAGCGGAGCCTGATCGGTCGCGCGAGTCGTCGCTAGCGCGGATTCCTGTCGTAGAACCACATGGCGTACGTCATCGCGCGATGGGTGTCGGCACATGGCCCGCCAATCGAACGAGAGCCGGACGGGCGATAGCCAGCAGCGCTTACGGCCTCGCGCACAGCTGCTACGAGTTCCTCGGCAGTGACTAAGCCACTCGGGGAGCGGACGACCAGGTAGAGGCCTGGTAGGTGGTTGAATGGAGCGGCGAACGTCGGGCCCTCAATAATCGTGATCGGGCGGCTTGGTTTCCGCAGCGCCTGCTGCGGGCTGGAAGTCAAGTCAGTGCTCATGTGGAGTCCTACTTGGAAGGGGGGCCGCCTGCCGGCGGCCCCCGGGGATGGCTATGCGAAGAGGTCGTCAGTGACCCATTCCGGTACGGAGGCATCGTCCTCGCCGGCCGTCGCCGGACGAGGACTGAAGGCGTGCGGCAGCTGCTGCGGGGGGATGTCGGCGGCGGCCGGTACCGACAGCGGTGGGGCAGCGCCCCCGTCGCTGGCGCGCTGCGGTGCCTCCATTGCGCGTACCGAGGCGATGATGGCGGCGGCGATACCGTCCGGGGCGTCGGAGGACAAGAGTGCCAAGCGTTCGCACAGAGGCTCCGCCGGCGACTGTGTGTGCTCGCACCACATGCTCACCTTGTCGGCCAGGCTGACGGCGGTCGAGATCCCAGCTGCGCGCTGCCGCGCCACGACCAGAGTCTTGCCTTCGAGCTTGACCTCGGCGGCGCCGGCGAGGGCGATCTTGATGGCGGCGCGGTCGACGGATTGCAGGTGCTCCTCGTCGACCAGATAGCGCACGCGCACGAATGCGCCCTCGCAGCGGCTGGCCAGTTCCCGCACTACCGCCATGTCCGGCGGCCCGTCGAAGGACAGGTCCATGGTGACGCGCGAGGGCGTCACGAAGGCTGTGTAGTCGGCGCGGCCAGGCACGATGTCCCAGACCAGCGCGCACTTGTCTCCCAACTCGCCGTAGTGGAAGCGACCGATCGAGCCGGCGTAGGCGATGACCTGCTGCCGGGCGCCGCTAGCGCGGCGCCACTCCTGCTGCTTGTGTACGTGCCCAAGCGCCACAGCATCGGTGTTCGCAGCAAACAGAGACCCGAGATTGAACTCGTGGTCTTGTCCCGCCATCGGGACACCATGCTCGGACTGGCAACCGTCGACGGTGCCGTGCCCGATCAGCAGAGTTGCGACGCCCCGTTGGTAATGGCGGGTGTTGGCCTCACCGAAGTGGGCCAGCAGCTGGTGAAGGACTGCTCCGACTTCCTCGCCGGCGCGCGCGGCGCCGGCGGAGGCAATCAGATCCGCCTTGTTCACCGTCGGCAGGCAGGTCACCACCAGGTCGGCGGGCCCGTCCCAGACAAGTCCATCGCTATGCCATTGCCCGTCAACCAGAGCGATCTGGCCGATGCGGTCAGCCACAGCGATCGGATGGTGGGCACCGACCAGCTCGAGCGCGCGCAGCAAGCCGGGCGGCTCGTGGCTGAACGTGCCCTGCAGCAGCAGCAAGGGGCAGTGGTTGGCCAGGCGTTGAAGCTGACGTGCGAGGTCCCTGAAGGCGGGCTCGTGCGCGTCGAGCGCATGGTCGGTCGCGTCGCCGGTGACGACCGCGGCGTGAACGCCTGCGGCGATCGCGTGATCGACCGCAGCCCCAGCGCAGCGATTCGACTCTGCGCGGTTCTTTGATGAATAGTGAAGGTCACTCAGATGAGCGATTTTCATAGGGATGTTCCTCCGATCCTGCCGCTGACGCGGCGATGTGAAGTTGAGGAACGGCTGTCTGCTGCGTGCCGAGACAGCACGCAGTAGAAAGCCCCCGGAAGTCGCGGGGGGGCGCTGGCCTGTTACGACAGGCCGCGACGGATATCGTCACCGGTGATGGTGAGAAGCCAACGGGCGTCGTTCTGGCGCGGCCAGCTGGCGTGAAGGCAGAAGCCATCTGACTGCGGTGCTTCGGTGGCGGCGGCCCCGGCTAAGAACGGAAACCGTTCGTATGAGCACTTATGGATCGCGTTGCAGACCTGGAGGGTGGTTCGAACCGCCGACAAGCCAATGAATGCCGGCTGCTCCAGAGTCCGCAACGCTGCCGTGGCCTGCCGAAGGGTGTTGTGGTCCTCTTCCACTGCCGCGCGCGCGGCGAGCCGCTGAAGGCGCTTGCGGACCGGCAACTGAGCGATGTCCTTCCGTGAGGCTTTCGGAAAGAGCTTTCTGACAAGTCGCTGCAGGTGGATGTTCAGAAGCGGCATGAGACCTCCGCCATGCCGCCTGGGTCGCGTTGGGCTGCCGCCGGGTAGATCTGTTCCCAAACCGCGGGAAGTTGCTCGCCGCATTCCCATTGCGGCGCGGTTGCGGTAGCGCTCCAGTGATAGAAGGAGGCCATATCGAGCATCTCAACTTGGCATGCGCTGGCCGCCTTCACGCGATCGGCGCCGAGCACGTTAAGGAAGGCATGAGATAGGCCCTTGCTGGTGATCAGATTCGCTGCCCAGAGCCGCCAGGTTGCTGCGGCGACCGTCGGGGATTCTGCGGCAATAAGGATGTAGCTCAGTCGAACCCGTTGCTTGGGTTGGGGCTCGGCCTGCACCACTGTGTAGATGGCTGTCATGGTGGACTCTCGTAAGAAAATTCCGCGAGGCGCCGAGAGCAGGACTCTCGGCGCTCGCGGACCATGCAGTTACGCGGTGATCTTCTGGTCGTCCAAGTACCCCAGCATCAGGCTGCTGGCGTAGTTGGCGCCGCGCGCAGCTAGAGCAGCAAGTTCTTGTGCTGCGCTACAGAGCTTGGTGACGTCGTGCGTCCAGCCATTGCCTAGCTTGGCCTTGAAGTAGCGCTTGCGCAGAATGTCCTCGATGCCGCTTTGCAGTGCGGCGATCTCGAAGCTCAGCCGCGCGTTCACATACTCGCCGTCCTGGCCGAGGCTGGTGAACACTGCTTGGACACCGCGCAGCGCAACATCATCCGTAGACCAGCCATCGCCGTACCGGAGGCCTGCCCAACGGCTGATCACCTCCGGATCCCCGTTGCTGTCATTGACGATACGCAGCACCTCCGCTTGCCGTCCCGGGTCATATTCGGGCGCAGGCGAGCTGCCGGCGGCTGTCTCGGCACCCGACTCATCCACCGGCGCCGCCGCAGGCGTAGTGCTCGCGCAGCTCGTGGGGGCCGCAAGCCAAGCCGCGGGCACAGTGGAGGCGCCAGGCCCGGCCAGGACGGAGGCGCTGGACAGGCTCAAAGCCTTGGCCATGTCCAGGTCGGCTGTCAGCTTCGGCACCCACTGAAGACCGAGCCGCTTGTTGCCCTCTTCGTCATAGTAGGTCCGCGTCTCCTGCACCTTTGTGAGCCAGTAGATCGGCTTGCCCGGCTGGAACGGGTTGAAGCGCGGAATCGTACCGAGTGCCGCCTTGATGCGCATCAGATCGGAGAAGATGCCCTCGGCCGCGTACTGGCTCGTGGTGCCCATTACGACGGGCCCGACGGTCGGTATGCCGGGGACGTAGAAGTGCAGTTCACCGTGGAACTTGCACAGCCCCTGCATGTACTCCTGGCAGGTCTCTGGCACGCAATCGCCGCGCGGCACCAGGTCGCGCCGCGGCATGAACTTCATGCGCTGGGCGCGCTGCTGCTTGATCTGCTCCGGTGACACGGGCTCGCGGTACATGCAATATCGTTTGCCGTCGTGCCCGTAGCGCGACTCATAGTTGACGGAGCCGCCGTAGGCCTTGAAGGCATGCGGGAAGAAGTCGAGCAGCTGGTCGGTATGGAAAACGATCGGGAAGCGGTAGAGCCGCGCCGGACCGTCGCCCCGGATTTCCCCGTGGCGCTCCAGGATCAGTTTGGCGAACTCCGGCATTTCGAAGTCGGCCGCGTTGACGTTGAAGTACTGGGTGTTGATCGGTCGGGTGGGATGGGGAATGTGGCAGCGCTCGGCGATGGCTGTCTCCACATCCTTGAACTTGATTTGGCCGGCGAGCGCCGGTGCGAACAGGGCGACTGCTTGGGGATTGCTCCGGGCCTTGGCCGTGAGGGCCTTGGTGCCACAGCGGATGCGGCCCGACACGTTCAGGCGTGCGGTGCCATTGTCGATGCGGTCCGAAAGAATGGACTTCTGCATGATTTCTCTCCATAACGGCGTCGGCCGTAACGGGTTATCCACCGGCATATCCGGCAGATCTTCATCAGTGCCTCTGGGAGGCGTGCGAAGTCCGTGTACCTGCGCACTGGAATGGACCAAGCCATTCCGCTGCATAGGCAGCACTGCGGTCTACTGGTCGTCGATGCTGTCCTTGTCTCGGGAGAAGAAGAACGGGTCGACGGGATTGCGGTCGGAAGCGGTGTCGTGGCGAAGAGCCAACGCAACTGCGACTGCTGCCAAAAACAGCACCAACGTGAAGGCCTCCATGAATGTGATCCTCCAAGAGATGGAAGTGCCCGCCGGACGAGCGTCGGGCGGGATATTGCGGAAAATGCGGGGGAGCGACAGCCCGCTATGGGGTGTCGGGGCGATGGCGAACGGCCTAGGCGGCCGTCCAGGGAAAAACTGAGGTCGCTAGCGAAATCGCGAGGATAAACCTGGCAATTCGCCGGCTGCATGCCGTGTACGCGGCGAGGAAGTTCGGAAATGATACGACTTCCTTTGCCACGCGCCAAGCAGCGATTCCGTCAAGATTTCATCGGGCATTCGCCGAGGTAGCTGGGGCAGTGGGCTGGCAGCATCTAGTCCATGTCACAGAACAGCCAGCTGGTCGTCAAGCACGCCCGACGAGTCGAAGAGGTCCGAACACCATCCGAGTCCAGGCCCGTGATCCGCCTGCGGACCACACTCGGCAGCCGGCTTGTGCGCCGCGACTTCCACTTGATGTCGACCAAAATGCGCGCCTGCGCGCACCAGAGCGGCTATCGCCAGACCGTACGGGATGACCTATCTTTGTTCGAGCTGGAGGTGGCGAGGTTCGTGCGGATGAGTCGTCAGATCCGAGACGTGCCATCGTCAGTGTTCGTGGCCGAGGTTCAACTCCGCCTAGTCTGCGCCGAAAGCGCGCGGCTTTTCCATGCAATGAAGGCGTTTGACTCGGCGCTCAGCTGCCTCTTGGTCGCCTTGATGGACGGCAAGATTGACGTGGAGAATGGTCTTCAACCGATGCTACGACCGGTCCTGTTTGCCTACAAGATGCTCAAGCAGAGCAGCCTGAAGATGAGAGAACAGCGGACCGCTGCCCAGCTTGCGGCTGAGCTTGGGGTTGACTAGCCGCCGGCGCGGCTTCGGTACTTGCCCTCCGGCGCCCGCGGGATGCCCGATTCGGCGACGAATGGGCTTGTCGGCCGCTGGCCTGCGGCGCTCACGGTTAGCCGCTCCCGCGCGCGGGTCATAGCGACATACATCAGGCGCCGTTCCTCTTCCAGACTACCGTTCTTTGACGGCCAGGCCTCGTCCTCCGCGCCGAGGATCCAGACGCGGTCGAACTCAAGGCCTTTGGATGAGTGGGCCGTCATCAGCGACACCGGCTGCCCGGTAGCCGCTTCTCGTGTGCGGCGCTGCCGGCTTGCGAGCCGCAATCCCTCCAGGCGCTCGCGGGGGCTGATCCCAGACGGGGAAAAGATCGATGCCGCGATCTCGACCATTCGCTTCGATTTTTCGTCCTTCGCATGGAGCGTGAGCCATTCCTTCATGCCATGCAGCATGATTCGGTAGAGTCCTTTCTCATTCAAGTCGGACCAAGCCGCATGGCGCTTGGCGAAGTCCGTCCAGGATGCGATGGCGTCGGACGACAGGTCGGTGCGCTCGAAGTCCTGCTTCGCCCCGATTCGAACCGTGTTTCCGAAAAGCTGGCGAATCTGCCGCAGATCGGCCTCGAATACCCCCGCCCACCCCAGGACCTGGTCGATCGCGCGCGGCGTGCACTGCGCCACGGTCTCGATAAGCGAGCCGAAGAGAGCGACCTCGGGCTTGTCGAGCACGGATTCGCCGTCGGCTCGACGATAGGGGAGATCGCGGGCGACGAGCAACCCCTCGATCAGGTCAAGGCGGCGGTTGCTGCGGGCGAGCACCGCGATCGTCGCCTGGTCTCGCAAGGCATCCTCGACGCCGACCAGGCAGGCTTCAGACTCCAGCTCGAAGTCGCCGAAACGCTCCCACTCGACCGCGCCGCCGAGGCCCTTGTTCGCGCGGAGAATCTTGTCGATACGTCCCCGATTGGACTGGACCATCTTGCCGGCGGCACCCAGGATTTCCCCATGGCAGCGATAGTTCACTCCAAGGAGAATTGTGTCGGCCTTCAGGTCCTTGACCAGCCGTTCCATGCAGGCGAAGCCAAGAGCTCGGCGGAATCCGTAGATCGACTGGTCGTCATCGCCGACACAGGTGAGGCGGCAGCCCGCGGCGGCGTGCATCTTGATCCACTCATACTGAACTTCGTCGGTGTCCTGATACTCGTCGATCAGCAGATACTCGACGGCGAGTGGCGTGAGACTACCGTCAGCCAAAGCGGCGTTCGTCTTGAGGAGGATGTCCTGGAAGTCGATCTGACCATTGCGCGAGAGGATCTGCTGGTAGGTCGCAATGAACGTCCGGTGGCTACCCTCGAGCGCGCTCTCCCGGTTGTTTGCCTTCGCGTCCTCGATGAGTCGGCTGGCCTCGTCCATGTCGAGCTTGATGCCCGCCTCAGCAAGGGCCCGCCGGACGTAGCCTCGCCGCTCGCCCTCGCGGACAATATCCCAGTTTCGACTGCCGAAAGGGGAGCGCATTCGGGAGAGAATCGACGTGCCAAACGGTGTTCGCGCTTTGGGGAACGCCATCAGCATGTCGATCGAATGGAACGTGCCGACGAGCAGTCGGTCGTTGGAGCCCTCGCCCGCGAGGGCGACCGTGCGCCCCCGCAGTTCCAGCGCTGCGTCGCGTGTGAAGGTGACCGCTGCCACCCGAGCGCCTTGGGACAGGAGGAAAGCGGCCTTGGCGGCCAACGTCTTTGTCTTGCCTGATCCCGGGCAGGCAACGACCAGGCAATGCTCAAGGCATTGCGCGGCTTGCAGCTGCTCGGGGTTCAGACCATGCAGCAGCCGCTCGTCACCGCCCATCAGAGTACTTCAACGTCGATCGCGGGCTGGTCGAGGCCTTCAGACTGGGAGCGCTCCTGCAACTCGGTCACCGCTTGCACGATTGCGGTGTCACCCTTCGCTTCGGCCCCCGTCTGCCGGGCACGCCGTGGGCGGGGCCCAGCGGCCTTGTTGCGCGCCGAATGGAGCTTGATGTTGGCCTGCGCCGCGAAGCGAAAGATGGGGCGGATTCTCGCCTTCGTTTGGTACCGGACCTGATCGACTTCCGCGCTGTCGATCTTTCCGTTCCACTCGAGGTTGGCCATGATCCCCAGCAGTTGGTCGTACATGCCGTAGATCCCCTGCAGCCGAAGCCCTTCGGCGGAGCGGATCTGGATGGTCTCGTCGTAGCCCGGCGCGACATAGGTGACTTCGATCAGTTGCTCGTCGTCGTCCGATGCGCCGTAGTCGTTCTGCGCGTGCGCCTGGGTCTCGGTGCGATACATCTCCCGCGTCGCTGCCAGGTCCCGCTTCACATCGGCTTCGAGGTCCGCGATGAGCGACTGGAGCGATTCACGGAGCGCGCTGGCGTTGGCATCGCCCACAAGCGAGCCAGCGCGGCGGCGGATCAAGTCGGCCGCTCGGTCAATGATGTAGAAGAAGCGGGTGAAGCTCGACGCGACGACCTGCTCGTTGATCACGACGTGACGCTGCACCGACGGAATGCCGGGCACCTTGACCAGCAGCTCTCGCTTGCCGCGCTCACGCTGGTTCCGCGCGCGGCTGATCGCAGCCTGGACGGCAGCGGCGTCTTCCGTCTCCGGAAGCTGCGCCGGCTGGTCCTTGTCGAGATCGATGCCGCCGACTTCCAGCTTGTCGCCCGCGAGGGCGGCGCCAGCGTCGGCTGCGGCGAGATCCAACTCATCGGGAGGGGCGCTGGCGCCCTCGGTTCTGCCCAGAGCGTTGTCGGGATCGAGTTGATCGTTCATGTGCTTTTTCCTCAGATTTTGGCAGGGTGCGAGCACATGATCAGCCAGGACAGGGCGGCGCCCGGTGCGAAAGCAGCATCAAAAATGACCGGACTCGGACAGAGGGTCAGAGACCTTCGAGTAATGACGAAGAGGTAGGAACGCTCTAGATGTTTGCGACATTTGTCGCAAGATCGGAATCCGCTAACTATCTGATAAATAAGAAGAACGGATGTGAAATTTTTGCTAGAAGCGGGCGCGGCTTAGCGCATATTTCGCAGGTATGAGGCAGAAAGCGTCGTCGCTTGCGCGTCTTCCCGGGAACTGCGTCAATTCGGCAGCACATTCCTGTCGCAATTGGCGCGGTCGATGTCGAAGCGGCTCGCATGCTACTGGCATGATCCCAGCCACCGTGATTTCCGCGATTCTCCTCGTTGCCTACGGATACCTTGTCTCGCTACCCCCGGCAACGGGGCTAGGCTACGTCGGTCTCGTCGCCGTGACAGCAGGCGGAACAGCGCTGTGCCGATTCGGTAGGGCGCTCGCGCTCTACACTGGTGCGTCTTGGTGTGTGGCCTGGTCAGCGTACGCGTCTGGAACTCCTGTCGCGGTCAGCGTGTTGGCCCAGTTCGCGTACGTAGTATTGATGGCTGCGCCTGCAGCGTTGCCCGGCCGTTGGTGGATGCGCGGCCTGGTCCAAATACTTGCCCCCTCAGTCCCGCCTTTGGCCTATTGGCTGCCTCTGCCGCCGCTGGCCGGGGCGGGGTGGATCTTCCCTGGTGCCGGCGCGTTTGGGGTAGCCGCGTTCGTCGCGCTCGCACTTGCTGTCGGCCGCGCTTCTGGCGCAGCCGCGGAGCGGACGCCAGCGCCTCGGCGCCAAGCCGCGCTGGTGCTTGCGGCGGTCGCGTTGGTTCACATAGGAGGGCGGTTGATGATCCCGGTACCGGGTGCACCCGCCGGCTGGGAGGCTTGGTCGATCTCGTCCGCCGAAGCACCTCCACTGTCTCTCGAAGAGGCTGTTGGCGTTGAGATATCGCTTGCGCGCCGCCTCACCACCGAGAAAGCAGTCGCAGTGATTGCGCCAGAGAACGTACTTGGCACCTTGCCTCTGGCTGGCATGCGCTTGCTAAAGGAGACGCTACGCCCGGGCCAGGAGATGCTGGTCGGAGGCATCCAGGTCGAACACGGTCGCAGATGGAAAGGTGCGTGGGTATTGCCACACGGGTACTTCGTCCGGGCAGTGGCGCCCATTCCTCTTATTGAGCCTTACGGAGCGGAGTACTCGCGTGTCGGGGAGACAGTGATGCTCCAGAGGACCCCGGCAAGCCTACTCGTTTGCTTTGAAGCGAGCACCTCGATGCCGCTGTTTCATCTGCACGCTGGCGTTCCGGTGATCTTGATTGCAAACGGATGGTGGGATACGGCAGGCGCATTGGATATTCAAGAGGCAATTGCTGGGTCGTGGGCGCGCGTATTTGGCTTGCCTCTGATCACCAGCGCAGTGCGTCCGTGAATCAGGAAAAACTTTGATATCGATTTGCTCCCCAATGGGCCTCGCATTTCGGCTGAAATGGAGGACATGACATATTCGACCCGCCCTAACCTAAAGGCCCTGATCGGCACCACTACAACGATCGACTCGCCTAGGATCGTTGAGGTTCCCCAGGTCATCCGTGAGACAGTCGCAGAACCAGCAGGTTCGAGGTGGACTGTCAGCTTCACTCTTACGCCAGTAGTGAACGTCCTGCGGGCGCGGATCTCGTGGAGGAAGGTTAGGACGACAGTTCTGATTGCGACCTTGCCTCTCGCGGCGGCCGCCACCGTGCAGCAGTTTTACTCACATCGCGTCGAGGCGCGTGTCGCACCACACACGGCACCTGCGCAAGCGGAAGCGCAACCGATAGCCAGTTCCGAGGCGAGCGAGAAAGCGGCGGACGCATTAGCCCTGTCTGCCGGACCTGGTGCAGAGCCGAGACAAGGGGAAGCCCTTCAACCTGGACAGGCCCGACCGAACTTGCCTCAGGCCCCCCAGCCAGGGGCGCAGGTCGTGGCCGACTCGGCTCCCGCGCAGCGCGCACAGACACCTCAACCGTATCAGCCTGCGAAGGCACCTGTGGCGGTCGCATTGCCAACGCCCGATGCAGCATCGGCCATGCCCTTGCCGGCTGGCGATGCTCTACCGCCGGCGACGAAGCGCGCATTACCCACCCATCCGGCCGCACCAAAAACCTCTTCAGCAGAGGACGCTGCCGGAGTCAGTGTCACCCTGAAAACCCAGCCAGTGCCGCAGGAGCGGGTTTCAGCCGCTCCCGTAAAGTCCCGCGATGCGGCTGACGGTCCAGCGCGCCCCGCGGTCCACTCGTCATCCTCCCGGAATTAATCACCATGCTACCCAGCCAAGTGTCGGCCCCCACCGCCCAACGCCAGGCGCCCACGATCGGACTCGTGGGGGAGGGCGCTTCTAACACGGAGCCCCTGTATGTAGTATCGAACGGTACCCTCGCTGTTGACCACACGGCAGAAGACATCCGGCACGCTGTACAAGCGGGTGCGCTGCTGGCCGGAGACGTGACGATCCAAGGTGGTGGTCTCTTCTTCTCGGGCACGTTCAACGGCGGCGTGCTCTCGGTGCCGGATGGCACTCTGATCCTTGGGCCAGAGGCGGTGGTCGAGGGGACGGTGATCGCGAAGCGCGTCTACAACTCCGGCACGATGCAAGCGAAGAAGGTCGAGGCTGCCGAGCTCCTGGTGAACTGGGGCGTCATCCATGCTGAATCGGTTGTCACAACGCGCCTGCACAACGGAGGCACGTGCGCGGCGGCTGAGATCACGTACGAGTCCATGGAGTCGACCGGCGTCGTCCAAGGCAGCGTCAAGCGCATCGAGAGCGCCAAGGAAGCATGACGGACAACCTGCAGCGTCGATCATAGCGGGTTGGTCGCACTCGCCGCGGCCTAGCGCTACACATCACAAGGCGAGACAAGCAGCTAACTCCTCCGCAAGACGGGGATCATTTTGTCGGTTCGGCCAGGTCAAACAACATGTCCAGCAATCCCATCAAATCGCTTGAGTATCTCGGCGACGCTTCGGATCAAGTGCGCGATGCCGCAGCGACATTGCGTGCGCTTCAGCGCTTCCACCCAGATCTCTACGCGCGTGTCCAAGCGACGGCCCTGGCGTTGATCGAGATCGCTCGGGACTTGAACGCGATTCGGGGCACCGAGCATGCCAATCTTTTCAGTGACCACAGGCCCCAACACGTCCCGGACAATCAATGGCGAAGATCTGCTTGATTGGGCTTCATGGAGCCGGGAAGAGCACGCTAGGACGAGCTTTTGCTGACTATGGCTTCTGGCATCTGAACATTGGGGCAATCCGCCGGCTCATCCGCCTGGGGGTCTACCCGGCAGACGTGCCTTCCCGTCTCCTGCTCTCGTTACGCGACACTGAATCAGGGCGACCGCTGCCAGACGCCGTCGCGGCTGCGGTGATCGAGGTCGCGAACTCCCATGGCCGGGTCGTTGTCGATGGTCTGCCTTCGAGCCCGTCGCATCTCGCCTTGCTGGGGTCTGGCTGGGATGTGGTCCTCGTCGAGGCGCCGGACCAGGCTCGTGAGGAGCGTCTCGTTGAGCGCGCAAGGTCGACCGCCCGACAGTGGGACCCCAGCTTAGGATCGCCAAGGGACTACCAACTCGAAAGCGTTATCGCGGCGGTCGGCGAATCTCTGACGCGTCTCGACAACGCCGGCGACCTCAAAGGCTTGCGCACCTTCGTGGGTGACTACCTTCGAGGTCGAAATGACGACGAAGCAGCGGATTGACCGATCCGATCCTCACCAAGCACCGGTGCCAAAAGGTGCCCCGACACGGCCGGCAGCCGACAAGAGCTTCGCATATGTCATTCGATCAAGATACGAAGTCGACCGGCTGCGAGGGAGACGTTCCGGTGCTGCTCCGAGTGCCGTCAGTCCTGTGGCTTGGCGCTTTTGCATCTATCTGCATCGCGGCGGGACTGTTCTTTGTGCCGGAGCGCGTCAGCGGCCTTGGCGCATTTGCGATGCTTGCCGTAGCAGGCTATCTGTGGATCATCTTTGGCTTTCTTCAGGGCGTCGTCGCGCTAAGGAAGCGCGGCCGCTAGCGGCTGGCTCACGCACCTTTCGAGGGCTCTGGTACACAGCCGTGCGCGACGTGCGGACGTCCGGAAAGACGCCGACAGTAGTCATCACCCACAAGGACAGGCTGCTGCGCTTCGGCGCGGAACTGGTGTTCGCCATCTGTGAGGCGAAGCATGTCGAGGTCGTGATCCTCAACCAGGGCGAGGACACGACGTTCGAGGACGACTTGGCCAAGGACGTGTTGGAGATCATCACGGTGTTCAGCGCCCGGCTCTACGGCAGCCGCTCGCGCGAGAACCAGAAGCTGCTCGATGGGGTGAAGGCGGCCGTGGAGGCGTCGCAATGCTGATTGCCCATCGCATCGCACTCGATCCGAACAACGTCCAGGCGACGTACTTTGCCCGTGCGGCCGGCACGGCACGGTTCGCGTACAACTGGGCACTGGCCGAATGGCAGCGCCAGTATGAGGCATGGAAGGCCGATCACGCTCTGCCAAAGCCCTCGCAGATGGCGCTGCGCCGGAAACTGAACGCGATCAAGCGCGAGCAGTTTCCGTGGATGCTGGAGGTCACCAAGAACGCGCCCCAGATGGCGATTATCCAGTTGGGCCAGGCGTTCCAGAACTTCTTCGCCGGTCGGGCACGCTATCCGAAGTTCCGCAGGAAAGGCATGCACGACCGGTTCTCCCTCACGAACGACCAGTTCCGTCTCGACGGTTCGCGCATTCGCATCCCAGGCCTGGGCTGGGTGCGCATGCGCGAGACGTTGCGCTTTGCCGGCAAGATCATGTCGGCCACGATCTCCCGTGTGGCCGACCGTTGGTTCGTCAGCATCACCGTGGAAACACCCGACAGTTCGCATCTGCCCGAAGCCGAAAACCAAGGCGTGGTGGGAGTCGATCTGGGTGTGTCGGCACTGGCGACGCTCTCGACGGGAGAATCGATCCCCGGCCCCAAGGCCCACACGGCTTTGCTGTCCCGCCTGCGCAAGCTCTCGCGCAGCCTGTCGCGCAAGGTCAAGGGATCGGCCAATCGTCGCAAGGCGAAGGCCAGGCTGGCGGAGCTGCATGCCCGCATCGCCGCCATCCGTTTGGACGCACTGCACCAGCTCACGACGGACCTGACGCGCCGCTTCCATACCATCGGCATCGAGGATCTGAACGTGCGCGGCATGGTGACAAACCGGCATTTGGCACGTTCGATCGCCGACATGAGCTTTTTCGAGCTGAGGCGGCAGTTGGAGTACAAGGCAGATATGCGTGGGGGCAAGGTGGTAGTGGCCGAACGCTTCTACGCAAGTAGCAAGATATGCTCGACATGCTGTCACAAGCTGGACAGCTTGCTGCTGTCGGTGCGCGCATGGACATGCCCGGCCTGCGGGACGAGTCACGACCGCGATGTGAACGCGGCCGTGAACCTTTTACACAACGCCGTGAGTTCCACGGTGTCAGCCTGTGGAGAGGAAGGCGCTGGTCTTCGTCGCAAGACGAAGACGAAACCGGCCTCGGCGAAGCAGGAAGTCAGCGGCGATCAGATTCGCTCAACAGCGAGCAAGATTGCGCAAGTCTGATGGAACGGCAGTGAAGTTCAAGGCCGGGCAGAAGTTCAAGGATACGGTCAATCGATAGTTGAATCGACCGGGCCGTACTGGAGCCCGTCCGGCTGAGGCGACCGGCGTACGGTCAGAAAAAAGCCTCTTTTGAATTTCAAGTGGGTGGTATCGTGGCGGATTCCAGGTAAAGAAGAACACAAGCGATCCACAGCAAACGGTTTGAATCAGCCCTTGGCGTAAGCGATCCGTGGTTCGTGCGGGAAGTCGACTTCGATGCGGAAGCCAAGACGTTGACAATCCAGATTGACTCTGTTGCAAAGCGGACAGTTCGGCCTCCAAAGTGTGGATCGACTCGCGAACCTGCCGGCGTATCATGCCACGGTGGAGATGCAAGGAAGCTGCCATGACAGTTCGGCTCAGAGACTATTTGGAAGACTACGGCGATCTCGTGTCCGCCCACGATGCGTACTTGGCAGACCTAATCAGCAAGGCCGCCGAGAGCGGAGTGTCCGACTCGACACACCACCTGGCGCATCGGGCCGCAGTGAGCCTGCAGTCGCTGGTCCGGCGTGTGTCCGGAGCATTCGAGCAAGGCCACGCTCCCGCGGCGATGATCGCCACTTGGCGGTCAGACGCAAGGGTGTTCGTCGGTGACGCCGGCAAACGCTTTTGGACCCAGCGCGTCGATGGCAACAACGCGATCATGATCGACCTCGATCTGTACTGCCGACTCGTTCTTTTCGTGTATTTCGTCGGACTGGACCGGGACGAGGACGTGGTCGCCGATGGTCTGTCAGCCTTGCTGCTCCTGTCGATCGTCGTTCCCCGCGACGAGGACTTCCCCAGGCTGCAGGAGCTGATGAAGGCGGTCGCGCAGCGCGACTCCCGGCTGATCAACGACATCTTCATGCGCGTCGGGGAATTCATCGTTTTCCACGAAATCGGACACTCTTACACGGCCGAGTGTGGCCACGACTTCGTCCAGGTCGCCTTCGAAATTTCGCCCGGTACCAGCGTCGACCACATCAGGAACGTGCGACGCCATCAGGACGGCCCCATCTACAACCTTCTGGAGGCTCCGAATCGCCGGACCGGCGTCCTTCTCATGGCGCCGAGCTGTGAGCCCTGGACAGACGAGTTCGGTTCCGACGTCTTCGCTCTCTACGCCAATCTTTTGGCGTTCACGCACGAACGGCCGAACGCCCGAGACCTTGAGCGTGTCGCGGAGGGACTCACTGTCTGGCAACTCCTGCTGTGGGCGGTTGGCAGCCGGGAGTCGTACACGCACGTCATATCGGGCACCAGCGACTTTATGAGCCACAGTCATCCCACGGCACACATCCGCATGGATATCGTAGTGCACCATCTGGACCACATGGCCGAGGAGTACGCGCCCGAGTGGCTAAGCCCGGCACTAGGCAAGCTCAGGTCGTCCTATGAGTCGATCTGGGCATCCGACCTCGCGAGCAAACTTTCTCAGGGAGTCGAGTATGTCCGGTATGCTTTCGATGAGGACGGTCCCGAGATCAACGTCGGGCGGACCTGGACCTTCACCGGGAAGCCCGTCCAGTGCCATCCGTCGACGCTGAGCCGGCTGAGGGAGCAGTTCCTGGATCCTCTCCTGGAGAAGATCGAGCTCAAAGGCTGGGACAAGGCCGTCGACGACCACCTCGACGAGCACTTGGCCTATCTGCGGACATTCGGTGTCAACGAGGTGCCCACGCTTCTTCAACTGGGTATGCGACTGCGGAAGATCGGTGTTCGCCTGATTTCGGAGGATCGGACATGAAACTCTCATTGATGGACGAGCAGGAGGTGCGCACATTCGCGCGCGCAAACCGCGACCTCCTCGAAACCGCCATCTCCCCGGACGCCGAGAGCGTGCATCAAGAAGAGAACTTCTTCGGGGACACCTTCACGGTGGCCATGTTCGTCGAGCTCGTGAAGTCGCTCGCGGCAATCGCCGGGGCAGTCGCGGGCGTGGCCAAGGTGATCACGAGCGCAGCCGATCTGATCAAGTGGCTGGCCGGCAAACTGGGCAAGTCGAAGGCGGCGGGGTTGGAACCCGCACTCGCCGAACGAACCCTGATCCTCGTGTTCGAAGCCTATGCGAACCGCAAGGCTGGTATCCGCGAAGACGCCCTCCGGGCAGTCCTAGGCGCCGATGCGGATGACCTCTCCCAAACACTCGAGCACCTGCAGTCCCGCGGCGTCGTCAGAAAGGCCAAGGATGGGGCCTGGAAGTACGTGCGATCCTGAGCCACGACCGCCCCAACGACAACGGTAAAAAAAAGCGCCCCTTCCAAGAAGGGGCGCTTTGGCGTGAAGTCGGCCCTCAGCGTGTCACCCGCGTGCCGCCCGCGCCTGAACGCAGCAACACACGGTCGCCGGGCAAGAAGGCCTGGTCGGCATCCTGCACCACAGACACGAGCTGTCCGTAGTCGGTGCGTACCAGGATCTCAAGCCCAGTTCGACGCGGTACGGCGATCCGCGTCATGACCTGCTGGGTCACCAAGCCCGCAACAGGACCAGCGATTGCCGCGGCAACATAGCGCCCGCGACCGGAGCCCGCCTGGGCTCCGATCGTAGCGCCTGCGATCGTCGCGACAACGCTGGCCACACTGGCTGTCATGCCGAATGCGGGATCGTTGCTACCTTCCAGAACTACTGGTCGCACGCGTACGACCGAGACCAGTTCGACCTGGGCGCGTTGCAGTGCCTCGTTGGGCCGATAGTAGTTGGGAGAGGTATGCTCGACGGCGCAGCCCGAGAGGACTGCAGCAGCAGAGAAGAGGATTGCGATGAACTTCGACATGGTGTCTCCTGGAGATGAAGTGGGCGACGCCATGCCCCGTGGGCAGAAGGTCGCCCTTTGGGGAGTGGTGGATCGGGTCGGAACCCGGTATCTGATGGTCGGCCGGCACGCCGGCATAGACGATACGGACCGCTGATCAGGTCGCGGTGGAGCTCTCTGACTTTGGCTTGCGCCGGGCTTTCTGATCCTGATAGCCGAAGCGGGCCCACGCCTCGCGGTCAAGCGGAAGCGGGTTGGTTCTGCCAGTGGCCAGGTTGATGAAGGAGCCGCAGAACTGCAGCGTTCCCGTGCGGTAGAGCGTCCACAGCAGGTTGAAAGCCTGGACCGCGATTGCCTGATTGATGACCAACGACTGCTTGCGCAGTGCGTCTGCCATCGAACAGGACGGCGCCAGGTCGGCTTTGTCCTTCGATGGATCGACCAAGTCGGGGAACAGCTCGCCCACGTGGGGCAGCTTCCCGGCGCGCTTCTCGCCGAGCTGGCCAAGAATGACCTGGCCCCGATCCGACTCATTGCCGCAATCCAGATAGTAGCCTCGCGCGAAGCGGCAGGCTTTGAGGATTTCCTTACGGGCCGCACGCGTGTCGACGCAGCCAATGATCAGGTCTGGTTGGATCGATGCGCTGGCCGTGAGGCGTGTGCACTGCGCCTTCCAGTCGGTGCCCATCAGCAGGTTGATGCGATTCACGAGGACGGCAGCTTTGTACGCGCCAATGTCAGAGGGATAGAAGGACTGGCGCCCGATGTTCGTCGGGCTGACAGTATCGTCGTCGAAGACGGTGCAGAGAATGCCACCGGGGTGGCCAAGCTCGAGCATCGCATGGTGCAGCCTGGCGAGGCTCGTCAGCATGGCGCTGCCGGTGCCGCCAGCGCCCACTACGACGACTTGCCATGGTCGTGCCACCATGTGGCTAGGGATGGAGTGTTTCAGGGGTTTCATGGTCTCGATCGGCGGCGCTACGCCATGCCGCTGGAAGCTTGTGGAATGTCTCGAAGATGCCTTTTGCGCAGAGGCGCATGGCGACGCTCATGCGAGGGCGGTTGCAGTGGCCAAGTACAGCGGCCAGCTTGACGTCGAATCGATCGTCGGCGTCGTCGGTGGGTGAAAAGCCCGCGCCGTGGGCGCCATGGGAGTGGCAGTCGATAACGATGTGATCGCCGGCGGGTAACCGCGGCCGCTCATACTCGAGGCGGTTGGGTCCTTGGAGCGGCAAAGTGAGTCGCTGCAGCCTGAATTGCAGGGTGTTCTCGTTCCACACGACCCACGCGGCCGTCTCCAGCGGAAACGCTTCGCGGGCAAGCCGCGCGAAGGCCTCCACCAGGTCGGGCGGCACGCGGCCGCAACGGAAGTCGGTTGCCGCGACGACGGCCCCATACGGAATCGCTGTCGGGACGTTGAACGCCGCAATCCGCCGCACGAGGTGAATCCACGGGCGGGAGATTTCGAGGAACAGTCCGTTCGATCCGACTACCAGCCGCTCACCAGGTCTGGCGAGCGGCGGGAGCGGTTCGAAGCGCGGCATCTCGATGGTCGGGAACGACGCCTGAAGCGTCATGTCGCGGGCGTTCATGCGGCGCTCCGGCCTGGTCGATTGGCAATCAGTGCGCCCAGCGTCCATTCCGTCGGAACAAGAACCTCCCGAGGGAAGCCCGAGTCGTGCACGCCGGCAAGCATGTCGCGCCAGAAGGCGAATTCGCCGTTCGGGTACGAAAGGCGCTGCTTGCCGTGGTTCGGGTGGGTAAATGCGGAGTCAAAGAAGCCCGCCTCCCAGCCTGGCACTGCGCTGACGCTGACTTGCCCCGGTACGTGTGCGGTGCCGATGCAGATCTTGCCGTCGTTCCATGTGTTGAAGTACGGCGGCTCGAACAGTGCGGTATCCGGCGTCGGCCGCGAATCATCCGGCAGCGCAAACACACGGAATCCGTCGAGAGCCGCTTGGAAGACGAGCGACGGATGGGGAACCACCCGAGACCGCTTGCCGAGCTCCTCGCAATCGAAATACACCCGGCGCGGTGCAGTCGGACACCACCACGTCACCGCATGTGGCGACACCGACAGCACAGTGCCAGATAGATACCCGCTTTCGGCAGCGGCGCGCTCGCCCAGGCCGGTGAGAGCCTGGATCAGTGCAACCCGATCGACGGGCCGTCCTGCTTGGATCGTAGGACGCCTGCTTTTCGGATCCTCGCTGACCGTGTGCATGGTGGCATAGAGCGGCGCGTTGTTGCGGTCGCAGTACAGCAGAATGGCTTGCGAGAGCGAGACCTCGATCGAGGCTTCGCCAATGAGAGTTCCGGACATGTGTGTTCCTTTTTCCATTAGTCGGCTGTGGTGATATGACAGAGGACGCGGTCGATGCAGGACAACACTTCGAAGCCGTAGGCCCAGTCGGCGTACTGCTGACGCATGGCGCCGGCGTCGGTCGCGAAGGGGACGAAGCCGAAGAAGGTTGTTGCCTCGCCGGTCTGCGATTCGTGCTCGTAGATGTCGTCGTACATTTGCGCGACGCGATCGGTGTGGTCCCAAACAAGGCCGCACGCTGCGTAGACTGGATTCGCCGAGTAGCAACGATCAAACAGTTGCTTTGCCCGATGACCTCGGAGCAGCGATTGCAGCCGGATCAGCTCGGCGCACAACCGTTTCGCGCGGCCGTCGGGCTGTGCTGCGATTGACTTCAAGTCCGCGCTCGAAAGCCCGGGCCTGCGTCTAATCTGGCGCGTCCCTTTCTTCTCGGTCCAGAGCCCTAGCTTGGCTGGGCAGAAGTCCTCCCACACTACGGAGGGCAGAAACTCCTCGATCTCTGCCTCGTCCTCGCCGAAACGGTCAGCAAGAGATTCCTTGGCTTCCTGGTCAGTGGTCGATTCATCGCCGTCCCAATACCAAGCGGCAAAATGGGAAAGCAGTTCATGAGGCGTCCGGATCCAGACCGTGCGGAACGAGGCCGCCTCCACGAGGTGGAGGGCGGTGCCGAGCAGCAGCGGATGGGCGCGGCGCAGGCGATCCGCGGCCGGCTTCAGGTTGTAGATTGGCTCGCCCTCGCTGCCGAGTGCCAAGTACAGAGGCGACTCGCCTTTGAAGTCGTCGTGGTCGTATTGGTGCTGGATGGCGTTTCGTACCGAGTCCGCATCCATGACGTGGATTTGGAGACTGAGCCGGCGTAGGGCGCCCAGGTGCCGGCGAGCCCAGGCAAAGAACGCCTGGCCGAACATCTCTGCCGCATCGCCCGTGGAACGAACGTCTTTGGCGGCAAGGCGACGGTGCTCAAACTGCTGGCGGATGAGGGAGCGGACTGCTTCCGGGGTGTGAAACTGGATCCGTCCAACGGCGGGGACTGTGTCTGCGATGCCTGGCAGCGTCAGAAAATCAGAGGCAGGTCGACGTCGGGCAGGGGGAGCGTAGCTGTATGGCGCATCGAGGGGTGGGTATCCCGCGAGCGCTGCAGCAGTCGATGTAGCGTCGCGCAGCATTCTTTCATCTCCTGGGATTGAAAAAAAACCGCCCTTTCGGGCGGGTTCGTCTTGGCGGGAGCAGTCTCCGCAGTGGAGAGTGCTCGCATCAGATCGCGGTGGCGCATGGCTAGCCTTTCGCGCCAGCTGCACGCTGGAACGTGTAGGACGCGATGTCGCCATTCACCGTAGGCCCATCCACCGCGGCGGTGGTGAGCTCCGGATACTGGGCGGAGTAGAGATCCCTGACGTCATCCGGGCTGAATGCCGGGCCGGGGTCGGCGAACTGCATGCCGTTGTAGAGGAACTCGCGCACCAGGCGTGCAACTTGAATGCTCATGCGGGTCTCCCGTTAGATCAGGCTCGACAGATCGGTGCCGGGAGGCTCCGACGCCGCCGGCGCCGCTGCAGGCGCGCTGGTCTGGCTCGCCGAGTCGGTCTGGGTGTCATCGTCGTCGTCCGCGTCCTCGGGGTCGGCGGGCGCCGGCGTCTTGCCCTTGCCGCGATTGGCTTGGGAGATTGCCTTAGCTGCCTTGTCGGTCTGCGCATTGCGCGCGGAGGCGATCACAGCGTTCGTTGCTTCGACCTGTTCGGCCAGCGACTTGCGTTCATCGCTGTACGCGGCGAGCGCGCCGGCGAAGCCTTCGTCGAGCTGCGCGGCGGTTGCGGTGAGCACCAACGGCGTTAGGAGCGCGGCATCGGAACCTTTCTTCGGCTGTGGGCCGACGAGAATGGTGAGGCTGTCCCCTTTGAGGGTCAGTGAGAGGTTGAGCTTTTCGCAGCCTTGCAGCAGCGGCAAGAGGTCTTGGAAGAATGGCATGGATGGGATCCTAGGAATGGAGGAGGCGGGCTTAGAACAGCAATACGCGAGGGATTTTTCCGGTGTAGTCGAAGCCGGGCACGGCAAGCAGCGCTTCGATCAACTCGGGCTTGGACTTGTTGAAGGTCTTAGTGGCGTCCTTGCCGAGGGCGGCCAGCAGGCCCAACTCGTCAGCGACGACCTTCATCTCCGACTTCGTCAGCAGTTCAAGGAAGGCTTTGTCGAGCTTCCAGTGCTGGCGCAAGTCAAGCTTGCGATCCTTGCAGAGCGCGACGAGGTCCGGCACGTCGACGCCTTCGATGGCCGCCACAGTGAGTAGCGTCGTCATCTTGCTGCGATCTGCGTCACTGAGGTTCGCCGCGCAGGCAAGAGCGTCGTCGATCGACAGCACCTGGCACTGCGTGTTCGGCACCAGCCGGTCGTGCAGCTTCTTGACCGACGAGCCGTCGATCTTGCGGGCCAGGCCAGCGAGCGCAATGGCGAGCAGATAATGGGTAGCAGCGGCCGGATCGCGGGCGATCTCCTTGCGGAGGGCGACACGCCATAGTGCCACCCGGAAGGCTTTGACCTTTTCGGTTTCGGACACCTCGGTCACCGGAGCTTCGGAAGCGCCAGCCTTGTTGCTGCCGCCGGCGGTGCCGGGTCGCGCCGGCGTCTTCTTGCTCGTTGCGCTCGTCGACGCGGCCGCTTGGATGGTCGTGGAAGACTTGCGCGCGGCGATCTTCTTGCTATTGCAACCGGTGTCGAAGCACTGCCCGCGATAGGTCTTGCCGAGCGAGTCCGGTAGGCCGCTGACGGCGGCACCGTAGTTCTGGCACGCGTGGCACGCTTTCGCTTGCTCCTCGCCCACACCCATTGGCCCGTCCACCTGCAACTGAATGCGGGTGAAGTTTTCGCCGGGGCGAACAATGCGCACCGTCGGGTACTCGTCCTTCAGGCCCGCCGCGATGGCATCGAGCTTTGCCTCACTCTTTTTCTCGAAGCAAGGCCGGTTGGTGCAGTTGCCGGTTCCAATGGCCTCGGCGAACAGTTCCGACTGCAAGGCCGAATTGTGCGGGCACGCAGCGCAATCGGTCTTGTCGAAGATCGCAGTATCGAGTTTGAGGGCGATGCGCTCGATGGTCGCCTTCAGTTCGGCGACCGTCTTGTTCTCCTTGATGATCACCGGCAGGAGTCGGTCCTGCGACTCCTTCGGCAGGGCCGCCAGCAGTTCACCGTGGCCGAGCTTGATCTTGCGTTCGTCGAGAGCTTGGAGGACGTCGCTGCTGCAGTTCATGAGCGCCAGGCGGCTGTCGAGGAACTTGCGTTCCCAACCGAGCATCAGCGCTGCTTCGTCGCGGTCCCCCTTGCAGCGGCCCACGGCGCGGGCCGCCGAAACCGCCTCTTCCGAGGGGGCGCAGTCGTCGCGGGCCGTGTTCTCGATCAGCGCGATCGCTTCAGCTTCTTCCTCGCTGAGGATCTTGATGACCACGGGGATTTCGTAGCCGTCCCCATACAGCTCCAACGACGCGCGGTACCGGCGTTCGCCGGCGACGATCTCGTAGTAGCCAGGTTCCTCCGGCAAAGGGCGGACGACGATCGGCTGGAAGACGCCGCCGGCGGCTTCGATACCGGCCTTCAGTTCCGCCATCTTCTTCGGATCGAAGTAGCGGCGGGGATTGAATTGGCTGCGGCGAATGAAGCGCAAAGCGAGCTTGGGTTGCTCGGTGAGAGTCGTTGTTTCGATTGCAGTGGCTTCCATATGCGATTCTCCATCGAGAGGGAACCGCCCCGTGAGGGGACAGGTCCCCTCTTGGGTTGAAGGTGCCGCGTAGGCGGCATGGGAAAAGCCGACGATGCTCACGCATCTTTGCGCTGCCGCGCGGGCAGGGCAAAGGCGCCTGGGGCGCTTCGGGGCGACAATCGCGGCGCACCCCCAAGAGATGCGCCGCGGAGTCGTCAGCCGGTGAACGTGCCGTCAGCGAGATAGCTGACGCTACGGTTTCCGGTGTTGTGGACGCAGTCCGACATGACTTCCTGGAACATCGTCTCCGGAACCTGGATCCCGAGGGCGTTCAGGCGGGCGCGATAGTAGTCGAGGTCGGCATCCGACGAGCCGGGGTCATCCAGGTTGTGATAGAGGAACTCCTGCGCGCTGCGGGGAGAAAGGTCTGCGACCCAGAGGAAGAAGTAGCCCAGTGGACGGTCCCAGCCGAGAACAACGTTGACGGGGCGGTCGTTGGAGGTGGTGCGAAAGCTGTGCTGGCTCATGGCTGGATAGATTGGGAAATGGGGAAAACCGGACACCGCCCCGAAGGAGCGGTGCGCCGGAGCCTTTAGCAGGCGGCTTCGATCACCTGCAGCGCGACGGCTTTCTGTGCCGCGCCCTGACCAAACCACGCAGAGTCGAGGCGGTTGGCTGCCGAGCGGCTACGGGTGTGATAGTCGTAGTACTCGGTGACTGCGTTCAGCAGCCCCCATGCCGTGCCTTCCACACCGTCCAGGGTGGCCCCGCGGCCGGCACCGTTGAAGAGGTTCATCACCGATTTGTAGCCCTTCGACTCGGTCACATCGTCGTGCGTGGTCTTGCTAAACAGCGTGCGCAAGACCGCATCGGCGTCCGCTACCGAGAACGGCGTCTGCGAGAGGGCCTGCATGCGGCCCATGAACTCGTCGAAGACCTGCTTTCCGATGAGGCCCAGCTGCTCCTTGACGACGTTCGGGTCGAACTCGGTGTTGTGGCGCACGCGGACGACGGTGTCGGCCGACTGGTCGCCGCTCGCACGATTCAGGCTCATCTGCAACGTGTTGTTGCAGACGACGCGCACCGAGGTGAACTGCGCGGTGGTGGCGATGGTTCCGTCGCAAGAAGTGGCCAGGAGCAGGTAGCTCTTGACCGAGTCGCGTGCGACCACTTCGGCCTCGTAGCCCGTGCGCGCGAGCGCCCAGATGCGGCGGCCGCCCTTGAGGGTGCCAGCGGTCTCGATGCTGAAGCCCGACCCGTCGATCAAGTCGCGGAAGAACTCCAGCACCTCCCCAGGCTGCACTTCCTTGTAGCGTTTCGAGACCACCGCGAGGGGCGCATTGGTGTCGCTGCGGTACAGGACATGCTGCTCCGGGAACTCATGGAGTGTGCCGTTCTTGTACTGCACGGGGCTGCGGTGGATATCCCAATCGAGGTGGGCCTCGCGGCGCCACACTTCGATCGGCGCGTTGGCGGAGAGTTGCTGACCCAGACCATGCCAGGGTGTCTCGCCCACAAATGCCATGGATGCGCGGCCGTTGGCGAAAATTTCGAGTTCGTGTGCCATGAAGGTTCTCCTGATTGGCAATTAAGACAATGCGGCGACGCGCCGCAGCGAAAAGTCAGGAGACATCGAGCCTTCCCTGTGGACCTGGCCAGGCGCACAAGGAAGCCCCGGAGGGGCTGGGGTGGAGGTGGGGGTCAGAAGCCGAAACGAACGCCGCAGCGGCTGGCATAGCGGCCTTCAAGGCCTGCTGCCTTGGCAGCTTGCGCGAGCGCGGCAATGCCGGCGTCACGGCTCGCCATCGGCTCTTGCTCCGCTTTGCCGTAGGGTTGGCACAACCGCTTCTTGAGGAAGTACGTGTCGTCGGCCTGGTGGAGGGTGACTTCGGAGTGGAGAGTGCGGATGCCTGCGATGATCAGCGTGGTCGTCACGGGCACGATGGGTTGCGGTTGGAGCGAGGCTTCGGTCGCGGGAAGTTCGATGTCATCGGTGACGGTTGGCTCCAGCTCCGTGTATGCGTCGACGTAGGCCTCGATGGGAGGCACATCGTCATGGCACACGGGCGCCAGCCTCCCGCCCCCGGTGGGGTAGGGAAGAGCGTACATGAGTACTCCTGTTTCAGTGGATGGCGTCGACGCAGATCGATGCGATGGCTGCACGCATGATGCGCCTGCTGCAGTCCAGGCGTTTGCCGGACTGCACGCAGTAGTCGACTAGTTGATTCGTGCCGTCGATGATCAACGTCCCGTAAAGAACGAAGGAATCGGCGGAAGCACGGTGGAATTGGTGGATGCGAGCCTCGCTGTTAGCGAAGCGATCCGCACTGCGCCGGAATACCTGCGCAATGAAATTGCGATGCTCTAGAACTTGCAGCGCTTGGATCAGGTCCTGGCGCTGCAGCGCACCGACAGGATGGATGAGGCCAAGCGGATCTTGGGTCCGGGAAGCGGGCGAGATGATCCGCGCAGTATGCGCGGGATCCTCGCACTGAAGCTCGGGTCGGATCGACTCAAGCAACCGGATGACATCCCTGCCTACTGCTGCGACTACCATGTCCCCCCCTTTCCGTTCATGCCGCTCAGGCGGCGAGTAGAAAAGGAGTAGCTGCCCAAAATTCTGCACCAATTCGCAAGTTGCGCGCAAGAGGGTCCGTGCGAACCTATGAAGGCGATGGCGCGGTTCTGGGATGCATGCGGTCCTTCGACCCCTACCAACGAGGGGGCATGTAGTCTTCCTTGCACCGCATCACCCATTTTTGGGGGCGGTCAACGTTGAAAGAATTGGTAGATAGCAAGATGGCAGACTATGCAGCAGTGAAGAAGTCCCGCAGGGGGCGACCGTCGGTGACATTGAATCAGGAGCAGGTGGAACGGTTGGTCCGAGGGCTCGTGAGGCCGAGTGCCGCAAAGCTACTTGCTGAGGCGCCGGGGCGGCTCGGTATCAGCATTGGGCGTACCGAGGCGCGGCGCATCGCGAAGTTGTTCAAGCCGAACGATGATGAAGACACGGTCCGGACGAGGCTCCACTTGCGGGCCGACACCGCGGACCTGCTGGCGGAGATGGCATCGCATCTCAGTGTCACGAAGTCCGAAGCACTCGAGTTGGCGCTACACAATCTGCTTAAGCAGCTCTTCGCGGGCCAGGCAAGCCTGATCCGTCGAAAATTGCCGCCCGAGATGGTGGCTGTCTACCGCAAGGCGTTGGGCGCCGGTAGGTAGGCCGAATCGGGTCCGACTAGCATCGCGCTCGTGCGAGGCCGGCGCGGGAGCCCGGCCGGTCGGCGGTCGACCCTTTGTTTTGAGGCGCGCAGGCGCGCGTACCAGTCGTTCATCATGCTGGGCGGGAGACCCTGGCCTTCCGGCCGGCGAGGGATAGCGCGGCGTGCGAAGCACGCCCTGAACCCGCTCCTTCTTGCGTTATGCTATCCGTCGGTTGAAATTGGTAGCCATAGCCGTCCGCTCGTTGCACGAGCCGACAATGGCGATGGCCGATTCCTTGCACCAGACCTGACTGGGCCCGAATGTTGAAGCTGCCGGACGCGCGCACTGCCACCCGCCCAACATACTCGCCGGCCTTCTTACCTGTGGGAATCTTGGCCCACACCGTATCGCCAGTGCGGAACCCGTACACGCTCTTGCCACGCATCAGGTAGCCCCTGGGAAAGCCGTAGCGATCCAGTCGGGTCCGTTGGTAGCAGCCACGCCCGGTGCACGTGATCGTCAAGGTTGGACGGTGCCACGCCTGCGCGTGGCTCATCTGACCGACGCACACCGCATCAAGGGCGTGCGTCTTCGGGATGCCCAGGCGCGTCCGATTGAACTTCGTGCGGCCGCCACTGCTGAGTTCTACGGGTAGACCGGTGCCCGTCAGAGCGTCCACCAGTGCCCAGCGTGTCGCATTGACGGCGGCGGCATCCTTGAGCGGACGCTTGGCCTGGGCGAGGATCCTGGCCAGGCGCGCCGGCTGCCGGGCCAGAAAGCGGCCGATCGGCTGTGCCCCCTTGGCTTGGTTGCACGGACCGCAGGCCAGCGTCAGATTGGCCACCCTGTCGCTGCCACCCTTCGCGCGAGCCTGGATATGCTCGACCTGCAGCGGCAGATTCTCCTGGTCACAGTAGGCACAGCGTCGGCCCCACTTTACCAGCAGGTACTCGCGTAGCTCGTACCCGAAGAGCGTGCCCTGCTGATACTCGACCCCGGCGATCTCCGGCTGCTCAAGTGCCTGCGGATCAAACCGGACCAGCTCGCAACTTAGCGCCGAGACCGGTGCCCAGCGACGCAGCCGCGCCACCCACGTTAGCGTCGTATCAACGCGATGCTGCAGGCTCGGTGGCAGCCACCGCGCGGCGCGGGTCCGGTTCTGGGAGCGCGGCGCGCGGTATCGCAGGTTGGCGCCGCGCCGGCGCCGGCGGAACGCGCGGCGGGCCGTGAGTGCCTCGGAAATGCGGCGGCCCCGGTGCACCAGCTCAATTAGGCTCAACACCGCCGCGCCTGGCGCGCAGTCGCCCGCCTCACCGACACCGGACGGGAGATCGCGCACCAGCGCGATGCCGGTTACCTTGCTGCCAGGGTCGAGTTTCACGCGTAGCGCCTGGAGCCGGCTATCGGCCTGGCGCCGGTCGACGATCCGGATCACGAATGGCACGACCCGGTGCACGCGCGCCCGGCCACGGGCCAGAAGCAGCCGCGCTCGCTTCTCGCTGCAGGGCATCAATGGTCTGCCCTGCTTGTCTAAGACCAATACCACCATGCTGTATCTCCTACTCGACATTGCCCTTACGGGCCTGGTGACAGGGTCCGTCGGACCCGCTCCCCTCGACCATGTTGTACGCCGGCCGTCTGCCTCGATCCGTTTCGTGCTTACCCTGTCGCTTGTCTGCAACCGAGGCTTCGAGAGCCTGCCGCTGAGGAAGCACGGCAGGGTCGGTCTTGGGCACTGCGTACAACGTAGCGGGTTGGTTGCCCCTTGGTCTGGTCAACCTGAGCTTTGTGCAAGCTCCGCCCTTCAAGGCGGGGTAGTTGACGGGGCTTGCTCCGATTGAAAGTGGTGAGCGTGAGCCGCAAAGGATGGAAGGGTCCCATCCGGGGTGCGTGTACTCGCGCTGGGGCGCGGGAGCTTGGAGAGTCCCAAGCCAGGGTTGACGCAGCCTCAGCACGGGCCGTGGTCTACGCAGCAGGCGGAAACTCAGCGATGCATTCGCCGGTTTCCTCTAGGTAGACGCTCGCGTAGTAGCGGCGCTTCGCCCAATGCGTTGCCAACTTCGTCGCCTCAAGGCGATCGAGGTCCCGAAGGGCAAGGACGGGGCCGTCCTCGACGTGCTCTTGGGTGCGCGGATCAAAGCGGGACACGTCCAGCCTGCAAAGGCCGCCGCCGGTGGGTTTCGCCGGCCGAGCGAGGCCTGATTCGAGCAGGGTGGTGACGAGGTCGCGCTGGTCGGGAGAGGGCTCCGCCCAGCTTGTCGTGAGCACGCGGGTCTGGTCCTGCCGGACCTCAATGAGCGCGCCTGCCCGCTCGATGAGCCATGCGATACGGCCGAAGGACTCAGCCCGGCTGATTACCTTGCATCCGGCGTGCTTCAGATGAAGGGCCCAGCCGGCGGGCGACGTTTCGACTGGAAGAAGCTTGATTGAGAGCGGACCGCAGAGGGCCGGGTTGTGGTTGAGCATCCTTGTGTCCTCCCGCATGCGCGGTGTTGAAAAGCGAGGACACTCGGACTTCAAGCATCAAGGAGATGCTTACGAAGCCCGAAAAGAAAAAGGGACTTCCAGAACCGTTGGCTCTGGAAGTCCCTTTCGGGACTTCGTGTTGTGGTGATGGCGTCAGTGCATGACCTTGCCGCGACGCGAGGTCGCGGAGGCTGCGTTGTACAGCGATTCGAGGTTGCGGAGAACCGACGGCGATGAGTCGGCGCCGGCACTGTACATCTTGTTGATGAGGTTCTTCACGTGATCCGCCTCGGCGGGCCGTTGTGCGGCTTCCGTCAGGCTGCCCCAGAACGCGGGTTCGAACACCGGCCAACGCTCGAAAGCAGTGCCTTGAGTACGAAGCTTGCGACGGGACGTGTTGCCTTTCAGAGCGGCGACGACGGCTTCACGTTCAACCTTGTCAATTGCGGGCATCATTATCTCCAGACATTGCCGCTGGGCGGCGTTGGTAATGGAGACAGGCGCTCAGCGCCTTCGGAGTGAAATTCAATCCGAAATCGCCGGGCTGATGCATATAAAACTCTCATGCCTCGAACAGCAAGGCGAGCCTTCATTCTGGCGCACGTTCGGCCGAAACGCTAGAGGCAAATGTGGATAGGTTTCGTGGCGCGTTGCCTAGCGATCCAACTGTCGGTGCGACAGGTGTCGCGCTTACGCTTTCGCTAAGTGGCTGACACGAAACGAGAAATCGATAGATTTATTGCAAGTGGTGGGCAGGAATTGGCCGAAATTAGCCGGTCCAGGAGCGAAGCCTACCGCGGTCAAGGTGCGTGAAGTTGCGGGTGGGATAGAAGCCGACTCCTCCCGCCGACAGGTATTGTCCGAGCCGCCCGACCTGGGTACTGGATACCCCCTCTATCGCGATATCGACGGCTTGGCCAAGCATATGCAGGCTCCTCAAGGCTGCGCCCTCGATGTTGGCGTTCGTTCTCGGGTGGCGGTAGCCGGATAGAACTACGAGGGGCCGGTCGATTCCAAAGTAGCGCAGCCAGCCATAGACGCCGCGGAGGATATCGAGCGTGACTGGGTCCATTTGGACCGCGATGTTGAGATGTGTGTCGCGCAATAGCCTGCAAAGCGCTATGTAGTTGGGGGCGACGAGTTCGCCGTTTGCCCAGTAGACCGTCTTCACGGTCTCACCGGTGGCCGGGCGGGTCAGCCAGATCTCGCGGGGCTGCGACCAAAAGTCAGCGCTCCAGGCAGCGACGGGTAGGGCGGCTCCAGCTAACACCGATGCGCCGAGCTGAAGGAAGCGCCGGCGGCTGGGCGCGATGAGGTCGCCGAGTGGGCTTTCTAGCATCGTGGTGGTCCGTGTGCAGTGCGAACCCAATCCTCGCCCTCCCTTGCCCGGGATTCCGGGTGAATGCTGTGAGAAATCGCCGGCGAATCGGGAGTTGCGACAGACGGTGGCTAACGCAAGATGGGGAAAAGAACTCTTACGAGACCCATCGTGCAATGCTCATGCATCAGGACGGAGTGGCTTGATCCCAAGCTCGGCTTCGACATCGGCTTCGACTATGCGGCCAACGGCCTTGAGCTTCCCTCGCACATCCGCGACGAGGAATCTGAGCTGCCGGCTGCCCTGTTCCAAGGGTACCGATACGGTGTCGAACGTCACGGCCGTTCGCATGGGCGGAGCGACCGGTTCACCCGGAAGTGGCTGCAGCTGCGTGTGAATGCATGGCGCCGGCTGCGCCATTTCGATGATCGGGTGACGCCAGGCTACTTGCGTACGATCGACGTTGTGTACTGCCCGATCACCCGCGTGAAGCTAGAGCACGGCACCGGAAGCATGGATAGCTGGTCCGTCGACCGGATCTACAACGGGGCAGGCTATGCACCCGGTAACCTCGCCGTGATTTCCAGGCGAGCGAACGAGGCCAAGGGGACCCTAACGGTCGAGAAGGTGGTGCGCATCTTGGCCGGCGAGTCGAGTTGGGAGTTGGACCCTGCGCTTGGACGTGAGGAGTGGAGGCGCGCGATTTGCCTCATGGCATGGTCGGACCCGACGATCGCGCCGCAGGTCTCGGGCAGGCTGCCAATGGTGGTTGCGCCCACTCCTCGGACGTTGCTCCACTCGCCCTATACCGCGTTCCAGATTCTGCTTGTACACGCGCAGATGAACGTGCCGATTGCGCGAGGCGGCGACCCAATCCAGGCCGTAGTTGACCTTGTGGCGTCGAAGAAGGCTCGGCGGCAGGTGGTGGAGTTGATACTGTCCTTGCAGCGGATGGCCAGGGAAAACGAGGCCACCATGCGCCGGGAGGGGAGGTTCGGGGCAGTCTCCCTGAACGCTCTGGAGGACGCCTGGGCAGCTCCGGGGATCGCAGCGCACTGGGACAAGCTAGTCCGGAAGACAGAGCCCGCAGCCTTCGCGCCTGCACTGGCGATCTTACGGGGGCGGCTGGTTGCCAATGAGCAGCGCTTCGAGGGGTGGGCATTGCAGTCCGGGGGGTATGACCTGCCATGCCACAACTGACTGTTGCAAGGTGCGCGCGGAGGGCCCTTTCCAGCCTGGCCCTGGCGATGTTGCGGACGCAAGCGCGCATCGACCCCCAAGCGCGCGATGCACTGTGTCGCGGTGGGGCGCTGGTCATTGCGAACCATGTCAGCCTTCTGGATGGCGTATTGATCGCGCTGGCGAGCCCGGCGCCATTGATGTTCGCAGTCGATACCGACTACTCCCGACGCTCGCGCGGCGCGGCCGCCGGCATGGCGTTGCTCGCTCGCCTCGGATTTGGCCAGGTGCTGCCGCTCGATGCAGGAGCGCCCTTCGGTCTGCGGGCGCTGCGGCGTCAGCTGCAGCTCGGTGGGAACGCGATGGTGTTCCCCGAGGGTGCAATCGCCTTTGCGGGCAAGGCGCTCCCGCATCGGCCAGGTGCGAAATGGTTGGCCGCAGCGGCCGAGAGCATCGTTACTGTGCACATCGATGGCGCCGGCCAAAGTCGCGTATTCGCCCGAGGGAAGCACTGGTGGCCTCGGATTCAACTGGCCTTCGGGGCAGCAACGGATTCGGGCGAGGTTGCGGCCCGCCGCGGCGCAGTGAAGATGGACACGTCCCCTCGATTTGGAGAAGACGTTGTCTCGAGACATTCTGACGATCGCTCAGCGCAAGGCCGTTCAGACCACTCGTCTGGCGGTCCTGATCGGCGTGGTGGTTTGTGCAGTAGCGACGTGGGCGGCATCGGCTCACGGCATCGCCGAGCTCGGAACTTTCCTTCGATAGTACTTGACCCTATGCAAAGGCAATATCTTGCTTTCGTGGTGCCTCTGGTAGCGATCGTGGCCGCATGTGACAGGCCTGGACAGAGTTCGCAGACGCCCGCAGCGCCAACCGTTCAGTCCGCAGCCCAGCAGGTTCCCGCAGAGCCCGCGCCGGACTCGGCACCACCAGCCGCGCCGGCCGGTAGTGCAGCGGCTCCGCCAGTGATCATCAACAACCAGGCGCCAAGCAGCAACACGGGCGAGATCCTCGCGGCAGGCGCGGTCGGATACATGGTGGGATCCGCGATCGCCGGTCGCCGATCCACCGACGCGGGGGGGCGGGTGGTGGAGCGCCACGACATTGTCCGAGAGGCGCCGGTGGCGGTTCCGGCGCGGCCTGCGGGCATCGTGGTGCCGCCGGTAGCCCGGCCGCCGGCTCCGGCCACCCAAGCCGAGGAACAGAAGCGCCCGGGCTATGGTGCCCCTCCCCGGGCGCCAGAACCCCGAGTGACCTATGGCGCCGGCTTTACTCCTGCGCGCCCGGCGGCGCCGCCTCCCCGGCCAGCGGCTCCTCCAGTTTCGTCCCGCCCTGGCTCGTACAGCGGGCGCAGGTAATGCCCTCTTTCCGGAGACCTCTCGCTATGCCACTTTCCAACAAGCTGCTGGCGGCCGTCGCCGCAGCCATCTCGCTCGGCGCCATTCCGACGCTCGCGCATCCGCAGGGAGTTCTGCACGGCTCCAACTGGCCGACCGCCGTGATCGCCGGGGCACAGCGCGCGCAGGCGGCTACGGCATCGGTCGATGCAGCCTTCTCGCCTGACGCAAATGCGCTAGACCTGGTGCTGCGTGTGATCGGTACAGCTCAACGCTCGATCCGCCTTTCCGCGTACAGCTTCACGTCGGCGGCGGTGACGAAGGCGCTGCTCGACGCAAAGAGACGCGGCGTCGATGTGCAGGTCGTGGTCGACGAGAAGAACAACGTAAGTGAGGACCGGAGTGGCAAGGCGGCGGCTGCCTTAGGCGCCCTGGTGGCGGCGGGTATCCCGGTCCGTACGATCTCGACCTACCCCATCCATCACGACAAGTTCATCGTGGTGGATGAGCGCGCCGTCGAGACGGGGAGCTTCAACTACAGCGACGCTGCGGCGCGCCGCAATAGCGAGAACGTGCTGGTCTTGTGGGATCGCCCGGACATCGCGGCGAAGTACCTCACCCACTGGCAGAGCCGCTTCAATGCCGGTGTTCCTTACCGGCCACGCTACGGCTAGGAATCGAAGACGATGCGGATCGGTGAAGCAGAAGCGGGGACGAAAGTAGTGTTCCAAGGACGCTGGATGGCTCTTGGGGACTTGCTCGAAGACAAGTCGCTTCGACGCGCCTTGCGACGCGATGGAGCCCCATACTGTGCTTGTGTGCTCGGGCCGGTGCTCCCGCGCCTCCGTGTGGCCATGCACGCGGACTCGGTATGGGTGAGGAGCTGTCCAGGCGATGCAAGTCTGCACGCGGCCGGCTGTCGCTTTCGATTGGACGCGTCGCCCGACGTGGACAGGCGGGAGAGGGCTGGCGGGTTCGTCCTGCCACCGCCCGGAGTGGCGGCGGCTGGTGTCGATGGTGCGGCCCCGGTGGCTGACGATAGCGGACCGGACCTGCAGCCGCTTCTCTGGGCGGTTTGGACTGAAGCCGGCCTGAACCGATGGGATGGCGGTTCGGGCCGGAACTGGGCGGCATGCCGCACGGAGGTGCTGGGCGCCTTGGAGAGATTGGGTGGCGCCACAGCGTTCCCCTTCCCACTCCTAGTCCTGCGGCAGTACCACCGGGCACTTCGGGAAACGATGGATGCCGAGCTCGAGGCGCTATTCCGGAGCTTCGGCTTGTCCGCGCGGCAGCCGAGGTCAGCGGTCATCCTGAGTCCGCTCAAGCGAATCGAGGTGGAGGAGCGCGGTGCGTGGATGTCGCTCGACAACACACTGAGGCGGTTCAAGGTGAAGAGCCAGGTCGCCCAACGTATCCGGGCGCGGTACGCGGAAGCCATCGAACTGAGTGAGCGCGACGACGGTTGTGCGATCGCGTTGGTTCGCCTCGGTCGGGGTAGGGACGGTTACCCGGAAGTCGTGGACGCAGCAATCCTACCGGCGACCCAGGAATACCTGCCCTGCTGGACGGACGCGCAGGGCCAGCTCTTAGCCATGTTGGTGAAATCGCGCCGCACCTTCGCTTGCCCGGGTGCCGGCGAGCCTGTGGCGGACGACGTCGTTCCCGACGTGGTTCTCCAGGACACCGTGCCGGTCACGGCCGTCTACATCCAAGACGGGACCACCCTGCATCACGATTCCAGTAGGACAAGGGGGGTAGGTCTGATGCGCCTGCTGGGCGTGCGCCATGTTGTTTGGGATCCAAGTCTTCCCCTGTTGGGGTAGCCGCCAAGCCGGAGGTCACCGTGGCAAAAACGACGTCTCATGAGGTCTGGGTGCTCGGTAAGCGGGTGGCGCTGCACGAGGTGCAGGAGGGAGCCCGTGCGATCGCAGAGATGCTCGACGCCGCGCGCCGGGCCGAGGGATATGCCGAGTGCGCATGCGTGGACAGTCTGCCGAGGCCGAAGCTGCAGATCCGCCGGCATGGGGCGGCGTTCTTGCTCGCCAGGTGGCCTGAGCAGGCCGATCTTCATGCCACGGGCTGTCCGTTCGGTCGCGAATGGGGGGAAAGGTCGAAGTCGGCCGACCAGGCGGGGCCATTTCAAGTGAAAGATGGCGCGCTCGACGTTCGCCTTGAAGTGCCGCTGGCCGTTTCGGGACGAAGCGAGCCGGTGTCCGTGGCGAGACAGCCGGGATCCGCGTCTGGAGGCACGTCCCGCAGTTCCGCGAGCTTGCTGGCGTTCCTGGAGTTCGTGTGGGAAGCGGCGGCATTGCACCGATGGCCAGGCAACGGTCATCGGTCCTGGAATACCTGCTGGAGCCGGCTGATCGCTGTGTTGGACGGCGGCACGGTGAACGGGCAGTCGATGTCGGCGGTCGTGCATGTCATGCGGCGGTGGGAGCCGCAGCATTCAGACGAGATCGTCGCCGCGTTGGACGGCTTTCTAGCCGGGATTGGAACGACAGGCGGACCCTCTCGGGGAATTTTGATCGGCGAGTTGCAGTCGCTCGATCGGACGCAGTATGGGGCGGCCGCGGTGCTCCGGCAGAGCCGCCGCCGGTATTTCCTCGGCGCCAAGGAACTGGATCGGTTCCAGCGATCGTTCGGCCCGGCCGTTCAGGCCGTGGGCGAGGGAGCGAGCCGGTGCGTCGCGGTGTTGGCAGTGGCTCCTAGCGGTCGAGGCTACTGGAAGGTCGTGGATATGGCAGGGATGCTGACCAGTGCTGAGTTTCTGCCGTGTGACTCAAGGTTCGAAGTCTCCCTCGTGCAGCGCCTGGTCCGCGAAGGGCGAGTGTTCGAGAAGCCGCTGCGGCACGTTGGCGCAGCCCCCATCCATCCCGACGCAGTGCTGCTGGACACGTCGCCGCGCACCGTGGTGGAGGTTTATGGCATTGAAGGATCTGTCGATTACGATCAGAGAAAGCAGCAGAAGCGAAAGTACTTAGTCGCCAACGGCATCCCGTTTGTCGAATGGCATCCCGGGCGTGAACCGCTCAGCGCTGTCGCTATGCCTATCCCGTCGTGAACTCTGAATGACCAACATCGCACCGATCGACCCGACCACCAAGGTGCCGCGCAAGCGGGCGGCTCCATCCAAGTCGTCGCCGAAGAAGGGCAAGCCGCCTGCGCAAGCGGCGACTCTGCCCGGGCAGACCGACCCGCGGCGCGCAGCCGCGCTCGCGCTTTGCTCCAAGGAGGACTCTCAGCTCAATCAAGGAGAGCGGGCCATCGTGGAGGGGATCCGAGCGGTCGCGGCCGCGTTGATGGCCCACCCTGCGCTTGTGGAGCATGGTCACCTGGTCGGCGCGAGCATCGCCGGCGGGTCGGCACTGCCGATGCTAATCCAGCGCTTCGTGGCGCCGACCCTCGCGCCGTCGGATGGCAGTGGCCCTACAGTGGATCGGCGCTGGCTGGTCATTGAACGTTTGCAGGCCGCGGTGGAGCCCCAACGGGACTTCTTCTGGTCCGACGACGCATGGCCAGAAAAGAAGCGACGTGGCGCGCAGAAGGCGAGTGAGTCCGCCACCGATGTTCGACAGGGCAGCTTGTTCGGGGGCGAGCAGTGAGGCAAGTGGAACGGACAGCTGCCGCAGTACTCTGGCCAAGCTGGGACTCCGTTCATCCAACTGAGATAGTCGGCACGACGAAGGAGAGGGGGCGATGTACGTGGAAGCACTCAATGCGCGCCAGCAGGCTCACAAAGAGCGCCGTGAGGCGATGCATGCGCAGGTTCTGGATACCATCCGCAGTGCAGGGCCAGATGGCATCACCCGCAAGGAGCTGGCGCATCGGACCGGCATCGGTCAGTCTTCGCTGAACGCGGTCGTCTCTGGCATGCACCGAAGCAAGCTAGTCCACGTCTGTGGCTTGGAAGAGAGGGGCACGACGCTGACTGAAAAGTTCGCGGTCGGCGATCTACCCAACGTGAAGCGTGGCAAGGGGGCGCGGGCGGGCGGGCCAGTGCAGCGGCGAGGCAAACGGCGAGAGGCTCCCCAGCTTGAAGATGAGCAGGCGGCGAAGATCGAGGCGCATAAGCGTCACCAGCGCTGGGCGAAGACCTGGGTGCCACATGCTGACCCGGCGGCTGCGTGGCTGTTGGGCCGGGCAGTGTAGGCGCCGCCCGACAAGTCCTGGGGATGGCCGACCAGGGCGCCGTTCGGAAAGGAACCAATTGGAAGTGTGCGGCTCGGTTGCGCGGCGCAGGGGCCATCGGACAATGGGTGAACAGTCGCCAACGCCCGATCACCATGCACAACGCCAGCAGCGTTTCCCCGGCAGTACAGGTCCGTGTGGGTATCCCCCTCACAGGCGGCAGGCTCGTGGCCGCCGCCCGTACCCGCGGCTATTGGACCTTGTTTTCCGCCAACGCATTCAGTCGGTCGACTAGTCTGGAGTGGGGAGACCGATGTCCCGGTTGTCCGAACATGGCCTCGCAAAGGCGACATGGAAGGAAAGGATTCGCCAATGCTGCACGGCAATACAACCGCTATAGCAGCGTCTGACCTTCACAACAATATGACCGTCGCGTAGCGGGAGGTACCGGCATAGCCCTTGTCATATCTTTTGCGGGATAGGGCGCGAGATAATTTCGTCAAAAATTTTGTCATTCGCCAGTGGCAAATGGCCCTCGCTATGTCGATTCAGCCTGCGATGGGCGGATCAAATTTTGATGACAGACATACCGCTTGGAGGCCTACAAAGTTACCGCGTTCAATAACCGCGGTGGGGCACGAGACGACACGAGTGCCAAGAGTCCTGCTTAGCAAGAGGTCCAAACCATATCAGAGAACCATCCCCCGGGTAGGAATGGTTTTGGGGCGGCTGAGGTCCACGAGTTCTAACTGAGGGGAAGGCGCAGGGCCAGTCGTCACGAAGTATCCGCCCCCGACTGGTTAGGCTCGGGCGGGACGGGCAGAGCGAGGACCTGGCGACGCTGAATTCTCGGGGACCGACTGCACGACGCAGAGCAGGGCGGTGGACTGCGCGAACGAACTGCTGCCACGCGGCCGGTGCCGGCATCGGCCGTAAGCGACGGCATCGGGCTTTGGCCGGCGCCTCGTGTCGTGGCCACTCTGTGGGTGCACGATCTCGCCACGTTGATGGCCTTGACGGTTCGCGTACCGCGCCGGGCTGTCCGTGGATGTCGACTCGGCACAGATCGAAGGAGGAACCAACTACGCACATATGGCGAGTTGGTGACGGAATCTGCCCAATCAATGACCCGTGTGTGTCATCGCGAGCCGTCACTCTCTCTGCCGTGTCGAGCTAGTGGTGGGCACGGTTGTCCTGCTGCAGTACCTGATGCAGCGCTAGCGCGTCGGCGACGCTGCCGCACAGGCGCAGCGTGCCGCCGTGCAGTACCGCGCCCGCGTTGCAGAAGTCGCTCAGCGTGCCGGCGTCGTGCGAGACCATCATCAGCGCGCTGTGCGCCAGGCGCTGGCGCAGCGCGTCGTGGCAACGCTGGCGGAAGCGCGCATCGCCGGCGGCGGTGATCTCGTCGATCAGGTAGCAGTCGAACTCGACCGCCAGCGAGACGGCGAAGGCAAGCCGCGCAGACATGCCTGCCGAATACGATTTCACGGGCATGCGGAAATAGCGGCCTAGTTCAGCGAAATCATTGACGAAGGCGAGCGTGTCGTCGATCGGCTTGCCGTACACGCGCGCGATGAAGCGCGTGTTGTCGGCACCGGTCAGGCTGCTCTGGAAGGCGCTGCTGTAACCGAGCGGCCAGGATACCGAGAAGCTGCGCTGCACGCGTCCTGCGCTGGGCAGTTCCACGCCCGCGGCTAGGCGCATCAGCGTGGATTTGCCGGCGCCGTTGGCGCCGCAGATGCCGAGCGCGGTGCCGCGCGCGACGTCGAAGGAAACATTGTCGAGGACGGTGGTTGGAACATGTCTCACGAGATAGCTTTTGCTGACGTTCTGGAAGGAGATCATTGGCGTGGTCCGGTGAGTTCTGGCGGTAAGCGCGGTGGCGCATTATGAGCACGGCCATGCGATGCGATCAATCGCGCTCCAGCGACGGAGCGGCCGCGCAGGTCGCGGAGCTCCCGCGGTTTCCCGGTTTGGCGCCGCTGATGCCGCTGGTACCGCCCGCCGGCCTGTACGTCGCCATCGACGCGCGCAGTTGGAGTCTGGGCGCCGGCACCGGCGTGGCAACCTATGCGCGCACGCTTGGCGACAGCCTTGCCCACGCCGGCGTCCCGGTGCAATGGCTGGCGGGGGGCAGCGCGCATCGCGCCCCCGGCGGCCCGCCGCGCGAGGGGGCGCCGCTGCGCTGGCTGGGCGCGCTGCGATGCGGCGCCCGTGCCGGCAGCCTGCTGCCGCACCCGCAGCACGGCGCGCCGGCCACGACGCTGCATGATGGCGGCCGCCTATTCCGCGAGGCACAGGCCCACTTCACGCTGCACCGGCGCCTGCTGCGCGTGGCCTGCGCCGAGCCGCCGACGGTAATGCACTGGACCTATCCGCTGCCGCTCTATCTCGAAGGCGCCCGTAACGTGTACACCGTGCACGACCTGATTCCGCTGCGGCATCCGCGCCTGACCGGCATCGACCCGCACCGGCACCGGCGCCTGCTCGAACTGATCGCCGCGCGGGCCGACCATCTTGTCACCGTGTCGGAGCACTCGCGGCTGGAGATCCTCGACATGCTCGGTTGCGCGAAAGGTTTCGTCACCAACACCTCGCAGGCCGTGCACGCGCCACTGCAGCGCGACCCCGCGCTGCCCGCCGGCCTGCGCCCCGGCGGCTATTTCGTCTGCTGCGGCATGCCGGAGCCGCGCAAGAACCTGACCCGGCTGGTGGCCGCCCACCGTACCGCCCAGGCCCGGCGCATGCTGGTGGTGGCGGGGCCGCTGGCGCGCGACATCCCGCAGGTGGAATCGATGCTGGCGCGCTCGCCTGGCGTGGTGCGGTTGCCGCACCTGCCGCGCGCCGAGTTGCTGGCGCTGATCCGGCGCGCGCGCGCCATGCTGTTTCCCTCACTGGCAGAGGGCTTCGGCCTGCCGGTGGCCGAGGCCATGGCGCTGGGCACGCCGGTCATGACCAGCAGCGGCGGGGCGCTGCGCGAGGTCGGCGGTGGCTGCGCACTGCACGTCGATCCGTGCGACACGCATGCGATGGCGCGGGCCATCCGTGCGCTCGACAGCGATGACGTGCTATGCCGCCGCCTGCGCGCCGCCGGTTTCGCGCAGGTGGCGGCCTTTTCTCCACGCAGTTACGCGGAGCGCATGGTGCGCCTGTACGCCGGGCTTGGCGGCATGGCGCCGGCGGCCGGCTGAGCGGGGCGCCGGGGTTGCCATTGCCGTCCGATCGTCCCGCTCCAACCGATCCAACCGATCCATTCACCCCACGCTTCGTCAACGGGAGACACCTCCGCATGCGCATCGGCATCGACGGCTTGAACCTCGCACTGCCCAATGGCTCCGGCGTGGCCACCTACGCGCGCACGCTGGCCTGGTCGCTGCAGGCCATGGGGCACAGCATGGACCTTTTCTACGACGTGCCGGTCGGGGCGCGCGCGCCCGACGCGCTGCGCGAAGTGCTGTTCTTCGATGGCCTCGACCGTCCGCGGCGCACCCGTCGCGGGGCCGCCGGCCGTGCCACCGGTGCCGTCTTGGCGCTGCGCGACCTGCTCGGGCGTGGTGCCGTGCGCGTGCCCTTGAGCGGCCGCGTGATCGCGCAGGGCCTGTCCGCACGCGTACCGCCCTGCGCACGGCTGTTCACCAGCGCCGATGTGTTCGAGGCCGCGGCGCGCCATTTCCGTCGCCACGGGCGCTTCCTGCGCCTGCGCGTGCCCGACCCGCCCGCCATCATGCACTGGACCTATCCGTTGCCGCTGTGGCTGGAGGGCGCGCGCAATGTGTACACCATCCATGACCTGGTGCCCTTGCGGCTGCCCTACACCTCGCTGGAAAACAAGCGCTACCACTACCGCCTGATCCAGGCCTGCCTGCGCCAGGCCGACCACCTCTGCACGGTCTCCGAGGCGAGCCGCGCCGACCTGCTGGCATTGTTCCCGCATACCGACCCGGCGCGCGTCAGCAACACCTGGCAAGCGGTGATTCCACCCGCCGAGGACGACGCGCAGGCTGCCGCGCGCCTGGCCACCACCTTCGAACTGGCGCCGCGCGGCTACTTCCTTTACTTCGGCGCGATCGAGCCGAAGAAGAACGTCGGCCGCCTGGTCGAGGCTTATCTCGCCGCCGAGATCGCCACGCCGCTGGTCATCGTCGGCGCACGGGCCTGGAAGAGCGAGGCCGAGACGCGCCTGCTGCAGGGCGATGGCGGGCGACCGCTGCGCGCAGTCAGCGAGCGCATCCGGCGCTACGACTACCTGCCGCGTCCCTGGCTGATGGCGCTGGTGCGCGGCGCGCGCGCGGTGGCCTTTCCCTCGATCTACGAAGGCTTCGGCCTGCCGGTGCTGGAAGCCATGTCGCTGGGCACCCCGGTGCTGACCTCGGACGTGGCCTCGCTGCCTGAAGTGGCGGGTGATGCCGCGCTGCAGGTCAATCCCTACAGCGTGCCCGATATCGCCGCGGCGCTGCGGCGGCTCGACGGCGACGGCGCGCTGCGCGCGCGCCTGGCCGAGGCCGGGCCGCGCCAGGCGCTGCACTTCGCGCCGGAGCGCTACCAGGCACGCCTGCATGCCATGTACGAGCGCGTGATTTCTTGCTCATGACACTCATGACACTCATGACCTTGCCGACTTCTTCCACGGCGCCGCGGGCACTTGCGCTCGCCGCCATGCTGGCGCTGGCTGGCTGCGGCAGCCTGCCCAGCAGCGGTCCGACCGCGCGCGCCATCCTGGCGGCGCAGGACAGTGCCGCCAATGCGCTGGGTTTCCGCATCGTCGACCTCGACGCCGGCCTCGTCGCCACGCTGGAGGCGCGGCCGTCCGCGCCGCCGTCCGCGCCGCCGCCGGCGGCCGAGGCTTCGCTCGAGCGCATCGGGCCGGGCGATACCTTGAACCTCTCCATCTTCGAAGTCGGCACGGCGCTGTTCGGCCCGGGCTCCGGCCTTGCCGCGCTGGGCGGCGGCATCGGCGCCGGACCGTTGCCGGCCGCCGCGGGGCAGGCGATGCCGCCGCTGACGGTGGCCGCCGACGGCACCATCCCGGTGCCTTACCTGGGCCGCTTGCGCGCCGCCGGGCGTACCCCGCGCGAGCTGGAAGACGCCGTGCGCGCCGGGCTCAAGGGCAAGTCACAGGACCCGCAGGTGGTGGTCAGCGTGCGCGACAACCTCAGCAACAGCGTGATGGTGATGGGGGAGGTCCGGAAGCCGGGCCGCGTGCCGCTGTCCGCCGCCGGCGAGCGGCTGCTGGATGCGGTGGCGCTGGCCGGCGGCGCGGTCTATCCGATGACCGACGTCAGCGCCCGCCTCACGCGCGGGCAGCAGACCCGCGAGCTGGCGCTCAGCGACCTGTCGCCGGAGAGCGACGCCAACCTGCCGCTGCGCCCGCAGGACCGCCTGCTGGTGGAGCGCCGTCCGCGCAGCTACTCCGTGCTGGGCGCGGCCGGCAAGGTCTCGCAGGTGCCGTTCGACGCCCCCAGGCTGAACCTGGCGGAAGCGCTGGCCAAGGTCGGCGGTCCCGGCGACCTGCAGGCCGACCCGAGCGCGGTCTTCATCTTCCGCTACCAGGATGGCGGGCAGGTGCCGGGGCAGGCGGCACAGGCGGCACAGGAGCCCGTCGCGCCGGACACGCCGGACGCGCAGCCGGTCGTCTACCGCCTCGACCTGATGAATCCGACCCACTACTTCCTCGCGCAGCGCTTCGCCATGCGCGACAAGGACGTGGTCTACATCGCCAATGCCGAGGCGAACGGGCTGACCAAGTTCGTGTCGATCGTCAACTTGCTGTTCTCGCCGGTCTATACCGGCAATCAGTTCTTCCGGCGCTAGGGAGGCGCCGGCCGCCGGCACCGGCGCGTGGAGCGCCGCACCGGCGTCAGCGCAGCCGGCTGCGGATCTCGTTGACCGGCCAGATGGCGAGGCTCTTGTCCGCGAACAGGCCGCCGTGCTCGTCGCAGCCTTCGATGATGGCGCGGGTCGGGGCGGGCCAGTGGAAGGGCGCCAGCTCGAAGTTGAGCCGGCGCCATTGGCCGAGGGCGATTTCCTCGTTGGCGGAGGGAATGCGGAAGGTGAAATGCGTGGTCAGCAGGTAGAGCGCACCACTCGCGCAGATGTTGCGCAGTGCCGCGTCGATGCCGGCATGGGGCAAGTGCACCAGCCCGTCGCGGCACAGGACCGCGTCCACCTTCGGCAGCGGCGAGGTGATCAGGTCCAGGTGCTCGAACTGCACCTGCGCGCCGGCATGGGCCGCTCGATTGCGCTCCACGATCTCGGGCACGATGTCGGCGCCGATATAGCGGATGCTGCTCAGGTCCACTTGTTGCATCCAGTTGAAGTCGCCGCAGGGGACGTCGAGCAGCGACCGGATATTGAATTCCCGCAGCAGGTAGGGCAATTCCCGGCGCAGGTGAAAGGTGCGGTGCAGCTCGGAACCGGAGCCGGAGGCGGACTCGGGGCTGCCCCAGTGGTTGTTCTGGTAGATCTCCGTGAAGACGGCCTGTGCCGCATTGGGATGGGTCATGGATGTTCTCGAAAGTCCGGTTGGTGGTGCGGGGCTGCGCGCGCGTGCCGGCTGGCGCTATCGCCTGGACAGGCGCCAGTTGCCGTCGACGGTCTGCTTGTAGGCCATGGTGTCCCTTTCCTCGGAGAAGCTCTCGTACTGCCCCTTGGTCAGGAGCAGCACGCGTGCCGATACGGCAGGGTCGGCCACGAGCAGCCCGGCGACCGCCCGTGTCAGCACGCCGGGACCGGTTGCGTGCCAGATGTCGGGGTGGTGGCGGGCGTGGCGCGCGCGGGCGAGGCCGTCCAGCATCAGCTCGAGCGCGTGGGCCACGATGCCGCTGCCGGGGCGCGCGAGCAGGAAGGCGTTGTACAGGTAGGGCGCCACGTCGGCGGAGCGCGCGGCGATGAACTCGACCGTGTCGAGCTCGGCCAGCAGTGGCAGCAAGGGCCTGCGGCAGAACTCATCGGCATCGACATAGACGCCGCCGTCACGGGCGAGATAGGCCAGGCGGAACAGGTCTGACTTCATCGCGGGGTGATGGCACCAGTCATAGGCTGCCACCGCGTCGGCACCATAGTGGGTGTGGAGATAGTCCCTGGCGCGGGCGTCGCAGAAGACGGTGTGGCGCAGTCGGGGATTGGCCGCCGCCCAGGACGACAGCGCCTGCCTGACCTCCTCGGGCGGATCGGCGCTGTCCCAGTACTGCACCAGGGCGAGCGGCTGGTGCGGGCCGGGGGCGGGCGCGGAAGCGGCGGCACCGTCGTCGAAGGGGCGCAGGGCGCCGCGCGCCTGCTGCGCCGCCAGCGCGAACATATAGGGGGCGGTATCGTGCGGGGCGTCGCCGATCCATTGGCGGCAGTGCTCCAGCAGGACGTCTCCCTCGCGCAGTGCGAGCAGGACCGATCCGGCCAGCGCCCTGGACTCCTGCGATGCGGACCGCAGCGCCGGTGTCAGCAGCTTCCAGGCCGCATCGCTGTCGCCGTCTTCGTAGCGCAGGCGCGCGAGCGCGGTCTCGTACGGCGGGTGGCCTCCGAACAGCCAGCGCAGGGTGTCGAGGAAAGCCGCCGCGGGCGCCGGGCCATGGTGCTTGGCCAGGACTTCCGCGCGGATGGCGAACGCCTCCCAGGTATGCGGATGCGCGCGCATCATCGCCAGGGCGAGCGTATTCGCTGGGCGATAGCGGCCCAGCGAGCCCAGCAGGCCCGCCAGCCTGAGCAGGTCCGGAACCGGCAACTGGCGCTCCGGCGCGCCGCGCCGCCGGGACAACAGCGCGCAGGCTTCGGCACGGGCGGCGTGGTACGCGCGGAGCGCATGGTCGCGCGCGGCGGCCCACCAGCTCGGCAGGGTCCGCGGCAGCGCGGAGAGTACCTGCGCGGCATCGGCCAGCTGGCCGACAGCGTGGAGCGCATGACCCAGGTTCAGGCGGAACTCCGCGCAGCCGGGGTCGAGTGCGAAGGCTTGCCGGAATAGCCCCAGCGATTCCCAGCGGCGGCCGATGCCGGTCGACCAGAGCATCTGCGCCAGCTGGAAGCGGGGCCACGGGTCGTCCGGCTTAAGTTCGGCGCAGCGCCTCAGCGCCACCATGGCCAGGCGTGTGTCGCCGTTCTGGCGGTGCAGCAGGCCCTTCCGATACCAGGCCTCGGCGCAGCCGGCATCTTCGTCGAGCAGCCGCCGGTAGGCGTCGAGGGCCTGGTCGATACGGCCGGACGAGGCGAGCTCGCCGGCCCGTTGCAGGGCGATGGCGGCGGGGCGGGCGGCGGTGGAGGGGGCGGGCGCGATGTCATGCATGGCTCAGTTCTCCGGTCCGCAGGCACCCGCGCAGTGCGCGACTTCGTGCGCGCCCGGATAGCCGTCGGATCGCGCCTCGGCAATCTCCACCGGTATCCTGCTCGCGTTCCCCAGCCGTTGCGGCATGCCGGCAGGGATCACGGATTGCCGCAGGATCGCCGGCGCCGGGATCTCGATGGCGTTCATGGCGCCGGCCTCACGGTTCTGCCAGCAGGCTGGCGGCTTCGCGGCGCACGGCAGGGGTGGCTGCCGCGCTCGTGGGGCAGGCGTCGCCGGCAATGTCCACACTGTCCCCGGTCGTCCGGGGCGGGTGCGCGGCAACGGCTCCTGCTTCATCCACCACTCCTTCCACCGCCTCGATCTCCGCCCCACCCTCGGCGAGCACATCGAGGTTGCCGAGCGCGACCGCCTCGACCAGCCGCAGGCGGCCCTGCACGTCGTCGGCGGCGCACAGGTAGAGCCCGAGCAACGCGGGGCCGATCATGCGGCGGTCGGCGCCCTGGGTGGCTTCCGACAGGTCCTGGAAACCGTCGCTGTGCAGGCAGAGTTCGAGCGCCTGGCCTGGCCCCGCCGGGGCGGTGGCGGTGGCAGTGACCCAGCGCGTTTCGCCGGCATCCAGCGTGCCGCGGGCGCACAGGCCCGCAGCGCCGCTGCCTTCGCCACCGGCCAGGTACTCAAGGCGGTAGCGCAGGCGCCGGCCCGGCACGCCGCGCAGGCACAGGTAGAGGCGCAGCGGCTGGCCGCGCAGTGTATCGTCCACGCGTAGCGCCAGCCGGCTGTCGCCGGGCCGGCTCCAGCAGCCCCAGGGTTCGATGGTGTGCCAGCCGTCGCCGGCGCGCAGGCTCTCGGCGGCCACGGTGCCGCCGCGCAGCACCGGCAGGGGCGCGGTGGCGAGCGGATAGTAGCGGCCCGCCGCCAGGCGCGGCGCGCAGGCGGGGGCGTCGTCCCCGCCAGAGGCTGGCGCCTCGCTCCAGCGATCGAGCGCTTGTGCCAGCTGCCTGCCCAGGTCGCGCCAGCGGCGCGGGCGGAAGCCGGCGCGGATGGCCGCCTCGCGTGCCTGGCGGTGGCGTGCGTCGAAGATCAGCCGTTGCGCCGCCTCCGCCAGTGCCTGCGGCGCTGCCGGGTCGAAGTAGTCGGCGAAGTCGCCGCCGGCCTCGGGCAGCGACGCCACAGCCGACACCAGCGGCACCTTGCCGTGGCACAGCGACTCCGTGACCGGCAGGCCCCAGCCTTCGTACAGGCTCGGGTAGAGCGTGAACAGGCAGCGTTCGAACAGCCGCGCGAGCTGGGCGTCGTCGAGCCCGGACAGCATGGTGACGCGCGCGGCCAGCGTCGCGTCGCGCTCCAGCAGGGCGAACACCGCCTCGTTCTTCCAGCCTTTGCCGCCGGCGCACACCAAGTGGGGCACGCGCCGCGCGCCATGCCGGTCGATCAGCGCGCGCCAGGCGCGCAGCGCCGCGAGGTGGTTCTTGCGCGGCTCCACGGTGGACAGCAGCAGCACGAAGGGCTGGCGGTTCCAGCCCCAGCCCTGCATGCCGTCCGGTTGCGGTGGCGCCAGACCGGGTTTGCGGATGTCGGCATCGAGCCGGATCACCTCGATGTGCTCCGCTGGCAGCGCGTGGCCGAGGCGCGCGGCGGCCGCCAGCAAGTCGCCGCGGGTCGACGCCGAATTGACCAGGAAACGGTCGGCGTGCGCAAAGGCGCCGAGCAGCCACGCGCCGAAGCGCTCGACCAGGTCGTCGACGCAGTGCTCCGGCATCACCAGCGGGATCAGGTCGTGCACGAAGGGCACGTAGCGGATGCCGTGGCGGCGCTTGGCCAGGCGCACATGCAGCAGGTAGTCAGGGAACCAGGAGGTGCCCAGGCTGACCAGCCAGGCACCGTGGGGAAAGTCCATCGGCGCGCCGCCCAGCATCAGCGTGTCGAGCTGCATCAACGCCTGCCGCCACTCGCCCTGGTCGGTGCCGCCGCCCTGCAGGCACAGCCGGCACAGGCGCGCGAACAGCGCCGCCGGTGCCTCCAGCCAGCCGGCCTCGCCCAGGTAGCAGATGCGCGGCGCCGGCCGCTCCGGCTGCGCGAAGGCGCTGATCAGTTCCAGTTGCACGCGCTGGATGCCGGTGGGCAGGCGCGAGGCGCGCAGGTGGTGGATCAGGTCGGTGGCGTCGAAGACGATGACGGCCCGCGCCGGTGCCGCTGCCTCTGCATCGGCGCCGGGCGGCGGCAGCAGTGCCTGCGCGTCGAGGCTGCGCAGCAGCTCGGCGGCGCCGGCCAATTGCTCGCGCGCCTGGCGTGCCGCCGCCGCGTGCGGCGGCGCGGGCTCGTGGGCGCGTGCGGCCGCCAGCAGCGTGTCGAGCAGCGCGAGCGCATGCTCCGCAGCGCGCGGCTTGCCGGGCTCGCTTGCCTCGGCCCGGTCCGCGCCGTGCGCTGCCGGCGCCGCCCCGTCCCAGGCCTGGCGCAGGCGGCCGGCATCGACGCGCACGCCGCGCAGGGCGAGCGCGTGCACTTCGCGCAGCGCATCGTCGCTGCCGGGCTGCAGGGCCAGCGCCTGGGCGTAGCTGGCCGCAGCCTGTTCCAGATCGCCCGCCAGCTTGTCGGCGTGGCCGAGCTGCAGGTGGGTGTCGGCCACCTCCGGCGCCATGGCGATGGCGCGCCGGTAGGCTTCGCGCGCGCCGCCCAGCTCGCCGCTCTCCTTGAGCGCGTGCCCGTACTGCACCCAGATCGCGGCCATGGCGGGCGCCGCTTCCAGCGCGCGGCGGTAGTGGCCGGCGGCGGCGTGCCAGTCGCGCGCGTCGCGCGCGCGGTCGCCGGCAGCCACCAGCGCGCGGGCGTCGCTGTGACTGCTGCCGCGGCGGTTGCTGTCGCCACGGTCGCCGGCGGGGAGGATTCGCTTGAACAGTTTCACGGTCGACTCCCGTTCAGGCCGCGTGCTCGCGCACGCCGGCAACGATCAGCCAGCCGATGGCATAGGCCACCAGCAGGCTGAAGAAGAGGCTGGTCACGATCAGCGCGCCGCGCGGATAGAGCGCTCGCACCGGCAGGTTGGGCTCGACCACGCGCACGATGTAGAGCTGTTGCTTGAGCGCGTTCTCGCGCGCCGTCTCCAGCGCCGTGGCGACGCCCGCGTAGCGCTTGGCGGCGAAGTCCTGCTTCATCAGCAGGCGCTGGTAGTCAGCCATGCGCGGCGCGGTGCCCTGCGCGTCGGTCAGGCGGGCGTTCTGCGCCGCGAGCTGCTGCTCCAGGCCCGCCACGCGGTCGCGCAGCGCCACCACCTGGGGACTGTCGGCGTCCACCGTGGCTCGCATCGCCGCCAGTTGTGCACGCGCCTGCGCCAGCGCCTCCTCCAGCCGCCCGAGCAGGGTCTGCTGGCCCACGCCGGTTTTCTCGGGATCGATGTCGCGATGGCCGACGCGGAAGGAGGTCAGCGCGCGCTGTGCCTCGATGACCTGGGCCTCCGCCTCTTTCAGCTCGGCGGCGGCCACCCGGACCGCGTCCTCGACGGCGCGCTGGTTGAAGGCATTGACGCGCGCCTCGCCCAGCGTCAGCAGCCAGCGCGCCAGCGCGCGCGCATCGTCGGGACGGAAGGCGTGCACGCGCAGCGTGGTGATGCCGGTGTCCTGGCTGAAGGCGACGGTGACCTGGCGCCGGTAGTAGCGCAGCAGCGTCTCCGGGCTCGGCTCGGCCCACCACAGGCGTGACAGCGCGTCGGCTTCGGGCCGGCGGAACAGCGTGACCAGGTCGAGGCGGTCGTGCAGGGCCCGTACCGCGTCGTGCGAAGCGAGGTAGTCGCCCACGCTGAAGGACTGCGCCTGGGCGTCGTTGAGGACTCCGGCCAGGCCCAGCATCTGGCCCAGGCCGCCGCCGGCGTTGGGCAGCTGCGATTGGGTGGAGCGCACCACGAAGCGCGCTTCGGACTCGTACTGGTCGGCGGCGCAGCCGAAGTAGTAGAGGGCGGCCAGCAGCGTGGGCAGCACCACGGTGGCGAGGAAGAAGCGCTGGCGCCGCCAGCGCGCGGCCCAGCCGGCGTGGCGCGGAGGCGTGGCCGCGGCGCGCGCTGACGCGAGGCCGTCGGCGGTGGGCGCGGATTGGGCGGGGTGGGTGGCGTCGGCGGTCATGGCAGCACGGGGAGTCAGAGATGGATGTGGCGCCGCACGATGCGCAGGCAGGCCAGGCCCGCCAGCGTCAGCGCCAGGCACCAGGCCACCAGGTAGGCGGGGTCCACGTAGGGGCTGTCGAAGCTCTCGAACTGGCCGATGCGCAGCAGCTCGAAGATCTGCGTCAGCGGCACCCACGACAGCCAGCCGCGGTAGGGCTCCGGAATCCACTTGAGCAGGAAGAAGGCGCCCGACATCGGCATCGCCAGGTAGACCACCGGATGGATCAACCGGTGCGCCATCTTGCTGACGTAGGTGGCGGCGCACACCATCATCGACAGCGCGAAGGAAAACCAGCTCATCAGTGCCAGTGCGGCCAGCAGCACCAGCGGCCGGGCCGGCGGCTCGGCCACGCCGAGCGCGCAGGCCCCGGCCAGCAGCAAGAACAGCGCCGCCGTGCTGGACGCGGTCTCCAGTACCGCGCGTGCGGCCAGCATGTCGAAGATGGTCACCATGCGGTGGTAGAGCAGCGGCTGGTTGGCGTGCAGCGCGCCCTCGGCGCGCGTGATGATGGAGCGGAAGATGATGAAGACGCAGTAGCCGCCGAGCGCGAATGGCACCGGCAGGATGCCGCCGCGGTGGTGCGGGTCGCCCAGGTGGATCAGCGAGACCGAGCCGGCCAGCAGCATGGGCTCGGCGATCAGCCACAGGTAGCCGATGTTCTCGCGGCCGTAGCGCGTGTGCAGTTCGCGCAGGATCAGCGCGCCGATCACGCGCAGCTGCACGCGCAGGCCGTGGCGCAGCGTCGATTCAGCGGACAAGGCAGGTCTCCGGTCCACCTGGCGGTGGATAGGGCAGGTTGTCGATGGCGGCCAGCACGGTGCCGCAGTGTGCCTCCCAACTGGGCGCGCGCCAGGCGGCGATGCGGGCGAGCTGGGCGGCGCGGCGCGGCGCGTGCGGCGGCGCGTAGTCGCGCACGGCCCGCAGCCAGGCCGGGCCGTCGAGCGGGTCCAGGTATTCCGGCGCCGCGCCGCCGGCCTCGCGCAGAGCGGGCAGGTCGCTGGCGATCACCGGTACGCCCAGCGCCAGCGCTTCGGCCACCGGCAGGCCGAAGCCTTCGGCGAAGGACGGCATCAGCAGCGCGCGCGCGCCGCGCAGCAGCGCCGCCACTTCGCGGTCGCCGGCGCGGCCGGACAGCGACACCACGCCGCGCAGCGCCGGCGTGCGCTCCAGCAGGCCCAGCACATGGGCGTTGTCCCAGCCGCTGCGTCCGATCAGCTTCAGGCGGGGCGCGCCGGCGGCACCGCACTGCTCGACCAGGCGCTGCCAGGCCAGCAGCATCAGCATGTGGTTCTTGCGCGGCTCGATGGTGCCGAGCATGACGAAATAGGGGGCGGCGGCGGGCGGCTGCGCCGCGCCGGTGCCGGCGGTGTCAAGCGTCCCGGCCGCGCGTGCGGAGGCCTGGGTATCTTGCCAGTCCAGCGCCACCCCCAGCGGGGCCGCCACGATGCGCGCCTGGCGCGCGCCCCGGCCCAGCGCCGCGCCGATCGCGCGCGCGGTGGCCTGCGAATTGCAGACCACCAGGTCGGCCAGTGCTTCCACCGTGCCCAGGCGCGTGCGGTGCAGGCGCTCGCTGCCGGCGCGCGCGAACTGCGGATGGGTGAGCGGGATCAGGTCATGCACCAGGCATACCAGCCGGGCCCGCTCGGCGGCGATCGCGCGCGCCACCGCGGCCGGGCGCTCCAGGTTGGTGTGGGACAGCAGCAGGTAGGCGGCCGGACGCGCGCCCACCGCCGCCGGCGCGGCAGGCGCCGTCAGGCACAGGCGGGCCCACAGCGCGGCCGCGCTGCGGCGCGCCTGCGCAGGCTCGCCGCGCCAGCGGCGCGTGGTTTCCTGCAGGAAGCGCGCCGCCGCCGCGGCGGGCAGGCGCACATGCCAGCCGCCGGGATGGAAGGCGGTGTAGACCAGCCGCTCGGCGGCATGGCGCGCGAGGTAGCGGGCATAGGCCATCTCGACGCGGTCGATTCCGGTCGGCGTGGCGTGGCGCGCGCGCCGCAGCAGCCGCGTGATGTCCAGCAGCAGGTCCGGGCGGCTCATGCCGGCGCCTCCGCTCCGCCGTCGGCGCGGCCGTTGCCGTCCGCGCTTGCGGCCTGCGCCGCGGCCCGCTCAGCTGGCGCGCTGTCGCCGGCTTCCAGCAGGCGCCGGCAGGCCGCGTCGAGCAGCCGCTCGATGGCCGCGGTGTTGTGGAAGCCGCCGTGCAGCAGGCAGCGTTCGGCCAGCACGCGGCGGAAGGCATCGAACAGCGCCGGGTCGGGCGCCCGCGGCGCCCGCCAGAAATCGGCCAGCGGCTGCGGGTCGGTCAGCCCGGGCAGGTCGTAGACGGCCCGGCCAAGGGTGCGCACCGGCACGCCGGCGGCCAGCGCCAGCGTGCCGCTGGTGCTGTTGACGGTGACCATGCCACGCGCGCTCCGGCTCAGCTCGGCGATGTCGCCGCCGTCGAACCACACCAGGCGCGCGCCGATGCCGAGACAGGCAGCGGCGGCCTGGGTGCGCATGCGCCAGTCGATCACGCCGTTGTCGAGCGGATGGGCCTTTACGGCCAGCAGCAGGCCTTCCGGCGCGTGCATGGCGAAGCTGCGCAGTACCTCGTCCAGCGCGCCTTCCAGCCCGCCGAAGGCCGAGTGCACGCGCAGTTGATAGTCGGAATCGAGTTGCAGCGGGAACAGGAAGTAGTCGTGTCCGGCCAGCCGCGCCCGCGCCGCCTCGTCGCGCCGGGCCGCCGCCGCGCGGCCGAGCAGCCGGCGCGCCCAGCCCAGGCTCTCGCGTGCCGGGTGCCAGCGCCGGTGCGTGCTGTAGTGCGGATAAAGCGGCCAGGAGAAGAAGGCCGCCAGGTAGTACAGCACCGCGGCGCGCGCCCGCTCGCCGAAGTGTCCGGGCAACCCAGGCTGCGCTGGCAGGTCTTCCGTCGCCGGCAGCGCGGCGGCGCGCGTGCGGTACCAGTTGGGCTGGCGCGGCAGCGTGGAGTGGCCGTTGACGCCGTCGCGTTCCAGCGTCACCCAGTCGGGGCGCAGATAGCCTTCCTCGAACACGTGGACGCGCACGCCGCGCGCGCGCGCGATGGCGATGGCGGCGCGGTGCAGCGGCCGGCAGTCGCCGAACAGCACCAGGTCGGTGACGCCCAGCCGCGCCAGCCGCGCGGCGAACCAGTCCGGCCAGCGGGTGGCGCGCCCGCGGAAGGCGGCGCCGTGTCCGCCGCGCCAGGCGAGCGCGTCGCCGCCGTGGAAATGGACGCAGTGCGCGGCGTGACCGGCCGTGCGCAGGGCTGCGCCCAGGCGCCGGAAGAAGGCGCCGGGCGGCCCCTGCAGGAAGAGAAAGACGCGCGCGTGCCGGCGGGTCATGACCAGGCTTCCGCCAGCCGTGCCTGCATGGCCTGCAGGCCGCGCCGCAGCTGTCCCTGCAGACGCCGCAGCCGTGTCAGCGCGCCGGCGGCCGCGCGGCGCTGCTGCGCCAGCCGCTGCACCAGCACCTCGGGCGGGCAGGGCAGGCCGGTGTGCGGATCGAGATAGCGCGGATAGAGCAGCAGCGCGCCCGCCACCAGTTCGTCGAGTACCAGCCGGCGGGTCCGCCAGACCAGCGGCGCCAGGTCGGTGGTCAGGCCCCAGCCGGCGTAGAAGGGCTGGCCGTGCACGATCACCTCGCGGCCGCGCAGCAGCGCCTCGAAGCCGGCCAGCGAGGTCAGCACGTGCACGGCATCCACGGCGTCCAGCAGAGCCGGCAGCGCTACGCCGTGCGCCACCAGATCGGCGTGGGCCAGCATCTCCGCCTCGCTCAGCCGTCCGGGCCGGTGGCCCGCTTCCACGTCGGGGTGCGGCTTGAAGACGATGAAGGCATCGGGCTCGGCAGCGCGCACGCGGCGCAGCAACTCCAGGTTGCCGTCGATGCCGGCGCCGCCCAGGCGCATGGAGGCATCGTCGGTGACCTGGCCCGCCACCAGCACGCGCCGGCGCCCGGCGGGCAGCAGCGGCAGGCCCTCGCTGCCTTGCGCCTGCGCGCCGTCCGCGCGCCCGTACTTGGTGATGCGGTTGGCCACCAGCATGCGGCGCAGCGTGCGCGCCCGGCGCAGCAGGGCCGGCGTGAACTCGGTCGCGGCCAGCAGGACTTCCAGGTCGCTGCCGCTGGCCGGGTCGTAGTAGATGCCGCGCCGGTCCACCACGATGGACATCGGCGGGAACAGGTTGCTGCCCAGCCCGTGCGAGCGGATGAATCCGTCTTCCACACGGCACAGCGGCACGCCAGCCGCGGCGGCATGGGCGGCCAGCTCGTCCGTGGCGCGCGTGGCCCATACCGCCACCGCGCCGCCGTGCCTGGCCGCGTGCAGCACGGGGCGGCGCGCACCGGCGAAAAAGGGCGGGGCGCTCGTGCCGTTGTGGAAGAAGCGGGCGATGTCGCGCCGCTTCCACAGCGCCATGCCGGTGCAGCAGGCCACTTCGCGGTTCTGGTGGCAGCAGCCGCGCCAGAAGGCCAGCAGTTCGATCACCGCTGCGCAATCGCAGGGTTGGCCGCTGAAGGGATCGACATAGCGCGTGCCTTGCCGCAGCACGGCCTCGGCGAGCTGGGCCAGCGAGCGCGCGGGCTTGCACTCGGCCGCCCCGAGGTCCTGCGTCAGGCCGCGCCCGGACAGGTAGCCGGACTCCACGCAGGTGACCGGCAGCCCGCGCAGCAGGGCGAGGAAGCCGACCGGATCGTTGCCGTCGACGATCACGTGGCGGCAGTGGTCGAGCAAGGGCCAGGGGTCGACCGGGTCGTGCAGCAGCACGCCGTGGCCGGCTTCCACGCGGGCGTGCAGCGCGCTCTTCCAGTGCGCGCTGCCGGGCATCACCAGGCAAGGCGCCAGCGCCCATTGCTGCGCCAGCGCGAGCATGCGCCCGGCCTGGCGCAGGTTGCCCGGGCGCAACAGCGCGAAGGGTCGCGCCTGCGGCGACCCGGCAGGCGCCGGTGCTGCCAGTGCGGCCAGCGCTGGCGCCGGATCGCTGCCCCAGAAGCTGCCGCCGACGCGCGCCGTGACCACCGCCTCGGCCAGCGCATGCGGACCGTCGTCGGCGTAGGCGGGCATGGCGTCGAGGGCGGCGTCGATCCAGCCCCGCGCGGCGTTGCCGGCGCGCGCGAAGCGTGTTTCGCTCAGGGGCGCTCCCTTCCAGTCGAAGTCCGGTGCGGCCAGCACGCCCGGCGCGCGGCGCAGGCCTGGGGCGAGAACGGTGGCGTAAGGCACTTCCTCCTGCGGCAAGGCGTTGGATGTCATGGACGCGAGATGGGAGCGGATCGGATGCGGATCGGACGCGAGTCGGGCGCGGGTCAGGTACGAATAGGTTGGACCAGGCCCAGACGGCGGGCGAGGACGGATGCTAGGCAGGCCGTGCGTCTCGGATATGGCGGAATCTGCGTAGATCGCCGCGCGCCGGGCGCGCGTGGCTGGCGTGCAGGCGGGGCGGAGTGGCAGCGGGGGCGGAGGGCCGTGTGAAACGATGGCGACAGAATCTGCGCAGGCCGCGGCCGCCGCGCCGGCTCCGGCGCGATTTACGCCGTGCTCCGCCAACCCTTGTGGCGCGCGGCTTCGGGGGAATCTGCCCAGTTCCGGTCACGAACGCGTCACCGCCGGTCTGCAATCTGCCGCGGTTTTACGGCCACCCTAATCCAGGCAATGAACAAGCTGCAGAAGGTCAGAACGCGCGGCCATCGGCGCGCCCATGCGTATCCTTGGCGTGGTGTGCCGCGTCCCATCGCCGGCGCGGTGGCCTTGGCGATGGCGGCCTGGTCCGCGCCGGCGGCGGCCTCGGGGCCGGCTTTCAACGCGGCCTGGATCCAGCAGCAGGCCGGCAGGCAGGCGGCGGCCGATGCCGCCCGCATCGGCACCATGACCGCCTTCGGCGCCACCCTGACCGCGCGCCAGATCCAGCAGCTCAATGAGCAGACGCGGCTGTCGATCGCCAACCTCGGCCAGGTGGCGCAGGCCGCCGCGGCGGCCGCCGAAGCCCAGCGCAAGGCGCGTGAAGACGCCCTGCGCGCCGGCGGCGGCGTGCCGGACGGCTTCGCCGAAGGCGGCCTCAAGGTCGATGGCAACCCGCTTACCGCAGGCTGGAGCGGCGCCGACCGGCCCACCCAGAGCGTGGACCCCGCCACCGGCCGCGTGCTGGTGGGCGTGCGCCAGACCAGTGAGCGCGCGCTGCTGAACTGGGAAACCTTCAACATCGGCCGCAACACCGCGCTGCATTTCGACCAGCAGTCGAACTGGGCGGTGCTGAACCGCGTCAACGACCCGCTCGCGCGCCCCAGCCAGATCCAGGGGCAGTTGAGCGGCGCCGGCACGGTCATGGTGCTCAACCGCAACGGCATCGTCTTCTCCGGCACCAGCCAGGTCGATACCGGCAACCTGGTGGCCGCCGCCGCGCGCATGAGCGACGCGCAGTTCCGCGACAACGGCCTGTACAGCGCGGCTGCCACCAGTGGCTTCGCGCCGAGCTTCACCGATGCCGGCGGCAAGCTGATCGTCGAAGCCGGTGCGCAGTTGTCGACGCGCGCGCCGCAGTCGGCGACGCAGGGCGGTGGCTATGCGCTGCTGGCCGGCAGCGAGGTGCACAACGCCGGCACCATCAACACGCCGCGCGGGCAAGCGCAGCTCGCCGCCGGCGATGCCTTCATCGTGCGGCGCGGCTACGGCAGCGACGGCAACCAGGTCTCCACCACGCGCGGCAACGAGATCGCCGTGCAGCGCCTGCCCGGCAGCGCGGCGGGCGCGGTCACCAACACCGGTGTGATCCAGGCCGAGCGCGGCGATATCACCCTGGCCGGCCATGCGGTGCGCCAGGACGGCGTGGCCGTGGCCACCACCTCGGTCAGCCAGCGCGGCACCATCCACCTGCTCAACTCGGCCGGCGATGCCGACGGCAGCGTCACGCTGGGCCCCGGCAGCGTGACCGCGGTGCTGATCGAGGACAGTACCGAGACCGCCGTGGACGGCCAGCGCGATGCGCTGATCAAGGAGTCGACCGAGCAGGATGCCATCCGCGCCAACGGCACGTCGATCCCGCCGGCCTTCGATAACCTCGCGACACTGGCCGACCGGCGCGACCAGTCGCGCGTCGAGATCGTCAGCGGCGCCAACGTGGTGTTCGAGCGGGGCTCGCTGACGCTGGCCACCGGCGGCCAGGTGGCGGTGGCGGCGAGCGGGCGCGCCTTCGTCGCCGAGGGCGCCAGGCTCGATGTGTCGGGGGCCACTGCCGTCAAGGTGGCGATGGAGAGCAACAACCTCAAGATCAACGTGCAGGGCAACGAGCAGCGCGACGCCGCGGGCAATCGCGACAGCGCCAGGCTCAACAACAGCGATGTGTGGGTGGATGTGCGCGACCTGGTGTTCGTGCCGGCCGGCACCAACGGTTACGCCACCGACCGCTACTACACCAAGGGCGGCTTGCTGGAGGTCGGTGGCTATCTCGGCACCACCGGGCATACCGCGGCCGAATGGGCGGCGGTCGGTGGCACGCTCACGCTGGGCGGCAAGGAAGTGGTGACGCAGGCCGGCTCCAGCATCAACCTGGCCGGCGGCTCGCTTGCCTACCAGGACGGCATGGTCCGCACCTCCTGGGTGAGGGGGCCGGACGGGCGCCTCTACGACGTCTCGCGCGCTCCGGGCGACATCCTGTACAGCGGCATCTACAAGGGCTTCGAGGTGGACTACGCGCGCTGGGGCGTGACCGACCGCTTCTACAACGTGGCGCTGGCGCCGGCGGCGCGGTGGCAGCGTGGCTACCTGGTCGGGCGCGACGCCGGCAAGCTCGTGATCAACAGCGCCACGCCGGTGCTGGAAGGCGATATCCAGGCCAATGTGCTGCAGGGCGAGCGCCAGACCGGGCAGCGCCTGGCCGGTATCAGCGACGGCTACAAGGTCACCGGCAACACCGTGGCGCTGGCGGGCCAGCTTGCGCTGGCCAATCTCAATGGTGTGCAGCCCCGGCCCTATGCCACCGAGGTGGTGTTCGGCGAGGTGGCGGGAGTGACCGCCGGCATGGGGGCGGGCGACGCGCTGCCGGCCGGGCGCACCGGCCACGCCCTGTTCGACGCTGCCGCCCTCAGCCGCGCGGGCCTGGGCGGCCTGTCGGTGGAAAGCGCGGCAGGTATCACGGTCAATGCGCCGCTCACGCTGGCACGCGGCGGCGAACTGCGCCTGGTCGCGCCGCATATCGAGGTGGCCGCCGCGCTCACTGCGCAGGCCGGCAGCATCCGCCTGGGCAATATCTATGCGCCGCTGCAGCTCGGCCTGACGCCGGCCAGCGGCGACCCGATGATCGTGCTGGCCGAGGGTGCCGTGCTGAACACGCGCGGGGCCTGGGCCAATCTGTGGCTGGACCCGGACAGCGTCAACGATCTCGCCTATCTCCACGGCGGCAGCGTGGTGCTCGACACCACCGGCGGCATGGACCTGCGCCGCGGCAGCGTGATCGATACCTCCTCGGGCGGCGCGGTGCTTGTCAACGGCAAGCGCACGGGCGGGCGCGGCGGCGACGTCACGCTGCAGGCCAACCGCGTGCTGGCCAGTACCGGCACCCCGGGCAGCGCCGCGATGACGCTGGACGGCACCGTGCGCGGCTACGGCGTGACCGGCGGCAAGCTGACGCTGGCCAGCCGCGAGGTCCTGATCGGCGGCGCCGACAGCGCGGCCGATGCCGCTGGCATGGTGCGCCTGGGCGAGGATTTCTTCCGCCAGGGCTTTTCGGCCTACGACATCAACGGCTACCAGGGACTGACGGTGGCACCCGGCGCCCGGCTCAGCGTCGAGATGCCGGTCTACCGCTTCCACGATGACGCCCACCACGTCGCCGGAGGGGCCGACCCGTCCGCGGCCATGACGCTGTGGACCCCGCCCGCCTATCTGGACGATCCGGCCAGGGGACGGCTCTCGCAGCGCGGTGCTGCCACCCTCACGCTGAAGTCGGTGGTGCCCGAGGTGGCCGTGGAGCAGCAGACTGCCTCCGCCAAGATCCAGATCGGCACCGGGGCGCGCCTCGGCGTCGATGCCGGCAGCTCGATCGCGCTCAGCAGCCCTGGCCAGATCACCATCGACGGGCGCCTCGATGCCTGGGGCGGCGAGATCGCCGTGCTGGGGCAGAACACCACGGAGCGGCAGGCGCAGGCGAGCGGGCATGCCCGCTCGATCTGGATTGGCGACAATGCGGTCCTCGATGTCGCGGCGCGTGCCGAGACGCGGCGGGACGCCGCCGGGCGCATCTATGGCCTGGTGCCCGATGGCGGCCGCATCGTGATCGGCGCGCGCGGCACGCAGGACGATGGCCAGGTCGCTGCGACCGACTCGTTCATCGTGCTACGTCCGGGCGCGGTGCTCGACGCCTCGGGCACGCATGCGGAACTCGATGCGGTGACCGGCCTGGCGGCGCGCAAGGCGTCCGGGCCGGCGTCCGCCGCGATCCCGGTGGCCAGCCGGGGCGGCACCATTGCTTTCAGCTCCTATGACGGCGTGTACCTGGACGGCACGCTGCGTGCCCACGCCGGAGGCATGGGCGCCGCGGGTGGCACGCTGGCGGTGTCGCTGGAGACGCCCGTCTTCAATCGCAACGACAATCCCATTGCCGCTGTGCTGACCCCGCGCGAGATCGTGCTCGGTCAGGCCCAGCGTGCCAGCGGCCTGTCGTCGACGCTGGCTCCCGGTGCCGCCGATCCGGCGCTGGCGTACGGCAAGGCCTACCTCGGCGTCGACAAGATCGAGGCCGGCGGCTTCGACAATCTCAGCCTGCTGGCCAACGGCCTGCTAACCTTCGACGGCGACGTCTCGCTGAAACTCGGACAGTCGCTGCAACTGCGCCAGCGCGTGATCGGCCTGGCGGAAACCTCGGGCGCCGATGCGCGCATCGATCTGCAGGCGCCCTACGTACTGGTGGGCGGCGTCACGTCGGTGGGTGGCGAAAGGCTGTTCCCGGTGGTCAACGGCGGCGTGTCGAAGAGCTCGACGCTGGCGCGCTTCGGCGTGCGCGCGGGCCTGATCGATGTCCGCGACGGCGTCAGCTTCGGCGTGCAGGAAACGCTGGCGCTGGCCGGCACCAGCCAGAGCGTCGATCGGCGCGGCTTCGATCTGGTGGCGCTGGACAGCCAGGGCGATATCCGTTTCGTGGCGGGTAGTACCAACGTGGTGGGCGCAACGGGGGGCATCAATACGAGCCTGGTGACAGCAGGCGACCTGGCGCTGACGGCGGCGCAGGTCTATCCGACCACCGGCGCCAACGCGCGCGCGCTGGCCGGCTACACTGGCTCCAACAGCTATGCCGACGGGCGCACGCTGACGGTGGCGCGCAACGGCGCCGACGACCCCGGCGCGCCGCTGTCGCTGTTCGGCGCCCTGATCCTGGCCGCACCCCACGTCGAGCAGGGCGGCATCGTGCGCGCACCGCTCGGCTCCCTGCAGCTCGGCACGGACGGCTACGGCAATGCCCGTACCGAGTCCGTGCGCCTGTTGCCCGGCGGCATCACCTCGGTCAGCGCGGCGGGCCTGGTGGCGCCCTACGGCGGCACCACCGACGGCGTAAGCTACAAATACAACGGCGCCGACGTCCGCTTCCCGTCCACGCCCGGCGGCATCCTGCTGGCCGGGCAGTCGATCGCCTCCGAGCACGGCTCGCTGCTCGACCTGTCCGGCGGCGGCACCGTGACCGGCGCGGCTTTCGTCAGCGGGCGCGGCGGCTCCACCGACACGCTGCTCAATGCACTGATGCAGTACGACCGCGCCGGCGGCAGCTTCACGCTGCCCGTGCTGTCGGCGCACCCGGTATATGCCATCGTGCCCGGCGCGCAGGCCGGCGCGGCCCCCGTGGCGCCGCCCGACCTGGCCTCGGGCTATGCCGGCTCGCGCCCGGCGGTGGGCCAGCAGATCACCATCCCGGCCGGCGTGCCGGGCCTGCCCGCCGGCACCTACACGCTGATGCCCGCGTACTATGCATTGCTGCCCGGCGCGTACCGCGTCGAACTCGGTGGCGCCGCGCCGCTGGGCGCGACGGGCGTGGTGGCGCTGCCGAACGGCTCGTACGCCGCCACCGGCACCGGCAGCATCGCCAATACCGGCATCCGCAATGCCGTCCCGACACAGCTCACGCTGACGCCGGGCGAGACGGTGCGCAAGTATTCCCAGTACAACGAGACGAGCTACCGCGAATTCGCCACGGCGGACGCGGCAAGGCAAGGGACGGTCCGTCCCGTGCTGCCGGAGGACGCCAGGACGCTGACCTTGAGCTTTGCCGCCGAGCCGGGTTCGGCGCGGGCCTTGCGCATGGAAGGCGTAACCAGGCTGTCGCCGGCAAGCGGCGGCTATGGCGGTACGGCAGCCGTCTATACGGTGCCGGACGGCAAGCTTGAAGTGGTCGGCGATGACGCCGGCTTGCCGACGACAGGCTATGTCTCGGTGCGCGCGGGTGACCTGAACGCCCTCGGCGCCGCGCGGCTGGTGGTCGGCGGAGACATGGGCACGGACCTGAGAGGGATCGGTGGAAGCGAACGCAACCGGGTCGGCTGGGTGGCGAAGTCCGCGGAGGTCATCCTGCGGGACAAGGCCACGCTGAGCGCCCCTGAAGTGTTTCTCGTCTCCAACTCGCAGGGCAACGTCGTGGTCGAGGCGGGGGCCGAGATCAATACCCTTGGCAAGGGCGCGGTGGCCTACGACTCGACGGCTGGATACTTCTACGCACCGGACTCCAGCAACGTGCTCGCGGTCTCGAACGGCTGGCTGGACTTCCTGCCGTCGGTGGCTGGCGAGACGGCACAGAAGCGTGGCCGCATCGAGGTCGGCGCCTGCGCACAGGCAAGCTGCGGCGGCAAGGCCGGGCTCTACTCGGACGGCACCATCACGGTCGCCACCGCGGTGGACTTCAACCTGCACGACAACGCGCGCTTCGGCACGCGCAACCTCGTCCTGTCCGTGCCGGCCGTGCATATCGGCAATGACGCAGCGCTGGCGGGCGCCGCCGCCGGCGGCCTGAAGCTGACGCAGGGCCTGCTCGACCGGCTGCTGAACGGCGATCCGGAGAAGCGCGCGCCTGCGCTGGAAAGCCTGGTCCTGGCGGCCGGCGAGCTGGACTTCTACGGCAGCGCCAACCTGACCACCATCGACCCGGGGACCGGCAAATCCACGCTCGACCAGCTGGTGCTGACCACGCCGCTCATCAAGGGGCAGGGCGGTGCCGGGGATCGCGCCATGCTGTCCACCGGCACGCTGGTCTGGAACGGCGTGGCGGATGCCGTGCCGGGGGCCGTGGCCAGGGGGGCGCCCGGCACGGGCAGCGGCACGCTGGAGATCGTGGCCGACCAGATCGTCTTCGGCTATGGCGGCAAGACGCGGCCGGATACCAGCCAGACCGTAAGGCGGATGGCACTGGGCTTCGATACCGTCAAGCTGACGGCAAGCGAGCGCATCACGGCCAATCACAAGGGCAGCCTGGCCGTGTACCAGGCACAAGGCGACTACGAGGCCGGCAAGGGTTACCAATACAGCGGCGGCAATCTGGCGCTCAACACACCGCTCCTGAGCGGCGAGGCCGGATCGGTCAACGCGCTGACCGCTGGCGGGCGGCTGGCCATCGCGGCACCGGCCGGCGCCCGGGCCGCACCGGTCGGCGCCGCAGCGCTCGGCGCGGAACTGAAGCTCAAGGCCGACCGCATCGACGTGGCCGGCACGGTCGCCTTGCCGAGTGGCAAGCTGACCCTTGAAGCCGAGCACGACATCGCGCTGCAGGATGCTTCGCGCATCGACCTGGCCGGCCGTGCCAAGACGTTCTTCGATGTGACGCGCTATAGCTGGGGCGGTGACCTGGTCATCGAAAGCGCCCAGGGTAACGTCAGCCAGGCGCGCGGCGCCGTGATCGACCTGTCCGCGCAGGACAACGCCGCGGGCAGCATGTCGGTGACCGCGACTGCCGCGGGCGCGGGCCAGGTGGCCCTGGCCGGCTCGATCCTCGGCACGAGTTCGGGCCGCTACGACGCGGGCGGCACCCTGGTGCCGTTCCAGGCCGGGCGCATCGAGGTACGCGCCCAGGCGCTCGATGATTTCAGCGGCCTCAACCAACGGCTGAGCGAGGGCGGCGTGACCGGCGCGCGCAGCTTCGCCGTGAAGCAGGGCGACCTGGTGATCGGCGATGGCGTCAAGGCCAATGCGGTCTCGATTTCGGTTGACGGGGGCAAGTTGACAGTCAACGGCACCATCGACGCCAGCGGCGCGCAGCCGGGCAGCATTCGCCTGGCGGCGCGCGACGGCCTCTACCTGGCCAGTACCGCAAAACTCGACGCCCATGGCAGCGAGCTGCGCGTCGACAGCTACGGGCAGGCGATCGATGCGCCGAACCGCGCTACCGTCGACCTCACCGTCAGCGGTAAGGACGCCATGCTGACACTGGCGCCCGGCGCCACGATCGACCTGCGTGCGGCCGACAATGTGGCGCGCGGTACCTTGAACCTCAATGCATCGCGCGATGCGGCGCGCGGCAGCGATATCCGCATCGACGTGCAGGGCACGCCGGTGATTTCCGGGGCGAAATCGATCGCTGTCAATGCGTTCTGGCGCTACGACGATGCCCCGCAGGGCACGCCGGGCAGCAATGGGCGTCCGGTGCAGGACATCTCGCAGGGGTATCTCGATCGGCTCGATGCGGACAGCCAGGCCTTCATGGCGGCAGCGCTCGGCAATGCCAGCCTGCAAGGCCGGCTGCGCGGTCTCACGGACAGCCAGGGCGGCACGCTGCATGTACGCCCAGGCGTGGAGATCGTCAGCGCCACGGCGGACGGGGACCTGCGCGTCGTCAGCGACCTGGACCTGTCCGGCTATCGTTATGGACCGACGGCGAACCCGGCACTACGCGGCTCGGGCGAGCCCGGCGCGCTGGTGATCCGTGCCGGTGGCGACCTGAGCATCCACGGCAGCATCAACGACGGATTCGCGCCGCCGGCGCAGACTGGCAACAAGCTCGACGAGAACGGGTGGGTGATCGACACCGGCAACGTGGTGGGCAGCAATATCACGGTGCCGGGCGCGATGATGCTGGGCGCGGGCACGCAGTTCAATTCGGTCCGCGGCGCGCTGACGTTCGACATCCAGATCGGGGCGTCGACCTTGCGCGCGGGGGTGGCGATCCCGGTCGGCGTGACGCTCAATCGCGACTATGCCGTGGCCACGGACTGGATCGCGGGCGGCGACGTCCGCACCGCAGCGGGCCAGGTCTATCACAAGGGGGATGTGGTGCCCGCCGGCACGCTCGGACGCGGCACCGTCATCGGAACTGGCAATGCGCTGCCGGTGGCGATGGAAATCCAGGCGATGACCTGGCCCAAGGGGGCGCCGCTCGACGCGCTCGGCGGGAACGTGACCCTGGCCGCATCCGCGCTGCTCAAGGCCGGTGACGTCATCCCCTTCAATACGGTGTTCAAGGTCGAAGGCAACCTCAGCAACGCCACGCTGGCGCAACCCTTGGTGCTGTCGACGCCGGTGCTGATCGCCAGCGGTGCGACCTTCCGCACCACCGAGACCCTCAATTTCGGCATCACGGCGGGTTCCATGGCGATCCGCCGCGGTGTGGTGATTCCGGCGCAGTTTGTGTCGGGGAGCACGTTGTCGGTGCCGGCCGGCACCACGGGATGGGTGGCGACCGCGTCCATCTGGAGCAGCACGGGCGTGCTGCTGTACCAGGCCGGCGATACGGTGGCCGCGCCGATCCCGGCCGGATCGATCTTCGGCGCCGGCACCACGCTGCCGCCGGTGTCCCCTGGCAGCCCCGGAACCCTGACCACGCGCAGTTCCACCGTGCCGGCCAACGTTTCGCTATCGTTCTACAGTGCCAGCACGGTCAGGCTTGCCACCGACACGCGGGTCGAGGCCGGGGCAGTGATTCCGGCAGGCACGACGCAGCTGACGTCGTCCGCTTATCTGCCATCCACCCGCCCCGTCGGCGCCGGCGGTACGCAGGGCAGCCTGTGGGCGGTGGCACCGATGCTGCCGGCCGGTTCCCAGTCGTGGGACATGCGCCTGGTTGCCGGTGCGGATCTCCAGGCGGCGGACGCGCGCGGGATGCGCGCGGCGAGTGGCCTCGATGGCGGCGGCAACCTGGTCATGGCAGACAGCCACTACCAGATGAGCAGCGAAGCACGGACGGCGGGAACGATCTTCAGCGTGATCCGCACCGGCACCGGCGACCTGGACATGCTGGCCGGCGGAGACCTGTCGATGCAATCGCTGTTCGGTGTGTACACGGCAGGCACCCAGTCGCGCACGGTTGGCGCGGTGGGCGTGGACCCCTACAACCAGCCGCGTGGCATGAGCGTCGACGAAACCGGACGGCTGGGCACTTCGGTGCTGGGCGCCAATGGCGTGGCCTATGAAGCGCTGGTGGGCACTGCGGACGCTTACCAGGCATATTACCCGGACAGCGGCGGCAATCTGTTCGTGCAGGCCCAGGGCGACCTCGCGGGCCAGGTGCTGGGCAGCGCCTCGACGGCGCTGAGCGGCCAGACGTCGCGGCAAGGGCCATCCGCCTCGGTCGGAAACTGGCTGTGGCGGCAGGGCGGGGGAGACATCCCGGCGGCATGGTGGATCAACTTCGGCACCTATGCCAAGGTGCCGCAGTCGCCAGCCGGCAGCAACGCCTACGTGGTCGGCTTCACGGGGTTCGGCGCGCTGGGCGGCGGCAACGTGGCGCTGACATCCGGCGGCGACGCCGGCATGATCGGGCGGCCGCCGGGCGGCGCGGTCCGGGAAACGGCGCCCTTCAGCAGCGCACTGGTCGCGGCGGTCGGCAGCACCGGACGTGTCGGGCGGGATGGCACCTTGTCCTTGACCGGCGGCGGCGATCTCAGCCTGCATGTCGGCGGTGGGTTGAATACGGCCTATGCGTTCAATGCCCTCAACCTGGATAATATCCAGCATGACCTGCAAGGCGCGCTGGTCGATCTGCGGGGGAGTATCGGCCTCAAGGCGGGGGCCCTCGGCACGATCGCCCTGAACTATGGCCTGGGCAATACGTTGCGTGCCGATCCCTATACCGCGCGCGTGTCCGTCGCCGATGGCGGCATCGTCGTCGTACCGGGCGACGCGACCGTGCGCCTGGACACGCGTGGCGACCTGGTGCTGGGGGGGGCGGCCGATGCCGGCCGCGTACGTGCATGGAATACCACGCCATCGACCGCGAACGGCACCACGTATGCCGGTGGCGGCCTGTCGTGGTTCTCGCTGTGGACGGAGCGGACAGCCATCGACCTGTTCGCCGCCGGCGGGAACCTGACGCCCAGCACGCAATTGCGGGAAGCCTATGTCGCCAATGTACTGAAGGGCGACTACGCGGCCACGGACGGGCGCTTCGTCTATCCCGGCACGCTTCGCGCGGTCGCGGCCAATGGCAGCCTCTACTATGGCTCGGCCGTCGGGGGAGGGCAGACCGCGGCGGATCTGGCCTATTCGCTGTTGCTGGCACCGTCGGCGAAGGGCCAACTGGAGTTCCTCGCCGGCAACTCGATTTATGGCGGGCCGTACGCCGTCGACATATCGGGGGCGAATCCGGCACTGTTGCCTTCGCCGGTCCGGCCGGCCTATGTCGGCCTTGGCGCCACATCAGCCGTGGGCAACGTCAGTGCGGAAGGCGTGCGGAGAAGCAGCACGAATCCATTTCCGCTGTTCGCGCTGGCCGCCGATACCGCGAGCGGGACCCTGCATGCCGGCGATGGCGATCCTGCCCGCTTCTACGCGCTGGATGGCGACATCGTCGATCTGCGCACGGGCGAGATCCTTCGATTCGGCGCAAGTGCGAACCGGTCGGTATCGACGTGGCTGGTGGGCGCGAAGCCAGTCTGGATCATGGCAGGCCGGGACATCCTCGGGGCGGGAACGGCGCCGAACACGTCGACCGGCACACCGCAGTCGGAGCTGACGTATGGCCAGTCCACCGGCAACCTGCTCGTCCACAACAACCCCAGCGATATCTCGGTCGTCTCCGCCGGCCGCGATATCGTGCACGCCAGCTTCAGCGTGGCGGGACCCGGCACGCTGGAGGTGAGCGCCGGCCGCAGCATCCTGCTGGAAGACAAGGGCACGCTGGCCAGCATCGGCCCGGTCGGCGCCGGCGCGGCAGGCGACCGCTCCCGCGGCGCGGGCATCGTGATCCAGGCTGGCGCCGGCGCCGGCGGGCCGGACTACAGCGCGCTTTCCAGGCGCTACCTGGATCCCGCCAACCGGGCCAATGCCGACTTTCCGCTGGACAGCGCCGAGAATGCCGGCAAGGTCGCATGGACCTATGAAGCGGAACTGGTGGGCTGGCTCGGCGAGCGCTACCAGTTCGCGGGCACGGTGGCGCAGGCACTGCAGTATTTCGGTGCGCTGCCGGCACGCCAGCGGGAAGTGTTCCTGCGCCAGGTTTACTTCAGCGAACTGCGCGCCGGCGGCCGCGAGTACAACGATGCGGCCAGCAAGCGCGCCGGCAGCTATCTGCGGGGCCGGCAGGCGATCGCCACGCTGTTCCCGGAACGGGACAGCAGCGGCCAGCCGATCCGCTATGCCGGCGATTTCACCATGTTCGGCGCGGCCGGCGTGCGCACCGACTTCGGCGGTGCGATCCAGTTGCTGGCGCCCGGCGGCAAGGCGGTGCTGGGGGTGGAGGGTGTGGTGCCGCCAGCCAGCGCCGGTGTGGTCACGCAGGGCGCGGGCGATATCCAGATCTACGCGCGAGGCAGCGTCCTGCTCGGCCAGAGCCGCGTGATGACGACCTATGGCGGCGACATCCTCGGCTGGTCGGCCGAGGGCGATATCAATGCCGGACGCGGCAGCAAGACCACGCTGGTCTACCCGCCGGTGAGCCGCGTCTACGACGCCTTCGGCAACGTCACGCTGGCGCCCACCGCGCCCAGCTCCGGCGCCGGCATCGCCACGCTCAATCCGATCCCGTCGATCCTGCCGGGGGCGGTCGACTTGATCGCGCCGCTGGGCACCATCGACGTCGGCGAGGCCGGCATCCGCGTCTCGGGCAATGTCAACCTGGCGGCGCTGCAAGTGGTCAATGCCGCCAACGTGCAGGCGCAGGGCTCGGCCACCGGGCTGCAGCTTGCCGCCGCGCCCAATGCGGGCGCGCTGGCCTCGGCCAGCGCCGCTGCCAGTTCGGCGACCCAGACCGCGCAGGATGCGCTGCGCCAGCAGGCCGCCGACACCCGCGGGCGGCTGCCGTCGATCGTCTCGGTGCAGGTGCTCGGTTTCGGCGGCGATGCGGACGGGCAATAGGCATAGGCCGGCGCGCAGGCGAGGCAGCGCAGGGCCGTGCACCGCTGCCCCGACCGGCGCCGTGGCGGACGTGCTGCGGCGCGCCTGGCGCCGTCACGGGAGGCGCCATGCATGAGGCGATGGATGTCTCGGAGGTAGGCGTGGCAGTGCGCACCGGCGGGGTGCGTGCCGCCATCCTGCGGGCGTACGGCGATGTCTTCACCATCGACATTGAAATCCGCGACGGCACGCGCGTGGCCCTGGTCGCCGTGGCCGACCGCAAGCCGCGCACCTTCCGCGATCCCGCCTCCGCCATGCGGCTGCTGCAGGAGCTGGGCATTCCCCAGGGCAGCTTCGAGCTGTCCGGCTGGACTCCGCAGCGTGCACGCGATGCCGCACTCAAGCGCCCGGACCGCTCGCGCGCGCTCAAGGCTGCCCACCGCACCGCCGCCGCCGATCGCGAATTCCGCCGCCAGGTAGAGGAGCTGCTCGCGCTGGCACAGACCGCGGAGCCTGCCGCCGCAGCGCCGCGCGACAGTAGCCTGCAGACCGAACTCGCCGCCTTGCTCAACGCGCTGCCTGTGCCGCAGGGCTGACGCCGCTCTCCGCTCTCCGCTCTCCGCTCTCCGCTCTCCGCTCTCCGCTCGCCGCTCGGAGCGCGGCGGGCGCGCGCCGCCCGGCGGGACACTGCTGCCATGATTCCCTATCCCGCTTCTCTGCGCCAGCATCTCCCGCCGACCCTGCCTCCCGTCCTCGGTGCGTGGCGCATTGCTCGCGTCGGAAAAAAGATGAATATCTGGATTAAAAAAACGTCATTTACATTGAGTCGGAAATATATAAAAAAAGAAGGTAATAGGTCTTATCACACAATGGAATTTATATCGATGGTTCATTGCATTCAGTTTCCATCGTATTGTGTTGCCGGAGGAGTCGGGATTAGGAAACTAGTCGGTCCGCATGCTATTGGCGCCGCCATCCGGCAGTCTGTCCTCTGGGGTGTTGCGTGCCAGGCGCACGCCTCGGCGAGCGCATTGAATCAAGGCTTGGCGCGGGATTCCGGCGAGAGGGCCGATCCGGAACCATCCTTTGACGGCATCTGCAGACATGGCCGGTCCGCCGGAACGGTGCGCCGGTGCGCCGGTGCGCCGGAATTCTACGGAGATTGGGTCGCGTCAACTTCACGAAACTGGATTGAAATGAGCTTGTCGCGCAGGTACCGGGAGGCACTGTGCGGCGAGGGGGAAATCCGGATCCCTGTCCGTTTTTCTCATGGCTCTCTTCGTTTCATTGTTAGTTCCACTTTTCAATCTGGAGTTCAACGTGAATCATCGCAATCTGATCCAGGCCGCCGTGGCCGTTCTGTGCGCAGGCGCCGCTTCGGCCTCGATGGCCGCTCTGGTTTCCGGTGGCGCCACGCTGCCGCAGAACCTGTACACCGACGTGCGCGTGCAGAAGGACACCCAAGCCGCCGGCGGCACCAATCTGTTCAGCTACGTGGGCGTGGGCAGCGGCGCGGGCAAGAACGCGTTCTTCAACAACGACCAGTGGTACCTGAACGGCAACACCTCGCACGCCTCGCCGGTGCACTTCGTGGGCAGCGACTCGGTGATCTCCGCCACCGAGCTGAGCAACTACAACGCCGGCACCGTGGCCGCCACGGCTGGCAAGCTGATCCAGGTGCCCGCCGTCGCCACCTCGGTGGCCGTCGCCTTCAACAAGGCCGGCGTGTCGTCGTTGAACCTGACCTCGGCCCAGCTGTGCGGCGTGTTCGGTGGCTCCATCACCAACTGGAACCAGATCTCGTCGGCCTCGGGCCCGATCAACGTGGTCTTCCGCTCGGAAAGCAGCGGCACCACCGAACTGTTCACGCGCCACCTGGAAGCCGTCTGCGGCAGCAGCGTGTTCACCACCAGCACCACGTTCACTACCGCGCACGTGGGTGCTGAGCCGTCGAACTGGGTGGGCGCCGCCGGCAACCCCGGCGTGCGCGCCGCCATCGATGCCGCCGACGGCACGATCGGCTACGTGAGCCCGGACTTCATCCAGAGCAAGCCGGTGGCCGGCCTGTACAACAAGAACGAGTCGGGCGCTCCGGCCCGCCTGCCGGCCGGCAACGGCGATGTGTCGCTGGCGCTGAGCGCCGCCCTGCTGGCGCCGACCGGCGCGAACCGCACCGACCCGACGAAGTGGGTGCCGGTGGTCAGCAACCCGTCGCAAGGCTACCCGATCGTTGGCACGACCAACCTGATCTTGAGCCAGTGCTACAACGCTGCGGCGGATCTGGGCAACGCAACCCTGGTCCTGCGTGAATTCTTCGACCGCTTCCACGCTCGCTATGCCGCTGTCAAGACCGCGATCGGTGACCACCAGTTCATCGCGCTGCCGGATGCCTTCGTGGACGCGGCGACGGCGACCTTCCTCGGTACGGGTGACGGTCAAAGCCTGCAAATTGGTCTGTCGACGCAAGCGCAGTGCGGTGGTAAGGGCCGCTAATCGCAGCTCGCTGGTCCGACCCCGCTGAACTTCGCGGGGGTTACCTTGTAGAAGGCGGCTTGCCCTCGCGGGCAGGCCGCCCTTGTTTTACGCGGAGCATACGCAGATTTCGTCATTCTCCGGCCACCGTATCCTTGGATGATGCGCGACTGTGGAGGTGATCCCGCTGATGCATGCGGCACAAACCGACCGGCTACTTTCCCTTGTAACGAACCACGGATTCAAGACATGGCAATCAGCGGATTTGATCTTGAGCAGCTCGGCGCTGCACTCTACGACGTGAAGTACTTTTCTTCGGCTCAGACTGCGAATTCGTTCCAGGGGGATACCGCGAGCGGGCTGAAGTACACGGGTGAAAACTGGGGATCTCTGTCCAACCTCCAAGTAGGAGGGTGGGATGGAGTCATGGGCAATGGGCGCTCGGATGTGGTTTCCATCGAGTTCTCGAACATCGATGCGGAACTTGGCACCATGACAGTTCGACTCCTGGGCGCGGATGGGAGTCCGGCAGGTGCCCCCTGGCCGGCGGATGGCTTGCAAATGCAGGTGCTCGGTTATACGGGCGCGGGCGCCGGCCACTCTTCGGCGATTCTCCTTGTCGTCACGCCGGATCAGGTCTTTCCATCGCAAAGCAACTACTACTTTCTGGCCAGCGATCCCATTTCAGACAAGCCCTATTTCGACGGCGTGACATTCGTGGAAGATGCCGTTGCTGCCGGCTACACGCCAGCTGCTCCCTGCTTTGCCGCTGGCACCCTGGTCCGTACGGCAGGCGAGCAGGTCGCGGTCGATGAGCTTAACGTTGGCGACATGGTGCAGACGGCATCTGGCGCATGCCGCGCCGTCACCTGGATCGGACACTCCCGCGTTCATGTTCGCAATCACCCGCGTGCCTGGGAAGTTCGCCCCATCCGCATCCGCGCCCATGCCTTCGGCGACGGACTGCCGGTTCGCGACCTGATCGTGTCGCCGGGCCATGCCATCTACGTCGACGGCGTGCTGATTCCGGCTGGCTGCCTGGTGAACGGTGCAACGATCGTGCCGCATGACGTCGACGTGGTGGACTATTACCACGTGGAACTCGAATCGCACGATGTGCTGCTGGCCGAAGGCCTGCCGTGCGAGAGCTATCTGGACGACGGTAACCGTATGAGCTTCGACAATGCCGGCGAGCATGCGGCGCTCCACGGCCGCCTTGACCCGCAAAGCTGGGAGAACGCCTGCGCGCCGTGCGTGATGGCAGGCCCGCAACTGGCCGATGTCAAGCAGCGGCTGCTGGACCGTGCCCTCGCGCTGGGCTTCCGCATGACGGAGGCGTCGGACCTGCACCTCGTCGTCGACGGCGAAGTCGTGCGTGCGACGGTGGAAGCCGGTCAGCGCGCCTGGTTTGCTATTCCCGCCGGAGCAGCCGACGTGCGCATCGTGTCGAACGCTGGCGTGCTGGCGCAACTGGTGCCGACGCTCGAAGACGGCCGCCGCCTTGGCATTTGCGTGGCCAATGTATGCCTCAACGGTGAAGCCGTGCCGATGGCATCGGATGCCTTTGGTGACGGTTTCTACGGCGTCGAGACGCAGGGCGGCCTGCCGTGGCGCTGGACCGACGGCAGCGCACGGCTGTGGCTGCCGCAGCAGGAGGCCCCGGCGATGCTGGAGCTGACCGTGGTGATGCGCATGCGGAGCTGGGAGCCCGCACCCGCGCTGGCCTTGGCGATGGCTGCTTGACGCACGAAGGGCTGCACCGTGCGCACCCAGCGCAGCGGACGCACGGTGCCAGCAACATCTGACGCACCAACTGAAGCGCCATCTGACGCGCCGCCCGCTGCCGCCGCTGCGAAGACGCCTGCCGCCATCGCACCACGCCGGCAGCCGGTGCGCAGGCGCACGGCTCGTGCCGGCGTGCGGCCCCGGCAGCGCGGCATCGCCGTGGTGACAGCGCTGCTGATCGTTGCCCTGGTGGTGTCCCTGATCGCCGGCATGTTCGTGCGGCAGGGCGCCATCGTGCGTTCGCTGGAGAACGCCAGGCTGCGCGCGCAGACGCGCTGGCAGGCCGATAGCCTGGTCGAGGCGGTGCGCGTGGCGCTGCAGCGCGGCGCGGGCCAGAGCGAGGTCGATCACCTGGGGCAGGAGTGGGCCAGGCCGCTGACTCCGGCGCGCCTGGCCGCGCTGCTGCCGCCGGGCGGCGGCGCTGCGGACGAGGACTGGCGGCAGCTGTGGCTGCGCGGCGAGATCGAGGACGCCCAGGCCCGCTTCAATCTCGCCAACCTGCTGCAGCAGCCGGCGCTGGGCCAGCCCTTCCAGCTCGATGCCGATGGCATCGCCGCCTATGGCCGGCTGCTGGCCGGGCTGTCGCTCAACGCCGGGCTGGCGCCGCTGACCGCTGCCTACCTGCTGCGTGCCCGGGAATCCGGGCGTGCCCTGCCGATGGCGCGGATCGAGGACCTGCTGGCCATTCCCGGCTACACGGTGGAGATGGTGCAGCGCCTGCAACGCTACGCGGTGATCCTGCCCGAGCGCTCGCCCGTCAACGTCAACACGGCCGGCGCCGAGGTGCTGGCGGCGGCGGTGCCGGGCCTGAGCGTGGCGCAAGCGCGCCAGCTGGTGAACGCGCGTGGACAAGCCTTCATCCAGAACGCGGGCGACCTGGAGAACCGGCTGCGCGCGGTGGCTCCGGGCATCACCTATCCGCTGGTCGGCCGCGTCGATGTCAAGAGCGGCTATTTCATCGTGCATTGCCAGGTGCGCCGGGAGCGCGCCAGCGTCGCCGTGGCGGCGCTGGTGGAGCGGCAGCGCAACCTGGCGCGCTTCGTGGTGTCGCGCATCGTCTGGGTGCGCGACGAGGATCCGGGCGAGGGCGCCTAGTGCCAGTCCACCGATTCCAGGGATTCAGTGGACTGGCACCAGGCGCCGGCTTCGGCCGTTGCCACCCGTTCGCGGCGCGGCCAGCGCTCAGGGACGCACCGGCACCAGCCGCAGGTAGGCGCCGCTGGCGACGTCCGGCCGCACCGTGAGCTCGATGCCGCGGATGCCGCTGGTGCCTGCCTCCGGATCGTTGCTGACGGCCAGCACCGGCGCTACCTGGCGCGCGTCGCGCATATCGGCGATCCAGCCGCGCCCGCCCACCCAGGCTCGCGCCTGGAAGACGGCGATGCCGCTGGCGATGGGCAGGCCAGCGTCCGCTGGCGGGCCGTCCAGCAGCGGAATCAGCGCCGCGCGCGACTCCGCCGGCGGCGAAGCGTAGCGCAGCACGGTGTGCTGCTCCAGCCGGTAGCGCACCACCTGCCAGCGCAGCGGCTGGCCGTCCTGGCGCACGGTCCGCACCAGGCGCAGCTGCCCCGGGGCGAAGGCCAGCGCGGGGGCGCGCAGGTCGCGGTCGTCGACAAGTTCGGCGCCGTCGTCGCGCAGCTGGCCGAAGAGCTGGTCGAGGGCGCGCAGGTTCTCCATTTCATCGCTCAGCGCCGCGCGCGCGCGCGTGACGCCGTCGAGGGCACGCCAGGAGATCAGCGCGATGATGGCGAGCAGCGTGATGGCCACGATCATCTCGATCAGCGTGAATCCGGCGCAGCAGGCGGCACTGCGGGCGGAACGGGCGGGCGCCGGCCGGGCGCGGAGGCGGAAGCTGGCGTCAGTAGTCACTGCGGGCCTCGCTGGCGATCAGGCGCGTCAGGCTGGCCAGCCGGGCCGGCGCGCCGGCGGCGGCGTAGACCGAGACCTCGACGCGGCGCACCATGGGGTCGCGCGTCGGCGCCACCACCTGCTCGCAGACGAGATCCAGCGGTCCCTGCGGGCAGGGGAAGCGGCGCGTGCCGGGTTCCGGCCAGGCTTTGCCGATGCGCAGCAGCGCGAGCTGGTTGTCGGCGCTCCATTGCGCCACCGTGCGCGCGCGCAGGGCCTCGCTGGCATCGGTCATCGAGCCCAGTACGCGCAGGCAGGCGCCCAGTGCGACGGCGACGATGGCCAGCGCGACCAGCACTTCGAGCAGGGTGAAGCCCAGCGCGCGCGGCGGGGTGGCGCGGCTGGCCCACTGCGTCATTCGCAATGCCCCCCCGATCGACAGCGCCTCCAGGCCGTAGGCGTCGTGGCTAAGGCTCGCCATCGCCGTGCCATGGCTGCGCTTTGCGCCTGGCCTGTGACCCGGATGCACCGCCGCTCGGGGGCGCTTTCGCTGACGCCATGGACTAGCGGACATCGAAGCGGCCCGAACCGTCGCTCACCACCTGCGCCACGCTGCCGTCGCGCTGCAGCGTGAGGGCGAACACCGGCGCTGTGGCTTCGCGCGTGAACACCAGCCGCACGGCCCCTTGCGTGCCTGCTGCCGCACCGGGCGGGGCCAGTGCGAGCGCGCTCAGCGGCGCCTGCCAGGCGCGCTCGCGCAGGATATCGTCGCGCAGCGGCTGCCATTGGCCGCCGCCGCGCGCGAGGAAGCGGTAGCGCTGCGCGCCGGCCTCCCATACCACCGGGGCGGAGCGCAGGCGCGCCTCCTCGTGCGCCGACTGGAAGCGCAGCGCGAGGTCCTGCGCCTCGCCGTGCAGGCGGCGGCGCGGATCGGGATGGGCGTTGACCGCGGCCAGCCCGAGCAGGATGCCGGCGATCATGACCACGACCAGCAGTTCGAGCAGGGTGAAGCCACGGGCCGGGGGCCGGTGCCAGATCATCGTAGTTTCCGCAAGGAGTCCGTCATGCGCGCGCGGTACAACGGCAGGGCGCCCGGCGATTCTGGCGCGGCGGCGGGGCGGCGCGGTGACAGGAACTGCGTGGAACCGGTCATCAGCGGGTCATGCCGGCGCGGGCCGGCGGAGGGCGCGGGGTGCGGATCTTGAGGACGAAGCGGGCAGCGCCGGCAGCAACGGTGGCGGGCGCTGTTGACAATGCCAAGGTGCACGCGGCAGTGATGGTGCTGGCCGCCATGGCCATGCTGGCGGCCGGCGCGGCGCGCGCGGACTGCTTCGACGCGGCAGGCGCCTACCATCAGGTCAATCCCATGGTGCTGCGCGCCATCGCCTGGCAGGAGTCACGCTTCCGCGCCGATGCGGTGCGCCGCAATGACGACCGCTCGATCGACCGCGGGCTGATGCAGATCAACTCGGTCCATCTTGCCGAACTGAAGCGCTACGGCGTCGACGCACGCACGCTGGAGGACGGTTGCGCCAGCGTCTTCATCGGCGCCTGGCACCTGCGGCGCAAGATGAACCGCCACGGCAACACCTGGGCGGCGGTGGGCGCCTACCACTCGGAGACGCCGGCGCTGCGCGAGCGCTATGCACGCGCCATCGCGGACATCCTGCGCCGCTGGCAGGCGCCGCGTGGCGGGCGGACCGAGGAGGACGGAGGAGGGCGCGCCGTAGCGCCTTGATGCCCCGGTGTCCTGAATCACGAATCCGTGGACTCAGGCCACCCTGAGTCCGTCGATGGGCCGTGCGATGGCTGGGTTCTGCGCCTAGCCTGCGACCCGGACGCACCGCCGCTCGGGGGCGCTTTCCCTGACGCAATGGACTAGCGTCCAGGCAGCGCCAGTTCCGCTTGTACGGCGACCTCGCCGCGCTCGCCGCCGCTGGCCCTGGCTTCCATCGCGACCACGGCCACGCCGTATTCGGCGCGGGCGCGCGCCAGCCATTGCATCCAGGCATGGAAGGACACCGGACCGGCGCGCACGCGCAGGAGCGGGGCGCCGCCTTCCACCGTGGCGCCCTTCAGGCCGGCTGCCTGCAGCGACTGGCGCAGGCCTTCTCGCAGCGCCTCGGGCGTGCGTTCGGGCAGCGCGGGCAGGGCCCGCAGGCGGGCGGCCTCGTGCGCGAGCCTGTGCACCTGCTGCGCTTGCGCCTGCGTCTCGGGCAGTTCGTGCTGCAGCCGGGGCACGGATCCGGCGGCGGATTCCCAGCCGAACTGCCACAGCGCGCCTGTGCCGAGCACGGCCGCGCAGGCCAGCACGGCGCGCCGGTCGCGCGGCGGCAGTTGTTGCCACTTGGATTGCCACCTGGGCTGCCAGTCCTGCGCCCACTTTGGCGCCCACTTCTGCGCCCACTTCTGCGCCCACTGTTGCCGCCACGGGTCCAGCGCGGCGCGCAGGCGGGCGCGGATCGCCGTGCCGTGCGTGCTGCGGCTGCGTCGGGTGTCTCCCGGGGTGCCGGCGCCGTTGCCACTTTCGTCGTGGCCCGGGCCGCTGCCCGGCAGGGCGTCGGGATCCGTGTCCCGCCAGGGCTTCTCGGCCGGTGCATTCATGACGCCAGCCTCATCTGCCAGCGCCCGTCCGCGAAGCGCGCCGACAACCCGGCTGCCTCCAGGCGCCGCCGCAGGGCCTCGGCGTCGACCTGGGCAGTGTCGGCCAGGCGCGCCTCCAGGGTCCGCTCGCGATAGCGGAGCTCAGTCACCGCCTCGGGCGGGACCGGACCCAGGGCCTGGGCCAAACGGTCGGCGAGGTCGGCCAGGTCGCCGGGCAGCGGTGCGCCGCGGGCGCGCGCCAGCGTGTCGAGCTGCTGGCGCATCTGGCGCGGGGCGTCGACGATGGGGCCGGCGGCAGGGAAATGCCGGCGCACCTCGGCCTCCATGCCGGCGCGCAGGGCGGCCTGCTGCCGCGCCAGCAACCACGCCTGCAGGTGGATGCCGGCCACGCACAGCAGCAAGGCGGCGGCGCCGAGCCGCAGCGGCCAGCGCCAGCGGGCCCGGGCGCCCTGGGCGGCCGCCTGCCGGCGCGCGCGGGCGAATTCGAACTGGCACAGGTCGGTATCGGCGAGCGCGCTCGCGCCGGCGATCCACAGGGGCCAGGCGGCCGCGCCCGCGCTGGCATCGTGCGCCAAAGCAGCGGCAGCCGCGGCATCGACGTAGAGGTCGGCGTCCGCCAGCCGGGTGCCGAGCCAGTGCGTGGCCTGCGCTGGCGCCAGCGCCATGCCGTGGCCGAGGCCTGCCGCCGTGCGCACGGTCAGGCAGAGCGCGGGCGCCGCACCGGCGCCGCCGGGCAGGGCTTCGACCACCACGGCGGCGCGGCCGTCGCGCTGCGGCACGCACAGGGCTGCCGGCAGCACGCGCAGGCGGCGCCCGCCGACGGCATCGAGCACCTGCGCCAGCCAGTCGCGGGCGATGACCGCTAATGTGGCCTGGCCGTCGGGGTGGCGTGCCAGCACTGCGATATGGCTCTGCTCGGGGTCGCCCAGCAGGTGGTCCTCCACCAGCCCGGGCAGCGTCTCGCGCAGCCGCGCACCGCCGACGGCGGGCAGCGGCAGGCGCAGCAGCAGCACGTCGCGCGCGTCGGCGATCAGGATCGTTTCGCGCGACGGCGGCAGGGCGCCGGCGTCGGCAAGGCCGCTGCCGAGCCACTCGCCGTGCGCATCGGCCAGCGCATAGGACAGGGCCTGCAGGGGCGCGGAACCCTGGCCCCGCGCGGGCGCGGGGCGGGCGGGGAGGCGGACATAGCAGCGGGCGGCGGGCTCGGGCATGGCGCGGCGATGGATGGAGGCCGGAAGCGAGGTGGCGGCAGGTGGCCGGTGGCGACGGTCAGCGGCGGGCCGGTCGGGCCGGGCGGCGCCTCATTCCCAGGAGCCGATGTCGGCGTCGGTGCCGTTGCCGCCGGCCTGCCCGTCCGCGCCCAGGCTGAACACGTCGATCTCGCCGCGCACGCCCGGGTTGAGGTACTGGTAGGGGTGGCCCCAGGGATCCTTGGGCAGCTTCTCCAGGTAGCCGCCGCCCTTCCAGTTGTTCGGCACCGGCTCGGTGGCCGGGCGGCTGACCAGGGCCACCAGTCCCTGTTCGGTGGTGGGATAGCGGCTGTTGTCGAGGCGGTAGAGTTTCAGCGCCTGCATGATGGACGAGATGTCCTGGCGCGCCGCCACGATGCGGGCCTCGTCCGGGCGGCTCATGATCTTCGGCACCACCAGGGCGGCCAGCACGCCGAGGATGACGATCACGACCATGATCTCGATCAGGGTGAAGCCGGCGCGCCGGCGGCGTGCCGCCGGAAGTCGGAGGGCAGGATTCATCGTAGTTTCCGCAAGCCGTGTGTCATACGGAGGCGGTACAAAGCAGCGAAGGCTGCCAGCCGCCCGGCGTCACGAGGATTCTGTCCAAACCGTGGGGCACGGCGGTTACGCGCCTTGCGTGGATTCCGACACCGAACCGTCATACGCCGGCCGTCGCCTTGCGGCCGGGATTCGCGAGAGCTGCCACCATGTCCCAGATCCTGCTGTCCCGCTGGTCCGTGCTGCAGCGGCACCGGCTCGTGCCAGGCGGCGCCGCGCTGCGCGCCTGGCTTCCCGGCGCCGCGGCCGGCCTTGCCTGCCTGGCCGCGGCCGGCTACTGGGGCGCGCGCGTCTACGCGACCTGGCAGGGCCTGCCGCCATTGCCCGAGGCGAGCCAAGGCGCGGGCGCGGCCGTCGCGCCCGCGCCATCCGGCGCCGGTGCGGGCCTGTTCGGCGCGCGGCCGGCGGAGTCCGCCAATCTGCAGGTGGCGGTTGCCGGCGTGATCCGCGCGGGCGACCCCGCGCGTCCGGGCGGCACCGACGCCGCCATCGTGGCGGTGGCCGGCCAGCCCGCGCGGCTGGTGCGCGTGGGCCGTCAGGTGATGCCGGGCCTGGTGCTGGCCGAGGTCGGCGAGCGTGCGGTGGTACTGGAGCGTGACGGTGTGCGCCAGCAGGTGCCGATGCCGGCGCGGCCCGCCGTGCCGGTGCTGCCGGTGGCCGATGCGCGCCCGCGTGGTGGCGACGGCCGGCCCGCGCTGGTGAGCAATGTGGCGGGCAGCGCGGCCCGGGCCGAGGGCGCGGGACCGGCGCCATAGGAAGCGGCAAGGCGCGCGGGCCGGCACTGCCGAGCCCGGTGCGTGGCTCAGCCCTGCGTCAAGCGCGGCGGCTCGCGCCGCGCTGCTTCACAAGGCATCTTCCCAGGCCGTCATCGGCAATGCCTCCGCCTCGGCGCCCGGCCGGCGCTTGTAGGTATCGTGGGCGGCGATGCCGCGGAAGTCGAGGCCGGTGAGATCGGCCAGCTGCGCGATACCGATGCGGAAGGTGTCGACCGTGGGCACCGCCTGATCCGAGGGCGGCTTGATGGCGACGCGGGCCTCCTTCAGCAGCTTCTCCTGGCTGACCAGGAAGGCGCTGGCCTGCGGCTGCCCGGCCGGGCCCAGGCGCAGCACCACCTTCCAGAACAGCAGCGGCACATCGATGCCGTCGCAGGGCGCGACGTTGTCCTCGTCGAGCACCGGGCCGGTCAGCACCGAGACCCGCGCCTTGTCCTGCAGCGCGCCGAATTCGAGGATGTAGCGCTCCAGGCCCTGCCAATAGCGGATGCTCTCGTTGAAGCGGAAATGCTGGGGCGTGCAGTTGGTGCGGTGGAAGGTGTCGGCATTGGCGCGCGCGGCCTGCGCGGCCGTGCCCCAGGTCGGATCGCTGCGGCGCGTCAGGTGCCCGCGGTCGAAGTAGGTGCTCCAGCTGCCGTAGAAATCCTGGCCCAGGTAGTAGCGCGGCTCCATGCGGGCATCGTCGTACCAGCTGTCGCCCTCGGGGCCGACCTTGGGCGCGCCGGTGTCGCGGTCGATGTCGACGTAGCGCGCGGCGTCGATATTGGCGGCGGAGACGAAGGCCATCCGGCGCGGCGCGCAGACCATGATGGAGAAGTTCTGGTAGTCGAGCTGGCCGTGGCGCGTCGCGCCGGCGCCGCTCAACGGGGCGGTTTCATCGAGCCGGGCGCCGACCAGTTCGGACAGGGATAGCGACAGCCCGTCGATGAAATGCGGATCGAAGCCGTTGCGGTTGCCGTAGTCGCGGTCGAGCTGGAGGCGTTCCGCGTAGCGCAGGCCGGTGGGCAAGGCGGTGCGTTCCGCTTGTGCGGCGCTATCGCGGCGCGGGGAGGGCGCGGCCGGCGCCGCCAGCCGCACGGATACTTCGAGGGGGACCATCAGGGTGCGGCGGAATGCGCCTGGGTCAGCGGGCATGGGATCTCCAGGGGGAAGGGGCGGCAGGGATTCCCCGCCAAGATGGAGCACGTGCGCGCCCGGCGGCGGGTTGCCGGGCGCGCGGGGAGCGCCCATGCCGGCGTCCTGCATGGCCGCATCGCCCAGCGCCAGGGCCGCGCTCAGCAGTTGCTGCGCCGCGCGGTCGAGCCCGGCCAGGTCCTGGCGCAACTGCGCGACGATGGCGCTGACGCGGATGCCTTCATTGACCGTGAAGGGAATCGGCGTGCCGTCCAGCGACACCGTGTCCAGGTGAGGCACGCCCCAGTGATGCAGCGCCACCACTTCCCAGTTGTCGTTGGTGACCGGGGAGCCGGACGCTCCCGGTTCGGTGTCGGCGCTGTAGTGCAGGCAATGTTCGGCGATGCCGGATGCGCCGCGCGCGAGCAAGCGGTTCTCGCGCACCACGACCTGCTTGCGCCGTCCTTGCGGGTGCTCGATCAGGTTGACCGTCATGCCGAGCGCGTGCTTGTCGGGGCGGTCGCTCAGGCTGAGATAGCCGAAGCCGGCCAGGTCGCCGTCGCCGGACAGGCGCTCGCCGACCGCGACCAGGGCGAAGTCGAGCGCATCGATCGGGTTCGACAGCCAGAAGCGGCGCGGGTCGAGCGCGAAGCGCACGCCGCTCAGCGGTGTGCCGTCCTCGGCCGTCTCGAAGTTGAACTCGACCAGGGCGGTGGCCGCGTCGGCGGCGTTCTCCAGCACGTGGCGGTTGGTGAGGAACAGTTGCGGGCTGATCAGGAAGCCCGTACCGATGGCCGAACCGGTGCCGGAGCGGACAATGGCCACCGCGCGGCTGCGGCGCGTACCCAGGGCAAGGAAGGAGGCCGGCAGGTAGTCGATGCTATCGCCCTGGATGGCTTCGGCGCCCATGCGCGCGGCGAAGTCCCGCGCACGCGAGCGGTCCGGCTCGGCTGCCAGCGGGTCCCGCTGCCAGACCGAGAGCTGGGTGGCCCGGCGCTGGTCGGCCGTGGCGGCGGCGCGTGCGCGCACCAATTGATCGAGCTGCTGGCTGATGTCGTTCATGGCGTCTCCTGATTTCCCCTGGTTTCTCCCGGGCCCTGTCGTCCCGGCTGGCGCTGGCCCGGGACGCCGCCGCCGTCGGCGGCAGCCCCGGTCCCATGCAAAACTAGACAGCCGGCGTGACAAGACGGTGACTGCGTGTCTGTGTCGCAAGACCATGTGCGCCGCGCCTTCACCGCACCATCTGGTTGATCTCAAGGATCGGCATCAGCACCGCCAGCACGATCATCAGCACCATCAGTCCCATGCCGAGGATCAGCGCCGGTTCGAGCAGGCCGGTGAGGAGCAGCGTGCGCCGCTCGAGCTGGCTGGCTTCGCCCTCGGCGGCGCGCTCCAGCATGTCGGGCAGGTTGCCGGTGGCTTCGCCGGAGCGGATCAGGTGGATCAGCACCGGCGGGAAGCGGTGGGCGCTGGCCAGCGCGCGCGCCAGCGAACTGCCTTCGCGCACGCGTGCAATGGCCTCCTCGACCGTGCCGCGCAGCGCCACGTTGTTGAGCGTTTCGCCGGCCGCCTGCAGCGCGCGCAGGATGGGCACGCCGGCGCTGGTCAGGATGGCCAGCGTGCTGGCAAAGCGCGCGGTGTTGTAGCCGCTGACCAGCTTGCCGAGCAGCGGCGCGGTCAGCAGCCAGGCATGCCAGCGCAGGCGCGGGCCCGGGCGGGCCAGCAGGCGGCGCACGGCCCAGGCGAGCGCGCCCGCCCCGAGCGCGGCGGCCCAGCCCCATTCCCGCGCGAAGTCGCTGCAGGCGAGCATGACTTCGGTGATCAGCGGCAGCTTCTGCTTGGTGGTGGTGAACACGCCCACCACCTGGGGCACGACATAGGTGAGCAGGAAGACCACGATGCCGAAGGCGACCACGGTGACCACGGCGGGATAGGTGAAGGCGAGCTTGATCTTCTGTGTGAGCGCGTTGCGGCTTTCGACGTAGTCCGCCAGGCGCGTCAGCACCAGGTGCAGCTTGCCGCTGTGCTCGCCGGCGGAGACCAGGGCGCGGTAGATGTCGGGGAAGTCGCGCGGGTGCTGGGAGAGCGCGCCGGACAGCGATTGCCCGCTCACCACTTCGGCGCGGATGGCGGCTACCAGGTGGCGCACATAGGCGCGCTCGGCCTGGTCGGCGAGCGCGCCGAGCGCGTCGTTGAGCGGCAGGCCCGCCGTCAGCAGGCTGGACAGCTGGCGCGTGAACAGGGCCTGTTCCTGCGCGCCGAGGCGGCCGCCGAACAGTGTCGCGCCCGCGCCGGGCGTGGCGGCGGCGACCGGCAGCACCTTGAGCGGGGTCAGGCCGCGCGTGCGCAGCTGGCCGCGCGCGGCCTTGTTGCCTTCGGCGTCGAGCACGCCGCGGTGGAGCTTGCCGCGGAGATCGACGGCTTCGTAGCGGAATGCGGGCATGCGGGGCCTCCCTCGGAGCGGTGCGGTGGTGGGGCGAACGGGGTGTGGACGTGGTGCGGGCGTGGTGCGGGCGTGGTGCGGGCGTGGCGCGGGCGTGGCGCGGGCGTGGCGCGGGCGTGGTGCGGGTTTGCCGCCGGCGGGCGGCGGTTTCAGTCCTTGGTCACCCGCAGCACCTCCTCCAGCGTGGTCTGGCCGGCGTCGATCCAGCGCTGGCCGTCCTCGCGCATGGTCAGCATGCCGCCGGCCACCGCGGCGGCGCGGATCTCGGCATCGGCGGCCTGCTGGTGGATCTGGCGCCGCACCGCATCGTCGACCACCAGCAACTCGTAGACGCCCGAGCGGCCCTGGAAGCCGGTCGGCCCGCAGCGCTCGCAGCCGACCGCATGCCAGCGCCCGTCCTGCGGGCGCCGGCAGGCCGGGCACAGCCGCCGCACCAGGCGCTGCGCCAGCACGCCCAGCAGCGAAGACGACAGCAGGTAGGGCTCCACCCCCATGTCGGTCAGGCGCGTCACCGCCGAGGCGGCGTCGTTGGTGTGCAGCGTGGCCAGCACCAGGTGGCCGGTAAGCGAGGCCTGCACGGCGATCTGCGCGGTTTCGAGGTCGCGGATCTCGCCGATCATGATCACGTCGGGATCCTGGCGCAGGATGGCGCGCAGGGCCTTGGCGAAGGTCATGCCGATGCGCTCGCCGACCTGGGTCTGGCCGATGCCATCGAGGTCGTACTCGACCGGGTCTTCCACCGTCATGATGTTGGTGGTGTCCGCGTCCAGCCGCGACAGCGCCGCGTACAGCGTGGTGGTCTTGCCCGAGCCGGTCGGGCCGGTCACCAGCACGATGCCGTGGGGCTGCTGGATCAGGCGGTCGAAGCGCGCCAGGGTGTCCGCGCCCATGCCGAGGCGGGCCAGGTTGAGGCGGCCGGCGTCCTTGTCGAGCAGGCGCAGCACGGCGCGCTCGCCGTGCGTGGTGGGCAGCGTGGAGACGCGTACATCGACCGGCCGGCCGGCCACACGCAGCGTGATGCGGCCGTCCTGCGGCAGCCGCTTCTCGGCGATGTCGAGCTGGGCCATGATCTTGATGCGCGAGATCAGCGCGCCGTGCAGGGCCTTCTTCGGGCGCACGATGTCGCGCATGGCCCCGTCCACGCGCAGCCGCACCACCGAGCTCTGCTCGAAGGCCTCGATATGGATGTCGGAGGCGCCTTCGCGCGCGGCCTGGGTCAGCAGGGCGTTGATCATGCGGATCACGGGCGCGTCATCCTCGGCCTCGAGCAGGTCTTCGACGGCGGGCAGTTCCTGCATCAGGCGCGACAGGTCGACCTCGCCCTCGACCTCGCCGACCACCTGAGCGGCCGAGCCTTCCTGGCCGGCATAGGCCTGCGCCAGTGCCTGGCGCAGGTGGTCGGCCGGCACCGGCACCCAGTCCTGCACCCCGTAGGTGCGTGCTACTTCGGCGATGGCTTCGGCCGGCGTCTCGTCGCAGACCCAGGCGCTCGGCGTGTCGCCGTCGCGGGCGATCAGCAGCAGGCGTGCGGCGCGAGACCAGCCGTAGGGCACCAGCCGCGCCGAGGCGCCGCGCGGCAGCTCGGGCAGGGCGGCGCTCATGGCGCGGCGTCCTGCGCGGCGGGGTGGCCGGCGCCGCCATTGCCGCCATGGCTGCCTTTGCCGCCATGGCTGGCATCACTGCCGTCCGCGTCGCCGCGCGGCGGCGGCAGGGTCAGCGCATTGTCTTCGGCCTGGCCGCGCGGCGGTGCCTTGGGGCGCCGGTTGCCGAGCGGCAGCGGCTGGTCCGGCGCGGCGGCGGAGACATCGGGCAGGCGCGGCGTGTCGTCGTCGCGCACGAACCAGTTGTCGGTGAGCGCGCGCCCGCCCTCGGCACGCATGTAGTCGTAGCGTGTCAGCACCACGCTGCGCGCCGCTTCCGGCGTGCGCACGATGACCGGGCGCAGGAACACGATCAGGTTGGTCTTCTTGCGCTGCTTGTTCTCGTAACGGAACAGGCTGCCGAGCAGCGGGATGTCGCCCAGTCCCGGTACCTTCTGCACGCCTTCGTTGTAGGCGTCCTGCATCAGGCCGCCCAGCACGATGATGTCGCCGGCGTCGGCCATCACCGAGGTCTCCAGGGCGCGCTTGTTGGTGGTGGGGCCGTTGCTGCCGCCGGCCGAGATGACGTCCGACGTCTCCTGGTAGATCTGCAGCTTGACGCTGTCGCCGTCGGTGATCTGCGGGCGTACGCGCAGCGTCAGGCCGACGTCCTGGCGCTCGATGGTCTGGAACGGCGTGACCGAGGCCGAGGAGCCGGTCTGGGCATAGGAGCCGGTGACGAAGGGCAGGTTCTGGCCGACGATGATGCGGGCCTCCTCGTTGTCCATCACCATCAGGTTGGGGGTGGAGAGGATGTTGACGCCGGTGGTCTTGGAGAGGGCGTGCAGCAGCGCGTTGAGGCCGAGCTTGCCGCTCAGCACGCCGATGTTGAGGCCGCTGGCGCCGGGCAGGCTCGATGCCAGCCCGGCCAGGATGCCGCCGCCCTGCACGGTCTCGCTGCCCAGGTTGACGATGTTCTGGCCGTTGCCGCCGAAGTTGGTGCCGCCGAAGAAGCGCCCGTTCTGCGTCTGCCACTGCAGGCCCAGTTCGGCCGCATTGTCGGCGGTGATCTCGACGATCATCGATTCAACGTAGACCTGGGCGCGGCGCGTGTCGAGTTCGTCGATCAGCGCGCGCAGGTTGCGGTAGACCGGCTCCGAGGCGGTGATCAACAGCGAATTGGTGGCCGGGTCGGCCTGGATGGTGCCGCCGGTGGTGGGCAGGTTCTGCTGGGTGTTGCCCGTGGTGAAGCCGCCCGCGCCGAGGCCGCCACCGGCGCTGCCGCCGGAGCCGGCCGAGCCGCCGAGGCCGAGCCCGGCGCTGGAGGCCGTGCTGGCCGGCAGCGGCGGCATCGACGGATAGGCGGACTGGGCGGCCGTGCCGCCCGCCGCGCCCGACTGCGCTCCGGCCGCTGGCTGGGTGGAGAGCGTGGCGTCGGCGGCAACCAGGGCGCGCAGGGTCTGCGCCAGCGTGACCGCGCTGGCGTTCTTCAGCGGCACCATGTACATATTGCCGGGCCGGCGGGCGCGGCGGTCGAGCCGCTCGGCCAGCGCCCTGGCCTGCTGCAGGCGCTCGGCACTGGGCGCGCGGATCAGCAGCGAATTGCTGCGCGGCTCCGCCACCACGTTCAGGCGCAGGCTGCTCTCCCCGCCACCGCCGCTACTGCCGCCACTGCCGCCGGCAGCGGCGCCGACCGCGGCGGTGCCGCCGTCGAGCATGCGTTGCAGCAGCACGGCGATATCGCTGGCGACGGCGTTCTCCAGCGTGACCACCTCCACTTCGCCACCCGGCACGCCGCGGTCCACCGCGGCGATGATGGCGGCGATGCGGCGCACGTTGTCGGCGTAGTCGGTCACCACCAGGGTGTTGTTGTTGGGGTAGGCGTTGATGGTGTTGTTGGCGGATATCAGCGGGCGCAGCACCGGCACCAGGCTGGCGGCCGATTCGCGCGACAGGCGGAACACGCGCGTGATGACCTGTCCGCCGCGCGCGCCATCGCTGTTGTTGCTGCCGCTGCCCCCGCCGCCGGTGACGGTGGCCATGCCCTGCAGCTTGGCGTCGGCCTCGGGCAGTACCTTGACGGTGCCGCCATCCTCGACCATGGCATAGCCGTGCAGGCGCAGCGCCGACTGCAGCATGCGCATGGCCTCGGCGGTGGGCAGCGGCCGGTCGGACGACAGGCTCAGCGTGCCCTTGACGCGAGGATCGACCAGCACGGCCTTGCCGTCGGCGCTGGCGATGGCCTGCACCACCTGGGCGATGTCGGCGTTGTCGAAGGCCAGCGTGACCTGGCGCGCGGCGGCACAGACCAGGGGCGCGGCGCACAGCGGCGCGGCGGCGGCCAGCAGCGCCAGGCGGCGCGGGACGGTGCGGGTGAGCGGCATGTGGCGGGAAGGCGCGAGCGCCGGGGTGCGGAGGTCCTTGGGTTCATCGGGCCGCGGCGCCTTTGCCTGCTGCGCGCCGCGGCTGCGTCGGTGGTGCGGCTAAGGTATCGGCGCATTGCGGCAGAACCATGGCGGCAACGGGGCAGGTTCTGCCATCGAACCATCATGCGCAGCGCGCAGCGGCGGCGGGTGGGGCGCCGGTGGCCTGCAGCGGCTGGCGCGGTGGGGTGGGTGAGCAGGGAAGGGGAAGGCTCGGTGCCGTGGCGGCGGTGCCTAGGGTGCGTACGGTGCGCAGGACGCGGCAATGACTGGAATCTAAGACAATAACCGGCGTGCCGGAGGGAAGGCCGCGAGGGGCGGCGCGCAAGGGGGGCTGGTCGACCCGCCCGTGATGCGAGGCGGGTCTCGTACCGGGGCGGCGCGCTCAGCTGCCGCGCGCCTCTCCGCAAGGCGCACCCTGCTCGGCGAGGCGCGCCCGGTGGTCGGCCAGCGTGGTCATGACCTCGCGCCACCAGGATGCCGACACGAGGTAGGCATGCGGCCGCTGGTGCTTGATCACGAGGACCGGTTGTTCCTGCGCCGCTTCGAGCGCGCGGGACGGGTTCGAACTGAACTTAGTCACGTTCATGACCCATTGGTTTTCCGTCATTGCTTATATTCCCCTCTTCTTTTCAAGACGAATCCGCAGGCGCTCGTGGCAACTGCGGCGGATGGAGTCCGGGTGTGGAGTGGCGTCATGCGTCTGGATGACGGGTCCGCCGTGTTCGGTGGCAGACCTGAGGGCTGTATTGCTCCAGTGGCGACGCGGATGCCGGATGGACCTGTTCGTACTGAAAGACCACGCGCGTGCTGCGCTCTTATGTCTCGCGTGGTCCGTTTCGGGTACCCGCGCGAGCGGCCATCTTGGATGGCTCTGTGGTGGTCGCGAACGATGCTATGTGAGGTGCGTGTCGGAATCGTTACATAATCTCTACAGACATTGCCATATCGATTACTCGATTCGCACGCGTCCCCGCGAGGCCGCGCCAGGCCTCGGCCGTGATGCTTCCGGCGCGTACGCTCCCTCCCTCGGAAGGGGGTGCGGGAGCCTTACCGAGGTGGCCGCAGCGCGGGCAGGTAGGGCGCTTGCGCAGGCGGCCGCTGTGCCTCGACGGCGATGCCGAAGCGGTTGCACATGCGGTTGGCGGTGGCCGCGTAGTTGAACAGGCCGAGCTGGTTGGAAGGCCGGCGCGCGGCCTGCTCGCTCAGCGCGATACCCTCGCGGCCCGCTTCTGCAGCAGCAGCCCCTTGGCCGCCCAGCGCCTGCGCGAAGCGCGTGTTGATGCAGTCCAGCGCGGGTGCGCGCCGGCCGTCGACCGCCACGCTGACGCAGGCGGGGCCCACCGCCGCGGGAATCTGCCCAGATTCCGCAACAACTGCGTCACCCCGCCCCGCAAGAATCGCCGCCATCGCAAATCGATGAAGTTGCTTCAACGTCGAGCTCCGTGGAACTGGCCGCGTGGACCGTCGTTGAGCAAACGCTACAGGAGGTCTCTCGCAATGCGCAAGGTCTTGCCCCTTATCCACCGTGCCGTCACCGGCGCGGCCCTGCTCGCCGCTCTGCTGCCGTTGCACGCGCTGGCGGCCGACCTGGTGGTTGCGCGCAGCGGCAAGGCTACGGTCACGCAGCAGGAACTGGAAGCCTTCCTGCGCACGCTCGATGCGCCGGCGCGCCAGCGCCTGGCTGCCGACAAGGCGACGCTCGAGAACCTGGTGAAGAACCGGCTGGCACAGAAGGCCGTGCTCGCGGAGGCCGAAGCCAAGGGCTGGACCAAGCGGCCCGAGGTGGCCGAGCGCGTGCGCGAGGCGCAGGAATCGGTCGTGATGCGCAGCTATCTCGAGTCGGTCGCCGAGCCGCCGCAAGGCTATCCGTCCGACGCCGAGCTCAAGGCCGCCTACACCGCCAATGCGGCCGCCTTCACGGTGCCCCGGCTTTACCACCTGGCCCAGGTCTTCATCGCCGCTGACGGCGGCGAGGCCGCCCAGGCACGGGCACGCCGGCAGGCCGACGAGGTAGCGCGGCAGGCCAGGGCCGCCGGCGCCGATTTCGCCGCGCTGGCCAAGTCGCGCTCGCAGGAGCCGCGCTCGGCGGCCAACGGTGGCGACAACGGCTGGCTGGCCGAAGCCGACATGATTGCCGAGATCCGCACCGCGGTGACGGCCTTGAAGCCGGGCGCGGTGGCCGGGCCGGTGCGCTCCGGCGCCGGCTTCCACGTGCTCAAGCTGGTGGCGGTGCGCGAGCCCGGCCAGCTGCCCTTCGACGAAGTGCGCGAGCGCTTGCGCGCGACCCTGCGCCAGCAGTACCAGGCCGATGCCGCGCAGCAGTACCTCAAGCAGCAGGTGCAGGCGCAGGGCGCCGACGTGCTGGACCAGGCCGCGCTCGATGGCGTGATTTCGGCGGTGCGCTGAGCGCCAGGTCTGCAGAGGGTTGGCTATGGACATGTCCCCGCAGGACGGGATCGGGCCGCGCTCGCGCTCGCGCCGGCCCCGCGCCGGACTGGCACTGCTGCTGCTGGCGCAGGCAGGCCTGGCGGTGGCGCAGGCGCAGGCGCAAGGGGGCGCCCACGCCGAAGCGCCGCGCCGCATCGACGTCAGCGAGTACGTGGTGCGCGGTAACACGGTGCTGGACGCGGACGAGATCGAGGCAGCGATCGAGCCTTTCCTGGGGCCGGAGCGCTCGCTTGACGACCTGGAAGGCGCGCGCGCGGCATTGGAGAAGCGCTACCAGCAGCGCGGCTACCAGGCCGTGGTGGTGGAGCTTCCCGAACAGCGCGTGAGCGCCGGCGTGGTGTTGCTGCAGGTGGTGGAATCGCGCGTCGGCCGTGTGCGCGTGCTGGGGGCCGAGCACTATTCGCCGGCCGCCGTGCGCGAGGCGGTGCCCGCGCTGGCCGAGGGCGGCGTGCCCGATTTCAATGCCGCGCAGCAGGAACTGACCGCGCTCAACAGCTCGCCCAACCGCCAGGTGATACCGATGGTACGCCCCGGCTCGCTGCCGCAGACGGTGGACATCGAGCTCAAGGTCGAGGACCAGAACCCTGTGAGCGCGAGCCTGTCGCTCAACAACGACCACAGCATCGACACGCACGCGCTGCGCGCATCGGCCACGCTGGCCCACGACAACCTGTGGCAGCTCGGCCACCAGGCCTCGGTGACGTTCTTCGGCGCGCCGCAGGCGCTCAGCGAGGCGCGCGTGTGGTCATTCAGCTATCTCGCGCCGTGGCGCGGCTCGCCGTTCAGCCTGCAGGCCACCGGCTATACCTCCGACAGCAACGTGGCGACGGTTGGTGGCACCAGCGTGCTCGGCAAGGGCTACGCGCTCGGCCTGCAGGGCAACTATGCGCTGCCGCCGGCGGGCGACTGGTCGGCCTCGCTCGGCGTGGGCATGGACTACAAGGACCTGAAGGAGGCGGTGGCGATGGGCGCCAGCCGCTCGGACGTGCCGCTGCACTACGCGCCGCTCACGCTGTCCTTCAATGGTTACCGCTTCGGCGAGCGCTCGCAGAGCAGTGTGGCGGTGTCGTGGGTGAACGGCTTCGGCCTCGGCAGCGATGCGCGCGAGTTCGGCCAGAAGCGCTACCGCGCCTCGCCCGAGTTCATGTACGTGAAGGCCGATGGCTCGCACACGCAGATGCTGGGCGGAGGCGCCCAGGTCCATGTGCGCGGCGCGGCGCAGCTGTCGTCGGGGCCGCTGGTGTCGGGCGAGCAGTTCGCCGCCGGCGGCGCCACCAGCGTGCGCGGCTACTACTCGGCCGAGGCCACCGGCGACGACGGCGTGCTCGCTTCGCTCGAACTGCGCTCGCCCTCGTACGCGCGCTGGCTGTGGGCCGGAGCGGAGGAGTGGCGTGTCTACGGCTTCTTCGACGTGGCCACGCTGCGCCTGCGTGATCCGCTGCCCGAGCAGCGGCGCAGCTACACCCTGCTCGGCGCCGGCTTCGGCACCAGCTTCCGCCTGTTCCGCACGCTCACCGGCAAGCTCGACGTCGGCTGGCCGCTGCGGGACGCGCAGCGTACCCGGGCCGGTTCGCCCACGGTGAATTTCAATGTTCGCGCCAATTTCTGATGCGCCCGCGCGGCGCGCGACGGAGTCTTGTCATGCGTAGATGGTTCGTTTTCCTCTGGCTCGCCCTGGCCGCGGCCGCGCTGCCGCAGAGCGCGCTGGCGTGGTGGCAGCAGGACTGGTCCTACCGCAAGCCGATGGCGGTGGACACCACGCCCAACGGCGCCGGCATCGCCGAGCCGCTCGGCCGCATGCCGGTGCTGGTGCGGCTGCATGCGGGCAACTTCCAGTTCGACGGCGTGCAGGACAAGGGCGGCGACCTGCGCTTCGTTGCCGCCGACGACAAGACGCCGCTGAACGCCCAGGTGGAACAGTTCGACCCCCTGCTGGGCATGGCGCTGGTGTGGGTGGACATGCCGGCGGTGGCCGGCAGCGCGCGCCAGGATTTCTGGATGTACTACGGCAATGCCAAGGCTGCCCCGGCCGCGGGCACGTCCCCCTTCGATGCCGACTACACCGCGGTGCTCCACTTCGACGGCAGCTCCGGCGCGGCGCCCGCCGATGCCACCGCTTACCACAACAACGCGCAGGCCGGCGTGGCCCTCGGCGAGGGCCTGCTCGGCCAGGCGGCGAAGCTGGACGGCAAGAGCGGCATCCAGCTGCCGGCCAGTGAATCGCTCAAGGTGGCGGCCGGCGGCGCCATGACCTTCGGTGCCTGGGTGCGCACCGCCGCCGGCGCCAGCGGCGCGCTCTACCTGCGCCGCGACGGTGGCGGCGCGCTGGTGGTTGGGCTGGCCGACGGCGTGCCCTATGTGCGCGTCGGCCAGCAGCAGGCGCTCGCGCCGCAGCCGCTGGGTGCTGACCAGTGGACCCATGTGGCGGTGGCCGCCGGCGCCGGCGAGGTGGCGCTGCTGGTCAACGGCCAGGAGGTGGCGAAGCTGGCCGCGTCGCTGCCGGCGCTGGCCGGGGCGGCAGCGATCGGCGTCGACCCGGCCGGCGAGGTGCCTGCCCTGGTCGGCGACCTGGACGAGGTGCGCCTGTCGCGCGTGCGGCGCCCCAGCGTGCTGCTGGCGGCCGAAGCGGCGATGCAGGGGCGCGATTCCAAGTTGCTCGCCTACGGCCCCGACGAAAAGCAGGCCGGCGGCGGCTTCGGCGAGATCGGCTTCATCCTGGCCAACGTGCCGGCGGACGCCTGGGTGGTGATCGGCCTGCTGGCCATCATGGCGGTGCTGTCCTGGTGGGTCACCTATACCAAGGCCACCTACGTCAGCCGCGTGTCGCGCGCCAACGATGCCTTCATGGCGCAGTTCCGCAAGATCGGCCACCGCCTCGAAGCGCTCAGTGACAGCGTGCCGGCCGATGCGCAGTTGTCGCGCAGCCTGCAGGCGTCCAGCCTCTACCGCCTCTACCAGGTGGCGGTCAACGAACTGCGCACGCGCCGCGCGCAGGAAGGCAGCGCGCAGGTGACGGCGGAGACCATCGAGGCCATCCGCGCCTCGATGGACGCCACGCGTGTGCGGGAGAACCAGCGCCTGAACCGCGGCCTGGTGCTGCTGACCATCTCGATCTCGGGCGGCCCCTATCTCGGCCTGCTCGGCACGGTGGTCGGCATCATCCTGGTGTTCGCCGCGGTGGCGCTGGCCGGCGAGGTGAACATCAACGCCATCGCGCCCGGCATCGCCGCCGCCCTGGTGGCCACCGTGGTGGGCCTGTTCGTCGCCATCCCGGCGCTGTTCTCCTACAACTACCTGCTTACCCGCAACAAGAACGTCAGCGCCGACATGGAGGTGTTCGTCGACGAGTTCGTCACGCGCCTGGCCGAGTTGCACGCGATGCCGGAAGCCGCGGCGGGGACGGCTGGCGCCGTGGCCGGCGACACGCTCGACCGCCTGGTGGCCGAGCTGATGCATCGCTTCCGCGAGGCCGGCCTGGCACCGGGTGGACACGGCGCGCCCGGCCTGGCGCCGGCGGCGCCGGCAGACGGCCGTGGCGCGCTCTGAGGAGAGGCGCCATGGCCGCCGCGCAAGACGACGACAAGCCCTACGACGACATCAACATCACGCCGCTGCTGGACCTCGCGTTCGTGCTGCTGATCATCTTCATCCTGATGACCACCGCCGCCGTGCAGGGCATCAAGGTGGACCTGCCCAAGGCCAGCGCCTCGGCCAGCCTGTCGGAGCAGAAGATCAAGGCGATCACCGTGGCCGACTCGGGCCAGGTCTACCTGGACGCGATCCCGGTCAGCCTGCCCGAGCTGGAAGACCGCCTGCGCACACAGCGCGCGCTGACGCCTGACTTCCCGGTCATCGTCAAGGGGGATGCCAGCGTGCAGTACCGCAAGGTCATCGAGGTGCTGGACCTGCTGCGCCGGCTCGAGCTGCAGCAGGTGGGCCTGGTGACCGGCAAGCCGGCTTCCTAGGACGGGATATGACGCAGACGTCTTCCCCGTCCGGCGCGAGCCGCTACCGCAAGCCGCTGCTTGCCGTGACGGCGCTGGCCGTGCTGGCGCTGCTGGGCTGGGCCCTGTGGCAGTGGTCGGCCGACCAGGCCGGCGCGCGGCGCGAAGCGCCGCGTCCGCCGCCCATGGTGGCGCTGCCGCCGCCACCGCCCCCACCGCCGCCGCCGCCCGAGCAGAAGCCGCCGGAGCCGGTCAAGGAGCGCATGCAGGCGCCCGAGCCCAAGCCGAGCGAGCCGGCGCAGAAGCCCGACGAGGCACAGAAGCCGGCCGACGACGCCGCCGAGAGCGTGACCATGAACGCCGACGCGCAGGGCGGCGTCGGCGGCATCCAGGTCGGCAGCGGCGGCGGCATGGGCAGCGGCGGTGGCGGCGGGCGGGCCGGCAACGCGCTCTTCAGCCGCTACCTGGGCGCGGCGCTGCAGCGGGCGGTGCAGCGCAATGAAGCCACCGCGCGGCTCAGCTATCCGCCGGTACTGGTGCACCTGTGGATGGACGCGGATGGCCGCATCACCCGCGTCGAGATGGTGCGCTCCAGCGGCGACGCCACCATCGACGCGGCACTGCTCGGCGCGCTGCGCGCGCTTGGCACGCTCGATGAGAAGCCGCCGGCGGGACAGGTGTTCCCGGCGCGCGTGGAAATCCGCGCCAAGCGTCCATGAGCGGACGCGGCGCGGTCGTATGGACAGAGCACAGAGGGACCGCGTGGGTCTCGTGGATCTTGAGGAGAAAGCAATGAACCAGGCAACGCGCGCGCGCCCACCGGTGCTGCGCCCGCTGGCCGCGGCACTGGTGCTGGCGGCGTGCAGCCAGCAGGCGCTGGGCCAGGCCGCGCCGCCGGCCGCGTCGGCGGATGTCACCCAGAACCTGATCCGGCTGCTGGTGCTGCGCGGCACGCTGACCAAGGAGGAGGGCGAGACCCTGCTGGCCCAGGCGCGTGCCCAGGCCGCGGCGCTGGCGCCCGACGCATCCGCGGCGCCGGCGGCCACGGCCGCGGCCGGCGCCACGGTGGCGCAGGCGGGCGACGTGCGCGTGCCCTATGTGTCGCCACGCGTGCGCGCGCAGATCCGCGACGAGGTCAAGCAGGAGGTGATGGCGCAGGCCAAGGAGGAGAACTGGGCTGCGCCCAATACCTTCCCCGAGTGGGTGTCGCGCATCACGGTGTCGGGCGATGTGCGGGTGCGCTACCAGGACAATTTCTACGGCAGCGGCAATGCGCCGGCCATCGACTATGCCGCCATCAACGCCAGCGGTCCGGTCAATATGAACAACAGCAGCGGCGTGCTGCCGCCGCTGCTCAACACCGACCAGAACCGCACCGACCTGCTGCGCATTCGTGCGCGGCTCGGCGTCACCGCCGCCATCTCGGACCAGCTCACCGCCGGCATCCGGCTCGGCACCGGCAGCAGCAACGGCCCGGTCTCGACCACGCAGACGCTGGGAGGGGGGCTGGCCAAGAAGAGCATCTGGCTCGACCAGGCCTACCTGGACTACCGCTTCGGCGAATCCTGGCGTGTGACCGCGGGGCGCTTCGGCAATCCGTTCTACACGCTCGACAACGCCGACCTGGTGTTCTCCAACGACCTCAACTTCGACGGTATCGCCGGCCGCTGGCTCAAGCCGGTCGGCGGTCACAGCGTGACCGCCTTCGCCACCGCCGGCGTGTTCCCGGTCAACTACAGCGACGACAACTTCCCCGCCAACAGCCCGGACAAAGCCGGCAGCCGCAACGAGTGGCTGTTCGCGCTGCAGGCCGGCGCCGACTGGAAGGCCGGCGGCGGCAACCGCTTCAAGGGCGCGGTCGCCTACTATCACTTCACCGGCATGCGCGGCGCCTTCTCCTCGCCCTGCCTGACCTCGGCGCCTTCCTGCGATACCGACAACACGCGGCCGGCCTTCATGCAGAAGGGCAATACCGTGTTCGGGCTGCGCAACAACGTGCCGATCAATGTCGACGACGTGTCGAATCCGCAGTTCTTCGGCTTGACGCAGAACTTCCGCCCGCTCAACGTGACCGCGCAGTGGGATACGCGGCTGTTCAAGCTGCCCCTCAGCCTGCAGGCCAGCTATGTGCGCAACCTCGCCTATGACGCGGATCGGCCTTTCCAGGATGCGCGGGCCTATCCGGCCAACCACTATGAAGGGGTGAGCGGGTCGACGCCGCTGTCCGAGTACAAGGAGAAGTGGCGTAGCGGCCCGAACGGCTACCTGGTACGCGCGGTGTTCGGCAACCAGAACATTGCCGCACGCGGGCAATGGAACTTCCTGCTCGGCTACAAGTACCTGGAGCCCGACGCGGTGCCGGACGGTTTCACCGATCCCGACTTCCGCCTCGGCGGCACCAATGCCAAAGGCTACTTCCTCGGCGCCGCTTACGGCATCGACAAGCATGCCTGGCTGCAGGCGCGCTGGTTGAGCGGACGCGAGGTGTACGGCGATCCGCTCTCCATCAATGTGCTGATGCTGGAACTGAACGCCAAGTTCTGATAGAGAAGGAGGCCACCATGCGAACCCGATCGGTCCTGTGCGCGGTAGCCGCGTGCCTGCTCCCCGCGCTGGCCCTGGCGCAGGCGCAGGGCACGCTGGAAGAGCGGCTGCGCGCGCAGCTGCGTACCTTGAACGGACAGAACCAGCAGCTCCAGGCCGACAAGGCCTCGGCGCAGGCGGCGCAGCGCGCCGCGGAAGGCGAGCGCGACGCCGCACGCAAGGCGCTCGCGGTGCTGCAGGACGAGCTCGACGCAAGCCGCCAGCGCGCGCAGGGGCTGGCCGCGCGCCAGCGCCAGGTGGAGGCGGCGGCCGCCGCCCAGGCGCGCGAGGCGCAAGGCCAGCGCGACAGCGCGCAACAGGCGGCGCGCGAGCAGCGGCAGCAACTCGCCGCCGCGGCGCAGGAGCAGACCCGTCTGGCGGAGACGCTGCACGGGCAGGAGGCCCGCCTAGCCCGCTGCAACGCCATGAACGCACGGCTGCAGGCCACGGCCAAGGAGATCCTCGCGGCCTACGAGCGTATCGACGTGCTGGACGCGCTAGCTTACCGCCAGCCCTTCGCCGCCTCCGCCCGCGTCAAGCTGGAGCGGCAGGTCCAGGACTTCGGCGACAGGCTCCACGAAGACCGTTTCGACCCGCGTGCCGAGGTGCCTGCGGCCCGGCCCGCACCCGACCAGGACAAGGGGACACAGCGATGAACCACGAGTCAGCGCCAGGCTACGACGGCCGCAACCACCGAGCGGAGCGCGAGATCCTCGCCGCCATCGATGCCGACGGGCTGGCCGAAGCCATCCGCGCCGCCGGCTGCGCCGTGACGCGCATCGAGGGCACCGGCGCGCCCCTGCACAGCGCCTGCCACGGCGTGGGTTTCGAGGTGCTGTGGGGAAATGCCGCCGATGACGGCGGGTATGTCGACTTCACGCTGGCCTGCACCTTGCGCGTCAGCGGCGGCGAGGTGCCGCGCGTGCTGGCGGACGGCTGGCACCGCAGCAGGCGCTTCGCCCGCGTGGCCACGCACGGCGACCGGCTCGCGCTGGAGATGGACGTGGTGCTGCACGGTGGCGTGACGCGTGCTCACCTGATGGCGATGTTGCAGCTGTGGATGCGGATGACGGGGGAATTCCTGCTGCACCTGCGCGGCACCGCGGCTGTCGGGCAGGCCGGCGGGGCGGCCGAGGCAGAGGAGGCCGCACGGGCGGCGCAGGCGGCTTCGGCCGCCTGAGGGCGCTGCGACACGCTGGGTCCGCAACAGCGAAAGCGGGCGTGCGGGCGAGCGGTATCAGGCCGGCACGCGCGTGCCGAGATAGAGCAGGCCGCCGGCCTGGTTGCGGCAGACGGCCATCAGGCGCTCGCCGAGCGCGATGGCTTCGCCGGGCAAGGTCCTGCCGTTCAGGCCGCAGGCGCGCGACGCGCTGACCGTCAGCGTCAGCGCATAGCGGCCGGCCGCGTGCGCGGGCGTCAGGCGGCCGGCAATGGCGCAGTGGCCGGGAATACGCGTCGCCAGCTCGCCGTCCGGCGAGATGGTGAGATCGACGCTGCCCGCTTCCTGGCTGGCATGCACATGACCGCAATAGCGCCCGCTGATCGGACCGCCGATGCCGGCGCCGCGCTCGCGCTGCAGCGTCAGCTGCGTCTCTTCGCCGCCGGGGCGCCGGATGCGCACATGCAGGGTTTCCGCTGTGCGTGCCACCGTCACGTCGACCTTCGACGTGTCACCATCGAACGGCCGGTACTCGAGGGACTGACCCTCCTCGACGACATCGATAAACCATGCCGTGCCGCCGGGCTGGCCGATAAATGCCAGCAGGCTGGGGTTGTAAGCCGGAACCGCCGAAATTTCCGTCATCCCAACTCCAGCCCCGCCACGAGCGCGTCCAGGTCGATCATCTTGCCGTCGCTCTGGAAGGTGTAATGCCCGTTCAGCAGGATGTGCCGCCAGGCCGCCGGCGACATCTGGGTGATGAGCGCCAGCGCTTTGTTATTCCCGGCTGCCTCGTACTTCGTCAGCAGCCGTGACAGGATGGCCGAGTTGTAAAAGATGACCGCGTTGGCGATCAGTCTGGCGCACTGGTTGCTGATTTCGATCTCGATGTCGGTACGCCCGGTCAGTTCCTTCTTGCCGCCAACCTGGGCGATGGTCGAACGTAGCTGGTGGTAGGACTCGATGCGGTTCTGCGAGCGGTGCACGTTGCGCTCCAGTTGAGGATCGCGCAGGTAGCGCAGCGTGTAGATGCTGCGGATGAGCTTGTCTAACTCGAACACCGCGCGCCGCGTCGGGTTTTGCGCGGTGTAGGTGCACAGCTTGCGGATCAGCGTGCCCTGCGTCATCTCCTTCAGCCCGAGCGTGGCGACGATCTGGTCGATGTTCGGCTTTTCGCTGATGATGAGATCGCGGTCGATTTTCCCGACCGGCCGGATCAGGCACTTCTCGTACAGCGCCGGATCGTCGGCGCAATACAGTTCCTGCAACTGGCCTTCCATGTCGGTAAAGCGCGGCTCGAAGCGCAGGCCGAACCAGTGCAGGATGGCAAAGTTGGCCTTGTTGACGCTGTGCATGTCGCCGGTGATCGCGGTCGGCACGATGTCCGAGGTGTTGCGATACCAGATGTCGAACACGTGATGGGCCTCGTAGTCGTGCGCGCCGATCAGGTAGCCGTTGAGCGGCACGTGATTGCACAACAGCGTGTAGGCGACTACGCCCTTGCCACGCCCGAAGTATTTGCGCGAGTAGCGCGCCTTGACGGTCGGCCGCTCGACGCCGAATTTCTGGCCATCGACCGCACCGTACAGCGCATCGAGGTCGAACGAGTAGTACGGGAAGATCGGCAGCGCGGCAATGGCGTTGCTGATGCAGTCGTTGGCCGCGTGCAGCGTTGCGTGGCGCAGGTACTGCTGGTAGGCGCTCTCCAGCACGTGGTACGGGATGTCGCTGGTACGCGCCATGACCTGGTTGCCGTGGTTCATCGCCTGCGCGATGATGACCGCCATCAGGCTGTCGCCGTCGGCGACCTTCTTCGCATAGCGCGGCTGCAAGGGCGTCAGCGCCGACAGGAATTGGCACTGACCGTTGACGAAGCGAAACACGTCGGCCACGTCGCAGAACGGCAGTTGCTCGTAGAACGCCTTGTCGCGGGCCTTCTGGTTCTCGCCCTTGGGCTTGCGCCAAGTCAGCTTCTGCGTGTCCTTGTCGTATTCCAGGTGCGTCAGCTTGCCCTGTTTCAGCTCACGGTTGAATGCCAGCCATTGCGCGTGCAGCTCGGCCGCCAGCGCATCGAGCTGGGCATCGACCGACTGCCGCAGGAAGGGGATGTCCATCTGCGCCAGCGCGTCGGCCTTGTCGTCCATCGAAACCAGCTCGTCGGAGAAATGACGGTGCTGCAAGCTGTCGTCGAGGTAGAGTTCCCCCGCCTGGAAGCGCTTCCTGACCTGGCGGTACAGCCAGAACTCGTAGCGGTCGGCGTGCAGGCCCGTCGGCTTGCCATCGGCATCGAAGGTCAGCAGGTACGGCCGCAAGCGTTTCGGCAGCGTGGCCGCCGGGCATTCGGCGAGCGGCCGTTGCGATAGGCGCTGCTGTTTGGCGAACACGCCCTTGGCCCAGACCAGCGCCGCGAGCCACGGGCTATCCGGATCGGTGCCGGCAAGGTCGAGCGCGACATATAGCGGCCGAAGATGGCGGCGGATACGCTCGGCCAAGCCGTCCACCGCCTGCCAGTGCAGCGCCAGTTTGCTCACCGGCTTCACGCTCATGCGCTGCGCGGTGGTTTGCAGCGTGTCGCGCGGCATGATCTTGTAGGCGCGCTGGCGCACATCGCCGAACGGCGTGGGATCGGGCACGCTGTCGTCGATGTAGAGCGAAAGCAGGCGCCCGACCTGCGGGGTGTCTTGCTGACGGCGCGCCTGCTCAGCGGCAAAGGACTGCTTTGCGTCAGCACTGCCTTCGTCCTCCAACTGCTTCATGTGATAGGCCATCGCATCGACCAGGTTGTCGGAGAGCTGCCGGTAGCGCACCCAGGCATAGCACAGCAAGTAGAGTTGGGTCTGATCGGTCTTCAGGTTGCGCAGGTCGTGGACGGTGTAGAAATTCGCCAGGCTCGCGTAGTACAGCAGGTTTTGCTGCGAGACGCCGAGCTTGGGCAGCAGCGCCTTCGCGATACCGTGCAGCGGCTCCAGCGTAGCGCGCTTCTCGCGCTCGCGGGCCATCTGACGCCAGCCGAAATCCTTGGCATCCTGCTTGAGCGCCGCCAGTTGCGACAGGGTGTCGTCGCGCACCAGAAGCTGACCCAGCGCGGCCTTGGCGGATTCGTCCAGCGCTTGCGCCAGCAGGTCGCCCAAACGCCGACGCTCGGCGGACAAGGCTTCGCTGACCAGTTCTTGCAGCGTGGTGTAACCGGGCCGGATGATTTTGTGCTCGTTGAGCCAGACAATCAGCTCGGTGGCCACGAATCCGGGCGTCACGTCGCGGCGCACGATCAACGCGGCCTGCTGCGCGAGCTGCGGCAAAAAGTCGGCTGCCCACGACCGGTAGCCGAACAGGTCGGCGATTCGTTCGCGCTGGGCGTAATGCTCGTGCTTGGTGATCTCTTTCCGCTCGAATGTCTCGCCGTGAAAGTAGCGGCTCAGCACGAAGGCGCAATCGTCTTCGACCTCGTTCCAGTCGAAGCGGAAGAAGGCGTGCTTGGCCTTGAAGTAGCCGATCTGCAAGACGCAATAGACCTGGGCGGTGAGGCTGGGGCGGCTGCTGGCGAGCGCCAGTTCGGTTTCGGTCAACGCCAAGTATTCCAGCCGCTGGGTGTCGTCGAAATCCGGCAGGCTGTACAGGGCTTCCTGCTCGGCGTCCGACAGGACGGTCAATCGTTCGCTCTTGGTCGTCATCGCGATGACGCTCCACGGGAGCCCATCCAACCGACCCGTGCCAGGGTCTCGATCAGCGTGGTTCGCTTGACGCCGAAGTTGCGGCATACCGCCGCCTTGGACATGCCGCCGTCCAGCGCGGCGATGATGGCGTCCAGCTTCTCGCCGGTGATCGCCTGCGGCCGGCCGCCGATCCGGCCGCGTTTGCGCGCGGAGGCCAGGCCGGCGACGACGCGCTCCTGGATCAAGGCGCGCTCATACTGCGCGAGCGCACCGAACACCTGAAACAGGAACTCGCCCGAGGGCGTCGTGGTGTCCAGGTTCTCCGTCAGTGAGCGGAATGCCACTCGCTTGTCCTTGAGCGAGGTCACGATGGCGAGCAGGTGCGACAGCGAGCGACCAAGGCGGTCGAGCTTCCACACGACCAGCACATCGCCAGGTCGGACGAATTCGAGCGCCCGCGCCAAGCCGGTGCGGTCATCCTTCGCGCCGGAGGCGCGATCCTCGAACAGGTGACGCGGATCGACGCCGGCGGCGAGCAGCGCATCGCGCTGCAAGTCCGTGCTCTGGCGGTCGGAATCCGACGAAACGCGCATGTAGCCAACCAACATAGGCGGATAACCATCGAAAATAGGTTTCCGTATGGTAGCGCGTGGCGACAGAGTTTTCCGCACAATTTTGAGGCCACCAGGAGGTTGGTGCACAGGACTGTTGCAGATATGTCGCAAAACAAATGTTTGGCGACACCTGCTTTGCGCCTGTCGTGCTTGCCGTATTACCTGAACAGGTATAAACTGCCGCCATGGTCGATAAAGAAAAACCGCTCGAATGGATCGCGAGCAGCTACAAGGATCTGATGGCGTTGCCGCCTGACGTGCGTCGGCGTTTCGGTTACGCGCTGTCGCTGGCCCAGATGGGCGACCAGGACGACGCGGCGAAGGTGCTCAAGGGCTTCGGCGGGGCCGGCGTGCTGGAGGTCGTCGAAGACGATGCCGGCGGCACGTATCGGGCGGTCTACACGGTGAAGTTCGCGGAAGCGGTGTTTGTCCTGCACTGCTTCCAGAAGAAGAGCAAGAGCGGGATCGCCACGCCCAAGGTGGACATGGACATCATCCGCGCTCGGCTGAAGGTGGCCGAGGCATTGGCACAGGAGCTACGAAATGCAAAAACGAATCATTGAAGGCGTCGAGGTTCAACGCAGCTCGGGCAACGTCTTTGCCGATCTGGGACTGCCCGATGCCGAGAAACTGAAGATCAAGACCGGCCTGGTGATCGAGATCAGGAAGGCGATGCGGGCCCTTGGCCTGACACAACAGGCGGCGGCCAAGCGCATGGGCATCCCGCAACCGAAGGTGTCGGGCATGATGCACGGCGATTTCACCAATCTGTCCGAACGCAAGCTGATGGACTGCCTGAACCGTCTCGGCTACGACATCGAAATCAAGGTGCGGCCGGCGGCCGAGCCAGTCGGGCATCTGACGCTCGCCACCGCCTGACCGGGGGCACCAATGGCCGCGCGTATCACCGACGACGAATGGGACAAGCTGTCCCCGGAGAATTTCGAGACGCATTCGCTGCTGCGCGCGGTCGATGCCGTGGACGAGCTGCGCGACGACCTCAACGATGGCGAATACGCTACGCCGCCCCAGCTTCGTACTGACCTGCTGAAGCTGCATCAACTGGCGATGGCGGTTATCAACGAGAGATCGCGCAGCCAAGTGGCCGACCTGTTCGAGCTGGCCGGCGATCTGGATGAGCAGGTGTCCACCATGATGACCAAGCTGGAAGAGGTACAGGAAACGCTGTCACGGTTGACGGCGCTGTACCCGGACAGCTTGTGCTACGGCGGAATGGACGGTGACGCATGATCGGCTGGTGGATCGTCGTATCGACGCAAAGCCCGGAGGAACGCGACCGCGCCGACCAGGACGCCCGCCGTGCGGCCATCCTGGCGCAGTGGGAGACGGGCGCGGAGGGTATCCGCTGGATTGAACACCTGGCGGAAGCTGGCAAGGCTACCAAGCTCGCCGGAGGGGGCTACCCGAACCGCTATACCGCCCGTGCTGGCGACGTGCTGCCGCTGATCCAGGGCGGCGGCATCCAACCGCCCAAGGATGGCGTTTGGATTTTCGGCATCGACGAGGGCGAGGAATACGCGCAGCCGCCCGGCTGGATGGGAAAGGTTGAAGTGCATTCCGACCGCGTGGCGGCCTGTCCTGCCGATCAGGTCTTGACCATCGACGCCTGGGATCAGTCCTGAATGTTTTTGGAGACAGCTACATCATGAGCCGCAGCCGCCGCAAAACACCTATCGTCGGGCACACGACCTGCCGCAGCGAGCGCGAGGACAAGAAGCTCTGGCATCAGCGCTGGCGCACCCGCGAACGCATGGCGCTGGCCAGCGCATCGCCGGACGCCCTGAACACCCATCTGCCTCTGCTGGAAAACCAGGTCAGCAGCGTTTGGTCGATGGGCAAGGATGGCCGTTCCTACTGGCCCCTCAAGCGCCAGGCCGCCACAGCGGATCGCATCGCCAACCACAAGGGACGCAACCCGCAGGAACGCACTTCCCTGAAACAGCGCCTGCTGCGCAAGTGGATGAGCAAGTGAAGCTTTCCCTCCATCAGCACATCGCGCTGTTCTGGATGATCGGCGCTCCGGGCGTCTTCGCGCCCGTGATCGAGAACGCCAAGCGGCCCGATGCCGGTGTCGTCATGGCGTGGGGTGTCGCCATCGTGGCGGTGATGATCCTCTTCACGCCCTTACTACTGCGCTGGCCACCATTCCGGCGCTGGTACGGCTGGACGGATGCGCTGTCGGAGCGTCAGCGCCAGGCGCTTGCCCAGCGCAACCTGCGCCGCTACTACCAGATCGCTTTCGATGACGGCTACGTGTCCCGCGTGGTGCCCTACGTGTGGCGCATCATCTGGACGGTCGGCGGGTTGATGGCCGTGACTACTGTTCTGCCGACCAACACGGGACGGCCAGCCTTCGATGCCTTGGTGGTCTTCTCGACCTGGTATCCGATAGGCGTGATGCTGCTGGTTTTCGCATCATGGCCTCTTGGCCGATTGATTCGCCAAAGAGCGCAGGAGCGACGGAAATGAGCATGCCGAGCATCGAGGCGCTGGCCAGCGCATGGGCACAAATTGCCGAGGAAGTGGAGTTCCCCGCCGACTACGAGGGCACGGCTTCGCCCGAAGCGCATGAGGCCAGTGAAGCCATTCAGGAGCGGATTCGGGAACACATCGTCGCCACCAACGACATGCGGCTGTTCGGCCTGCTGCACTTGCTGGGGCAGGCGTCGCTGCGCATGGAGCAAGTACTGTGGCCAGAGGACTATGATCGTATGACCCGCGAGGTCCAAGAAGCCCTACGGGAAGCCAACGACCCCAACGCCAAGTTGTACACTCACGAAGAAGTCATGCAGGCGATGCAGGAACGTATCGACCGGGCGCGAGATAAGCCACGTTGATCGGCTGACGGAATTTTCGGCGGTTCCGGCTTACAACCCCAGGCTGCTTGCCGTCATCGCGTTGAACACCGCGATGGCGTCGCTACCTTGCGTATAGACTTCCGAACTCGCTTCGGTTGCTTGGTTCATGCTTACCCCAAGGCCAGGTCAATCGATAGGTCCCCGTTCGGGGCGGAATGATATCCGCTGGGCAACGGAGTGGTCGCTTCTCACCATTACGCATGATGCGAAGATTGGTTGACAGGAGCAGAGTATTTCTTGCTTGCCCCCAAGCGATTTTTTCTGCGTTATGCGTCAAGCGTAGGGGCAGGTCAACTGACGTTTACGCGCAACGGCTGGAACGTTGGCTCTGTTAACTTCTGACGAAGCGGCGTAGTGTCTTGGACTTTTTCCTGGACGATGCGCAAGGACAATCGACAGCAAGCCGAGCCCCAGGGGGTCTACCGCGTCAAGAACTGGGCGCATAAAACAAGGGGATGATAGCCAGAGGAGACGTGACGATATGGGTCGATGAGAGCTTGTTCGTGCCACCGGCTAAAGCCCAGTCTAAGCGTGGCCACCCGCTCGCCTACACGGATGCACTGATCCAGGTGTTGCTCGGTCTCAAGCAGGTGTTCCACCTGCCGCTGCGCGCAGAATCTGAACGTCCTGCTGCCCGGCTCGCGTACCGGCGAACCGCTGCCACTGGTGATCGACGGCACTGGGCTGAAGCTTTACGGCGAAGGCGAGTGGACGGTTCGGAAGCATGGTTGGTTCAAGCGCCGGACTTGGCGCAAGGTCCATCTTGCCATGGACGCGAACACCGGCCAAACCTGTGCTGCACTGACGACTCACCAGGACGTTGGCGATGGCGAGGTGTTGGCCGACCTGCTCGATCAGATCCCGGCTGATACACCGATCGATCCCATCGGGGGTGATGGCGCTTACGACAGCAAGCCGTGCCACGCGGAGATTGCTGCGCGAGGTGCACAGCCCTCGATTCCACCACGCGATGGAGCGAAGCCTTGGTCCGAAAGTACGCCGGGTGCAGCCTGGCGTAACGAGGCCATCGATGCCGTCGAGAAGAGCAGTCGACGCGAATGGAAAGCCGCCAGCGGCTATCACGGGCGCTCGCTGGCTGAGACCCTGATGTACCGCCTCAAGACGCTGACGGGACACAGTCTGTGGACACGCGAAATCGGGTCGCAGGCCACCGAAGTGGCCATCCGTGCGGGAGTGCTCAACCGAATGGTCGTGCTCGCTCGCCCGCAATCCGTCCGTATCGCCTGAGCTCAGTCTCACCGAGGAGCCCTTGTTTTCAATCTCGATTTATGCAACATCGCTCAGTTCTATGATGCGCGTGGTTCCCTTGGAATCGCGGCATGGGCTGCTGCGTAGCGCGTTGCCGCCCGCTCGATGCGCTCCGTGTATCCGACGGGCAGACTCTCATCACTTCTCACCCACCGGAAAAGCTTGTCGGGGCTGATCAAACGCAAATACGACACAACGTCCCTCTTGTTTCCGCCGTAGCCATGAAGTCCAGCCATTCCTCCGTTGAGCGACTCCAGGGCATAGGCGGCTCCCTGCAGGCAATTGGGTACTTGCACCAAGTCGCCGTCGAATTGCACTCGGTAGGCGTCCTCCCATGACTCGTCGATGTACGGATTTGCGGGCGAGATGATTGCCAGCAGGCCGTTTAGCGCCGCGATGGCGGATTCGATCCGTGCAACTCTGGCTTCGTCCCACACGCGAATCGCTCGCGGCTTCTTCTGTGCGGCGGTCTTCTCGGCCGGCTTCGGTGCGGCAGCGAGCGCCCCTACTCCCATTTCGTTACCAAGCGTGCCGATAAGTTCCTTCGCGCGCTCAAAGCAGGCCGCATCGAACCATTCGGTTCTGCCGCTGCCAGCCATTCCTTCGAGGCGATGACGGCGCAGCAGCTGGTGCAGCACCTTCTCCGCAGCGAAGCACGCATCTCGCTCGCCCACGGCGACCAGTGAGCGATCCCATGCGATCTCATGCCCAATGACGGAGGCGCGCAGGATTACATCGTTGCTCACGCCGATCTTGATGGCTGGAAGAGTGGCGTGAGCCAGAAGATAAAGGTAGCAATCGTGCGGCTGGGGATCCACAGGTTTTATCCATGAGAAGTGTCCCAGGTAGGGCACTTTAATTTTTGCCAAGTCCTTACTCTAGTCCCAAGGCGCGCCAGACCTCGCTCATGTCTCGCGAGTCATCAAATATCGAAGGCATACTTCGGCAGATGCCCGCCACGTCCGGGCGCTCCTTCTCCATCAGTTCGGCAATGACGGTCATCATCTCGTGTCGGATTGACTGCGTGTAGACCGTGTCCCCTGGGGCGGTATAGGCTTCAATGCTGGAGAGATCCAGGATCCAATAGGCGGCGTCGCGGCTCCAGCTGGAGAAAAGCTTGCGTTGGGCGAAGCTCTCTCTGTACCAGCTTGACCAGCCGGCTACCCTCCCTGCCTCGCGATAAAGTCTCACGTTGAAACGATCGTCAATTTCCTTCCATGCCGACACCGGCGGGCTTCTCTTTACAACGTAAATAGTGGTCGACGAGGGCCATCCCGTGAAATGTTCTTCGTGACTGCCAGTGAGGAGAATGTCGTCGCAGCAGAGCATCTGGCGAATCAATGGGACCGTCGACAGATTGTGTTCATAGTGCTTGCGGCACAGTCGGGCTAATGCCTCGGGTTGCGGCGGCTGCCAGCGGCGTGTTGGTGCGGGCGCTTGGGTGTTCCGTGGTTTGGCAGGACACGGCTGCGGTGCGCCGACGCCGAGATCTTCGCTGAGTGCCGAAAGTAGTTCGAGAGCCCGATCCTTGCACGCATTGCCAAACCACTCTGTGCCGCCATCGCCCGCCATCGCGGGCAGGCGATGTTTCACCAGCAGTTTGTGTAGCACCTTCTCGGCGCGGTAGCAGGCCTCTCGCTCGCCCTTGGCAACGTACGATCCACCGAAATCGATGCTCTGTGAGAGTGCGGCCGCCCGCGCAAACACGTCATTGGCCACGCCGATCTTGATAGCGGGCTCCTTTGCATGGGCCAGCAGGTAGAGGTGGCACAGGTCGGCCTCAGCCATGGTTATCCCCTTGTAGAAGTCAATCTCCGCCTCAAGGCCTTCAGGCAATCATACATCCCAGATGAAAAAGAGCCACCAGAGGCGGCTCTTTGCACGGAATGACCGGACGGCTGACCAGTATTAGTCAAGCGGCCGCAAGCGTTAGATGCCCAATCGGCCCGGCGGCCGGCCGTACCTTAATCTCAATGTCGTAGCCGAGGCGATTTAGGCACTCCATCAGCTTGCGCTCGGATAGGTTGGTAAAATCGCCGCGCATCATGCCCGATATTTTCGGTTGCGGAATACCCATCCGCTTTCATCGGTTTGCATATTTTTGTTCCTGCTGGTCGCACGCCAGCTGGCCGTTTCCGAGGCACCGGGAACAAGTTTATGCCAAGGAATTTTGCAGAATATTGTTCATCCAGTCGACGTTTTGAGCAATTTTGTTCCTTATCCCAGCGAATCGGTCAGTGGCCCACTGAGACTTGCGAAGCCGCGGACGCGCGCCGTTAGGGGCGCCGTGTACGCCCCCGTGCAAGCACGTTGCCAAGGCGGCGGTTCGGCGGTGAGGCTGGAAGGATGGTCGCCACGTGTCAGGCCTCCTTCGCGTGAGGCTCCTTGGCCTGGCCCATGGGGGCAAGGAGCAAACTTTTGCAAAGTTCGGGAATTTTTTTGCAAACCAACGCGAGTGCAAGCATCGACTGCTCTGAGCTGTGCTTTATTTTACATAATGTTTATTATGCATTTTTTGCATGTTACGGCCAAATAGTATTGTCGTACTTGGGCCAATTAGAACTGTCGCAGCGCTTGCCGGCCCTGGCAAGCTGGCGGCTTTCCGTCCGTCCGAGACTGGAGGCCGCCATGGGCAAGCCAGAGATCCTGACCGTGACGATGCGCGAACTGGACCGACTCAAGGTGATACAGGCCGTGGTGGAGCACGGCCTGGCGGTCTGGCGCGCCGCCGAGAAGCTGGGCTTGTCGCGCCGGCAGGTGGAGCGCTTGGCGCAGCGGTACCGGGCGGATGGGCCGAGCGGCCTCGCTTCGCGCAAGCGCGGCCGCCCCGGCAACCGCCAGTTGCCGCCTGGCCTGGAGTCTCGCGTGCGCGGACTGATCCGTGACAGCTACGCCGACTTCGGCCCAACTCTGGCCGCCGAGAAACTGCGGGAGCGTCATGGCATCGACCTGGCCAAGGAAACGGTGCGCCGGATCATGGTCGACGCGGGCTTCTGGGTGCCGCGCAGGCAGCGCCCGCCCAAGGTCCACCAGCCGCGCAATCGGCGGGCGTGCCTGGGCGAGCTGGTCCAGATCGACGGCAGCGACCACCACTGGTTCGAAGACCGCGCGCCGGCGTGCACGCTGCTGGTCTATGTCGACGACGCCACCGGCCGACTGATGCAACTGCTGTTCGTGCCGACCGAGTCGACCCCCGCCTATTTCACCGCCACCCGGGCCTACCTCGAGCGGCACGGCAAGCCGCAGGCGTTCTATTCGGACAAGTTCAGCGTGTTCCGGGTCAGCGCTAAGGCCAACGCCGAAGGCCGAGGCTATACGCAGTTCGGACGGGCGTTGTTCGAGCTGAATATCGACAGCCTGTGCGCCAATTCCAGCCAGGCCAAGGGCCGCGTCGAACGGATGAACGGCACGCTGCAGGACCGCCTGGTCAAGGAGCTGCGGTTGCGCGGCATCAGCTCGATGGACGCCGGCAACGCCTATGCGCCGACGCTTATCGCGGACTTCAACGCGCGCTTTGCCAAGGTGCCAAAGAGCGATTTCAACGCGCACCGGCCGCTGCGTGGCGACGAGGATCTGGAAGGAATCTTCAGCTGGCGCGAGTGGCGCAAGGTGTCGGCCAGCCTCACGCTGCAATACGACAAGGTGATGTACCTGCTGGAGGACCGGCCCGAGCACCGCCCCCCGATCCATCGCTACACCGAAGTGGCCGACTATCCTGACGGGCACGTGGAACTGTGGGCCGATGGTGCTTCCCTGCCCTACACCACCTACCACCGGCTCTCGGAGACCGACCAGGGGGCCATCGTGGAGAACAAGCGGCTGGGGCACGTGCTGGATATCGCCGCCCAGGTGCAGGCGCTGCGCGACGACCGGCATCAGGCCGGCCCGTCGCGCACGCTGCAGGGCGAGCCACCGCGGCCGCAGCACCCGCCGGGGCACGTGAAGCGTCAGCGCCTGATTTCCCGGATGGGCCTGGAGCGGGCTATCAACGGCGCCCTTGCCCTGGTTAGCCGCTTGCGACCCGATAGCGGACGCCGGGCGAGCTCGATGCGGCGGCAACCGACCCGTAGCGGTCACCCGAAGTCTGTTTGCGAACGACTGCTGCACGGCGATAGCGGTCTCCCCCATAGCGGCTCTCCTATAAAATTACCCGCGAGCCGCTGCCGGCGAAGTCTGGCACTCGCCCGTGACTGCTTTCTGATATGGGCTCCTCGACCAACTTGCATGATGCGGCTGGCTCTCGGATCTACGATTGGCGAACAGGCCCCATATAATTTCGACGCGGGCTGCTGGATCAGAGTAGTGACTGCTGACATCACTTAGAGAACCAACCTATGAACGAAGCCTGGATTCTTCAAGCCTCTGAAATTCGGCGTCCGTTCTCGCGGGCGACCTGGGTTCCCCTTCGTGCGTCGCTCAATGACGAGAAGGGCAACGTGACGGAAGTGGGTTATGTCAGCGACGTATTCGCTTGCGGCTCCGTTGCTTTTCCCAAGCAACATCACGAGCTAGCCGAGCGTTTGAGTTGGAGCGACATCGGCATCGGGCACACCGTGGCACCGTATGCATACTCGGACGGCCATTACTCGCCGATCGACGAGTATCAGTACAACGACAAGGAGCCCGTTGGGGTCAACCTCGTTTTCGAGCATCCGCAGCCCGTGGTCGGTGGCCGGCAGTGGATCCTGAATCCGGACCTGCTGGTCGCGCTTCGCCTGATTAAGGAGGGGCAGAACTGGGTCAGGCCGGAAGAGGACTTTGTCGTGGTCGCCAGGGAGACGGTGGGCAGCGATGGCAGCCATCGCCTGATAGAGATCAAGCGCGAATTCCTGATGGACTATCTGGCTGCGCGGGGTCTGTCCCTTCGTCTGTCCTATTACCGCCAGCGCGTCGAGAACGTGGTCGACCTCAAGGACAGCCCCTATGCCGGTCTGAACGAGATCCAGGAGCAGCGTGAAGGTGGAAGGTACGAGCTGCGCATCAAGGAACTGAACGCCGTGTTCGGCGGGAGCTGGGCGTCGCTTCGTATGTGGCGTACCGACGTCGACGAAGAGGAAGACGCTCCGGTCATGGGGCCTGAGACGAACGATAACACCGCCTCAGAGAGCGCCAGGGGTCATCGGAGCGGCTACCCCGGCGTGCGTGTCGAAGGCGAGTTCTGGCGAGATGAGTGGATCGAGCATCAGGAAAAGAGCACACGTGTGCGCGGGGACGAGGATCAGGATCTGCCGTACTTCATCGCCGACACTGACGGCTCGCGCAAGTTCTCGGCCGAGCTCAACAACGAAGACATCGGACGGTGGCTCTGGTTCCGCCCATCCGTGGTTAACGAGATTCTGAGCCATCGAGGCTTCTCCCTGGAGTGGTACACGGCTGAAACCGGCGCAATCAAATCCACTTCGGGGTATTCGACCCATTTCGGTATCAACGCCTCGGAACTCATCACCGTCTACGCTTACGACATTGCCAAGCTGCCCGCCTGGGAGCAGTTCCTCTGGGCTGCGAACAACGTTGCGCCGGAGGGTAAAGTCAGTGCAGAGCTCCTCGCCTCACAGGTCAAGGCGCAGCCAGCGGACACCAATGCCGTGGAGAAGATGCTGTTTGGGTGCATGCGGTTACTGGAAGCGGACTTCCGCAAGACATTCGGTGTGTCGCTGTTTTCACATGAGATTGACGATGTGGCGTCGATGCAGCACGTTTCTCGCTTCTCGAGCAAGGACCAGGCGTCGCTCTTGCGGCTGGCCAAGGAGCTCATTCGCGTCTTCTCCGACCGACTCGACGTGCGCTCTCTTCGAAAGCTGTCCAACCACCCCGACAAGGAGAAGCTGGGTTCTAACAAGTTGCTGCAGAGCATCCTGGCACAGAAGGCCGGGGAGGCGCGCGCACGCGAGGTCTTCGCTGCCATCGCTGGGGCCTACGACATGCGCCTTGGCGACGCACACCCGACGAGCTCGACGATCGACGAAGCCCTCAAGCTAGCCGGCATCGACACTGCGGCGTCGTATCTGCGGCAAGGCGAGCAGTTGATCTGCAACTTCGGCCACGCCGTTTGGTGCACAGGGAGTCTGCTTTTCGGAGGTCATGAGTAGAGCGGGAGAAAAGTAAAGCCGTTCGCTGTCGGACGCGGTCGGTTGGCGGATCGACGATGAGCGGCTGCAACCAACCTGAAGCAGTCGTTTGCGGAAATGCTTTCAAGGACTGCCTCTGGCCGAAGCCGGCCGGTCGCCACCGATCGGAGCAAAGCGTCCCTGCCCGCTTGGCCGAGGCGCGACAGCTTGCCGAGCGCGTCCGAGCGATAGCCCCGGCTCGATCGCGCGGCCCAGCGGTACCACACAATCATGCGGACAGTTGAACTTGGCCCACCGCGCGGCCACCGACCCAGCCTGCGCGCGACTCAGTCGCATCAGGCCGGCCCCACCGCCCCTCAGCAACGCCGCCAGATGCGAAAGCTGGATCGGTGCAAGGTCATCGAGGCCGTAGTGCAGGACGGCCTGATCGCCGGGCGCGCCGCCGAGTGGCAGGGGATCTCGAAGCGCCAGGTCGAGCGAGTGGCGCAATGCTACCAGGAGGACGGCCCGCGCGGCCTCGTATCGCGCAAATGGGGCCAAACTGGCAAGCGCCAGTTTGGCCCCAGGCCTGGAGTCGCTCGCGTAGCCTGATCCGCGACAGTTACGCCGACTTCGGCCCGACCCTGGCGGCCGAGAAGCTACGTGAGCGCCAAGGGATTGAGATTTCGTCCTTGACCGCGTCGGCTCAACGTTCGGAGTCAATATTGAACCAAGGCCGAAGATATCCGACAAGCCGGTCCTCGGCAAAGAAGCGCTCCGCGACAGCATTGTCAGGAAACTCGTCACACCAGGAAAAGCCGACGTGCTCGCTGATTAGCTTCAGCGGTTTCTGTTCCTGTGGAAAGATGTGTTCGATGCCAAATCGAAGCTGACACGACGTAGTCCGAGGCTTCGCTTTGAAGTTGCCCTCGAGCGGTTGGTGTGCACGTTCAGCGGTACCAGGTAACAAGTGCTGCCTGAAGCGAGTCTTCAGGTCGGTCGACTTTCCCACGTATAAGCACGGGTAAGGGGCGGCGCTCGGCCACCAGTCGTGATAGTGAACATCTACATCCACTCCTCCAGGGCCTTTCAAAACAATGTGTCGGTTCGCGCCCATTAGGTGCTTCTTTTCGCCAACCCACCAAAACGCATAGACCCCCGGACTAGCAGGTACGCAATTGACGTCCCCAACGCGTAGGTCCTTTACGCTATGAACCGACGAGGCATCGAGCATAGCCGCACTCAAGGACTGCCATGCGATCTGCACGTCGCCGGAGCGATTCCGATCATTCATTGCATTTGAATTTCTAGGTTGAAAAAACTAGGCTGAGCAGATACGCCGATGCTATTTCTGACTCTTCAGCCCGGGGGCGCCACCTTGCCAAGCGGTGATCATGATATCGACCTTGCGCTTCTGCTTGTCGGACCTTGTTCGAGGATAGGACTCCGCAAACTTCCGCAAAGTTCGCATACCGCCAAATCGCCCGTCCTGCTGCTCTTCACGTAAACTCTCGACCATTTTCCGGCGGTCCGATTTGGCAGCAACCGTTGCCCGCTTCTTTTTCGACGAGTTTTGACGCTTCGGCTTTGCGACCGGCCGTGCAACCGCTTGCGAACTCTCTTGTGTGGCACTGTGGGGTCGTTTTCCCCCCGAACCATGCGTCCCTGCTACTTTGTGGCCACGGGGCAGCTCCAGGCGCTTGCGTCGTGGCTTCACGGTTATGACGACAGTATGTGGGCTCTTGTTGACAGGCATCTCGCTCTAAGGTCGATTCTCGCAGGTGAAGCACCCGTTTGTCGGGCAAAACCCAAAGATGACTTCTAAATGCTGTGCTGTGCTGTGCTGTGCTGTGCTGTGCTGTGCTGTGCTAACAGTATGTGCAATCTGGACGAGCATGTCGAGAGGCGGCGGCATGGCCGGTCAGCGTCTGATTGATCTCAAGATCCGCTACGCCTGCGCCAATCGGCAGGAGCCGGCCCGTAACGGCGGCCCTCCGAAGCGCGACGCGAGGCCGGCTGTCGGCGTCATTTCAGCCCCCCGAGGAGCTCCGGTTGCGGGGGAAATATCCTGCCATCGCTTACGTGCAGAACGCCCCCCCTAAGAGCGGGGTGATCTGATCAGCTTTTGAGCCGACAATACTGAAGGGACGAAATTGAAGATGTTTAATCAGGATAGGCGCGATGAAATCCAAACAGTTTCAGGAAGGAAGATGCTACGTGAGTGCGTACCGCCAGAACCACTTCCGCCGCGTTGAGTTCGTTGCCGTGTCGCAAGGTCGGCCGGGAGGTAATGGCGTCGCATGGAGCACCGGCGGCTTCCAAGTCGAGCGGGCCAATGGGGACCGCAGCGGGCCTACTCACGGCGAATAACGGAGACGCGGAATGCACAGGCCGGCCGGACTTCTGGTCGAGATAAAGGGCAACGGTACGCTTGGCCGTGAGGAGGCCATGATGGCTGGGCTGGCGGGGAGGTGCGGCATTGCAGTTGTGCGAGGCTCGGCAAGTCAGGTGGAGCGAAAGCGGGTGGTGTTGGGCGATGGCGTGGTGGCAGTCGGCTCGGTGGCGTTCGTCAAGCACGCATTGCGCCAGATTGGAAAGGATTTGCCAGCCTACACGCCCTACCCTGCCCAGCTCGCTGATCTTCTGTACCGCCAGGTGCGAAAGCTGTCTTCATTGAACGAAGCCCGCGAACTATTGGCATCTGGCCGTCGGCCGTTCATCAAGCCTGCGGACGGGTTGAAGCGATTCACCGGGTTCGTAGCCGAGTTTGAGGACGACTTCCGATTCAACGGAATTTCTGGGAAGAAGCCAGTATGGATTTCTGACCCGGTTCGGTTCGTCAGCGAATGGAGGGGCTATGTTGCCGAGGGAGAAGTCTTAGATGTGCGGTTCGCTGACAACGGCGGTGATCGTAGCGCCCAGCCGGATCATATTGTGATTGGGAACGCGGTACGCGCTCTCGGAAGGGCAGGTGTTGCGCCGGCTGGCTATGTTATCGACTTTGGTGTTCTGGAGTCTGGAGACACAGCCTTGATCGAGATGAACGATGGGTTCGCGTTCGGAGCGTACGACGGGGTGTCGGCAGAGACGTACTGGAATGTAACGGTCAGCCGTTGGCAAGAGTTTGCGGGCTGACGCGCGGGGGATATCTCCGGGGTTAAATGACAGAGTGCATTGGTTTCAGGCGTAGCTTGGAAGACCGTATGCCGTCGACCTAAGGCGCTGGAGAGCGCCGACTGATGCTTCGAGTGCGAGCGGATCGCCGTGCGCGATGAGTGGTTTGGGACGGATCCGCGCGTGGCGAGGAACGCCATCACTGCGCCCGCCACTCGCTACCGCTAGCCTCGCTCCGCTCGACAACCGTCCAGAGGATTACTTGTTATGCCTGAACTAGATCAAATAGATAACGTCAGAATGCCTGACTCAGTTCGGACAATACCATACGTTAAAATGAGGGGGAACTCGTGGATTTGAAAATTGCTGATATTCAGGCTGGTGACATCTTGTTGTGCTATTCGAGCATGACTGCTGGAGAGAAAACTGCTATTGGCACGGGCTACTCGCACGTAGCGATCGCCTTGCGAGGGGAACGAGTCCTCGAGGCGACCAACGAGGGCGTGCAGATTGTCTCGGTAGGAAAGCTTCTCGAAGACTACGACCACATCGCGGTACTTAGAGAATCGGAAAATAGTCCGTTATGGGGCGAAGCAAGAGTGAGCTCTCTGGAGAAATTTGCAGATCAAGTAAAAGGGAAACGTTTTAATCAGATAGGTTTGGCAAGAGTTCCCAGTCGAAAGGACGTTTATCGAAATGACCTTATGGATCGAGTCCGTGGGTACTTTGAGGGAACGACAGCAGCAGTTTTGAGTGGCCGAGATGTTTACTTTTGCTCGGAGCTCATCACTGCGGCCTTTATTCATGTAGGGATAATTGAGCAATCAGCGGCCGTGGTTTTTACGCCTGAAACATTCTCTCCTAGCGACATCGCGAAAGACAAAATTTTTGGATTCTTTTACGGTTACGTGAAATCCAACCCCAGCTACGTTGTCCCAGATGAAGATTTTTTTAGGACAAACATATAGTTGGTTTCGTCATTCCGGTCAGAATTGTTAAGAGACTTCCTTATAGGGGATTGGACGACTGCTTGGGGTCGAGGTCGTTTGGAAACGTCTTGAATTGCACCCAAAGGGGCTGAAGATCGCTCCCAGGGGCCAATTGGCGCTGCTCGCACCCGTTTCGACGCTGTCCACGACCGGATTTGCCGAGAATTCGATAAGGCAGGCTACGCCCCGGGGGGGGACGCGCATTGGCGGGATTTGAGCAACGTTCCCTCACGGCCTCGATCCATTGCTGCCGTCCAGCAGCACTTGCCGCGAACGTCCGGTCTCCGGTGGGAACCTGCCCCGTTGAGCCCGAGAGTGCTTCAGTGCACGTTCCGCTTCGGGCCGTCACTCTGGGCCGAATGCTTTGTCTCGATCTGCATACGACCGCGATCAGCCCTCACACGAGCTACCGTCTTTCCATCGAGAAGAAATAGGAGAACAGCCATGGATGTGGACTTTTTCCTGCGCGTGCGCGTGGGGTTCATTCGCCAACTGTATGAGACCTCGGCCGCTGCATACAGGGAGCGAAAGCGTCTGATCGAGGCCGGCCAAGCACCATACGAGCCACCGTACAGCGAAGACGGTGAGCCACCTTTCCTAGTGGAATGGGAAGAAGCGGATGATTCGCTCCACGTGCTGGGCTATGCCTGTTTGTCTATGCTGTCGGACACGATGAAGGTGTTCTTGAGCACTTGGCAACGAGAGGCTCGCGTGCGGGACGATCCAAGCCTACAAAAGATCTTCCAGAAGAGGGGCTTCGTGGAGGGTTACCGCGCTCTTTTCGAGAAATCCCTCGGTATCCGTTTCGCGGACAGCGAGGTTGATCTGCGGCTTCTCGAGCAAGTCGTCATGGCGCGCAACCGCATCCAGCACCAAGAATATCTTGGGTCGAACCGCCCCAGCCATTCGCAATCGGATCTGAAGCGCTTTCACCACCCCTTCTTCGTGGACAAGCACGAGCACAGCGTTCTCGTGCGCGAAAAAAAAGGCGAGAGCATCTGGCTCATGGCGCCGCGGGTGTCCGTCACAGGGGAGCAATTGCTCTCCGTGCTCAAGGAGGTCGAGCGCTTTTCAACGTGGATGGACACGGCTATGCAGAAGGTCAGCGAGCGCCGCGCGAGGCGCCTGCACGAGAACCCGTGATGGATGACTGAAACGAAGGCCCCAGCCGGAGGCGAGGGGGGCGCGAGTAATCCTTGGCCTGATGATGAGTGGGAGAAATTTCCCAGCCACGGTCCCGTCCCTTGGATCTTCGAAGACGGGGAGCGTTGGATTGAAGTTTCCACGGACAATAGCCATTATTCCCTTATACAACTGTTCACCTAGCGAGCGCTCCCGACGTTCGCTGCCAAATCCGAAGAGAGGAATGATGGTTGCATTGCCAACGACAGCGAACGAGATGGTTTCCATTCTGATGGCCCTTGGTGCTCCGGCCGTCATCACAAAAAACAAGCATCCCGAATCGGAAGAGAACTATCGCGCTCGCGCCAGGCGGTCAGGGACCATGCTTGACGGGTATTGGAAAGGGCGGCCAACCCGGGTGTCGCCCGGGGAGGGTTTTGCTATTCACTTCGTCGAGCGCCACAAGCGACTGTGGCTTGGCGCCTACCTGGGTACGCAGGAGGGTGAAGCGCGGGACGGTGTCTATTCGCTGGTCGTCGGTCAAGCACAGTGCTTCGAGATAGAAGATCTCAATCTTGGCGATCCTCGCCAGGAAGTACTCAGGGGAATTTTGAAGCAAGACGGCGCGGTCATTTACTCGTACTTCGACCCGACCAAATTGTCACCGAAGGTCCGGAAAAGAGTCGCTCGATCTGCGGATACGCACATCGATAGACGTGATGGCCCAACTTACACTATGGCGCAGGTCAAGCTCCGGTTGCAGCAAAAGGCCTTCCGAAAGGCGGTCTTCGGGTGGCACGGGGCGCGCTGCGTTATCACCGGTTGCACCGTGGCGGAGATGCTGGAGGCGGCCCATCTGGTGGGCAGGAGCTGGCAGGGCGGCGCAAATGCCGCGCTTGACGGCATTCCGCTGCGAGCGGACATCCACCGCGCGTATGACGCTGGTCTGCTTAAGTTGGATACGCAGCATAGGATCAGCGAACTCGACGACCGCCTGCGCGAAGCGTACGGCCAGTACATGATCGTGTGATTTCCCAGGGGGGTGGCTGAGACATCCAGGCCCCAATGATCTGCGCCGGCGGGCGCATGATGTCTTCTTGTGCAACCGTATGACCCTATCGACCTGAGCGTGCTTGCGTGCGCTCAGGGCCCATCTCGGCTGCCGCGGCACCGGAAGTTTGATACCGCAGCCAAAGCGGCATCAAAAAGGGAGCCCCAGGAGGACGGCAAAAATGGCTCGCCCGCTCCACTAAATGAGTGTGTAAGCGCAAAGCATCCCGATCATCCGTACCAACCAATCCATGCCGTACTCCCGGTAAGCCGGCGCAGGGGCGTGCGCCGTACAGGTACCGAGCCAGTCTACCTGTGGAGCCGCCGGCGGCAACCTGTACGCTCTGAATTGACGCGCTGATCGGTCACGTGTCCGACGCGGAACATGCCGATGCCTACCCGCGAACCCGTGTCAGTTGCTCGTGCCGGCGAGCAAGATGGGGCCCTTCAGTGACGATCGTGGCTGCCTCTTTCGTGGTGGCGCTATCAGTCGAGGCTAGGGTGCGTGAGGCGGACGCGCGCGGAGCCATCGTCCGTAGCTGCCGCAGCGCCGGTGCTTCTGTTGCAGGCGGCGGGCCCACGTGCAAACTGGAATGGTCACGAATCACTACGGTGCTCACGTCCTCGATGGCCAAGAAGGTTTCCACGCAACTTGATCTGTTCCCGCATGTCGCCGCGGTCTACGCGGCAGCCGGCGAGCGAGTGGTCGATAACGCGGCGCTCTATCGTGCCGTCGCACGGCAGGCTGGCGTCGCCCGTGCTCAACTCGACGCAACGGTGGCGATCGGCACGGCGGGCGCCCAGCGAAGCCCGATCAAGCGGGCGATTCGTTGGCACCAACAAACTCTGAGGCAACTCGGCGTGATTGAGCGCATCGACGGGCAACGTGGCCTCTGGCAACTACGCGACAGCGCTTCGAAAAAGCTTCACCAAGCCGCGGCGGGCGTGCGGCTCGTCGCGTTCAGCACCGACTTGGGTGTTGCGATCTGGGCACGATCGCAGAGCGTATTCCCTGCGCTGGGCGAGCCCATCGCGCTTTGCGTTACGTCGCCTCCCTACCCGCTGCGCGCCGCCCGGGCCTACGGCAACCCAACCGAGAGGGAGTTCGTGGACTTCCTTTGCGTGGTCCTGGAGCCGATCGTGCGCGCCCTGGTTCCTGGCGGCAGCATCGTCCTGAACATCGGGAACGACGTGTTCCTCGAGCGTAGCCCGGCGCGGTCGATGTATGCCGAGCGGCTGCTCCTCGCCCTGCATGACTGGCTTGGTCTTCACCTCATGGACCGAGTGCCCTGGGTCAACTACAGCAAGCCGCCAGGCCCCACGTGGTGGGCGTGCGTCAACCGCGTGCAGTTGGCCAGTGCGCACGAGCTGGTGTACTGGCTCACGAACGATCCCGCGCGGGTCCGCTCCGACAATCGCCGCGTGTTGGAGCCTCACACCGAGCGACACCGGGAGCTGATCGCCGCCGGCGGCGAGCGGCGCGCCGCCTCCTACGGCGACGGCGCCTACCGGCTGCGTCCTGGCGACTTCGGTTTGCCGACGGCCGGACGAATCCCGAGGAACGTCATCGAGCGCGGCCACGTCTGCGCGGACACGCTACGGTACCGGAAGCACGCGGCCGAGCGCGGGCTGCCGGTGCATGGGGCAATGTACCCAACCGATATCCCGGACTTCTTCGTTCGTTTCTTGACCGAGCCCGGTGACCTGGTCGTCGACCCGTTCGGTGGCACCGCCCGCACGGGGCTGGCTGCCGAGCGCCTCGGACGGCGGTGGCTGGTCGTGGAATGGATGCTGCAGTACCTGCAGGGGGCAGCTGGGCTCTTCCGCGACTCGACAGGGTTCGAGCTGCATCCGGCGCTCGGGTAGCTGCGGGCTGGCGGTGGTGGCGGGGCGGCCATCCTCCGCCGCGGCAGCCGGGCGCAAAGGGGAGTGGCCACCTTGGGCGGGCCCGGCCGCATTCGAATTGTCGGCGCCCAAGGGCAGGTTGCATCGCGGGAAGTGGGGCTGACAATGAATACATGCCCACCACGACCGAATGCCCCATGGACACCACGATCGAGTCCGCCGAAGCCAGTGCCCGCCGCGCCGCTGACCAGTTCGGCCCTCCTCAAACGGTGTATCGGAACGAAACGACCGGCGGGTGGTGGCACACCCATTCGCTGGCGTTGCGCCTGCGTACCGCCGAGCTGGCGGTCACGGTGCTGCCGCGCCGCTACTTTGAGTGAGGCTGCGATGTCCGACCTCGCCTCGCTCATCTTCATGCCAAAGCCCGGACAGCTTTTCCCACTCGCGACAAGTGCCGCGGGCCAGGCTAGCCATCTCCCGGTCGTGACCACGACCGAAGTCGATGCGGCCCTCGCCCGGGATTGCGTTGTCGCCATCGGCGTCAGCGGTGGCAAAGACTCGGTCGCCTGCGCGATTGCCACGTCGCGCTACCTGGACCAGATCGGCCACGCCGGGCCCCGTGTGCTCGTGCACGCGGATCTCGGTCGCGTCGAGTGGAAGGACAGTCTGCCGGCATGCGAGCGGCTCGCGGCCGCGATTGGCTGGGAGCTGAAGGTGGTGGCGCGGCAGGCAGGCGACATGCTTGCTCGTTGGGAGGGGCGCTGGGACGCGAACGTCACGCGCTACGCCAAGCTGGAGTGCGCCAAACTCGTGCTGCCATGGAGCACCCCCGCGATGAGGTTCTGCACCAGCGAGCTGAAGACCGCGGTGATCGCGTCCGGGCTGCGAAAGTGGTACCCGGGCAAGACGATCCTCAACGTCGCCGGCATCCGGCGCCAGGAGAGCCCGGCGCGGCGCAAGATGCCAGTGTCCGCCCGCATGCAGAAGCTTTGCCGGAAGGACGCCGAGGGGGTGTCCTGGCATCCGATCATCGAGTGGAAGGTCGAGGACGTGTTTTCGACGATCGCCGGCGCCGGCCTGGAGCTGCACGAGGCCTATCGCGTCTACGGCGCGAGCCGGGTGAGTTGCGCGTTCTGCATCATGTCCTCCGGGGCTGATCTGCTGGCCGCTGCGTCCTGTGAGGAGAATCACGGGATATATCGCGCGATGGTCGAGCTCGAGGCCAGAAGCACGTTCTCCTTCCAGAGCGGGAAGTGGCTGGCAGATGCAGCTTCGCACCTGCTGTCCGATGAGCTCGCCGACCGGGTACGGCTGGCGAAGGAGGCGGCTGCGGAACGCGAGGCGCTGGAGCGACTGCTGCCGGAGCATCTACTCTATGCCGGCGGATGGCCGACAGCCGTGCCGACGTTGGCCGAGGCCGCGTTGGTCGCTAGAGTGCGGGGGCGGATCAGCGAGTTGGTCGGCATCCCGTCCGACTATCTCGATGCGGAATCGGTTCGCGCGCGCTATGCGGCTCTGGTGTCTGCCCGTTCGGCGGGCAGCAATGTCGCGGCTTCCCGGCCGAGCAACGTTGATCTGGAAGCGGTCGTCTGAAGAGGCGGCGCGTCTCCGACCACATCGCCCTTGGCCAGCGGCCGGGGCCCGACTGCACGTAGCTGTTTCAGCGAGGCTGGCTGGCCTTGTCCGGGCCAGCCGGGCACAGAAAGCGCTTTGGCCGTCGCGAGGCGTTCGGCCACCACGCCCGCATTGGCCAATCGCTCGCCCGTCTCACTCCTCGCGGGGATACGGGGTTTCGCCGCCGCGCTCGAACCACTCGTTGATCGAGTCCTTGGCCATACCGACGCTCCAGGCCTTGCCCTCGATGTGGGTGATGATCTCGTGCTCCTGACGCCGGCGCCAGGCCCAGCCACCGCCCGAGGTTATGTACCACTTCCAGTGAACGTGACCCTCGAACGCGTACGGCTCGACGTGGCACATGTAGCCGTTGCGTTGCTGGCTGAAGCCGTCAGCGGATGGCTCCCACGTCTGCGAGTGCAAGTTCCAGTCGTTGGCGATCTCTTCGAAGCGCTGGCCACCCTGCGGGAAATAGGTGTGGACCTCGGCGCGGGCCTGTTTGTCCATGCGCAGCACGCGCAGCATGTCCTCGAAGATGCTGGCGTCAACGCAGCGGAAGTCGGTTAGGTCAAAGCGAAAGCGTTGGCCGTTGTACAAGCCCAGCAGGAACGCGGCGACATGCTGACACTGGCCGGAGTTGCCCTGCGCGAGCTTGTACAGGCGCTGCAGCGAATCCAGGCCGTTGCTTTCATCCTGGGCGCGGATCTCCTGCGCGCGCTGAGCGTCGGTCGGCTCGCTCCCGAAAAACTGGTCGAGGTGCTCAATCAGCGCGTCGACCGCGGTGGCCTGCACGCGATGCTCGGTGACGTCGACAAAGCCCTCACCGACCTTTGTGACTGTGGTCTGTCGCATCATGATGATCTCTCTCAGTGGGACGGCACGGCGCCGGCCCTTGTTCTATGTTAGGCCAGCACCTAGTTCTGACCGCGTAGCTTGAGCTTGCCCGCGGTTGCCATCGCCGCGAGAGCGCGCGCCGCTACAGCTTGACCTGGTCCGCCGGGATCGCCGCCCTCACTCGCTCGCAGCGAGCGCCGTCACCCGGTAGCGGAAGACAAGAATCGTGCCGCTCATTCTAACGAAGGAATGTCGCCTAGCGGTGCCAATGGAGGTGGTCTAGCGGCGCGGCCGGCAACAATCCAGGCCATGACCGGATCTACGGCCCGGATGCTGTCCCCAGCACCCAACGGGGACGGTGCAGTATATCCGGCGCTTCACGACGTCCGAGCCGGACTCAGCACCCCCGCGCAGCTCGGTGGCTGGATACCGTGGGGCTAAGTCGCGGCGGCTAGCACGCGGTAGAGAGCTTGTCGGGAGATACCGAGCGCGGCTGCTGCAGCCTTCTTCTCGCCACCGGACTCGTTCAGCGCAGCATGCACTTCCGCAAGCGTGGGCCGACGCCTACTGGTCACGCGATGTGCCCCCAGGTAAGCATTGCTTTTCGTCGCCCGCGAGTGGCCGGCCGCCTCGACTACGCGACGCATGCCTTCCTGGTGCAGAGCGGCGTCTGGTCGCTGTCCACCCTGGATGGGAGACAACTCACCTGTGACCCGGTGGTAGAGGCCGTTCAAGTACTGGTGCCGCAGGCCGTGTGAGGTTATCTGCAGCTCCCGCTTTGTCACGCCGTGGACGCGGAGCACGTAGTCGTAGTGATGGCGCCACCGATCCAAGGTGAACTGGCTTGGAATGGTCGTTCCCGTGGTGCCGTTTGCCATTCGGCAGGCATCGGCCAGCAATTGATACTGGGCCTCGAACTCGATGGCAACGGTCCGCGCGCGCTTGGCCTTTGTGCCCTCGTCGACGAGCAATTTCCCCTCGGCAGTGATGCGGTGAGGCTTGAGGAAGAATGATTCATTCTTGCGGAGGCCGAACGCGGCCTGCAGCCTCAACTGGAGCGCGACATGGCGGTCGGTCTGCTCGATTTTCCGCAGCAGCTCGTCCACGTCGACCCCGCTGGCTTCCCACGTCTTCTCAACCTCGGCGTAGTAGACGCGCCTGTAGTCCTCGGGTCGCTCGATGTAGTCGTCGAGTCGGCCGACAAGATTGGGCTTTCCCATCCAGGTCGCGATCGTCCGGAGGTAGGTTAATTTGTTCTCCACCGTACCCGGGGATTGTTTCAGGTCGGTGACCCACTTGCGCACAAGATGGGCGATGTGTTTCTGCTTCAGGTTCCAGGGGCTCTCCAGTTTGTATCCGTCCTCGCGCAGCTCGCGGAAGCCAGCAAGAAGGTTCACGACGCGGCGATACTGCGTCTGAAACGAGACGGGGCGATCCGAGACCCGCGTTTGACTCTGCACCTTCGTTAGATGCTTGCCGGCGAGCGCGACGAACGAATCCACGAAGCGCTCGGGGAGACCGTAACGCTTGGCGATGATGGCGAATTTGACTGTCAGCATGGGGCTTCCGAACAAGCTCTCCCATGCCGAAAGGCACAGGAAGAAATGGGTACGGTAGCTGCCCGCCTCACGGGCGGCGGCCGGCACGCCCAAGTACCTGGGACGTGGTAGATCTGCTCCTCTCCTTTAGCGATCGCGCCGACTGGCCGGGTTCGGGGAGCCTCCGAAACCCAGACCATCGCAATGACGAAAGTCGTCAGTGCGCCCGCGTGCCCTATTGCTGGCCACGGGTTCTGATTTGGCAATTTGTGCAGGCTGCCACGGGCCTGTTGAAGGGGTGAGCCGCCGCAGGCTGCTTCGCTCTTGGCGAAAGCAGGTCCTGGCCGCGCGGCCGCCATGCCTGATCAAGCCATCCCGCCGCCGTGTATCGGGCTTCGTGACTTGCATCCCCGCCTCTGCAGGCGATCATGGCTACTCGTTGTGTGCTCTCGTTGGGCGTGTCCGTGTCCGCTCCCACTGTGTCTCATCCAGTGGCATTCGGCGGAACAGACCGCAAAGGCAGGCGTGATCGCGTGTCCGGGGTCCTCAGTGTTGGCAAGTAAGGGCGCGCCGAACAACAAAAATACGCCAGTCATCGTGGGAGCCGGACACATGCGTGCATGTATCCGCTTCGCCCAGGTGGACTGGCATGGGTGAAATGGCTGACGCGGAAGGTCACTCAACCGCGCACCGATAAGTCTGATTCCTGCCGTGACGTACGGCGACGTAATACTGGGCCCGTGGGGCGTACGCAGATTATGCGGCGCTACATAGGGACTTGGGAAGCAAAAATCCAACGAAGAATGGACGCGATTTGCTGCCCGACCAACTACCTCGAAAGGCCAAAATATTTGCTACGACCATGCTGCCGAATTGCCTATATGGCGCGCACTTTGTGCTGCGTTAGGCGCGTCTATTTTTATCGAGCTACCAGCATCCTGCCACCATCCTACGACCATTCGAATCCATGACGAAAAGAGCCAGTATTCGCACCGAAATTCTGGTGACACCGGCCGATGGCCCGCTTTACGACCGCCTTTCGGAGTTACCCGGTCACGCCGGATCGCGTGAGCGTGCCAAGTACTTGAAAGCGCTGTTAATGCGAGGGCTCTATGCGGGCGAGGTTGCACAAGTTCATCGGCAATCGCCACCGCTTTCCGTTGTTGCACCACCGGTTTCAAGCGATACAGTGAAACGACATACTTTTTGACGGAGGAATTCTCAATGACAATCTCCCAGGCTTTTAACGGCGTCGTCGCAATTGATGTTGGCTATGGAAACAACAAGATCGAATGGGGCTCGGGAAACTTTCACTTCCCAGCCCGTGTTGCGCGCGTTGCGTCGTCGGACGCAGCCCGTGCGGATCAGCTGAATCGCCAGGTCACCCGCCTGAACCGCGTTCTGGTCGAGGTTGACGGCAAGCACTTCTTCGTCGGGCCAGACATGGCCTCGGCCGTCGAGGAGCCATCTATCTCGGATGACTACAGCAGCCGGCCCGAGTACAAGGCACTGGTGATCGGCGGGCTCCACTATATGTTCGAGAAGATGGGCACCGCTCGGCGCGAGATCCGGCAGCTTGTGCTCGGCTTACCGATGAGCACGTTCCAGTCCCGCCGCCCCGCGCTGGTCGAAGCCTACTCCGGAGTGGTACTTCGGGTGCCGACGCCTGACCAACTCGTGAGTACGTTTGGTCCGACGACAGAAGTCCGAATCCAGAATGTGGAGGTCGTCCCGCAACCGGTCGGCGCTCTCATCGCGTGGGGCTTCGAAGCCGGCCGTACGGATGCGCTTCAGGAGGGAGTCCGCAACCTTGTCATCGACCCGGGCGAACGAACCTTCGACTGGTATGCGGGAAACGGTACCAAGCCGATCTATGAGCATTCCGGCGCGATTCCGGTAGGCAAGTCGTCGCTGATGTTCAGCTTGACAAACTACATGACCAAGACGCTGGGTACGCACATCTCCTACAAGATGGCCGAAGCTGTGTTCAAGCAGGAGCAGCTTGCCCTTGCTGGCCAGACAACCACTATACCGACCGCGCCGTTCAGAGAGCATGCGCGGATGCTCGCGGCAGATACGGTCGACCAACTGGTACGACGCTTGCCCGAAGATAGCTTTGACAATATTGTGCTGACGGGCGGCGCGCTGGACCTTTTCGAGGAGCCACTGCGCCAGCGCTTGCCGACCGACGTCATCCGCCAGGTCCGCAATCCTGTTATGGGCAATGCGACGGGGTTTCGCATATGGGGCGGGCTCGATTGAGGGCGCGGCAGCCTAGTGATTGACCCACGGCTTGCGCCATCACTGCAGAGCCGACTTGCGACAACTGTCGCAAGTCGGCAGCACTCAAGCGATTGATTTATCGGAAGAAATGCCGCGAATTACCGCGAAACTAGGGCCACGAAACGCGCATATTCATATGGCGAGTGACGACACATCCGAATCCAGTCAGGACAGCTACTTTACGACTAGTCAACTCGTTGAGCGCGGTTGGAGCAAAGCAATCATCGCGAAGCTCCTTGGTGTGCCCGACACCTACCGTTACCCTACCGGAATGTGTGGCGGGCGCCCGGCTATGCTCTATCAGCGCGCTCGCGTCCTCGCCAATGAGAACACCGACGCTTTCCGTACAGCACTGGCCGCTGCGGTGAAGCGGCGTGCCGTCTTGGAGCATCTCAATCTCAAGAAGCGATATATGCTCCTCGACGCGGCACGGGAGATCGAGGTCAAGGTGCCCAACATCTCGCTTGAGGCTCTTATTGGATCGCGGCCGTGGTACTCAGCCACTCCGGAGGCGCTTGTCGGAGATCTGTTGCGGATGATGCAGGACGCGGAGGATGAGCTCGATCTGTATCGCTGGAACGGAGGCATCCGTGAGGCGCGTAAAGAACTCCGGCTCCGCATGCTCAGCGCGCTAGCGGGTGAGTATCCAACGCTTGCGCACGAGTGCGCCCGCCAGGCAGCGCTTGAGACGGGGCAAGCGCAACCGCGCGGCGAGTGGGAGAGCGCGCAGTAGCTGTGCCCCATCTACCGCGCGCGGGAGATTAGAAGGTGCCCGACACGAGCGGGGTCGCCAGTCCAGGTAGGTAAATCGCCCCCATGGCGAGGGCGATGCCGCCCAGGAGAGCGGCCAGGTTGCCGCGCACGAGACCTGCCCAGATGGCGATCGCAAAGCCGGCCAGCGCGAGGGCGCCCTGCCATCGCTCAAGCCAGCCGAGTACGGCAGCGACATCGCTCGGGCCACTCCCCTCTGTCGCTGTCCCTGCGACGGTCGCCGTCGCCGCGATGCCGAGCGCGACCAGCGCGGCCATAGTTGTCCCTTGATGAACTCCGTGCATGACGGCGCGGGCCGAGGCCCCGGGCTTACCGTTCGAAAACATGTGCGATCCTCCTGTTCGAGAGCGTCGATGCCTGCTGTTGTGGCCGATCGTGACCGGCGCGCCAACGCATTGGCAAGGCTACCCGCCGGAGGATGCGTATAAACCGTGCGTCATAAATGGCCTTATCTGTGGGACTTCTGCCGCATGCTTGTTTCTATGGATGTCGATGTCGCCTTGGTGACCGGTGCCTCGCCCGTGACGGCGTTACCCTGTTGCGCCACCTTCCGGTCAGAGAGGTGGGCGCAGACCATTACGCTTGTGCAGCGACATTCCCTTGACGGAATATAGCTTGAGAGCTATATTTGATGCATGGAATGGGACGTAGAGTACACATCAATCTTTGGCGACTGGTGGGAGGACCTCTCCGAAGCGGAGCAGGAGTCAGTTGCCGCCTCGGTCTCGTTGCTGGAGCATTTCGGACCGAACCTTCGACATCCGCACTCGAGCGGGATCAATGGCTCTCGGCACGGGCATATGCGAGAGCTTCGGATACAGCATGAGGGGAGGCCGTACCGAGTGTTGTACGCATTCGACCCGCGCCGCGCGGCAATTCTCCTATTGGGAGGGGACAAGACGGGCAACGATAGGTGGTATGACGAAAATGTTCCGCGCGCCGATGCACTCTATGACGCGCATCTGGCCGAACTAAAGCAGGAGGGTCAAAACGATGGCTAAGAAATTTTCGGAGCTGCGGGCCACGATGGCGCCTGAGTCCCGGGCTCGGGCTGATGCGAAGGCCCAGCGCCTGGTAGCGGAAATGGCGCTGAGCGAGTTGCGTCGTGCACGCGGTCTATCGCAGGAGGCCCTAGCCTCGGTGCTGCATGTTAAGCAGCCAAGTATCGCCAAGATGGAGCAGCGCACCGATATGTATATCTCAACGCTGCGCAGCCACATCCGTGCCATGGGCGGCGAACTTGAGATTGTGGCGCGCTTCCCAGATGGCGCCGTGCGGATCTCCAACTTTGCAGAGATCGGCGATACCGCGGAAGTAGACTAGGCAGTTCCTACCACCCTGCCCCTGCGTTCCCTCGTCAATACTGCGCCGCCGGACGCTGCGCAATAGCTTTCACCAAGTCGCCAGGCCCGGTAGGTACACCGCTCCCATGGCGAAGGCGATGCCGCCCAGGAAAGCGGCCAGGTTGCCGCGCACGAGACCTGCCCAGATCGCGATCGCAAAGCCGGCCAGCGCGAGGGCGCCTTGCCATCGCTCGATCCAGCCGAGCACGTCAGCGACGACGCTCGGGCGGCTCCCTCCTGTCGTTGTCCCAGCAAAAGCTGCCGTCATCGCGAGGCCGAGCGTGACCAGCGCGGCCATAGTGATTCCTTGAAGAACTCCGTGCAAGACAGCGCGGGCCGAGGCCCTGGGCTTACCGTTCGATAACATGTGCGATCCTCCTGTCAGAGAACGTCGACGCCTGCTGTTGTGGCCGATAATGGCCGGTGCGCCAACGTACGCGAAAGGCTACTCGGTGGAGGAGGTGTATAAACCGTGCGGCAGAAGTGGCCGTAATTGTGGGACTTCTGCCGCACGCTTGTTCGTATGGATATTGGGAGCCGCCTTTGTGACCAACCTGTCGGCGCCGATGCCGTCGCTCGGTAAGCCGTGGGCGCTATCGGCCCAGGCGTGTGGCAAGCCCCGTCCTTCCGGGCTGGGAAGGAAAGCGTCGACGGCAGCCTTGGTGTTGTCGCCTGTCTAGCGATGGTACAAAACCTCGGACAGAGTTGGATCTCACCCAAGGTTTTGTACCAGATGCCTTCTACTTTGCGGCTTGAACGTGCCATGGTCCAGCCTCGTGCCGCAGGCCTTCTGCGTGTCCGCACCTGGAGCCAGATCAGGTATGCGACTCGCTTCGGTGCCGCGTACGGGCCAGTACGCGCCTGCTGCTAAGTCCCTCAGCTGATGCAGAGGTTCCAGGTACATCGACGCACGCGCCAAGCGGGGGCCCGGCAAAAGAGAAGGGGCCCCATCCGGTGGCCTGTCACCACGATGCGCGAGAAGCCTTGTCCTTCAGGTCGGGCATTGGCGCGCATCGCGGTTATTGGGGGCAGCGAATGGTAAGCGGCGACGGCCGCAAAGGGGTTACCGCGTGCCTCCGTTTTTCGCCTGTAGACTTCTGGGGGCGCCGACTAAGCCCAACCGAGCTCTCGATATATCGATCCAAGCAGAGATATAGCCAGTTCAGCGTCGGCCTCGGATGGCGCTTGCGTACCGCGATTCAGCCGCTCGACAGACTTCGCCCTTGAGTGCAACAGCGCAAGAGTTTGTGCGGAGTTGGCGACAATGAACCGATCATGCTGCGCAAAGAATCCAGCTAACTTTGCAAGGTCCTTACCTATCGACTCCCCTCCCGTGCCCATTGTCGCGCGTTGCGCATTCAGGGCTGCGGTAGCCGCTTCTCGGCATCGGTCAATCACGCTTTCAGCGTCATCCCTGAAGGCCGCGTTTGCCGCCTTCTCGTACTGCTCAATGATCAAAGCGGAATGCTGCTCTGGAAGCCGCGAATCAATGAGATTCGGCAGCCCGCTGAGGTTTGCTCTGGTCCGAATCGTTATCAATTCCTCTCCTGTCGCGAGGCGCTCAATATCGAGAACTGCGTGCACGACGGTTCGGCTTCCAGATCCGAGGACCAGGACGGCGTCCCTGCGGCCCGCGAAGAATTCATCTGAAGCGCGCCACGACATAAAGGTCGTAAGTCGGGTCACGAGGAAACCCTGAGTATCAGGTGCCACGACCACGTTTGGCCTTGCCATGCTGCTTTGCCCAGATGTGGCATAGGCGGGATGCCTTTGGACGTGCCATGTTTCGGGATTTACTCCCGGGCGCCGAACGTACAATCGACCGCGCCTGACTCGAGCCACCGGATCGAAGAAGTCTTCTCGGAATAGCATCTGCGCATTCGTCGCGCTCTCCTGCAACGCGGGTGACTGCCAGTTCTGTAGTGGGCCCACATGCGACGCGATCGCGAGGAAGGGCGATGGCCAGATGGCGTGGCCGTAGAGGGAAGGAGTCCCCTCGTAAAGAAGCGAGGTGTTGGGGTCTATTCCTATAGTTACTTGACTCATTTCTTTCCTCTTAGGTCCAGGGCAAAGCCCCCTGCCCCGGCGAGCGCTGCAAGCGGCGTCACAATGCCCTATGAAAGGGAGACTCCGCGAATCGCGCGAACGGCTCCGTCAACTGTGCCAGCGTGATGCTGCGCCTCGAGCTGGGCGCTCAGTCTAGTTCGAACGAGATTGGCTGCAATGCGGTGGACTTGACTAGCTCGCCTCCATCGTTGTACGGGACGCAGTGCATATCGCGTACGGCGCTATCGGCCGCCTCATCGAGCAACGGTACGCCCGTCGACTGCGTGAGAAGAGTCAGATACACGATGCCCTTAGTATTGATCCAGAGGCGTACCACCGCCTTACCGAATTGCCTCTTCCGCTTCGCGTCGGCCGGATAATGCAGGCGCGGTCGGGTGCATATGATGTCTTCGTGTGTGCGCGCAACTGCCTGCCCAACAGCGAGGTCGACCTCGATCGGCTGGTATGTTCTCCCGCATTGATCCAAGCGCTCTGCGACCTTCGCGTCGTACGCGTCCGCGTACCGAGCCGCGGTAGCCGGATCGAGGAGTTTGAATCCAACTGGTGTGTTCAAGAAATCGCGCAAGGCAGCCATCTCGCTCGCACTCAAGGCGAGGCGTGGCGTGTTGTAGACTTGCCGGTCCATGAATGCGCGACCGACTGGTGTGGCCAGGAAGTCCCGCGCTTGCTCGAGCTCGGAAGTCGTCAGATTTCGTCGGAGGTCAGGTACCAGCTCGCTCCCAATCTTCTCCGCATCGCGACTGCTAACGCAGTAGATCGCGCGCTGGCCATGGCTCTCAGAGTTCCAGTAGCGGTGCACTAAGAGGGAGCGGACCTGCTCGGAAAAGAAGGCTGTCGCAACGTCTGCGACCTGCGAGTCAGTCAATGGCTCAGGCGGCTTCACAGCGCAGGCCCCAAGGACCATCACCGACAGTGCGGTGGCAATTAATCGGCGAAGGGGCATGGCAGTTAGCATCGAGTCACCAGTCTAAGCAAGCGCATGGTAGGCGATTGCTCGCAATAAAATAGCCCCCCTATGGGAGGCTATGAATGGCGGCATTCCTTGGCTTCGGTGGCGGTCATGCCCCCGCCGTGAAGGAGGAGGCATGCCGCACACCTGGCCAATGCTCGACCGACACCGCGTCTATCGGACGCTACCAATCCAACTCTGCACGGCAGCTTGTACCTTGGAAGAGTATGCGTCGCGGTTCTCCGGCGTCTCCGAATGGTAGGCGCCCACTGCAACCCAGGTGTTCCCGTACCGCTCCATCTTCTTCCGATACAGGTAGGCGCCAACCATCACGTTCGTGCACGGGTCCATCAGCCTGGCCGGCGTGATCCCCCATCGAGCCAATTCGGGTAGATGGACGCTGTTGACCTGCATCGGGCCGTAGTCGATGGAGCCGTCCTCATTGCGGCGCACGACGGTAGCTCGCAGGCGCGACTCGACAAAGGCAATCCCGCGAAGAACAACAGGATTGACGCCGTATCGCGCCGCCGCTTCGTCGAAGCAGAAAGCCTGCGCATCAATGCTCGCCAATGCGAGCCCACAGACCACCAGGCGACCGAGCAACGCACGCCTTTTAATCAATGGCATACCACGAACCACTGAGTCGAGGCGTAGTTGCCGTCTGAGACGGTCCCGTTCTGGTATGCGCCGCGAGAGTAGCCTTGAGCGGCAAGCTGAGAATCGACCCAAGCGATTGCCGCATTGTAGTTAAAGGTGAGATCGCCGCCGAGGTTGTAACCCGAGATGGTCGGAGTAGTCGAGTTAAACGGCGTACCCCAGTAGACGGCATAGCCAACCCCGCCCCCGCCCCCGCCGCCGTCCCCATATGAAGGCCGGCTCGGGCCAATCTCGAGGTAGTAGGAAGGATTGGAGTTCATCGCATACCGGCATGCCGGCGGGGGTGGCGGGGTATAGGCGTAGTAGCAGGTCCCGACGCCAGCGATGAACGTAGAACCACCGCCCTGGTCGTTTGCGTATAGACCGTGGTTTGAGCATGAGTCCGGCGGCTGATTTACTACGCAGCGAGTTATCCCGTTCACGACCGCCCAGTGATATCCGGATCGGCAGTCTGCGACGGTGACGGGAACCGCAGGGAGATTGATTACTTCCGCATGAACCTGGAGGGGCATCCAGGAACTTGCGAATGCAATGAGAGCCGAGATGGTTGCGGCGGTGCGCATAACGAAGGTCCATGAGACTACTGACGCTAACACTATGCCCCCTAACCGCCCACGGACAAATCCGGAATGACTCGCCATTTTCAGAGGTATTCAGCGTAGCGGTGGCCGACATAACGCGGTTGCAATCGACTGGCCCCCACTTATTGGGGGGATTGAAATCCACTAGAACCGTCGAAAATCTGCTGTGGCATTTGTTGCGAAGAAGAAGTCGCGCGGTAAATTTTAATTGTGGCGACTGACTTCGCGCACAAGAATGTCAACTCGGAGCCTTTCATGAAAAAAACGATTTTTGTTCTCGCGGCCCTGGCCGCTTTGTCGGGTTGCGGCGGTGGTGGTGACGGCGGCAGCAGTGCGTCGACGTCTACCCCCCAACCTACTCCTACGGCCCCGGTCACTCAACCGACCACGCCTGCGGCGCCGGCGTCCGTTGCGCCGGCGACCGGTGTTGGTGCACCTACCTACGCGACAACGGACATCCGTTATTCGCTCTTCAACCTGGTCAACACTTATCGCAACCAGATGGGTGTTGGTGAATTGCGCCAGGACGCGCTGTTGGACGCCGCGGCACAGGCGCACGCGAACTATCTGAGCCTGAATGGCGTTGTAGGTGGCCACGTGGAAGTGGCCTCTAACCCGGGTTTCACAGGCGCCTACCCTCGCGATCGCGCCACGGTAGCGGGGGTCCCGGCCTCGACGTGGGTCGGCGAGACTATCAGCGGTACGGGATCGGCTCAAGCTTGCTTGACGGTTCTCGCGAATAGCGTCTATCACCTGCAGTCCCTCACCGCCAATCAGGAGTCCGTGGGCATCGGCTACAACGTGAATTGTGTGATGGACTTTGGCACGGTCACCGGCTACACCGGGCAGACGGTGAGCCAGCTCAATGCTATTCCGGTCGGCGGTGGCCAGCAGATGGCGGCCACAGCCATCGCCTACTCTCCGCTGGATGGAGAGACGGTCGACAAGGCGATGGCACCTGAGTCCCCTCAGCCAGCTCCGGACATCGCCGCCCCCGGCCATCCAGTGATGGTGCGTGTCCGTGCCGATCTGACGACTGACGTGCTTTCTGTGTCGACGTTCAAACTGGTGGACAGTTCCGGTGCGGATGTTGCTGGACGAATCTTGATCGCGCCCAACGCGAAAGCGGCGTCGAACTCGGGGGCGGTTACGGACAGCGGCATCAATGCCGGTGTCGCATTCTTCCTCCCACAGGTGCCGCTCGGGTCGAACAAGACGTACACTGCGGTCTTCAGCGGGGCGCGAAACGGCGTGGCCATCAGCAAGTCCTGGTCGTTCAAGACCTACTTCTGATCGGTGCTACGATAACGAGCGGATGTTGTACCGTCCGCTCGTTCCACCACGCCTGTCTGCCCATGTTTTTCTGAGACTGTCGTAGGAAGCCGGTGGAACCGCGCTTCTACTATTGCATCAGCATGGCGGAAATTTCACAGGTGGTCCGCCCCCGGTTCTCGCAACTGGTGGCGCAACTGTTCGTGAGGCTCGGATGTCGTTAAGCCAAGCGGTATTCAGGTATCTGGTGTGCGTGGGAATCACGTACGTCTTGTTCAAATATGGCAGTTGGAAAGGAGTTCCGGAAGCCTATGCCTACTGTTTATGGTTCTATATTTTCGCAGGAATCTACCTGAACAGAAGGGTGTATCGAAAGCTCGTGACGTATCATCCGATGTACGACACACTCCAGAATGTCGTCGCCGACAAACTTGTGATGTTTGGCCTGTGGCCCCTGACGTATTTGCGCCTGTTCGGCAGCCTCCTCCTAAACAGGCTCCTTTGACGGCCACCCCGCCCGAAAGGACGGGGTATGCCGCGCATCCAGATCAATAAGCACAACCCATTGTCATGGTCCCAACAAGTTGGCCGCCGAGGTTCCAGGTGTCATTACCGGAGTACCACCCCGCCGGCGAGCGGCCCGAGGCCTGGGCCGACCAGTATGACCCGCCATCGTTTGCCATAAAGTAGGCGCCCTGAATCGGCGGCAGCACGTAACCAGTGACATTCACCAAAAGGATGGCCGGTGTATAGAGCGCCCATGGCGTTCCGCCTGGGCAGGCGTCCTTTGTGAACGTCATGCCGTCCGTCACGTTGTTGACTTTGCGGGTGGTTGTGATCGAGCCAAATGCCGTATTCAACGACACGTAGACACCACCGCGGCAAATGTAGCCACTGTTGTCGCTGCCCGTCGCCAGTTGGCCAGTAATGGAGCAAGCGGTACCGGTGGTGATGTTGGAGATTGCCGTGCCAATCGGCTGCCACTTCGCGCCGTCGCAAATCACGAGGCCGGCGGCCTTCGTGTTCGTGCGGATCGAGCCTGTGGTCGTGCAGGCTGTCCCTTGCGCCGCCGTGCCATTGAAGTAGTTGTCGCCGGTCGTCGAGAGCGTTTGCGACTGCAGCGTGCCGGTGGGAGCGGAGAAGCCCGCGGCGTTCATCGTGGTGGTGTTTGTGCCGTCGGTGACGGTGATGTTGCCGTTGCACTTGACCGAAATGATGCCGGTGGTGCTCGTAATGGTCAGGCAGGGTCCGTTGATGCCAGAGGCGATGATGTCTTGGTAGCCGGCGCTACCGTATCCGACCCTAATGCCGAGAATGCCGGCCGGTGTGCCGGCAACAGGGTTGGCCGCTGTCGCGCCGCCGGTTCCTGTCATCGTCGATGGGGCGGCCGGGAATGACAGCATGCCGTCGACACCGATTTTCGACGCAGCTGTGGCCAGCAATGGAATTCTGGGAGCACCCGTTTCGTCGGCGACAGCCTGGATGGTGAATCCGGTTCCGCCGATCTGGCAGTTTGTGCCCGGGCAATTCGTCTTCGAGAGGGTGATTCGCATCGCAGGGCCAAGTGCCGTGCGAGTGGGGAACCCCGTCGGAAGATACTGCGTGTTGATCAGCTCCGCGATAGTGGGCGCGAGTGGGTTGACGAAGCCTGGCACGGCGCCGGCAACGATCTGAGCCTGGTTACCGGCGACGTACCGGTTCACAGCCGTGCGGACCTCGGTCGCGTACTCGCCGGTCGAGTTGGCGTTGTTGTTCTCGATCTCCCGGATCATTTCCGGCAGCTTGACTGTTGCGAACAACAGCGCGGCGATGACGAGATAGAGCCCCAGCTCGATCATCATGAAGCCGCCGTCTCGTCGCGCCGTGCGACTCGGGTATCGTTTGCGGAGAGTTGGCATAGCTCGAAAGCCGGAGGCAGGGAGGTGACTTGGGGCCGCGATATGCCGGCCCCTTCTTGTACGCCCGCCGCGAGGGGAGGACCGCGGCGGGCGTGCCGTGGGCCGCCTTACAGCACCGTGAACACGAGGGTGTTCTTGTCGTTGGAGCAGGTGATCTTCGACGGATCTGCTTGGGCGCCGATCGCCTTCACCACCGAAGCCGTGCCACCGTTCGGTGCGACGGAGATGAAGGCAACGCTGCTCGACAGCGCCGAGACCAGCGGCAGGCAGGACGAGTCGGGGAGTTGGGTCAGCGTGTACTGAACCGAGTCACCGGCCGTATTGACCGTGCCGGACGCGACCGTCAGCGTGCCACCACCCAAGGCGAGCGTCGGCGTGGCCGCAGTGGAGTTGATCGTGCTGAGCTTCATGAAGAAGCCGCCGGCCTTCAGGTTGGCGTTCGTGACGCTGGCATAGCTCCCCTGGTAGGCCTGCTTGACCTTGCCCATCAGGCTCGTCAGGTCGCCTGCGAGGGCTTGCGCCTGGCTCGCGGTGCTGTTGGACGAGAAGTACACGACGATGCCGACCAACGCGAGCGTGATGATGACCAGCGCAAGGCCGATTTCAACCATGCTGTAGCCGGCCTGCTTGCGCAGGATCTTGGTGCGGGATGCGCCGTCAGCACGCAAGCGTGCGATCTCGGCGCGATGGGCCTCGCGGCGGCGGGCCTTGGTGGTGGATTGCATAACGATTTTCCTCGTTCCGGTTGTGTGGAAAGCGGCCTGGCCGCGCGCGGCTGGAGTGTCCGCGGTGGTCATTGCCAGACACAAGTCTGTGCGCCGTGCCCGTTTTCTTCGGATCGAATGCAAAGCCTTTTTCGAGCAGTTATCGCGGCGTCGCGCGCGCTGGCGGGCGTGTCGAGGCCGGGGCAAAAAGCAAGAAGGGCCGCCTTCGCAGCGGCCCTTCTCGGTCATCCAGATCCAGGACGTCCTTACGACGCCATGGTCCGTATGTAGACCTGGTTCTTGAAATCATTGATGAGAACCAGCGTTGCGCCATAGATGCCGAACATCAGCAGCAAGCTGACAACCATGAGGCCGAACCGCGACTTCGTTGCCTTCTTCGCCATCTCGACGGGAGCGGTCTTCATGATCAGCGCCCCGATGGTGTTCAGCATCGCGGAGAGTTGAGCATACTCGGCGACGTCGACCACGCGATAGTAGTTCTTCTCGTTGACGATGCCGGTGTCAAACAACTCTCCTTTCGCGTTCGGCCGTTCCTCCATGTTGAGGAGGATCTTGTCGATGTGCCAGCATAGCCATCGCACAGAGTTCTCACGGATGCGCTGCAGCGCGTCGACGACCTGCACGAGTTGCGTACCAATCAGCCTCGTCACCGATCCGAGCGCAACCAAGAACGACGCGCCCTGGAAGTCCCGGTACATCTGGTAGGGAAGGACATGATTGTCGAGCCAAGGTCGGAAGCGACCGGTGTAGCGAGGCAACGACCAGATCACCCACCCGACGAGCGCACCAACGAGCATCAGCTCCAGCGCCCACCAGGTTCTGATGATGTCGGCGCCACCGAAGAGAACTTTGGCGAGCGTGCCGAGGGTAGACGGGTCGCCGCCGGAGGAGAGAGCCCTCTCCAATTGAGGCATCACCATGAACGCTTGGACACCCAGGAAGACGTGGAGGAGAGCGAGCAGGACGAAGCCCGAGAGAAGCGTCCCCAGCATCTGATTGCGCGTATCGCGCATCGCTTGGATGTTCTCGCCGAGCGATTGCATCCCGGCACTAAGATCTCCAGCTCGCTCGGATACGGACAAGATCGTCAGGTCCTCGGGTGGGACGGTGCCGCGCATGGCTTCCGTCATCGTTCCGGTCTCGTTGACGCGCTGCAACCAGTACGCCGACATCTTTCCCACTGCACGTGTCGGGTACCGTCGAGCGAAGTTCTGGAGGAATGTGGTGATCGGCACGCCAGGTAGGGCGCGCATGTTCTCGCAAAGGTCCAAGTAAAACTGCCCACGCTCGCTGGAGAACTCGAACTTCGTGGAGAAGCTTACAGAGGTCGACACGCCCGTCGCGCCGTTCTTCTCTCGGTTGAAGAGTGCCATGGTTTCAAGGAAGGGGTTAGGCCACGCGACGCAGTTGGCGCTCGGCATTGTTCTGGATTTCGTACTGCTCGAAGGTCCCGAACTTGTACTCGACTTCACGGGGGTCGATAAGCCCCTGTGAGACTTTGTACATGGACACCTCTAGCACCCGCTTGCCAACGGTCTGAGGCTCGTAGAACTTGGCGCGATTGAGGGACCGCACGTAGTGCTTCAGTTCGAGATTCTTGCGCTCGCGGAAAAGATGCAGCATCTGCTCGTCGAGTTCGATCATCTCCGCGACGACGGTTCGGCCTTTCACGCCATGCAGTTCGGGAAGCCCCTCTCGCCGGCAATGCTCGCAACCCTCCGGGTTGGCGAACCGTAGATCCCGGCGAGAGAGGTCAAACAGCTTCTCCACGCGAGCGAGGTAGTCCTCCTCGATCCAGGTAGCGGCGATGTGGTCGAGTTTGCAATGGGGGCAGTTCAGCGGCAGCAGTGCTTGGTAGACCAGAAGGTTCATGAAGCCGGGCGTCGCGATGACATCGATGGGGATGCCCAGCTCGTCGGAGGTCAACCGCATCGTGATGGTGTCGATGGCACTCGGGGCGTGGACCGTGGAGAAGGCGCGGTGACCAGATTCCGCGATATCCCGGAACAAGCCGGCGCTCTCCCTATCCCGGATCTCGCCGATCAGAACCACATCCGGGTCCATCCGCTTCAATTGGCGCTTGACGGCGATGAACGGGTCCGATCCCGCATCGGTCATGCTGCGCGAGACGGAGAACTGGGTCGTGCCCGGTATGATGTACTCAACGGGATCCTCGACGGTGTACTTGGCCATCGTGGAGGGAAGCATCGTCATCACTGTCTGGCCGGTGGTGGACTTTCCCGACCCGACGACACCGGCGATCACGATCCCGCCCCCCAACCTCCCTATCGATCGATCCCAGATGCCAATCTGATCTGGTAGATAGCCCAACTCGGGCAGCGTTCGGATCGTCTGCTCCTCATCTTGGTGAAGCATACGCATTACGACTTTCGTCCCACTGGCGCTCTTGTTGGATGCCCAGCGAAACAGTAGGTTGGAGCCGTGGATGGCCGCTTTGATCTGGCACTGCTGCGGCTTGTTTTCGTTGAAGGTGTTCTCCGAGCCAGACTGCGATTTCACGTTGTACAGATAGGCCGCGGTATCCAAAAGGTCTGACGTCTTGACCTCGAAGGCGCGCGGTCGGATCAGCTTGCCATCGATGCGAAAGCCAACTACCGAGCGCGGCTTGCTTCGGTCAATCTCGAAATGCAAATCGGAGCCATCATTGACGGAGGCAAATCGGACCATGTTCTCGAATTGCGACCACAGCGATGATTCGCCGGCCCGCGAGCCGATCAGCGCTGACTTCGAGCGGCCGCGCTGCTGGGGTTCCGTCTCACCGTCCCGGCAGAGCTCGACCATGACAACGGTCGATGCGACGTAGTACAGGGGATCCGCTGCGGTGTACTTGAACGACAACGCCTTGATCAGCTCGGTCGCCACATCTGAGCGCACATGCTCTTCCGTCACAACCAAGGCGAAGCGGCTATTCTCCAACTCGATTGGACAAACAAGATGCCGAAGCGAAGGCTGCAGGTTGACCTCGTCGTACAGCTTGCGAAGAAAGGCCGGCATGTCGTCACTGTGCTCAACGACCGACGGCGCTACCTGGTGCACGATTGTTTGGCGGATCGGCGCTGGCGCCGGCGCCAGCGCTGGGGTTGGCGAAGCCGTGCCCGGCCGTGCGGCCGTCATCGCGGAGGGCGGCTGTGCTCCAACGATTGGCGATTTGACGGCCGTTGCGGAGAGCGCGGGCGCCCGCGGTGCTCCTGGTGTGCTCGGCCGGGCCCGTCGGGAGAAGAATCGAGCGAACATGGCGCGTTCCTTGGCTGGATTACTGCGCAGGCGCCCAGACGCGGGCACCCTTGCCATCGCGAGTGTCTGGGACGAGATCCGCTCCAGCCGTGGTCAGCTTGACCACGCGGTAGCCGCCCACGCGCGCGCCCTTATGGATCGGGTAGATCTTTCCATGCATGCGCAGGCTGGCCTGGTAGTTGATCGTGCCGTCGCCGTTGCCGACGCCGTACACTGCCGTGACCACCGGCCGTGCTTCTGACACCGGGGGGGCGTCTTTCAGAGGCATGGCGCCGGCGATTGGCGCGCCGGTGCTGACTGGCGCTCCGGGTGCGACTCCGGCGCTGCCCGCACCGGGCTTCATCAACTCGTCCCTCAGCTTCTTGATGGTGAGGTCGGACTCCAGGCGTTCGATCTGGCCGACCGTCGCCACGTCGACTTGGGCCCATGCCGGGCCGGCGCCGGCGAGGGTCGCCAGCAGGATCAGGAGGTGTTTGCGTTCCATGGCGTGTTATCTCGTGAGAATGGATCCAGTTACCGTGACGATGGCGAACGACTCCGCCGAGGTGGCCTTGGGGCTACGGTCCACGGCGATGCCGATCGAGCGGATCGAGGCGTAGGTAGGGAAATTGGTGAGTTTTGGGACGGTGCGTAAGGGCATCTGGACGGTCCACTTCCCTTCCCTGTAGATCGTCTTGAGGTCCCCTTCCGCCACGCCCGGAGGCAAGGCAAAGGGGCTTAGCGCATCGAGCTTCGGCTCTGTCCCGACAATCGCCAGTGTCTGCAAGATCGGCAAAAACTGGCCGGGCACGTCGGCGCGCGGCAGCGCCGCCTTGAGCACGTTCGCCACGGTGGTCCAGCCTGCCAACACCACGCTCTCCGACGCATACACGGTCTTCTGGTCCGGGGCGAACGTCGCGGTGCTGCGCCAGGCCTCCGGCGCAGCCGCCAGGAAGGTCGCGTTGGTGGCGGCCGCGAAGTTACGCTCCAACCGCACGTCGCATTGGAGGCGGTCCGGGCCCACCGGCTTGCATTCGCCGCCCTTCAGACCCCACCCGCCAACAGAGACCGGCAGCCCGCGCACCCAGTCGAGATACGGGCCGAGATCCCTAGCGAGCAGGACAGGCTTGCTCGCTGCCGCAGCCAGCGCCTGCGTGTACAGTTCCTCTGCGCTCAGGGTGTTGCGCGCAGCCTCGTCTGCCGCCCTCTTGGTCTGCCAGTCTCGATAGGCCTGATAGCCAAGCACGGAGCCACCCACCACGACGACAGCCGCCGCGACATGGGTTAGCTTGAGACTCGCAGCCGGGCGGCGCATCGCGGCTTGGGGATCGGCATACCGCACCAGATCCTGCAGCGTGAGCATGCGCAGATGCTCGAGGTGGGCGTCGCCGTAGAGCACGTAGCCCTGCTCGCCGCAAAGCGTAGCGAACTCGGCCAGTAGGTCGGATACCTGACTCGCAGAGCGGTCCACCTGGTCAAAGTCACGACGAGGACGGCGCTGATGGATACAGCAGACCAGGTAGTGATGCTCATTGCCCGGCATCTCAGCGACGTACGCGACGTTCGGCTCTGAAGTCGCTCGAGCCACGAGTTGACCGCCGGCAAACACGGGCCCGCCCCGCTTCGGCGGGACCTCCGCCGGCGGCAGCAGGCCGGCGTACTGGCCGTTGGGATCTGCCCAGAGTAGCGCCGCCTTGCTCTTGCGGGCGAGGCCATCGGGCTTGCCGCGGCTGAGCAAGACGCGCCAATCAAGCCCGAAGGCGACCGGGCGATTGTTGACGGTAAGGATCACAGTTGGCCCCCCCCTTAGCTGTCCTTGTCGTCGCGGATCACCGCGGAGACGAGGACGATCGTGGTTGTGCGGGTGCGGCTTTGTGTGTTCGATCCGCCCAGGGCGAGAGGCAGGCCGTCGCCCATAGTCCGGCGGTCGTACTGCGAGTTGAGGCGGTCGAATCCGGTCAGGATCAGCGTCTGGCCATTTCGGATGGGAACTTCCTGGGTGGAGCCCTCGCCGTTCACATTCGGAAGCTGCACAGACTGCTGAGCGGTGCCAGAGCCTGATACGAAAGTCTGGAGGCTCTGGAGAACCGATTGGTCGATCGAGAGCGTCAGCATGACTGTGTCTTTGCTGGTCGCGTTCGGGAAGAGCACCAACTTCAGGCCCGTGGAGTCCTGCGCGGTCTGAATGCCGGGGGTGGAGGCCGTTCCAGCGACGGACGAAACCCCGGGGGTCGTGCTACTGACGTAGGAGAACGTATTCCGGACGTTGTAGCTGATCGCGTGCCGGTTCCGCGTGGACAGCGGAAGCTCGGTCGAGGTCTGTACCCTCCCGATCTCGGCCAGCGCCCGGATGATCGCTTGGGTCCCGCTACCCGAGCCAGACAGGAGGTTGAGACCGAGCGTGCCTGCGTTGCCGCTGACCAGCGTTGCCGGAGACAGCGCCGTCAGGCTGAATGCCGGCACATGCTCCAATGCCTTCGTCAGCACCGCGTTCCAGTCGACGCCGCTTTCGCCGGTGTCGGTCGTCGTGATCTGCACGGTCTGGACACGCAGAAGAACCATCCGGGACAGGATGGCGACCTGCTCCGTAATGATCGCGTCTGCACGCTCGATCGCATCCGCCGTGTCGGTGATCGTGATCGTGCCGGTGGCCTGGCTCGCGTTGATCGTTCCGGCGCGAGTCAGGACCGTGTCGGCAGCCTCCTTGATGGAGTTGAGCTCATTGAGCCCGCTGGCCTCGCTGCGGACCGTACTGGCGGCCTGCTGGGCGGTTAGCGCATTGCTGTTGTTGCTTTGGTAGGTCGGACCGGAGAAGGACGTCGAGTAGGAATTCGTGGCCGGCGACACCGGAATATTCCACGACTTCGTGACCAGGCGGTAGAACTTGATGGCGTTCGCCTGCTCGTCGTATTTCCACTTGATCTGCAGGCGGTTCGCGATGCTGTCGAGAATCTGGGACAGCGGCGCTTCCATCCGAGGAAAGTCGAGTTCAAGCGGCGAGTCCGGTTGGACCGGCCCGACCCCGCTGGCCTGGGCCACTGAGATCGGCATCGGCGCCGGCGGCAGGCTGCCCACTGTGGCTCCCGCAGCCGCGATGGGGGTCGGTAGCGGGACCGCGGCGGCGGCCGGGGTGGCAGCTGCAGGGGCGGTCACGGTACCGCTCTTCGGCATGAGCGAGATCGCCGGGAGGTAGACATCCGGCGTGATGCTGACCGTGATCCCGGTGACAAGCGTAATTCGTTGGGCCGCTTGGGCGAGCGAGACACGGGTATCCGGGAAGAGCGTGGCGGTCCGAACGCCCTTCTGGAGCGCGCGCGGCAATGCCACGTCTTTCGAGAGCGGGATCGATCGGCCGACCAGGTACGGGCGGTTGACCTCCTGCGCTTGCTCGATGAACGCTCGCTTGTTGTCGATCGTGCGATTGAGCATACCGCGCTGGGCGTCGGCCAGCGCTTGAGCGTCGCGATGAGCGCCGAGCGTGCGCTGGGTGAGTTCCGGGGAGAGGCAGCCGGCGAGGGATACGGCAGCTGCAGCGCATGCTGCGAGTTTGAGGGTCGGTCGCATCGTTGTTCCTTATTCGGTGCGGTCGCAGACAGCGCGGGCGGAGATCACCCGGATGACGGCATTGGTGTGAAAGCAAGGCTGCAGCGGCTGGTCGGTTCCTTCGGTGCCCTGAAGCAGATCGCGCACAGCGCGCTTGAAGTCGCCCGCAAACTGGGCACTACCTTCGACGGGCGAATCGCGTTCGGCCTTCCACACAACGGTCCAACCAGCGGCGCTTGCCCACCGGTTCAGCAGCATCCGGAGGTTCTGGTCCGCGGGAGTTACGACCCAGGCCTGGCCAGAGGATTGAGGGGCAGCCGTCAGTTGGGCGCCCGGGTCCTTCTGCGCGACCAGCGTGCCGAGAGAGTCGGGGGACGGGGGCGTGCCCTTCACGAGGTAATTGGCCGAGTAGGCCGGGGAGGCCAGCGCCGTCGAAAGCAATACGGAAGTGAGGAATTTCTTTGCCATGGGAGAAGCTCCGCTCGGGAGTTAGATCAGTTGCCGTTGACGACCAGGGCCGCCGGGACGTCGGGCCACAAGGCCTGAACGCGCGCTACGAAGTCCGGTTCGCCCGACGCCGAGAAGGAGGTCCACCCGTTGGCCTTGGCTTGGGCGATTGCGGCCCGGATTTCAGCCTCGCTGGCCCCGGTCACTTCAAGGCGAATATCCGGATCCGGCCGGAGCTGTGGTGGCGCAGCCTCTGCGGTCACGGGAACCTGGGCTATGCCGCGTGAGTCGGTCTCGGGGCGGTCGACCTGCATTGGAGGAGCCGGTCGCGTGGTCGTTGCCTTGGTCGAGGCCTGGGCCGGTTCGGCGCCGATGATCGACAGGGCGGACTCAACCTGCGTGGGCTGTACGGCCGCCGCATCGTCGACACGGGGCACGGCCGAGCTTGCCGAGCGTGTAGGCAAGGCGCTGGCGGGTGGAGGCGACATCTCTACCTGCAGGGCCGGGTTCAAGGGGGCGCGTTCAGGCGCGAGATCGACGGCATATGCCTGAGTCGAGTTTCCGATCCGGCGTACGTCGTAGCGTCGGCCGCGTGCGTAGACGGTGATCTCAACCGGCATGCCCCGCACCATAAAGGCGTCCTGCCGCCTGACGGCATCGGGAACGGCGAGCACTGCGCCCGGGCGGGCCTGAATATAGGTGTTCACCCCGTCGTTGAAGACCATCCGTACAGGGGAGTCGGGGCCTTGTGCGGAGGCGATCGCCGGGAGGGTGCACAAGGCAAGGGCGCAGAGATACGTCTTGCTCACTTAGTTCTCCAAGGCGACAGGAGCATGTCGCGCGAAACCACGAAAAGAAACTCCGAGCCGGGCTCCACAGTCAACGTGGGCTGGATATTGACGTTGCGTTGCAGAATGGCTCGAACGGTGTCGGAGAGGGTCTGTGCAAACACGGACCCGCCGAGCTGCGTTGCTCCCGCACCGACGTTGACGGTGACGTTCTGTGAGGACGTCGATGCGAGCAGGGATGCGGCGCCGATCACGAGCGAACTGCCGAAGATCTTGAGGAAGTGCGTGTCGACATCTGCCGCAACACCGCCCATCCCCTGCATGTCCGCTCCCGTCGCGCCAGACAGCGCGATCCAGGTGCCATCCGGCCGAATCAGCCGTTGGAGGGCCACGAGGATTCGCGTCTGGCCCGACGAGACCTCGCTCTTGCAAACACCGTAGAGCCGCGAGCCTGCCGGCACGAGAGGCATTCGCTGACTGACCGAGTCGTAGACCGTCGAGGTCACTCGGGCCGTCACCGTGCACGGTAGGTCACTGTTCATACCGGTGAGCAGGACGCTGCGAACGACCGTACCCTGATAGAGCGCAAACTCTGTGTACGCGGGTTGCTGGCGATTCACGGGGTTCGTGATGGCGGCGCCGGCTTGCTTCACGAACTCGGCGTCGCTCGCCTTTGCCGAGGTCGTCTGCTGACGTTGCATCACCTGCCCCATTACGTCGAGTTGACGTTCGGCGAGACTGGCTTGCGAGGCACCGGTGGTGCCGCCGGCCGCGGAGCTGCCTTGGTTCGCTGGATCAATGCCGGAGATGGCGCCGACCAGCGCCGCTGCGCTGTCAGTGCGTTGGCCCGCGCTTGATCCTGCCTTAAGCGTGACTGACCCGACATCGAGCGCGGATGCCCAGGCGTCCTCCTCCTTTGTGGTGCCAGAACCCACAGGTTGTGAGGTATCGGCCGAGGCATAGACGGCTCGACCGGCGGCCCCCCCATCGCCCATTGGCGTCGGCACAGTCGCTTGTCGGTACTCATATGCGCCGGCACCCGCCCCGGGCACCGCTGGTGCGGACGCAGGTTGCACAGATGCCGCGCTAGCGTCGGCTTGCAGTTGCTGGAGCAATTGCTTTCCCGCGGCGTTCGTCTCCGCTGCCTGCGAGGCCTTCGATTGGTCTGGCGATGCCGGCAATGTCTTTGCCTGAGGCCAGAACATCCACAAGACGATTGCCACGGCGGCGGACATGAGAGCCACGATGTGAAGGTTCCGGCGTACCTTCCCCTTCCCCAAGGCCTCGTGCGGAGCGGAATCGCCGGACGGGGGCGGTGGCGGCTCCGGCGGCCTGGCGAAGGGATCCTTCAGCTCTTCGGCCATCAGTTTCGCCCCCAGCCGAACAGGCCCGTCTTACGGGAGACCCGGACCTCGCGGCTTCCGAGCTTCAGCAAGAGGTTGCTGGCGACACGGTCGACAACCAGGTAGTCGCCCTTCTCGAGATAGTTGACGAGAGAAGGTTTCTTGTCCTCATAGAGGAACACTGCTGGTCGGTCCTGGACCTGTGGCAGCCTGATGTAGGTCTGCTTCCCGTCGTTGAAGACCGCGACCGGACGGAACGTCGCATCGCCATCGATGTCGTAGGCAAAGTCATAGGCGGTCGGATCGGGCGTCCCGCCGAGGTCTCGTTCCTTGGCCCGCGCCGCGACAACATCCGCCGCCTCGCTCTTCTCACGTTCCTTGAGCGTCAGTGCGGCCTCTTCCTCGGGATAGTGGAAGGTGACCTTCTGATATCGCTTGGCGCCTGGTTCACCCGAGATCAGCTCGAGTTGGTACGTGCGCTTATCCGTGACCACTGTCATCGAGGTGACGAGGTTCGGTGTCAGCGGCTTGATGAAGAGGTTTCTCGGCCCGCCGGCGACACGCCAACGCATCGTGTCCCCCAGCGCTGGCTTCTCAACAATGCCCTCGTCTGCCTCCAGTTCCAGATGGGTCATCGTTCCCGGGGTTGTATAGACCCGAAAGATTGCATCCGGGCTGAACGTGAACATCACGATCCGGCTGTCATCCGGCAGCTCACTTGGCGCTGCAGCCGGCGCGATCCGAGCGAGTTCGGCGTCTGCTGGTGCTTTTGCATGTGCCGCGGGGAATGCTGCCGCAGCGATGAGAATCAGGGGCAAGAGGGATCGCATTATTTGAGGGCCGCAGGCGTCGATTCGTCGTTGAGGTTGAAGCTCGACACGAACAAGCCTGCGGGATCCTTCAAGGCCTCCTCGCGGCTTGCTGGCTTGACCGTGTAGAAGTTGATCGTCAAGGAGAAGTACCGGACTTCAGGCTTGTCGCCGGCCGACCGCCTTGTCGTCGTTTTGAAGCGGAGCAACGCCGCCGAACCATCGCCAAGGAAGTTCAGGGAGAGGTTGTCGTACTCCCTGACGAGCCGAGGATTGTCGTGAAGCGCCGTATAGGGGTTGTCTTTGCGGCGCAGGTCTCGGAGCTGGTCGGTAGCGGTGCCCGACGTCCGTGAGGCAGCGAACTCGAGGTTGGCATCGAGGGTCGCCGCGTTGATCGTGAAGACCTTCAGTGCCCACTGGTTGATGGCGAACGCTACTGCTGACTGATCGGGTTGCCACTTCCCGGTCTGACTCGTGTCCACGATCCGCCGGCCGGTGTCGTTCTGGTAGATCACCACAGGCTCCACGGTCTTCAAAGGGAGCACATGGGCAATGCCGAAGCCGTTGCCCACCAGCGCGAGGCCTTCGATGATTGCGATGAGAAACCAGCGATTGCGCGAAATCCGCTCGGCAGCGCCGAGCTCGAAGTGCTTTCGCTTCGCCGCTTCTTCCGGCGGGCCAGGAGTAAAGCTGACCGGCGTGGAGCTGGCGGCGGCTTCGGAGGGACGTGAGCGGCGGAGAAGTTTCATACAGGAGATTTTTCCCGCTGGACCTTGACGCCGGCGCTTGAATGCAATGGAGAATTTCGCGGGATTTGGTTGGGTTGCCCAATGCAAACGGCCCGCATATGCGGGCCGTGGTGAGGAAGTGGCTAGGTGCCATTGGGTCGTCGCCGCCGTGCGAGCCGATCGGCGGCACGTTGTTGACGACTTGACGACACGGCCTGGAAGGGCCTCGGCGCCGGGGCGGCTCCCCGACCGGCAGCGCTTGCCCCAGCTCTGCTACCACCGCCGAAGCGAAACGCTGCGTTGGTGAGTGCTGTAGCGCCACGTACTGCTAGCGACAGCGTGGGACTGCTACGAATGATCCCGCTCGCTGCACCCTGCAGTACCTGCCGGACGATGCCTCCGGACCCCTGCGAACGGCCAGAGCCTTTGCCGTCGTCTTTGGGGGGGCGGGGATGCCGGGCGCCGTTTCCAACGACCATGCCGAGATTTCCAGGAAAGAGCGTCGAAACAATCTGAGGGATCTGCGCAAAGAGCCGGCTTGCGAGAAGGGATAGCCCAACGATCATCAGGCAATCCAGCATCACGACGCCACTGCTGGATCTCACGTCTCCGAACCTCATTGCGTCGGACACCGCCGCGAACGGCGTGGCCATCAGCAGTAGGACTAGCGAGGAGAAGAAGGAGAGCAGCAGCGCCTGAATGGTGAATCCGAGCCACGGCCCGATCCACGAGCGTGTCCATCCCGAGACGCCGAACGCGACAAAAATCGGGCCCACGGCGATGCCGACCGCCGCCAAGAAGGGGCCGAGAAAAAGAACGCGAACGATCTCGATAAGTCCATCGACGACGCAGATCGTTGCATAGATCAGGAGAACGCAGGAGACAGCGGTTACTCCGACAGCCCACAGGAATCCCGAGCTAAAGACGCCGACGCAATCGATCGCGGCGATCGTGTGCTGAAATCCCGCGACGATTGCGCCGAACATGGCCGAGAACAGTTTGACAACAGCAGTCCACGGCCCTGGCAGGACACTGGAGATCATGTCGGTGCCTTCCTGAAGTACAGCTATCGTTCCCGAGTAGCTAGTCAAGAGGAAGGCGACGATGAGAGAGGGGACCAGGACGTCGAGGGTTGCAGTGATCGGTGTTCCTTGCCCCCCCCACATGGCCCGCGCAATGCCCCATAGCAACGACAGCACGGCAAGGCCGCCCGCGATCCCCTTAGCAAAGGGAACGATCTTGGCCGCAGTGTCGCTCCCACCCTGAATGAGCGTGGCCTTGACGTTGGTCATCCCCTCGAAGCGAGCGGTTGCCGTTTCAATGCCCGAGAAGAAGTCAGTCGTGCCTCCGCACTTTCCGTTGGCGGCTTGCTGAGCCGACGGCGCAGCCGGCACGTTGTTGACCTCGGATTGCGCGTGCACGGACGGCTGCCACAAAACCAGGCAAGCAACGAATGCGATCAGGCCTCGCAAGCATTGGGCGACGATATTCACGATGTTCTGGCCTTAGGGAGTGATGCCGAGGGTGCGGAGGCGCGAGCGGGTGGCTGTCGCGTAGTCGGCCATCTGAGAGTCCGCATTGGTTCTGCTCGCGGTCTCCATCGCTTCACGCTTCGCGGCAGCGGCCAACTGGGCTGCCAACGCGGAAGCCTGGACCTGGTTCTGCTCGATCAATGTGTCCAGGGCCGCCGTTGCGACCTGGACTGCTTGTGTGACCCCGGGAACGGAGCCCATCTCCGAGGCGATCTGCAGGCGCTTGCCTTGGGCAACCTGAATTGCGGCATTCAGGACGTCGTGCTGCGTAAGCAGGTTCTTCGCGTTCGCGTTCCCGAGGTTCGCGCGCTGGCCGATGCTGTTCACGAACGTCGTAAAGTCGCCCGATTTGCTGGCGCCATAGAGGGCGATCACGTCGTTGATGTAGGTCTGCTTGTTCCCGATGGCGTTTAGCAGAGCGTCGTCTGCGCCGGCCAGCTTCCCGAGTTGCTGCGCGAGCTGGACAGCTTGGGTCATGTCGGTGATCCCGAGGGATCGCCCTTGGACCATCTTTCCCGAGTCGATCACCATCTTGGCCATCCGGGCGGCGTTCTGCACCGCGATTCCTTCTTGCTTGACAGTCGAAGCGGCGGTCGCCGACGTCTGTATCCAGTTCGTGGGGTCGAAGACAATCCCGCCCCCGCCGCCGCCGGCGTGTGCGGCTTGGACCGAGAGCATGAGTGCTGCGGCAGTGAGTAGCGTACGAGCGTTCATAGTCGGGCCGCCTCCGCGAGATAGTGAGCCTTCCAGTTGGGGGATCCGCTATTACGGTGCCGATCGAAGACCGTCTGCAGGAACTGCTCGGCGCGGAGAAATGGCAGCGCTTCAGCGGGGATTACGGGCTGGACGACGCGCGCGAAGCCGTTCGAGACGATCAGGTACTCGCGCTGCGGCATCAATGCCTTGATGACGTCCACGTTCTCGTCGGTCAGGCCGAAGTGGTCGCGGTATGCCTTCCGGTGGGTCTCAGCCGCCTTGTTCGCCAACAGAATCTTCGTCAGGACGTTGTCGGTGAGCGTGGCGGAGATCTCGGACGATGTGATCGACGTAGGCGACTGCATCGTGAGCCATACGAAGCCGCCTCGTGCTCGTAGCGTCTTGAGAATCTCGTCGAGCCGCGGGGCGAATGCCGGGTTGCTGAGCAGGAAGGACGACTCCTCGATGTAGACGAAGGTCGGCCGCCCATCGAGCATGGCAAAGAGCTTCCGGAACGCGTAGTCGATGAACGCGCGCGCCAGGCGCTCCACCGCGAGTAGTTGGATCATCTCGGTACACGTCCAACTTGCCAGCTCATACGTGTCCTCGACACTATCGAACATGCCGTAGGGCCGGCCCTCCAGCCATTCTCCGAGTTGGAGCGTCAGATGCGCCGGAAGCTGGATCGCCAGTGCGGAAAGACGGAGTTCCTGGCTCGTGTCGCGCAGGCGTACAAGCGCCAGGTCGATGTCTTCGCGGTCCTGCGCGTTGCAGCGGTATCCGCCCTCCTCGATTCGACGGATGATCCATTCCCGGACCCAGAGCAAACCGTCGGCGGAGCCATCCCTTAGCGGTGCGAGGGGATTGCACCGCATGGTGCCGCTGGCCATGTCGATGTGCTTTCCATCGTGCAGCTCGGTGACGATGCGGCACGAATGGCCGCGGTCAAAGATGAAGACCTGGGCTTCACCTCGGTCGGGGTCGTCGTATCGGCGAAACTGGCTCAGGCAGAGATTGGCAAACGTTGTCTTGCCCATGCCGGTTGGCGCGACGATGACGGCGTGACCAACTTGGCCGACGTGCGGAACGTAGTGGTAACGACCACCGTAACCGTCAATGAAGATGGCAAGTGCGGAAACCGGACGCCGGAGCACTTCCGAGAAGTAGGTGTGTTGGTGACTCCCCTCCGACATGGTGAACAGCGGAAGGCTGTTTGCCACCGTCTCGAGGCTGACCTCGTGAAAGCGGGTCTGCCGAGACCACTGCCCGGGGAGCATTGCCTCCCACGTCGGCATGAGATTGAGGCGCTCCCGTGTCGTTTGGAAGTTTGCGTCCGCAAGGCGCCCGTGGACCGCGAGGCAGTCGGTCTCAAGCTGGTCCGGGCTACCTGCGTAGACCAGTACCGACAGGTTGTGCAACGCGAAGCCCAGGCCCTCGCCGGAGAGCCGTCGCTTGGCCTCCATGCACTCTTCGAGAAGATCCTGCTTTCCGCTGTCCGGCTCCGCTGGCGCATCAGTGAGTTTCTGCGCGACGTAGTTGATCGGGGAAAACTGGGTCATCCGGTAGTAGTTGATCGCGTCATCCAACTGCGCCTTCGCCTGCTCGTTGCTGAGGAAGCGAATGATGTGGCAGATGGTCATCTCGACGTCGGATGCCAGCAACGCCTCGAAGAGGCCCGGCGTCGTAGGGGCCGGCCATTGGTTGATACCGATCGCCGCGCAGTATCGGACGTCGCCCTCGGACTGGAACGCGATTGCAGACCGACCGGGGGTGACCTCCCCCGTCGGGAGCCAGCCGTCGAACATGACGCCACCGGGCTTCGTTCCGGCCGGGAGGCGGCTCGCGACGTTCGTCAGGTGGTGGAAAGCGACCTCGAAATCCCGGCGGCCCATCCGTTGAAGCTGGATGGCGGGGACAGTGCTCGAGAACATCGCGAGGATGGTCTCGAAATCGCCCTGTGCGGCTTGCAGACGAGACCCGTCTCGCATCGCTGCTTCGCTCGTGGAAATCGAAGAGAAGGCGCCACGTACCACTGCGGCGGGGAAGCTCATCCCTTCCTCGTTCGTCAAGCGGGACACTGTTTCGAAGTAGCCGTCGGCGCCGCCCGCTGGGGTGTAGAGAAGGAATAGCCAGCGGCGGAACCGGTAGGTGATGCCACGACGGTAAGCGTTGCCGATCAGGCGATCGAGCAGGGCAGCCCCGCGGTTGGTGAACTCTGACTCGGGGTAGCTGAAATCGCGGCGCTTGTCGATTAGCCACCAGGCGGTGACTCGTGAGTCGAACTGCGAGATCGAACGCTGGACCTGCTCGGCGACTTGATCGACCAGGTCTTCGTCGAGATTGTCCGGATCCAAGCCGGTGAAATGGTATCCAGCGAGGATCGATCCATCCTTACACAGCACCAGCTCGGGGCTGAGATAGTCCAGCCACGGCAGGACGGCCTGAAGTGGCGAGCCTTCCAAAGGCCGCTTGTAGTGGAGGTCTAGCATCGTACCCCCCTTCCATAGCCGCGCGGCCGTTCCCTTCCGGGCAACTCGTCGTACACACCGGGGGCGTAGTGGTCTGAGGTTTGCGCGTACTTGATGTATATCGCGAGGATGTGCTGGTCGCGGCGATAGACCCACCGCAGGAAGACGTGCGCTCCGACCGAGACGAGTAAAGGCCAGCCGGTTTCCATCAGGATGCAAGCCATCGCGCCGAGGGGCCAGATCAGCGCAATCGCCTTCAAACCAATGCCGGCGGCGAGGCGCGGGCGTTGGAGCGCGAGATAGGTGGGGGACTGTCTCATGCGCTGCAACTTGGCGGGACGAGGCCTGCTTGGCTGACGAACCAGCCCGCCATCGCGGCGATCATGCAACCGAGGACAACGTACTGCCCAATATCGGCGAGGACCGCTTTCTTCTCGAAATAGCCCATCACCCACACGAAGATCGCGATCACTGCCACGCTCCCAACGATCTGCTTCATGTAGGTGATGAAGAAACACATGCTGGCCATCCCGCCGTCGGCCATGGCACTGGCCGAGTACAAGGACAGGATTGCGGTGATTGCTACGGCCGAGCGAAGCCGTCCGCCTTGTGGGCTAGAGTGCTTCAAGTTCGTATTGGCCATCTGGTGTCACTCCTTTGACAAGGCTAATGCTGTCGACGGTGCGTCGAATCAGCGGGGGTTGATCGGGACGGACCTCGATCCGGCGCTTCGCGCAAACGACCACGTTGATGGCTCGTGCTATGTAACGGCGTGCGGCCAACGCGTCGATCTGGGCGCCGGGAGGCAACGACTGTTGAAATAGAAGCTCGATGGCGTCCATCGCTTCCTGCGGCCCATTCGCGTGGACGGTCGTCATGGCTCCGTCGTGGCCACTGTTCATGGCGCGGATCAGGTCATAGGTATCGTCGCCGCGGGTCTCGCCGAGGATGATTCGGTCGGGGCGGAATCGAAGAGCGTGCTTGACTAAGGCGCGAGCGGTAAGCCCGACTTGATGATTCGTGACAAACGGAACGTAGTTCGCCAAGTTGATGTTCAGTTCCCGGGCGTCTTCGATCGTGATGACTCGCTCGTGGCTCGGCAGGCTGCCGAGGAATGCATTCGCCAATGTGGTCTTTCCGGACGAGGTGCCGCCAGCGACCAAGACGTTCTTGCCTTGCCTCACGAGGAGGTCGACCACCAGATCAGCCTGGTGGCGGGCAAGCATTCCACGGTCGATCAGCAAGTCCAACGTCGGGCGCTGGTCGGGCGGTGGGTGCTTCCGGATGGAGAACGTGGCGCCCCCCGGGGACGTTGGCGCGACGGCGCCGGCGAAGCGCATGCCGTTGAGCGATGCGTCCAGTATCGCGTCCGGGGTGTTCGCTCGCGTGTCCTTATTGATCGACTTCGCCACAGCCTGGATTGCCACGGCGATATCGCTGTCCCCAAGGCGGACGTCGGTTTCGAAAAGCTCACCGCTACGCTCAATGAACACCCTTCCGCCGGGATTGACCATGATCTCGGTGACTTCAAGGTCGTCGAGGTATGGCACCAGAGGGCGCAGGGAGCGGGATATCGCCTCGGCGATGACGTTCTTCTGGATCATCCGTTCATGATCGGACGCGCCAGGGGTGTCGGTGCATGCGAATGCCGCACCAATTTCCGTCGGATTCCCGGGCCGCCTACCCGCCGGTTTGGAGGTTCGATGCCATGATCCATACCGCGGCCGCTGTGAGAAAAAAGTAGCCGCCCAGGATCCACGGCGTGAGAGTCAGCGGGGTGATCGGGACGAAGAGAGCGAGGCCGACTGCAAGCAGCACGAAATGCATGCTGGAATAGAAGAAGATCGGATTGTGCTGACCAAAGTCGTATCGCTTTTTCAAGCGGGTGGTGAGGCCATCGACGAACGCCGGAAGGGCGTAGCCGAGGATCGCCGCCAAGTAGATCGGAAGCAGCGCATAGACGCGCCAGATCACTCGGTAGAGGAGCATCCAGAACCCAGCAATCCAACCGTGGAGCCAACGGAATAGACCGGTGGCGGCGGGTAGGTCGCGTGTGCGGGGCTGGGCGAGGTCGAGGCTCCCGCGTACCCAGCCACTGTCAACGAACAGGGAGTTGAAAAGTGCGTCAGCACGCTCTGTGACCGGGTGCACGCGGCTTCCCCAATGCGTGAGGTATCGGACCTCCGCGGACGCGATCGCGAACGATTCCGGTTGCATGAAGGCCGGAAGGATCAGCAGCGTGAGGAGCGGCGCGATCAGCCACCAGAACAGGATGTGCCGATTGAACTCACTCTTCTCAGCGAACAGGATCACGGCGGGCTCCCATGGTGCGCGTGGTTGCGGTACCGGTCGAGAAGGCCCTGGACGTACTCTGGTCGGAGAAAGCGAGTCGCAAAGCGTTCCATTGCGGTCCACTGATCAAGGCTGTTCTGCGAGCAGATCACTGCCTCCTTTCCATCGAGGAACTCACAGAGGGTCTGATTCAGGTAGTCCCAGGTCTGTCCCGTGTTGTCGGTGTAGTCGAAGCGGAAGATGTAGCTGCCCTCCTCCATCCACGCGAACAGATAAGAATCGACACTGTCGCCATTCAAGCGTTGCGCGTTGCGGTACTTGAGGACTGCCATTTTGACGACGCGGCTGGCGACGTCGCGGTCCGCAATGGCCCGGCGCCCAACACCGATGTACTGGAGGAACCAAATCGTGATCTCGCGCAGAAACGGCTCGTCGTTCCAGGCGCGGCGGGCTGGCTGCCGAACGAATAGCTCGTTCGCCAGGTCGTTGAGCGGCTTGTGGTCCGCCTTCTTGATTCGTTGTGGAAATGTCATCATGCAGCGCGGGAAACCTCGGCGGTCTGGCCGGGCAGGGATAGCGCGGCGTGCGCGGCACGCCCAGAACCCGCTCTTTCTCGCGTTAAGCTATCCGTCGTTTGGAACTGATAACCATAGCCATCGGCTCGTTGCACGAGGCAACAGTGCCGATGGCCGATGCCTTGCACCAGGGTTGCGCTGGTTTGGATGTTGAAGCGGCCGGACGCCCGGACCGCCACGCGCCCGAAATACTCGCCAGTCTTCTTACCTGTGGGAACCTTGGCCCGCACCGCATCGCCGGTCCGGAACCCGTGCACGCTCTTGCCACGCATCAGATAGCCGCGCGGGAAGCCGTAGCGATCCAGCCGCGTCCGTTTGTAGCTGCCGCGCCCGGTGCACGTGATCGTCAAGGTCGGCCGGCGCCAGGCCTTCACGAGCGCCAGGCTCCCGACGCACACGGCGTCGAGTGCGTGCGTCTTCGGAATGCCGAGGCGGGACCGATTGAACTTGGTGCGGCCACCACTGCCGACGTCCACAGTCAAACCTGTGTGCTTCAGTGCGTTCAACAGTGCCCAGCGCGTGGCGTTGACCGCAGTTGCGTCCTTGAGTGGGCGCTTGGTCTGCGCAAGAATCTTGGTCAGCCGCGCTGGCTGTCGGGCCAGAAAGCGTTCAATGGGTAGTGCGCCCTTTGCCTGATTACACGTAGCGCAGGCCAACGTGAGATTGCTCGCCCGATCGGTACCCCCCTTCGCCCGAGCCTGGATATGTTCGATCTGCAGCGGCAGATTCTCCCGGTCACAGTAGGCACAGCGTCGGCTCCACTTCTCCAGCAGGTACTCGCGCAATTCGTACCCGAAGAGTGTTCCCTGCTGATACTCGACGCCGGCAATCTCAGGTTGTTCGAGCGCCTGAGGATCGAACCGGACTAGCTCGCAGCTCAGCGCGGTGACTGGCGCCCAGCGACGCAGCCGCGCCACCCACGTCAGCGTCGTCTTGACGCGATGCTCCAGACTGGGCGGCAGCCACCTGGGAGCGCGGACTCGGTTGTGGAAGCGTGGTGCCCGGAAGCGCAGGTTCGCCCCACGCCGGCGGCGGCGGAACATGCGGCGCGCCGTCAGTGCCTCGGAAATGCTACGACCACGGTGGACCAGCTCGATCAAGCTCAACACCACCGCGCCTGGCGCCGAGTCGCCGTTCCCATCGTCGGCGACCGGAAGCTCGCGCACCAACGCGATGCCGGTCACTTTGCTTCCGGGGTCCAGCTTCACGCGCAGCGACTGGAGATGGCCGTCGGCCTGGCGCCGGTCGACGATCCGGATCACGAACGGCACGACCCGATGCACACGGGCGCGGCCGCGGGCCAGTAGCAACCTCGCCCGCTTCTCGCTGCAGGGCATCAGTGGTCTGCCCTGCCGGTCTAACACACATACCGCCATGCGGTACCTCCTATTCAACATCGCCCTTACGGGCCTGGTGACGGGGTCCTTGCGGACCCGCTCCCCTCGACCATGTCGTACGCCGGCCATCTGCCTCGATCCGTTTCGTGCTTACCCTTTCGCTTGTCTGCAACCGGGGCTTCGAGAGCCTGCCGCTGAGGAAGCACGGCAGGGTCGGTCTTGGGCACTGCGTACAACGTAGCGGGTTGGTTACCGCTCGGTCTGGTCAACCCGAGCTTCTTTCAAGCTCCGCCCGTTAGGGCGGGGTAGTTGACCGGCCGATAAAGGGCAAGCGTCCTTTGTAAAGAGTGCTGCCGCCAAGGAAGGCGAAGTAGTGGAGGCCTGGCAGGCGGGTGAGTAGGTCAGGAGAAACGAGGGGCACCTCAGTCTCGTTGAGCGAGCGGCTCGTGCTGCCGCGGAACTCGGTGAAGGCAGTGGAGCTTTCCGACGTGTTCGAGTAGGAGGTCGCCTGTCGTCGCGCCACGGTTTTCCCGAAGCTGCCGGCGATCCACTCTGCGGTGTCGGTATCCTTGACGCGCAGGCAGATGACGTTGTTCAGGTTGCCGAGCATCTGCCTGGCCTTCTCGCGTGACCCGAGGCGAACAATGAAGTCGGCCTCCGTCTGGGTTGCTAGGAATACCTTGAAGCCCGCGCCGCCGCCCTTGTTGAGCAGCTGGATCAGCTGGTTGTTCGTCATCTCGGCCGCCTCATCAGCCATCAGGTAGATGTCGGATTTGCCCGTGGCGTTGTAGATCGATCCGGCGACGGACGCGAGATCGGCACAGGCCATGCTGCCGATGGCAGAGCCGACGATAGGGTCGGACAGGGAGTCGAGGGCGCAGTAGAAGACGGCGCCTTCGTTGATGATCTTGGCCGTGTCGTAGATTGGCCGCTTGTCGAAGGGGTCCTCCGGGTCTGGAGACAGAAGCGCGCCGACCTCGCCGGAGCCCAGCATTTCCAAGATGGGCTCCAGAACCTGGATCATCTTGGAGTAGTGCTCCTTCGAGTGGCGGACCATCGCGATCAGACCGTCGAGGACCTCGTTCTCTCCGCCGCCAGATCGGTTGTACTTCTCGATCATGGCCTCGATGCGGGTGACCATCTTGCCCCCGGCCGCCGACTGGAGATCACGATCCCAGCTTGGGCCTTCGGATGCGAAGAAGCGCTCGGTCAGGAGCCGCTCGAGTAGCGAATCGACGCCAAGTTGGATGTAGCGCTTCACCCGCTTGATGTTGGGACGCTCGCCGCAGGCCACCATCCCGGACATGACCCGGTACAGCGACTTCCACGCGAAGGCGCGGAACGATTCGTCGGCATCGATCAGGTTGGTGATCCGCGTCGCTGCCTCGCTCAGGTTGTTCCAGTTGGCGAGGAAGTTGATGCGTATCGACTTGGACGGATGCGCAGGGTGGAAGTACAGGAACTTGCGGCCGGTGCGCTTGCATTCTGCGCGGAGGCGTCGCTCCCAGTCCTGGTCGCCCTTCGGATCAATCACGAAGAGCGTGCTTCCGGGAATGTCGATGATCTGGGTGGAGATCAGTTCGTAAAGACGAGTTTTCCCGGCCCGAGTGGTGCCGACAATCAGGGTGTGGCCGACCAGCGATTCGATCGGCAACATGACCGGAATCTCTGTGGGCTCAAGGCCGTGAATCCACGGAACACCGATGGCGTCCTCGCGCAGGAGGACCGAGTTCTTAGGCGTGATCGAACGGATCACGCGCTTAGGCAACCAGCGCGGGAGCGTGCCCAGCTCGCTGGGGTTCCTGGTTAAGATTTCCTGTGCGACCTCAGCATGCCGTTGCTGCCAGATGAAGCCTTTGCCGAGCCACAGTGACTTCCGATCGCGGCGAGCCTGGCGGGAGTCTTCCAGGACGGCTTCGAGCGACATCTCGGCCGCGCGCAATACCGACAGAGAGATTCGAAATCTGTAGACGTCCAGGGACTGCCGGGTCCGCGCTGCCCCGATCGCCAGACCGATGGGTGTACCCAACCACCATAGGGGCGGTTGCGAGGCGGCGAGCATGGCGGATGCGGCCAACCACGTGCCGGCGGCGCCGACATCGTAGTTGGGGCGGAACATGTCCTGGTAGCTGCGCATCGCGGCTACTCGTGCTGAAGCAGCGCGCGCGCGAAGCGTGGCCCCAGGGTGACATGCGAGGTTTCCGTTGCCGTAACGAGGTTGGCAGTCCGAAGCATGTCAAGGAAGGCCTGCGCCGTCATACCGTACCGGGCCATGGCTTTGCGGGGAAAGCGGACCTCGCCGCTGGGAAGCGTCACGCAATCGTCAATGATTTTGGAGAAGGACTGGTCGGCACGAATCGCTCGAACCAGCTCGTCGATTGCGGGAGGCAAAGGGACTTCGGGCGCCTCGGGGGCAGCGTCGGCAGCGGCTTTCGGCGGATCAACGCTTTCGGAAGAAGCCGCGGCTGGGGGCGATGTAGCGGCAGCGACGGGGGCAGGCCCAGACGCCGTCGGTTGGCCGCCCTGGAGGCCCGCGGGTTGCTCGGGTTGCGCCAGCAAGGCGGATAGCGGGAGCAACGCTGCACCTGCTTCGGCAACGCGGGTGGAGCGTGCCCGGGCGTCTGCCTCGAGCACCTTGTCCTGCGACACCCTGACCACGCGAGTCAAGGGCTGCTCCATGGCAATTGCGGCTCGGACGGGCAGGATACTGTCGATCAAGGCCGCGATCACGCTTTCCTCAAACTCAGCCCATTGCCCGGGAACAAAGAATCGCCCGGCCATCATCGCGGCGACAAGGCGTGAGGGGCGCCGGGGGCTCGGATTCCACTCGACGTCGCATCCCTGTTGATTGGCGTTCTCCAATGCACAGTGGAGGGACACCTGATCGAGCGACGACCAGCGTCGGCCGGCAATGCGGACGACGACGCTGCACTCGACGATCGGCAATACGGAGGCGATCGTTGCAGCGAACGCGCTGTAGCGATACTGGGGGTCAAGGACGCGCCGGGCTTCCGGGGAGTGACCAGGTAGAAAGATGGTGTTGTCGCCCAGTTGGAATGCCAAGACACCGCAGAGCAAGCCGAACTGGAGCGCGCCACGGGCCTCAGGGAAAGCGTCCCGGGAAAGAGGGAGCGTCTGGACGCATTCGGCCAGACGGAGGATTACCGGCTGGAGGTGCTGCTCGAAGACCGTCGATTTGAATCCAGACGCCGAGCGCAGATTCTCGATGATCTCAGGGTCGATCTCGCGAAGAAGGTCTGCTGGAGGGGTTCGGTGCACACGCATTCCGACATGGTGCGCGAATGGGTCCTCTCAGACGCCCAGAAAGCGCTGCAATTTCGGTGCGGAATCTGCTGGCCGTCTCTGTCATGCGACGCCAGAGCGAGGTGCAACTCGGCGGGCCTGTCGCGCCGGATGGACGCCCATTTTGCGACAGCTGTCGCGGGCCGTTGATTCGTAAGCTTCTGATTCATATCGGATTCCACGAATAATATGCGCTGATCAATGCCCACTATTGGCTGATATTCAATCAATACTCGGATGGGCGCATCTGCACGGCCAAGCATTGCATATTATCTAAGCATCACTTTCAGTAAAATTCGGCCGGACTACAGTAGGGTAGACGTAAATCCCTCCACTTATTAACGTACTTTCATCCCCAGTGCGTGTTGTCGTGCACCGGAGAATCACGAGAGAGACGGCGTAGGGCGCAATCGGTCTGGGCTGTACCGAGGCTTGAGCGATTGCGACCCGAGGAAGCCGCACGGGTCTTTGTTCCTGGCCGCGGTCTCCCGCAAGGGGGCGGCGATGCATCAGGTTTGGATGGGGTGATTTCAATAATCTGCAAAGATGGAAAATACAAATAATGTAACGGTCCAAGAGGTGTTTGCTAACGACGCCCTGGCCGGTTTGTCGGAAGAGGCAGTCAACCGCCTTCGCATAATCGTTGGCGAGTTCAATGTTGTTCGGAAGCGCGCCGCCTGCGATCTATTCCAAATGTGTGTTCTCGTCGCTGAGATCAAACAGTTGGTCGGCCGAAACTTCAAGGCTGTGGCAGAGGAACTTCTTGGAATATCCGGGCGCACTGCGGAGCGATATATCAAGGCCGCGTCTGGTTTCCGGCGGTTGAATGACGGGTCATCGGAGCTGTTTCCGCGTCCGGAGCAATTCACGATGGGCGCGCTTGAACTCCTGGAGAACTCGACCGACACCGTGGTCCATGAGGTGTTGGAGTTGGCCGAGAAAGGAGAGAGTATCAACGATGCAGTAGTCCGGCAGCTCACGAGCCGCAATCATGAGTTGACGGAGGATCTCCAGGAAGCGCGCGAGAGCTTGCGGCAGCAGGACGCGAAAATTGCGGAAGCTGAACGTCAGCTTGATATCAGCCGCCGCAATGAGAAGGACACCCACACGATCGTCGTCGCAAAACAGAAAGATATTGACGAGCTTGTCGAGGTCGTTCAACAGCATGAGACTGAGAAGGCTGATTTGCGGCGTGCTCTTGATAATCGCCAAGTTGTCGAGAAGATCGTCGAAAGGATTCCGGAGGGTTTCACCTCGGCATCGGACGCCGTCGATTTTCTCCGCCGAGACATGGATCGCCTCAATGGGGAGATTCGGCACAAGAAGGATGAACTCGACTCTCTCCAGCGCGAGAAGGATGCGATTGGGCGAGAGGCGGAGATTGTTTCGGTCGTGGCCCGCACACGAACGAGCGTCACGGAATCGGTCGGAAACCTGATTGCCCTTTTGACTGCGCGCGCAGGGGATTGCACCGACGAAATCTGGCAAGGCGTGGAAGTGGTAGTCGGGGAATTGCAGGGCTTCGCGACCGCCCTCAAGGTAGCTGCGGAGAGAAGCCATGTCTAAGGTCCAAAATGTCGCGTCGCTCGATCTGGAGGCTTCCCAGGTACTGCTTGACTACGTTAGCAAGGTCAATCGTGCACTGCTTGATCTGCTCCGCACTGCTGCAGCAAGCAACATTCCATGTGTGCCGGAGCTGATTGGAGTGCCACCCGAGGTACTTTCGCAATTCTCAAAGGCCTCGATCCAACAAGTCATTTCCCTGTCGCAGGTCGGGTTCCCGTTGTGGGAGTTCCGCTTCCGGGATCCGCGGGTAGTGCAGTCCCTGATCGATGGGGAGGTCTCAGCGCATACGGTCACACACCAATTGCTGGTCGATCTCGGAAAATCGAAGAAAGATTAATGTAAGCGCCTCACCATGTATCGTGTGAGGCCGACTGGAGTTCTGGGAAGAAACGTTGGAGAAGTGGCCATGCAGGCAAGCGAACTGAGAAGACAGAAACTCGACCATGCTCGTGTACTCGGCGAGATGGGCGCGCGGGCAATCACGATGGTATCGGCAACGGACATTCGCACGTCCGATGCAAGAACGCTCTATAAGCAACTGAACGATAACCAACCGTCACCATCCGGGCAGACCCCTCATTCGCTGGAGTGGTATATCGAACGGCCCTCTCGGCAGTTTCATGCGAGTTTGCTGCTTTCGCTTTATAAACTCGCGTTGCAAAACGGTATCGCACATAGCCAGGCCTTTGTCTGGACATACCACACGTATTACTGGCTGTATCGAGGTAAGAAGGAAGCGCCCGGCACGGCATCGCAGCGGATCATCAATACCGAGCGTGCGTTCTATCTGATTCGGCGAGCCAAGGACCTCTATGGCAATTCCCCGACTAGCCACGGGGAAAAGATCGCCGTTCAGGAGTGCAAGCTGTGCGGAGCGGAGATTTTGACGTTTGCACACGAGGCAAACTTCGTCTGCAGCGTGTGTGCCGGCGGTCATTCGGATTGAGCCGCTCGAATGCCAGAAAGGCCTCGCGCTACTCACGGGGCCTTTTTCATTTCACCATGACTCCAGCACCGAACTTCGCTGGACTACGCCGAAGCCCGATACAGCGGGTTTATCAATAACTTAGGCGACAACATATGCCGGTGCTTTCCGAAACCTGACCCGGCTTCCCCTCTGCTGGCCCCTACATGGCTCTTGGGAATCGGGGCTTTCCGAGGAGTCATCGTGGCGAAAATCAAGCTCACCAAGTCCGCAGTCGATGCGGCACAACCCCAGGCGCAAGCCGTCGAACTCCGGGACACGCTGGTGCCCGGCTTCGTGTGCAAGATTACATTAGCGGGTCGCAAGGTGTTTATGCTGCAGTATCGCACGAACGCCGGCGAGCGCCGCGAGATCGCGTTGGGCTTGTGCGGCGAGCTGACCGTCGAGCAGGCCCTCTCGCTGGCGCAGGAATGGCTGGTCGAGGTGCGCCGGGGCGGCGGCCCCAGCGCGACCAAGGCCACCGCCCGCGCAGCCCCCACGGTTAAGGAGCGGTGCACCAAGTTCATGGCGGACTACTCCAAGCAGCGCAACAGGCCCAGCACCCAGCGCGGGTATCAGGCAGTCATCGACCGCTGTATCGCTCCGATGCTGGGCCGTTTGAAGGTCCAGACCGTGAAGCGCCCGGACGTGGCCACGGCGATGAAGAAGATGACCCACAAGCCCGCCGAGGCCAACCGTGCTTTCGGCGTGACGCGCAAGATGTTCAACCTTGCCGAGGTGTGGGGCCACGGGCCGGACGGCACCAACCCCTGTCCCCACGTCCCGATGTACCCCAACGGCAAGGCCACCCACCTCATCAGCGACGAGGACATGGGCAAGCTGTGTCGGCGACTGGAACACAACGAGGCCGAGGGCCCGGAGAGCTACGTCATCCCGCTGGCGATCCGCCTGCGATTCGAGTGCGCCGGCCGCCGCTCCGAAATCGTGACGCTCCAATGAGATTGGGTGGACCTGGACAGCCGCCGCGTGGTCTGGCCGGACAGCAAGACAGGCGCCATCTACAAGCGGATGAGCGAGGAAGCCTATCGGCTGCTCTCGACGCCTCCGCGGCAGGAAGGCATTTCCTACGTGCTGCCGTCCCCGAGCCATCCGGGCAAGCATCTGACCACGGGGAGTATTACAACGGCTGGAGTCGCGCCCTCGAGGCGGCAGGCGCCACGCTTGTCGGCACGCACGGTATCTGCCACCGTTCTGCGACCGACATTGCCAACTCGGGCATCCCGGTCAAGGTCGGGATGGCGTTGACGGCGCACAAGACCGTGGCGATGTTCATGCGCTACGCCCACACGGAGAACGATCCGGTGCGCAAGGCTGCCGGGCTGGTGGCGAACCGGCGCAAGATGATCACCGAGGCACCGCGGCCTGCGGAGGTGCCCGCATGACCAGGGAGACGCCTGCGGCAGGAGCCACACCTGCCGCTGTGCCTACCGGCTACGGCGGCATCCGCGGCGGCATCGGGGACCTGCTCGATGCCGCGCGCCAGACGGCGACGCGCGGGTTACAGCGAGCAGTTGATTGAGCAGTTGGCAAGCGACCTCATCCAGCAGTTCGGCCGTGGTTTCAGCCGCCAAAACCAGCAGCAAATGCGGTCGTTCTTTCTGATCCGGCCAATTCGCCAGACAGTGTCTGGTGAATCTTCCCTGGAGCCGGTGCGGCCTTGGTGGCTGGACGAACTGGCGCAGGTCTTCACGCTGCCGTGGTCGACCTATGTGCGGCTGCTGTCGGTCAAGGGCGAGCATGCGCGCCAGTTCTATTTAGCCGAGACCCTGCGCGGCGGATGTCCTAGTGTTCCGCCGTCGGGCTTGTTGCCTGCGGCCATCAAGCCATCGCTGGGGCTGAACGGGCCGCAGATCATCGAGTGGGCTCGTGTCGCGGCCCAAGACTGTCTGCTGGAGGCGTTGCCAACGCCTTGATCCGGGGCGAAGTATCGTCAACAGTGTTCACTGGTGGTAAAATTCTACGGTACTTACGCTCGTCGCAATCCGCGAGAAAGCAAGCGCCATGAATGTTGGACAAGCCATTCGACTGTGCCGAACGCAACGGGGTGTCTCTCAGAGCGCCATTGCGAACAGAGCGAACTGCTCAGTGTCCTACCTGTCGATGCTTGAGAACAATAAGCGCGACCCGACACTTTCGACGATCACCAAGATTGCCGAGGCGTTGCATGTGCCTGTCGGGCTGCTGTTCGTTCTGGCTGCTGATCAGAATGAACTGGGTGCGATCGATGAGCACGTCGCCGATCAATTGATGCAGTCTGCGCTGGCATTGCTGGGAACATCGACCAACCTGACAGCGCAAGCGGGAAGTCACTATGGCTAGTGCCGAACAACTCAAGGCGTTGGTGAAATCCCACATCGCGCGGGATGACCGACACTTCTATTCTGTCGCCATGCAGGTTGCGGCCCGTGAAGCGAAGGTGGGCCACGGCAAGCTCGCCGAAGAACTGCGTGACATGATCGACGCGGCGAAAGCCCGTGTTTCGCCGGATAGCTCCGAGGGAAAACTGGTGCCGTTGGCCCGTCCGCGCGGTGAGCTGGCGAACCTGTTGACGGTTTCCTATCCGAAAAATCGACTGTCGGACATGGTGCTCGATGCGGAAATGGCTGAACAGCTTGGCCGCATCATGAAAGAGCAGAAACACCATTCGCGCATCCGCGAGCATGGCCTGTCGCCGAGACGCAAACTGCTGCTGGTCGGCCCGCCAGGCACTGGCAAGACGATGACCGCCTCTGTGCTGGCCGGTGAACTTGGCATCCCGTTGTTTGCTGTTCGACTGGATGCCCTGATTACGAAGTTCATGGGGGAGACTGCCGCCAAGCTGCGCCAGATCTTCGATGCCATCAATGAGGTGCGCGGCGTTTATTTTTTCGACGAGTTCGATGCCATTGGTTCGCAGAGAGGACTGGCCAACGATGTGGGCGAGATTCGGCGCGTGCTGAACAGCTTCCTGCAAATGATCGAGAGCGACCAATCCCATAGCTTGATCGTCGCGGCAACCAACCATGTGGAGATTCTTGATTACGCGCTTTTTCGTCGATTCGACGATGTGATCGAGTATCGGCTCCCGACTACGCCGCAGGCCGCCAAGCTGCTCCAGTCTCGGTTGGGCAAGTTTGCGCCCAAGCCTTTTCCGCTCAAGGCCATCACAGCCAAGGCGGAAGGCTTGAGCTACGCAGAGATCAAACGCGCTGTGGATGAATCCATCAAGGAGGCGTTGATGCACGACGAGGAGCGCGTGAAGGCAGATATGCTGGCACGAGCTTTCGATGAGCGCCGCAAATTCAGCCTCAGAATGAACAACAAGAAGGTCGTGCCGAACCATGCCGGATCAACAACAAGCTAAACGTCCGCATTTCATTCTTCGATACACATCACAGGCTGTCGAATTCAAAGCGCACTCTGCTGGAGGCAGATCGACTCGCGACGTGCCGGCTCTGCCCCGGCAGCAGCACGGTGAGTCCCTTCGCGGTCAGATCGAAAGCTTGAAGCCCGCAGCAGCGGAGGCTGTGCAAGCTCAGCGAGACCTGCAACTGGAAAGCGGGCTGGGCTTGCAAATTCAGTTCTCCAGCCAGCCGGATGTCGAACTGGCGTTCGAGAGCTTGGCGAACGAGACCAAGAAGATTGAGCTTCTCAGTGTGCGCCACGAGGGCAACCAGACTTTCGCCAATGTCTTTGTCCCTGATGGGGGACTCGCGCACTTTGAGAAATACGTCTCCGACTATTTGATGGAGAAGAAAGACAGCCGCGGTCAGGCGCGTGACCACCGGAAGCTGCTGGATGCCATCGACTCCATTCGAGCTGCCGAAGTCCGGGCCTTGTGGACTGATGATCCCGGCCTCCTGCCTGCTGATTTGGCGGCTGCCTTTTGGTGGGAGGTATGGCTGCCTGTTCGAGGTCAAGGGCAACGGCAGGTCGTCGTGGAAGACTTCAAAAAGCTCGCCCGCTTGGCGGAATGTGTCGTCAGCGACAAACAGGTCAACTTTCCCGAGCGCACGGTGCTGCTGATGTACGGATCGCAGCAACAGCTTTCACGATCGGTGATGACGCTGAACTGCGTTGCCGAGCTTCGCTATGCCAAGGAAACTGCCGAATTCTTCGATGGCATGGGGGTGGGTGAGCAGATTGACTGGGCGGACGATTTGCTGCGACGTGCCCAATTGCCGCCGGACGATACGGCCCCCCGAGTCTGCCTATTAGACTCCGGCGTGACGCGCGCGCATCCGCTGCTGGCCCCCTTGATGGATGCAGGAGACCAGCATACGGTGGAACCGGCATGGGGCGTGGATGACGAGGCGGATCACGGTACTGGCCTGGCCGGCTTGGCGGCCTATGGCGATCTTACGGATGCCTTGTCCTCTGCTGACCCTATCAGCGTCCCGCATCGGCTGGAGTCGGTCAAGCTGGTGCCTGCGGAAGGCGCCAACGAAGGCGATGCGCGTCACCATGCCTATCTTTTTACCGAAGGCGTCGCGCGCCCTGAAATCTCCGCTCCGAATCGGCCGCGCGTGTTTACGTCGGCTGTAACGGCTTCGGACTACCGTGATCGTGGTCGTCCTTCGTCATGGTCTGCGGCTGTCGATGACCTTGCTGCGGATGCCGATGGGGCTGGTGAAAGTCCGCGTCTGTTCGTGCTGTCCGCTGGCAACACGCGCGATCCCAATGCGTGGGATGGGTATCCCGATAGCCTTTCCACCAATCTTGTGCATGACCCTGGCCAGGCATGGAACGCGATCACGGTGGGCGCTTGCACCGACAAGATCGACACGGAAGGACATCCTTCCTTGAATCCGGTCGCTGAAGCCGGTGGCCTCAGTCCCTTCACGACGACAACCAGAACGTGGGATCGGGCATGGCCGTTGAAACCCGAAGTGGTGCTGGAAGGTGGCAATGCGGCCAAGGATGATCTCGGCGCGGTCGGTATGGCCAGCCTGAACTTGCTGACGACCCACAACCAACCGCTGGATCGCTTGTTTACCACCAGCAACGCCACCAGCGCCGCGTCGGCATTGTGTGCGAGGATGGCGGCGCAGATCATGGCGGCCTATCCGCACCTTCGGCCGGAGACCGTGCGTGCATTGCTGGTGCATTCAGCGCAATGGAGTGAGGCCATGCGCGGGATGTTCTTGCCCGCAGTGCCGAACAAGGATGACTATGTTCATCTGATCCGTCACTGCGGATGGGGAGCCCCGGACTTGAATCGGGCGCTCTGGAGTGCGGGGGACTCGCTGACCTTGCTGGTTGAAGACCAGGTGCATCCCTATGCGAAGGTTCGGGGCAAGGGCATCGTGACGCGCGACATGAATCTGCATTCCTTGCCATGGCCGAAGGATGAGCTGGAGGCGTTGCAGGACACACCCGTCGAAATGCGTGTCACGCTCTCATATTTCATTGAACCCAATCCGTCGGCGCGTGGCGCTGCATCGAAGTATCACTACCCTTCGCATCGCCTTCGATTCGATGTGCAGCGTTCGCTTGATGCGTCCACCGAGAACTTCGTCGCTCGGGTGAATGCGGCGGCCCAGCGCGAGGATGAGGGCGAACCTGTGAATCCCTCTGATCCCGACTGGCTGCTGGGTGAACGGCGACGACATCGTGGTTCGCTGCACCAGGATGTCTGGAGAGGCACGGCGGCTGAGTTGGCCAGCCGTGGCTTCATTGCTGTCTATCCTTCGGCAGGGTGGTGGCGGACGCGGCCAGCGCTGGAGCGCTATGGGCTGCCAGCACGGTATAGCCTTGTGGTGTCCATTCAGACGCAGCAGACGGACGTTGATCTTTACGCTGCTGTCGCCCAGAAAATCCCTGTGGCCAATGCCGTCGTTGTGAATACGTAACGAGCGTCCCGGCGTACCGCCGTCGGGCTCGCGGGATGCGCCGCGCTGCAGCCATCCGGCTATGATCCCTGACGCCTTCGGCCTTCTCGGGCCTGCGCGCTGCGCTTGCCGAAAACCGGGAAGCGTGGAGGTGCGAGGGAGGCGGTCTTGCTGTTCCCTTCATCGTGCCACGGCGTCGGGTAGCGGCGGCGCATTGCTGCGCCGCCGCCCCCTAAGAACCGGACGTGCGAGTCACCCCGCATCCGGCTCAAGCCATTCTTCAGCACCACAGGCTGGCACCGAACAGGTTGACGCAGCGTTTCGAGGCTCGAAGGCGGTCCAAGTATCCCATCCGTTCGGGCCTCAAGGCCAACTTGGTCATCACCACCAACCGCAGGGCATACCTGCTGGAACTAACCTCGACGGAAAGGGCCTGGATGGCCTCGGTGTCCTGGGACTATCCGAAAGACCGGACGCTGGCCTTGCAGCACCAGGCGCAGGGGGGGGGCTCGGCGCCAGAGATTGTGGTCGACATATTGCCTTCTCCTTGTGCCGATATCTCGGCGTTACAAAGGAAGGCGCGCTGGCCAGCGCACGCTGATGCCGCTTGAGCATCGGTGTGCGTTCGCGAGTCTGGTTGGGCGCGAGGCGCTTGGCTCGGACTCCCGCATGCCGCATAAACGGCTTTGGGCATGATACCGGATTCGGAGGGGCGACTATCAACAATAAATGCAATTAATCGCCAGCTTGCACCCCTAAAAACATTCCGCCTCTTCGAGGCGGTCTGCTACCAGTAACAGGGGCCAATATAAAGTGCCTCTTTGATATCTTTTTCTCGATGGTGCCGCAGTACGGTGGGTGTCTACGCAATCTCGACCGAACCTGGTCGCACGACACTAAGTCGCGGCGCCCCCGACAACTCGGGCGATTGGAATCGCTCCTCCAGCATCTCGAGGCAAGCCTGCAGGAGAGACTCGACGGTATCGGTCGAAAGTTCTCGGCCGATCGCGATATCGAGTTCGAGCGCCGGTCCGCCGGCGAGCCGCGCATCCAATTCGGCAACAGCAGCGTAGATCGCGTCCGCCATTTGCTGCATGAAGCCGAGTCCCAGCCCGGCATCCCGGTACGGCCCCTCGATCCACACTTCGCACAGCGTTGGGAACACCGCGCCATAGTCATCCAGGTTAATCGCGAACGTGCAGAAACCGATCGGATCCAGATCGCGCGTCAGGATGAGCCGGTAGTTGACGATCTGGCCAACCACCTCGTCCACATCGTCGCTGGACAGGCTGACCTCCTCTGCTGCGCCAACCGACCAATCCTCGTCCTCAAGAGTTTCGCCAAGCATCGACTCGCCGGTCCATGGCAGCGTCGTCGCGTCTGCGGCAAGCTTGGTGCGCAGGGTCGCCAGGAGTTCCGCCCTCCCTGGCGCCTCCTCTGGCTCCGTGTAGATCGCGTAACGCTCGGCTTCGTCGGCGCCGAGGAAATCCGGGCCCAGCAGAGGGGCCAGGCGCATTGGCATGGGGCCGGCCTGCAGCGCGGCGCGCAGGCGGGATTCGTTCGAGTCGCTCATTTCAATTTGGCGTCCGTCCTGGTGTGGAGCACTATGCACCGAGCCGGCCGGAGAGGCAATCGGCTCGATTACTGTATAAATATACAGTACACTGTTTGGCAGGAACCCGCCATGACCGCCCCAGCCCCCGAAACCATCCATCCTGGCCTCTGGCTCGCATCACAGTTGGCGCGGGCAGCCGGCCGCACCGTACCCACGGGCTACGCCGCGTTGGCCGGCGAGTTGCCGGGCGGGGGCTGGCCGACGGGCACGCTGGTGGAATTGCTGGTGCGCCAGGCGGGCGTGGGTGAGTTGCGCCTGTTGCGCCCAGCGCTGGCCAGCCTGGCTCCGCGCCCGATCGTACTTCTGGACCCGCCCCACGCGCCCCAGGGGCTGGCCCTGGCCAACTGGGGACTGCCGCCGGCTCAGTTGCTGTGGTTGCGCAGCGAGCGCACCGCCGACGCTCTGTGGTCCGCCGAGCAGATTCTGCGCGCCGGCACGTGCGGCGCCCTGCTGTTCTGGTCGCAGCACCTGCGCAACGATGCGCTGCGCCGTCTCAATCTGGCCGCCCAAGCTGGCGATACGCTGTTCTACCTGATGCGGCCGGCCACCTGTGCGCGCGACGCATCGCCCGCGCGGCTACGCATCGGCATAGCGCCGGCTGCCGGAGGCGCCGAGCTGACCTTTTTCAAGCGGCGCGGGCCGCAGCAGGACAAGCCTGTCTTGGTACCGCTGGAACCCTCGCCCATCCTGCTTCGCCGTCATGTATCGCCTTTGGATCTGCCTGCGCCTACCGCGCCTGTGCCTGGAAGTCTTCCGGCCACGCTGGTCCACTGAGCTGGCCGTCGCGGTCCTCGACAAGGACCGGGTCCATCTGGCCTCCGCGCTGGCTGCCGCCGCCGGCGTGCGGCCGCAGATGCGCCGCGGCGGCGTGCAGACCATCGCCCCGCAGACCGTGCTCCTCGAACGCGCACCCACACGCGAGGCTGAAGGCCTTCGCGCCTTCGCGCTCGCCCTGCTCCAGTTCTCGCCGTCCGTGGTCGAGGCTGAGGAAGATGCCGTCCTGGTCGACGTGTCGGCCAGCCTGCGCCTGTTCGGCGGCGCGCGCCGGCTGCGCGCGCGCATGCGCGCCACAGCCGAAGCGCTCGGATACACCGTGGCGGTTGGCTGTGCGCCGACTGCCCAAGGCGCTTGGCTGCTTGCGCGCGCCGGCGGCGGCGTCGCGCTCAAGCCGGCCGGTCTCGGCCGCCAGTTGGCAACCCTTCCCGCCGCGGTGCTGCCGGCGGCACGGCCGCACGCCGACTGGCTGGACGGTCTGGGCTGCCGCACGCTGGGCGACCTGCGCCGCCTGCCGCGGGCCGGCCTGCAGCGCCGCTGCGGCGCGGCGATCAATGAGGCCTTGGACCGCGCCCTGGGCGAGGCCGCCGAGGTATTCGACTGGCTGGAGGCCCCGCCAACGTTCGCCGCGCGCGTGGAACTGCCCGACCGCATCGAACACGCCGAGGCCACCCTCGCCTACGCCGGCGGCCTGATCGAGCAGCTGGTGGGATGGCTCACCGCGCGGCACCTGGCCGTGACCCGCTTCGCCGTGTCGCTGCAGCACGAGCGCGGCCGCGAGGCCATCCCGCCGACCGTGGTCGAGGTAGCGCTGGCCGAGCCGAGCTGGCACGCCGCTCACCTGAACCGCCTGCTGCGCGAGCGCCTCGCGCGGCTGGCTGTCGACGCGCCGATGATTGCGGTCCACCTGGCCGCCGTCGACACGCAACCGCTGGCGCCGCCGAGCGAAAGCTTGTTCCCGGAGCCAGGCGGAACGCCCGAGGACCATGCCCGGCTGTTGGAGCTGCTCACCGCGCGGCTGGGCGCCGAGCGCGTGCTGCAGCCCGCCCTGCAGGCAGACTACCGGCCCGAGGTCGCCAACACCTGGGTGCCCGCCGGCACCAAGGTGGCCGCGGGCGGGCCTGCGCCGGCATTGCCCCGCCCGGCTTGGCTGCTCGATAAGCCGATTCCGTTGCTGGAGCGCGACCACCGCCCGTACTACGGCTCGCCGCTGCGCATGGTCTCGCCGCCCGAACGCATCGAGGCCGGCTGGTGGGCCGGCGAGGTGGTCACGCGGGACTACTACGTTGCCGAGGGCCAGGACCACACCTGTTACTGGGTGTTCCAGGAGCGCATGGGCAGCCGCGAGGGCGACGCCGCGCACTGGTACTTGCACGGGCTCTTTGGCTGAGGCGTCGCCATGCTGCCCCAACCTTCCGGCGTCGGCCTACCCGACTACGCCGAGCTGCACTGCCTCTCGAACTTTTCCTTCCTGCACGGCGCCTCGCGGGCGGAAGAGCTGGCGGAGCGCGCCGTGGCGCTGGGCTATCAAGCGCTCGCGATCACCGACGAATGCTCGCTGGCCGGCATCGTGCGCGCCCATACGGTCGCCAAGCAGCACGGCCTGAAGCTGGTGGTCGGCGCCAGCTTCCGTCTCAAGAATGCCGACGGCAGCCCGGCCCTCTCCTTCGTCGCGCTCGCGCGCAACCGCGCCGGCTACGGCAACCTGTGCGAACTGATCACGCTGGCGCGCACCCGGGCCGCCAAGGGCAGCTACCACCTGACCATGCGGGACCTGGCCGCGCCCGAGGCGCCCTACTCCCACTTGCGAGGCCTGCCCGACTGCCTGGTGCTGTTCACGCCCGATTACTGCGCGCCGGCCGACCAACTGGACGCACAGGCCGCCTGGATCTCCGCGACCTTCGCCGGTCGCGCCTGGATGGCGCTCCACCTGCTCTACCGCCCGCTCGACGATATCCACCGCGCCGGCGTTGAGGAGGCCGCGGCTCGCCATCGCCTGCGCCTGGTGGCCGCCGGCAATGTGGTCATGCACGTGCGCTCGCGCAAGCCGCTGCTGGATGTGCTGGGTGCCATCCGCTTAGGGCGGCCGGTCGCGCAATGCGGCTACGACCTGACAGCGAATGCCGAGCAGCACCTGCGTTCGCGGTTGCGCCTCGCCAACCTCTACCCGCATCGGCTGCTGACCGAGTCGGTCCATATCGCCAATCTGTGCAATTTCTCGCTGGACGAGCTGCGCTACGAGTATCCCGAGGAACTGGTACCGGACGGCCGCTCGGCGACCGCCTACCTTCGCGACGAGGCCTACGTGGGCGCCCACCGGCGGTTCCCTCAAGGCATCCCGCTGGCCGTCCAGCAGCAACTGGAGCACGAGCTGGCGCTGATCGCCGATCTTCGGTACGAACCCTACTTCCTCACGGTCTACGATTGCGTCAAGTTCGCGCGCTCACAGGGCATCCTGTGCCAGGGCCGGGGATCGGCCGCCAACTCAGCAGTCTGCTACTGCCTGGGCATCACCGAGGTCGATCCCGCGCGCGGCAACCTACTGTTCGAACGTTTCATCTCAAAGGAACGCGGCGAGCCACCGGATATCGACGTCGATTTCGAGCACCAGCGGCGCGAGGAGGTGATCCAGTACCTGTATCGCAAATACGGGCGCGATCGCGCAGCACTAACCGCCGCGGTGTCCACCTACCGGCCGCGCGGCGCGCTGCGCGAATCCGGTAAGGCCCTTGGCGTGGACCCGGCAATCGTCGATCTGGTCGCCAAGGCGCAGCATTGGTTCGATGGCAAGGCCGACCTGATGCGGCGCTTCGCCGAGTGCGGGCTCGACACGGAAGCGGAACTCACGCGGCGCTGGGCCAGCATGGCCACGCAGCTGCTCGGTTTTCCTCGCCACCTGTCGCAGCATTCGGGAGGCTTGGTCTTCGCCAAGGACAAGCTGTCGCGCCTGGTACCGATCGAGAATGCCGCGATGGCGGACCGCAGCGTGATCCAGTGGGACAAGGACGACCTCGACGCACTCGGTCTGCTCAAGGTCGACGTGCTGGCCCTGGGCATGCTGTCGGCCATCCACCGGGCGCTCGACCTGGTGGCCGAGCAGCGCGGCGAGGCCTTCGAGCTGCAGGACATCCCGCCCGAAGACCCAGCGACCTACGACATGCTGTGCCGCGCGGACAGCATGGGCGTATTCCAGGTGGAGTCGCGCGCGCAGATGTCCATGCTGCCACGGCTGCGGCCGCGCACGTTCTACGACCTGGTGATCGAGGTGGCGATCGTGCGGCCAGGCCCGGTACAGGGCGGCATGGTGCACCCCTACCTGCGCCGCCGGCAGGGCTTTGAGCCGGTGTCCTACCCCAGCCCGGACATGGAGAAGGCGCTCTCGCGCACGCTCGGCGTGCCGATCTTCCAGGAGCAGGTGATGCAAGTGGCTATGCTGGCGGCCGGCTTCTCCGCCGGCGAGGCCGACCAGCTGCGCCGGGCGATGGCCGCGTGGAAACGCAAAGGGGGCCTTGGCAAGTACCACGAGCGCATCGTCACCGGCATGCTGGCCCGCGGCTACGATCTCGAGTTCGCCGAGAGCATCTTCCGGCAGATCCAGGGGTTCGGGGAGTACGGCTTCCCCGAGAGCCACGCGGCCAGCTTCGCCCTCCTCGTCTACGCCTCGGCCTGGCTGAAGCGCCATGAGCCGGCAGCTTTCCTGTGCGCGCTGCTCAACAGTCAGCCGATGGGCTTCTACACGCCTTCGCAGCTGGTGCAGGACGCCAAGCGGCATGGGGTCACGGTGCTGGCCGCCGACGTGGCCACGAGCGGCTGGGATTCCGCGCTCGAGCGGCCAGCCGACGGCGCGACGCCGGCGGTGCGCCTCGGCCTGTCGCTGCTGCGGGGCATGCGCCGCGAGGCCGCTCAGCGCATCGAGGACGCGCGCGCGATCCGGCCCTTCTCCAGCGCGGCCGACCTGGCCCGGCGTGCTGGCCTCGACCGCCACGACCTGCAGGTACTCGCCGGCGGCAATGCCCTGGCATCGCTCACCGGCGGGCGGCGGCAGGCGCTGTGGCAGGCCGCCGCGGCCGTGCCCGACAAGGATCTGCTGCGCCCGGCCGACGTGAAGGAGGAAGCTGCCGCCCTGGCGCCTCCCACGGAAGGCGAGGAGATCGCGGGGGACTACCGCGCGATGGGGTTGACGCTGCGCCGCCACCCGCTTGCCCTGCTCCGGCCGCTGCTGGCCTCCCGGCGCTTCGTGCCAGCCGACGTTCTGGCTGGCTACCAGTCGCGCCAGACCGCGCGCGCCGCCGGCATTGTGACGGTGCGCCAGCGCCCGGGCACGGCGAATGGGGTCGTCTTCATGACACTGGAGGACGAAGCCGGGGTCGTCAACGTGATCATCTGGCCCGACGTGTTCGAGCGCTTTCGCAAGGAGATCCTGGGCTCCGGCATGGTCGGGGTCTACGGGCGGTGGCAATGCGAGGGCGAGGTGAAGCACTTGATCGCCCAGCGCGTGGTGGACCTAACGTGGATGCTGGGCGAACTAGAGACCACCTGCCGAGACTTCTGCTAGCGGCCCCCCCAAGGACCGCAAGAACGTAACCAAAAGCAATCCTGGTTCGCTAGATTTATAATGCCATTGACTAGATCTATATTGGCTGCCCTGAATTCCTGCAGAGATTAAAACGTATAAATCCCGCTCCTTTCTCAAATTTTGCAACGTTACTAGGTATTATGCGGAGATCACCTTCTAGCGGCATAAGGAACTTAGAGAGAAAAACCGTGTCGGCGCCCGCATACTGCTCAGAATAAGGGGGGTCGCCCTCACCCGATAATTTGACCGGAAGATAGGTAAAGGGATGCAGCAGATTGCCACTGGCATCAAAATCAGTCGACGAAAATGTGTAGGTCGGACCGGAATTTCCAACCCATGTTGAGCCCACGCTCCTTGAGTACGCTGGCGATCGGCCGGCTATAAATGCACTAATTGCAGAATCAGAGTTTGCAACAGATGGAATATGTGATAAAAGTCGAGATTTAATCTCCGCGAGCGCCGCGGCATATGCCGCATCATCCTTCGCGGCAAATGGATCAAGTCGACTCTTTGCCTTATCAATCAAGGTCCAAGTACGCGAGTCACCGCAAAATACGGCTGCAATCGAATTTCTTGTCGCATCCCCAAGCCCACTATCCAGTGACAAAAAGAAGCGCTGATAGCAAGTATTTAGTGAGCCAAAGCTATTGTCGGGATCAAACACAATTTGCGACGCCGTAGAGATGGGTACGCCATACTTCAAGACCACTTCAAAGTCATAGGTGCCCTCCGGTCGCACGAGCCTGTCCATTGACGCGATGATATCAGTCGAGATTTTCGTTCGAGCTACGTAGTTTGTATTGAGGTAGGTGCCAGTAAAAAAATGCCCCGACACGTCATCGAACCGAAACGGTACGGACACATTCGCTGCCAGCACGCTCGAAGAGATAAACTGGCGCAGGGCGTTGATCACCACGTCATTGTCCGAGGTGGTATAGGGCACGCCTTGCGGAACGAAGTTTGCCGGCGTCGCGACAGCCACCAGTGAGAAACTGCCCGGTGTAACGTCAGGGTCATTGTAAACTGCCCGGTGCACCGCGTTAGCGTAAAGATTCCCCTGGGAATGAGCCACCAATAGGACACGGTTCCCCTGGTTCTTTAGCCCGTCGATCACCAGCGCCTTTTGCGCCACCACATCGGCGTCGGTGTAGTTGTATTGCGCCTGAAATTTGGCCTGAAGCTGCTGCGAGTTCGCCGCCGCTGTATCCGTGATCAACGCCTGCACCTTCGAGATCGTTCCGAACGTCAAGCCATCAACCGCCCCCACGAACACGCGAATCAACAGTTCCCACGAGAGCGAGGGATCTTCGCTTACCTTCTGTTGATAGACTTGATAGAGATCTAGCAAGACACCATCGGAGGGGTTTTCTGCTAGTCCGTAATTAACGGGCACCTCATTATGTGAATCGCCAGCGATATCCCGAAGCGCCTGCACGGATTGCACCCAATCCGGGAATATCGTGTTGACTCCATTCCCAAAGAGAATCAGATATTCCGAGCTACAGTACCGATTCGCTTGGGCCGCTGCCGGCGTGGCGATCTGAAAGAACAACACGAAAACGGCCAGCACCCTAACAATCCGCCCATCCTTCATTCGCATGGTTTATCTCCGGAATAGAGCCGCCAAATATTGTTTTTCGACATGCGCCGCGTCTCGATGTACGCCTCTATCCGCGGCGGGGTGTTCATCATTTGAGCCTGAATTTCACCAGCCTCTTTTACCCAGCCATCACCAAACAGCGACTTAAGACAGTCGGCACTTTTTGCGTAGGCCGGCCAATACTCCTTCAACTCATCGAGAGTCTTTGCGCGGAGCATAAAATTCTCTGCCGCACGAGTGTATTGGAGCATCCCGGCTCGCTGTGGGAGGCTCTTGTATGTCTCTTCGATATAAACCTGAATATCATCCCGAATACCGTTCTTGTCGGCATCGATCCCTTCGACCGTCTCAGTGAAATCCTTCGACTTGACGCCTGGTCTCCCTGATTGGTCCTCGACCTTGACCATTCCGCGGCGAAGGAGCTCTCCGGGCCGCCGATCGGCGGAGGATGCAGTAGCCGCCCGATTTGCATTCCCGGAACGGCCAGCCTCCTCGGTCGATGGCTCTGCCACGAGCTTGGTCGTGACAAATACGGTCGCGGCTCCAAGCGCGACCACTCCCGCCGCAAATGCTGCTTTGCGCCAATTGCTCACTGGCACCTCCCTGTTAAATGGCTAATTCTTACGATTAGCTAACACCTCATGCAGGGTAAATGTGGCCCCTGCGTATAATCCACCCTCCCGAAGTTGGGCGGCCAGATTCAATCCAGATATAAACGCCTCTTAATTCTCGGCCCTTCGTTCCAGCAGCTCCGCGCCGGCGAAGAGCCAGCCCGTCAGTTAGAACCATGTTCCCAAGCTGACGGCGGGACTGCGAGCGGACCGACGCAAACTGTCGAAGGCCACCTCTAAGGCCACGAGGCAATCAACCCATTTCGCTGCGCCGCCTGATCGCCCAGCGCGTGGTCGACCTGTCGTGGATGTTGCGCGAACTGGAGACCACGAGCCGGGATTTCTGCTGAGTTGCCACGATCCCTCCTGGACCGCCCCCAGCCAATGCCATCCGGATACCCACCCTAGCGAATCCTCACAAAAATCGCTGTGCTTTCGTGGCTACCTACGTGGACAGTACCGCATACGATGTGACCAACACGTTCTGTCTCTCCGTTGACTCGTCCCTCGCCATGCGAACTTCCCGCCGTGCCCCGGCCTTCCTCGCGGCCACCGTCCTACTCGCCACTGCAACCTGGAACGTCCTCGCCGCCGACCATCTCTCCTGGCGCTACAGCCAGGATGGGAACGTCATTGCTGACGGGTCGAAGCCTCTCGATGACAGCACGGCTTTCCCTGCAGAACTCGTCCAGTTCGACAACTTCAAGACCGTCCCCTATAAGTCCCGCTGTGTTTCTGGACCGTCCAGCGCGACGCCGACCATAGAGTATTCCGAAGCAAAAGCCGGCACAGCATTGCAGATATCCGCAGTCGCCCCCAACCGATATCGGGTCACCGCGGAGCATGCCGAGATCCTCTCCGTCGCAGACGTTTCCGCTGCGGACGGGTGCAGTGTCCAACTGCCGACCATCCGGCAGAGCGTCGTCACACAGGAAGTCACCCTCGCCCCCGGCGCTCAACTTGTCCTGCCTGCCGGCAATGACGACCTATCGATCAATCTGCAGCATCGCAAATCAGCCGATGGTCCCCGCAGCTGAATCTCATCGGTCGAGCGCCAGCGTCAGTCCACTTCCCGACAGGCAAATCGCCCTTCGCCAAGCTGTGGCCTCAACACGGTGTTGCATCCGCTCACCCGGCACTCAGAATTGAGAAGAACTCGCACTGCCGCGAGACTCCGTGACACAAGGCCGACACAGATGACCACCCATCCAACCCCTACAGCCACCTCTGGGCCCGATGTCGCCCCACCCCCGCTCCAGCTTCTGGCCGCGCGTATTCGCGCCGGCGGCCACGCTGTTCGAAAGTGTTCGGGCGCGGGCATGAGTTACGACGCTGAGATTGCGATCACGTCGCGGGTAACAGTCCAGGTCGGCCGAGGCTACATGCTCGTTCATCGCTGGATCGAGAGCGAGCAAGCCTCCCAGCCCTACACGGTCCGGCCCCGCGCCCTCTCCCACGTGCCGGCGCTGCTCGAGGATATTCGTCAAGCCAAGGACGATGCCCGCCGGCGCCGGAGGTAAGCAGGTCCGCACCAAGCGCGCTTCCGCCAGCTTTGGCGCCGCGTCCACTTTGGCGCCTCGCCCTGCGACGGAAGCACTCCCTACCCCTGGATGCTGAAACCAAGTGCACGCCGGCGAAAACAGTCGTAGCAGCTTTGCCGGTTTCTCGATGTCCTTGCCGTTTCCAGGTGAAGGAGATCCTATCGGAACCAACCAGAGAAGCGGAAGTCAACTACCCCGCCCTGAAGGGCGGAGCTTGAAAGAAGCTCGGGTTGACCAGACCGAGCGGTAACCAACCCGCTACGTTGTACGCAGTGCCCAAGACCGACCCTGCCGTGCTTCCTCAGCGGCAGGCTCTCGAAGCCCCGGTTGCAGACAAGCGAAAGGGTAAGCACGAAACGGATCGAGGCAGATGGCCGGCGTACGACATGGTCGAGGGGAGCGGGTCCGCAAGGACCCCGTCACCAGGCCCGTAAGGGCGATGTTGAATAGGAGGTACCGCGTGGCGGTATGTGTGTTAGACCGGCAGGGCAGACCACTGATGCCCTGCAGCGAGAAGCGGGCGAGGTTGCTACTGGCCCGCGGCCGCGCCCGTGTGCATCGGGTCGTGCCGTTCGTGATCCGGATCGTCGACCGGCGCCAGGCCGACGGCCATCTCCAGTCGCTGCGCGTGAAGCTGGACCCCGGAAGCAAAGTGACCGGCATCGCGTTGGTGCGCGAGCTTCCGGTCGCCGACGATGGAAACGGCGACTCGGCGCCAGGCGCGGTGGTGTTGAGCTTGATCGAGCTGGTCCACCGTGGTCGTAGCATTTCCGAGGCACTGACGGCGCGCCGCATGTTCCGCCGCCGCCGGCGTGGGGCGAACCTGCGCTACCGCGCAGCGCGCTTCCAGAACCGGTCCCGCGCTCCGGGATGGCTTCCACCCAGCCTCAAGCATCGCGTTGATACGACGCTAACGTGGGTGGCGCGGCTGCGTCGCTGGGCGCCGGTCACGGTGCTGAGCTGCGAGCTTGTCCGGTTTGATCCGCAGGCGCTCGAGCAACCGGAGATCGCTGGGGTCGAGTATCAACAGGGCACGCTGTTTGGATACGAGTTGCGCGAGTACCTCCTGGAAAAGTGGGGCCGACGTTGTGCCTACTGTGATCGAAGAGATCTGCCGCTGCAGATCGAACATATTCAGGCTCGCGCGACGGGCGGTACCGACCGGGTCAGCAACCTCACGCTGGCCTGCGGACCATGCAACCAGGCGAAGGGCGCTCAGCCCATCGATCGCTTTCTGGCCCGGCAGCCCGCGCGGCTGGTCAAGATCCTCGCCCATGCCAAGCGCCCGCTCAAGGATGCGGCCGCGGTCAACGCCACACGCTGGGCGCTGGTGAGCGCTCTGAAGAGCACTGGTTTGCCAGTGCAACTCGCCAGTGGCGGCCGCACGAAGTTCAATCGGATGCGCCTGTTCATTCCGAAGACGCACGCGCTCGACGCGGTGTGCGTCGGCAGGCTGAGCCATGCGCACGCGTGGCACCGTCCGACCTTGACGATCACGTGCACCGGGCGTGGCAGCTACCAACGCACCCGACTGGATCGCTACGGCTTCCCGCGTGGCTACTTGATGCGAGGCAAGACCGTGCACGGGTTTCGTACGGGTGATGCCGTGCGGGCTACGGTGCCCACGGGAAAGAACGCCGGCGAGCACGCCGGTCGGGTGGCAGTGCGCGCCTCCGGCAGTTTCAACATCCAGGCCAAGCCAAGCCTGGTGCAAGGCATAAGCCATCGTCACTGTCGTCTCATGCAACGGGCGGACGGCTATGGCTACCAATTTCAACCGACGGATAGCATAACGCAGGATGGACCGGGTTAAGGGCGTGCTTCGCACGCCGCGCTATCCCTCCCCGGCTTGAATGCCGGGGTCTCCCGCGCTACATGATGAAACTCACACTGACAAAGCGAGACGTCCTCATTGCATCGATCTACACACTCTGGCGCCTCTTCCAGGCGAGCGTCGTGATTCCAGCCAGCTTCGTTGGGGCTGTTCTGTTGGTGATGGCCTTCGCTGGAGATTCACCGCTTGAGTCCACTGTCGCGAGCATCGTCCACTGGGCGGAAACTTCGATTCGACCCGCCCCGGCTGGAGCTGTGCTGGTGTTCGAATGCGCCGAATCAACTGCCGAGGAGGCGAAGGGCGCGAGTCCTCCGGTAATCTGCCAATCGCATACCGTAAAAGCTGTCCCGGTAGATGAAGCCGTGGCAAATGCAAGTAGGTGGATCCGGCGGGCCTACCTGATCGCGGTCCTGATCTCCGCTGGCGGCCTGGCTTTGCTCACGCCAAGCCGGAAGTTCTTTGGGCTGGAAGCACATCGAGCAGCCTGATCGTCATTTGACGAGTTGAAATCACCATGCACTGCACGACGAATCGACAGGATCGAATCATGCAAAAAATGACCTTTGGCGACAAGCTTGCGTTAGCGAGCGAAGCCGTCTTGCTCCTGTTCAAAGAACTCAGCTTCGGGCAATGCCTTGTGCTGCAACTGATTGTCGCCGTGATCGTGTGGATGGCCATACACGGCGGGACGATGCTCGCCGGAGCCTTGCCGTCGTGGGCACTTGCACTCGCCGCGGCAGGGTTCGCAACGATACTATTCGCGACCTTCCGCATGGGGCACACGAAATACGGCCTAATCGCCGTTGGACTGTGCGTCACGATGATGCTCAGTGCTGGCTCGGCTAGTGTGCTAGTGCCGGACACCGACACCCATGCACTCGGCCGTTTGCCGAGCCTCAATGATTTTGTGCTGTTGTACGCGTGGCTGGTGGCCGTGGGCGGCTTCATCGGTGGCATTGTCGCGACCGCTATGTATGTCACATGGGCGCGTAGCCGTCGGGCATTGGTGAATCACAAGGGGGATGACGCATAGCACAGCGGCAGATCAACCACAAAACGGATACCCCAAAACTCAAACTGGCCCAGCTCTCGCCCTCGTACTCGCAGCTTCGCCCGTTTTGCCCTTGCCTCCGACCATAGTACCCCCAGCCACCACTCATCCTGGAGATTGTCTGCGATCAAGGCCAATCCAAACCGGGCTCTATCACTGCCTATCCAGACGCAAGGCTACGTAACTGAATTCAAGGAGACCAAGCATGAGTGACCAATTGCACGTCGAGAAACTGGTTCACATTGCAGGGACGTTCATAAGACCGAGTGCCGTCAACGCGATCGAGCCGTGCCTCTTGGGTGGATGCGACGTGTACCTTGCAGGCGGCGACGGCCGCAAGCCGACAAAGCTGTTCGTCCCAGCTGACCCCGCTGAGGTTGCCGCAAGGCTTGGATTGTCTTGAGCAGCCTTGCGGCAAGGCCACCGATTGAGCCATTCATGCCTATCTAAGGGAAGTTCACCATGACCGTGAACCTGAGTGCGAGTGTCTTCGCGTCGCTTTGCAGCGGTGCCGTGATCCTTCCAGCGGTTGTGGTGCTTTGCCTGGCTTATTGCTTTTTCTCGGCACGCCGCGCGCGACCCATGCCACATGAAGTGATATGCGAGCACTCAATCTCTGTACCTAAGGACAACCATGCGTAAGCACATAACCCTCTTCTGCTCGTCGAGCGCGCCGGTCGACGTCTTGGCGTTCCTGGTGCCCACCGCGTATGCCTTCGCCTTGCTGCTGCTCGCCATTCGAGATGGCGATCGAACGGCAGTTTGGGTCGGTATTGGGTTAGTCGCCGGTTGCTTCGGCATCATGGCTGCAGCTTGCTGGCTGTCCATATCCGAGAAACTGTCACATGCTGCGGAGCTTGATGCGGACCTTTCTACGGCCGAACTCACGCAACTCTACCGTCTCACGCAACGGCATCCGCAGGTGGCCGACCTGACCACTGGGTGGCTTCACGCGAGCGGAAGGATCTCGCGCCGCAACCTTCGCGAGGCTGAGCAAGTGGCAGAAGAAGTGAGCCGGCGGCACGCACTCGCCGCCCTGAGCGCTCCCGGAAAGACGAGAACGCCGTCCGCGCACCGCAGCGCGCGCTGGCCCTGGGTATAGGCGAGGTTGCTGACCGCGGGGGGGCGTTGTCATTGCTTCTGCACCAAAGAGATTCCGTTGCGCTTGATCCCGTAGGGATCTCGGCGCTGATGGCAGGATGCCAGGGGGGTGACGTTGTGACAGCGCGATCGACACCAACGTGAACAGGAGACGACGATGAAGTGGATGCAAACGACAATTCCGACGGCTGGTGCAATGGAGGTAGCCAGCGCGAGTGTTGCGCTGGCTACCTCCGAGAAGCCGGCCGCCGAAAGCTCGATCGAAGCACTGGCGACGACCGTCGCGCTGCGCGTATTCAATCGGTGCAGCGGACACGGGAACGACGTGCTCGCGGCAATACCCCAGGACCGCGCGCGGCCCAGAGACGGGGCAGCGAACCCGCAGAACAACCCGGCGTCTCAGCGCCCCGCACGGCCGGCTGCCGACACGAAAGGGTCTTAACAATGTTCGGTATTGGCGTAGGTCCAGCCCTAATCCTGGCCGTCGTGCTAGCGGAGACCGTCTTCGGAATCCCGTTGACTGCAGCGGCCCCGGCAGCAGCAGTGATCATGTGCGTCGCAGCTTACGGCGTCTCCCGCGACACAAGACTGCTCTCTCTCGGGTTCGCAGTGGTGACCTTCGCTACCGCACGGCTATTGATCAACTTCGGAACCTCGTCCCTAGAAGGGCAAGGGCAGCAGCCTCCTGAATGGCTACAAGCCGTCGCAAGCGCCTTGACCTCCAACGGCTTGGTTATCACCGTGTCGGCCATTGCATTCATCCTCGCAATGCTAATGGGCATGTACGGGCCGGTGCGACACGCGAGGAAGGAGGTAGATGAACTGCTAGGGGAAGGCAAGGATCGTTAGCCTCCATCAACGGCTATGAAAAGAATCATCACCATATTACGCTGCATGTTCTCCGGGCACCCCATGCCGGGCGGCATTCACGATGCTTGCCGCCCCGATCCGGCAGGCTCAACCGCTAATCGGCCTGCCCTAGTTCGACACGTCCTGTCCGCGGTGTGGTGTCAGGCTCCGGCTGCATTTCATCCCTGGCACGCGAGGCTTGAACAAACTGGCCCACACCGCTGCCGTAACCACTACGAATCCGCCAAAGTGCTGTCCCACTGCTCTGCAAAAATCTTTGGGAAATCGTCCGTGAAGCGGGCCTGAGTTTCATAGGAAGAGCACCAGGCGCTTACGCGCCGAGTACCGGCCGGATTCCGGCAGAAGCGAAGGAACAAGAAATGAACAAGAAATGAACAAGCTAGTTGGCCTTATCCTCCTTGCGATGTCCAGCGCAGCGAGCGCCGCAACAGCGTCGGAAGCGGTCGTTGTCTCGCCGTCGTCGTTTGATGCAAGCAAGACCTACTTGGTGGTGAAGGACAAGGACGGCAATACGATAGTGATGGACTTCTCGGATGCAAAGGATTGTGCTCGCTTTGCGATCCCTACCAAGGGACAGTGCATCGACGGCACGGTGGCGAAGGAGCGCTTTGGCAGGAAGAAACAATAGATAACGGAAAAGCGGAGCTGGCGCGCGATGCACCGGAATGGGCCGAAGAAGGGGCAGAAATGAAACGTAAGACTTGGAAGCACACCGTTCGCGGCGCACACATGCGATTAAGACTCCAGGCCGAGCGCATCAAAACGTGGCGAGGACTGTGGATGACACCGGCGTACGCGTTCTTCCGTCGCCGCGTGCTGCGCAAGGAAGATGCTTGGAGTGTCGCCCAGCCAAAACTGGACGCGCTGATGATGCGTCGTGATCGCATTGCACGCCGCTACGGACTGTGACAACCGCTAGCACCGTGACGACTCAAGCTACCGCCAAGCCAAAGCCAGGATAGATCCAATGAGAATCGGAGTTGAGGTAACTCCCGCAGAGTTGCAGGAGATGGGGGCGGATAGCGCCGACGAGCTAAAGCTGATGCTGATCGAGCAGATCGACGAAGGTGTTGTTGGCGACGATGGCGAGGCCGGGGCCGACTGGTTGTCGGGCTACACCGTGGATGTGTTCGTTCAGTAGCGAGCCTACTTCGGAAAGGAACAGGCAGCTGGAAGTCTGGTCGCGCCAGGATCTCTTTGCACAATAGGCATGCGGTACTCACAATCGTCAGTAGGTGGAATGGCATGAAGAAGACACTCGTCGTAGCAGCTTCGTTGAGCGCGTGCTTGTCGGCGCATGCAACGGTTAGCGCGTCCACCGAGGGGGGAACGTCCTACGTCCACCTCGGCAAGCTCTCAACCGTCGAATGCAAGGCGCTGGTTAGCTCGCCTGTGGTCGCCGGGATAAAAGTCGCAGTAGATGGCCGCATCATGTCGGCAGATGACGTGATGTGTCGAGAAGGGGCGAAGATCGATCTGGTGTCGGACATGCCGGTGGTTAAGATATCACCGACAGGCGTAACTTCCTGGCCGCTCGCCAAGTCCAAATGCGTGGCAATGGCAGTCAAGCTTCTGGCGAAGGGCCCAATCCGCGTCAATGGTGCCGCCGTCACTCAGGTCGATCAGGTCGAACCGGCCTGCTCGAAGTCGAGCAATTCAGTCACTGCGCCAATAGGACATCTCGAGAGTGAGGGGAGGAAGAGGTGATCGATGACGAAATGGAAGACGCTGTCTGAAGGGACCGCACGCTGATTCGAAAGGCGGCGCTCGCAGTCGGGTACGAAGTCGCCCGGCTTGCCGACAACGGAAAGCGCGGACGCCGTAGGCGTCCTTGCCACGGGTGAAACGACGGGTACGATCTCTCTATGCAGCGACTCCAAGCCTTCAAGTTCGAACTGATGCCGACCGGCGAACAGCAACGCAACTTGCGCCGCTTCGCCGGATCGTGCCGCTTCGTTTATAACAAGGCGCTGGCGTTGCAGAAGGCGCGATACGAACAAGGCGAGAAGAAGCACGGCTACGCCGGCCTGTGCAAGCTGCTCACCGAGTGGCGCAACAGCACGGACACGGCATGGCTATCCGATGCGCCGGTTCATCCGCTGCAACAGACGCTCAAGGATTTGGAGCGGGCTTATGGGAACTTCTTTGCCAAGCGGGCCAGCTTCCCCCGCTTCAAGAAGAAAGGTCAGAGCGACAGCTTTCGCTACCCCGACCCGAAGCAGATCAAGCTAGAGCAGGGCAACAGCAGAATCTTTCTGCCCAAACTGGGATGGCTGCGCTACCGCAGCAGCCGGCATGTGCTGGGCGATTTGCGCAACGCCACGGTATCCGTGAGCGCCGGGAAGTGGTTTGTCGCGATCCAAACGCAGCGCGAGGTCGAAACGCCGGTGCCGCAGGCCACCGGCGCGGTTGGCATCGATGTCGGCGTGGCCCGCTTCGCAACGATGAGTGACGGCACATTCCTGGCCCCGCTCAACAGTTTTAAGCGACACGAGGCGCAGCTGGGCAGAGCGCAGCGGTCCATGAGCCGCAAGGTGAAGTTCTCGAGCAACTGGAAGAAGGCGAAGGCCAGAATCCAGCGCATCCATATTCAGATCGGCAACGCCCGACGCGACTACCTGCACAAAGCCACGAGCGCTATCAGCAACAACCACGCGATGGTGTGTATCGAAGACTTGCAGGTGAGGAATATGTCGAGGTCGGCGGCGGGCAATGTCGAGGCGCCGGGAAAAAACGTTCGGGCCAAGTCCGGCCTGAACAGGGCCATCCTGGACCAGGGCTGGTTCGAGTTCCGACGGCAACTCGACTACAAACTGACCTGGTCGGGCGGGACGCTCATCGCCGTGCCGCCGCACGACACGAGCCGGACGTGTCCGGTGTGTGGTTGTGTGAGCGCCGAGAACCGGCCTAGTCAGGCCGTATTCCGGTGCATCGAGTGTGGGCACGAAGACAACGCCGATGTGGTCGGTGCGATCAATATCTTGGCGCGGGGACACCGCGTTGCAGCCTGTGGAGAGGACGTCAGTCTTGGCGCAAGCCAAGCAGCCTCGACGAAGCAGGAACCCACCGAAGCGACGATGCATGAGGTAACTCATGTCTAGCGCCGTAGGAATCCTCTGCCTTCCCGCCTTGAGGCGGCGACCGACGGTCGAGGCAGGGGAGGATGTCAAACGGTGGCTGGTCGAGCAAGGCATGATTCCAGTCCATGTGGCGCCGGACGATTTTCGCCGCTTCATGTCGCACCGATTGCGCGAAATCGAGTGCAGCTTTGTTGGGTCGAACTAATTGAAGGGAAAGGCCATGCAATTCCTAAACAGGCAGTGGATCGAGGAAGCCGAAAGGGCGATCCGTGAGCTCGATCCAACAGCAGCGACGGTCGTAGCGGCCACTCGTAGTTTCGCCGTGTTGGGGCTCGGCAGTGTGCTTACCGCACGTCTGGCTGATGGCACCGAGTGGCAGATAGCCGGGCAAGCGGTGCGGCAGCTATCTGCTGACGAAATCGCGGAGCGTTTGCGACTCCATGAGTCGTTTCTGTGAGGCACCAGAAAGACAGCATCCGCTGTCGTGCTCCGCACCGGCCGGCTGCCGAAGGAGGCTAGATCACCATGTTGACGGTCCAGCGTGAAGCGCTGTTGCAACGCCAGGGCGCAGACGATGCGCGTGCAGGCATCGCCTCCCGAACGGCGGAATTCCTGACATTGGGGGAGCAGCTATCCTACAAACGAGGCTACGATAACCCCGGGGCCGCGGAACTCTCGCGAGCTATCGCCCTGTGGCTTACCAAGCTGACGGTGCACGCGACGATCTGGATAGCGTTCATCGCGATCCTTTGGCAAACGCTGTCGCAGCAGTTCGCCCCGCTCTATCGTACCGGCCAATCGGTCAGCGCCAATCTAACGACCTTCGGCTTGGCGACCATCCTTCTGGTCACGTGCTCCGGCCTTTGGGCTCTCGCTGCGCACGTGACTGAGTGGATTGTCGACTACGGCGTCCGCCGGACCGCACAACGAAGACTCGCAGCGCCGACTGATGGAAACTATGAACAACACCAATAAGCCAATTCGGCTGAAGGACGCTACCCTTGCCGATCTCGGGCAAGTCCCGCTGGGGCAGTGGCTATGCCTGTCGGATCGACTCCTGATGCTCTGGCTGGCCTCGCTGGCGATTGGTGCTGCATCTGGCTCGGGCCTCTTGGGGTTGGGAACCTTCTGCGCCCTGCGCTACATCGGCCAGAGAATAGACCAGGCCGTAGAGTCGCGGGAGAGATACGATGCGTGAACACATCATGTCCGCCCCTAACTGGCGCAAGTTTGACGCTGGCGAAGAGTGGTTTGCAGGGAGGGTGCTTTGGGTCTGGGCCCCCTCCTGGAACGATCCTCAACTGGCCGTTGCAGATAGCGGAGACGACTTCGATTGGTTTTACCGAGATGGTCGAAAACTCGAAGACGCTAGAGCAGAGTTCCCTACGCACTGCTGCGACCCAGTGCCCCCGGCGCCGCCTGCAGTCTGAGAACACAGCAGGCACCGATCGAGCAGTTCGCAGAAATCGAACGTCTAACGACGCGCTGCCATGCCTGTCGCGTGGGCGGTCGGACCGCAAAGCCCGATAGCCCTCAACTTCTAGTGCGGAGAGCTAGCAGTTCAAAGGAAAGCAATAATGATAACGTGCGAAAAGCCAGAACATTATAAGAGTCAAAATGGATGGATCGAATATAATGATGTTGACGTCTGCAACGTAAAGCCTGTCATCGTTATCCTTGACCCCAGGCGAGTTTATTCGCAACTCCGTCAATTCGAGCCGGATCTCGCCCGTGTAGAACGAGCAATCAAGAAGATCCAATCCGGCCATCTCGAATTACCTGATGTTCGATGCGACCCGTCCGATGAACCATTTTTTAACCAAGGACAACATCGTACTTTCGCACTGTATATTCTAGGCTTTTCATCTTACCCGGTCGTAACCACCGACATTGATGCACCTACGCTCCTAGCGAGGTTCGGCGCGACAGTCGCTGACGCGCGCCTGCATTTCGATTGGAGTGGAATCCCGGAATACCCTGTGATGGGTATGGAAGACCGTACTGCACGGTCCGCCTCCGGAATCTCGCGTACACGCGCGTGAGTTCTTAAGCGCTTGGAGCAAGCAATGAAAACCAGTTTCAGTCTGCTCGCTATTGCACTCACGTTCGCCGGCTATCTGTTCGGCTGCGACCACGGCGGCATCCCGCTCACGAACGCTATGAGATGCCTGCGCGAGCCCCCTGCGATCGCCGCTGTCTTCTGGCTTGCTGCAATAACAATGGTCCTCCTATCTGTTATTGCGGCTGCGGAAATCAAACGGGATCCCTGAGTCTTTCGGATAGATTGCATACTGTTCTTGTTGCAGTCGCGACACTTTCCCTTACCATCGATTAGAATAGTGTTGGCAGCACGCAGGCGAATTCAATGACCTTACGAGTGCGCGTGACTCGGCGGCCGCCACGCACCGCAGCCCAATCTGAAAGGCGACAGTATGCGAGAGCAACTCTGGACCGTTGTCCGATTTCCGAATGGCTCGTGGAGCTACGGCGGCAAGCCGACCGATCCCGACTATGCGCTGTGCGAGACATGGCAGGTACCCGCGTTCAATGCAAAGGATGCCGTCAAGAAAGCCCAGTCAATACGCAGCCGAGCGCGGAGGAAGCTCGCCGCCATGCAAGCGCAGGACTAATTAGGCTCACTCACCAAGACGCGGGACGGTAAGACCTGATATGGGCGATCGTGATGACTCAAATGGATGGGTACCGGAAGGCTCCCACGGGTGGAAACACACTTCCGGCTTAACGCTCGCACACTATGTGGTGGGAGGCAGAGACGTCTTCGTGATCTGGCGCAATGGCCTGCTGGTCGAGCGATTCGAGAAGCTCGAAGCGGCTATGGCGTTTCCTAACAAAGGCCATTGATCAAGTGATGGGGAGGCCCTTCGGGTCGTACGCTTCGGCTGGACGACTCCTCCCCCTATGAATCTCGACCGGCGGACCACGCTGTTCGGTCTGTCACCTGCAACCTGTTTCTCAACCAACTGCATTGGACACCTATGCCAACGTACAAGGAACTGCTCGCACAGCGCGACGAGCTCGATACCCAGATCGAAGCGCTACGACGCGAGGAGGTCGCTGAGGTAATCGAAAAAATTCGGCAGGTGATGGCTGAGTATGGTCTGACCGCCGACGACCTGGTGCAGCGCAAGCGTGGCCGCCCGGCAGGTAGCTCTGCAGCGAAGACGCCGGCGCCGGCGAAGTACCGCGACCCGAAGACCGGCGCCACCTGGTCCGGTCGCGGCCGCGCCCCGGCGTGGCTGGGCAAGAACCGCGCGCGCTTCCTGATTCCGGAAGGCGAATGAGCACGACCGCGCGACGCGTGTGGACGGGGTTGTCCGCGTTCGCTTCGATCGAGGTGGTCGGGCTGGCGCTGCTTGCCCCGGGGTATCCTGAGCCGGGCAAGCTCTACGCTATCGGGTGCCTGAGCGCTGGGTTCGCCCTGGCCTCCGGCTTCCTCGCGTACTATCCCGCGTCGCGCGCATTCAACACGCAGGTATGCCGCTATGCCTTCGCCGCCAGCGCAGGCCTTGCCGCCTATGCTGTCGCCGCGTGGGCGCTGTGGGCGGCCGGCGTCCCGATCGACATCGGCACCGTTCGCGACGGGCAAATGGCCCGGCATTTTTGGCTGGGCCCCGCGGTTCTCGCCTGGGCCGTGGTCGCGTGGGTCATCTATCGGAAGTCTGCTGGACCCGGCTGAACACGGCAATATCGCTACTTCTTCGACGGCGCGGCGTGGCGCCTCCCCTTGGCTGCCGTCGCCCCCTCCTGCTGCTCTGCGGCGTTGCTGGCCGGCGCCTCTCCTCTTGCTTGCAGCTCAGCCCGAGTCTCCGCAAGCTCGCGGAGAACGCCCACATGCTCACGATGAGCGTCCTGTAGCCGTTGGCTGGCCTGCTCTTCCCGCCCCTTCACTGCTTGCAACTCCGCGTCGATCCGCTGGCGTTCTCGTACCTCGCCTTCCAGGCGCGCGCTGGCCACCGCGGCGCCCTGCTCTGCTGCAACGCGAGCGGCACGCTCGAGCTCGAGCGCCTCGCGTACCGCGTGCAGATCTGCCTCTAGGCGAGGCATCGCCTCCAATCGCAGTTGGGTCTTGGCCAGCTCCGTACGTGCGATCTCTGCCGCTAGCCGTTCCTGTTCGACCTCGCCGCGCGCTAGGCCTAGGTCCACCTCCAACTGCTCCGCTCGGCCGGCGACTGCCTCACGCTCCCGGACGGCGACGTCCAGGTCCTGTTCCAGTCGCTCGATCGTCGCACCCAGTCGTTCACTCTCGAGGGCGAGATCCGCGCTGATCTGCTGCTGTTCGGCCAGGTCGCTGGCCAGCGCGGCCTTGCCCTCTGCCACTGCCTGACCAACATAGTCGGCAAGCGCCACCTGGAACGCCGCCGGCAGCGTTACGGGCGCCTCGACCACCTGAACCTGCTGACGCTTCCATCCATCAAGCATCCGCATGACCGTTGCCTGGCTGCCAACGTTCCCGAGCCGCTCGCGGACCGCGCGCACCGTTGGCTTGGCACCGGCGGCGCGCAGCGCCTCGGCCGCGGCATTTACCTGCTCCTGCGTGATCGAGGCTTCGCGAGCCATGCTTGCTCCTTAGTGTCTAAACACGTTACGTAATGTTATGTTATGAATGGTATGTTATCAAGCCGGATCGACCTGGATTCCAACGAACACGGCTATCCTGAACCGGCTTCTATGTCGGAACGTCGAGCCCCGGGGTCGCGGTGCCACGGCATCTGGCCGGGCTCGCCGGCTGCGCGCCGGCCCGAGAAGTCGGGGCGACGGCCAATACCTCAACGCGCACTCACATTGGCTGCTTGCTCCGGAGTCGATACGGTGGCACCGGAGCCCGGCCGGCGTGCTGGACCCCGGCGGGGAACAACGGGGATTGGTCTTTTCGTTAGTCGATGCGCAGCAACTCAAGCACGTTCACCAGCGCAACCGACACTGCGTCTGATTCGAGAATCGCCGCGACGATGGGCAGAAATGCTAGCTGCGCCTCGTTCGAAACCCGGATAGCGTCCGGCAGCGGATCCGGTGAGCTATCGGGACTGTCGCGTGAGCACCTGCTCATTGAGCTTTATTCGCGTAATCTATAGGTCCCAACGATAAACTTTGGCAGCTATGCGTCCACTTTCACGAGGTCCGGGTCCCAGCGAGTTTTCACTACGCGTCATGTGTCCGACGGGACAACAATTCTCGTTCTCCGGCGCCGCTTCAGGAGAATTCCTGGTTAGCGGTGTCAAGTGTGCCGCGACATACTTGAACACTAGCCTTCTAATAACTGCCACCGGGTTCTTGAGTGAAAGTGAGGCCAGGTCTTTTTTTCAGAAGCTCCAGCGCGCAGTCGCATCCGTGTCGCTTGTAGAGCGCATCGACGCTTCATTTCCGATCGAGGTTCGGGCACCAGACAGGAAAGCGAATTTCTCTTTTATGCCGAATGACAGACGATGTGTCGAGCACGGATGGCCGGACACGTCAATCCAACCTTGGCTAATTGACAACCGTGGCGCCTGGGTATATCCAGAACACGAATACGTGGCCATCGAAGATTCGAATACTTTTATCCCAAACTTCACTTATCCATTTACATCTTTCTTGGATAAGATTTCCGCCACCGGACAAGAAAATCGTTCGGCTCCGAATGATGAAGTTCTGCTATTAGCCATTTCATGCTACACCCACGCGGTTCGTTCAACGCAGTGGGTGTGGGGATTTCTTCTCGCAGTCATGACGCTGGAAATGCTAGCAACACAAACTCCCACGAGCGACTCGACACGTGCGGCAGCACAGAGGTTGGCTGAATTCGCTAAGCTTGAATATGAAAACGTTGCGTCTGTCAATCTCGCTAGAATTAAAGCCTGCGTCAACGAAGCGAAGCGCATATCGAAAAAAACCGCACTGAAGGAACTAGTTAGGGGTCGTCTCAGAAAACGGAAAATAAAGCACGCTAAGGCATAGCCGAACCTGCCAAGCTTGCTCCACCCTGTAGTGACGCGATCAGCGGGCAGGAAACGTTCCCCCTTCGCGCATGGCAGGCGCACACCAACTCAGACAGCACGGCCTCCATGCGCGCCAGGTCAGCCATTTTCTCGCGCACGTCCTTGAGCTTGTGCTCGGCCAGACTGCTGGCTTCCTCGCAATGGGTGCCATCCTCCAGCCGCAGCAGCTCGGCGATCTCATCCAGGCTGAAGCCCAGCCGCTGGGCTGATTTCACGAAGCGCACCCGCGTTACATCCGCCTCGCCATAGCGGCGGATGCTGCCATAGGGCTTGTCAGGCTCCAGCAACAAGCCCTTGCGCTGATAGAAACGGATGGTCTCCACATTGACCCCGGCCGCCTTGGCGAAAACGCCAATGGTCAGGTTCTCCAAATTGTTTTCCATATCGCTTGACTCCGTACATGAGTACGGAAGTAAGGTTACGCTATCCAATTTCAATTCGAAAGGACAAGCGCATGTCTGAACCAAAAACCGGGCGCGGCGCGCTCTTCACTGGAGGGCTTGCCGCCATCCTCGCCTCGGCTTGCTGCCTCGGGCCGTTGGTTCTGATCGCCTTGGGGTTCAGCGGCGCTTGGATCGGCAACTTGGCGGTGTTGGATCCCTATCGCCCCATCTTTATCGGCGTGGCGCTGGTGGCGTTGTTCTTCGCCTGGCGGCGCATCTACCGGCAGGCAGCGGCCTGCAAACCGGGTGAGGTCTGCGCGATTCCCCAAGTGCGAGCTACTTACAAGCTCATTTTCTGGATCGTGGCCGCGCTGGTTCTGGTCGCGCTCGGATTTCCCTACGTCATGCCATTTTTCTACTGATCGGAGTTCACCATGAAGAAACTGTTTGCCTCCCTCGCCCTCGCCGCCGTTGTTGCCCCCGTCTGGGCCGCCACCCAGACCGTCACGCTGTCCGTACCGGGCATGACCTGCTCCGCCTGCCCGATCACTGTCAAGAAGGCGATTTCCAAGGTCGAAGGCGTCAGCAAAGTTGACGTGACTTTCGAGACACGCCAAGCGGTCGTCACCTTCGACGATGCCAAGACCAGCGTGCAGAAGCTGACCAAGGCAACCGCAGACGCGGGCTATCCGTCCAGCGTCAAGCAGTGAGTCACTGAAAACGGCACCGCAGCACAACGGACGTCATTGTCTGGCGCCACAAACGATAAAGGATCTGTTGCATGACCCATCTAAAAATCACCGGCATGACTTGCGACTCGTGCGCGGCGCACGTCAAGGAAGCGCTGGAAAAAGTGCCAGGCGTGCAGTCGGCGCTGGTGTCCTATCCGAAGGGCACAGCGCAACTCGCCATCGTGCCGGGCACATCGCCGGACGCGCTGACTGCCGCCGTGGCCGGACTGGGCTACAAGGCAACGCTAGCCGATGCGCCACTGGCGGACAACCGCGTCGGACTGCTCGACAAGGTGCGGGGATGGATGGCCGCCGCCGAAAAGCACAGTGGCAACGAGCCCCCGGTGCAGGTAGCGGTCATTGGCAGCGGTGGAGCCGCGATGGCGGCGGCGCTGAAGGCCGTCGAGCAAGGCGCGCAGGTCACGCTGATCGAGCGCGGCACCATCGGCGGCACCTGCGTCAATGTCGGCTGTGTGCCGTCCAAGATCATGATCCGCGCCGCCCACATCGCCCATCTGCGCCGGGAAAGCCCGTTCGATGGCGGTATTGCGGCAACTGTGCCTACGATTGACCGCAGTAAGCTGCTGGCCCAGCAGCAGGCCCGCGTCGACGAACTGCGGCACGCCAAGTACGAAGGCATCCTGGGCGGTAATCCGGCCATCACCGTTGTGCACGGTGAGGCGCGCTTCAAGGACGACCAGAGCCTTACCGTCCGTTTGAACGAGGGTGGCGAGCGCGTCGTGATGTTCGACCGCTGCCTGGTCGCCACGGGTGCCAGCCCGGCGGTCCCGCCGATTCCGGGCTTGAAAGAGTCACCCTACTGGACTTCCACCGAGGCCCTGGCGAGCGACACCATTCCCGAACGCCTTGCCGTAATCGGCTCGTCGGTGGTGGCGCTGGAGCTGGCGCAAGCCTTTGCCCGGCTGGGCAGCAAGGTCACGGTCCTGGCGCGCAATACCTTGTTCTTCCGTGAAGACCCGGCCATCGGCGAGGCGGTGACAGCCGCTTTCCGTGCCGAGGGCATCGAGGTGCTGGAGCACACGCAAGCCAGCCAGGTCGCCCATATGGACGGTGAATTCGTGCTGACCACCACGCACGGTGAATTGCGCGCCGACAAACTGCTGGTTGCCACCGGTCGGACACCGAACACGCGCAGCCTCGCGCTGGACGCAGCGGGGGTCACTGTCAATGCGCAAGGTGCCATCGTCATCGACCAAGGCATGCGCACGAGCAACCCGAACATCTACGCGGCCGGCGACTGCACCGACCAGCCGCAGTTCGTCTATGTGGCGGCAGCGGCCGGCACCCGTGCCGCGATCAACATGACCGGCGGCGATGCGGCGCTCGACCTGACCGCAATGCCGGCCGTGGTGTTCACCGATCCGCAAGTGGCGACCGTGGGCTACAGCGAGGCGGAAGCCCACCACGACGGGATCGAGACCGACAGCCGCACCTTGACCTTGGACAACGTGCCGCGTGCGCTCGCCAACTTCGACACACGCGGCTTCATCAAGTTGGTTATCGAGGAAGGCAGCCATCGGCTGATCGGCGTACAAGCGGTCGCGCCGGAAGCGGGTGAACTGATCCAGACGGCGGCTCTGGCCATTCGCAACCGCATGACGGTGCAGGAACTGGCCGACCAGTTGTTCCCCTACCTGACGATGGTCGAGGGGTTGAAGCTCGCGGCGCAGACCTTCAACAAGGATGTGAAGCAGCTTTCCTGCTGCGCCGGGTGAGAAAAAGGAGGTGTTCAATGAACGCCTACACGGTGTCCCGGCTGGCTCTTGATGCCGGGGTGAGCGTGCATATCGTGCGCGACTACCTGCTGCGCGGATTGCTGCGCCCGGTGGCGTGCACACCAGGCGGCTACGGCTTGTTCGATGACGCCGCCTTGCAACGGCTGTGCTTCGTGCGGGCGGCCTTCGAGGCGGGCATCGGCCTCGACGCGCTGGCGCGGCTGTGCCGGGCGCTGGATGCGGCGGACGGCGACGAAGCGGCCGCGCAGCTTGCCCTGCTGCGTCAGTTCGTCGAGCGTCGGCGCGAAGCGTTGGCCGATCTGGAAGTGCAGTTGGCCACCCTGCCGACCGAGCCGGCACAGCACGCGGAGAGTCTGCCATGAACAACCCCGAGCGCTTGCCGTCCGAGACGCACAAACCGATCACCGGCTACCTGTGGGGCGGACTGGCTGTGCTGACTTGCCCCTGCCACCTGCCCATCCTCGCTGTCGTGCTGGCCGGCACAACCGCCGGTGCTTTCCTCGGCGAGCATTGGGTCATCGCGGCGCTCGGTTTGACCGGCCTGTTCCTTCTGTCCCTGTCGCGGGCGTTGCGGGCATTCAGGGAAAGAGAATGAGCGCTTTCCGGCCGGATGGATGGACGACGCCGGAACTGGCCCAAGCGGTCGAGCGCGGGCAGCTTGAACTGCACTACCAGCCCGTCGTCGATCTGCGCAGTGGTGGGATTGTCGGCGCGGAAGCCCTGTTGCGCTGGCGTCATCCGACGCTTGGACTATTGCCACCGGGCCAGTTCCTGCCCGTGGTCGAATCGTCCGGCCTGATGCCTGAAATCGGCGCTTGGGTGCTGGGCGAAGCCTGCCGCCAGATGCGTGACTGGCGAATGCTGGCATGGCGACCGTTCCGGCTGGCCGTCAATGTTTCGGCGAGCCAAGTGGGACCGGACTTCGACGGGTGGGTAAAGGGCGTGCTGGCTGATGCCGAGTTGCCCGCCGAGTATCTCGAAATCGAGCTGACCGAATCGGTCGCGTTTGGTGATCCGGCGATCTTCCCCGCCCTGGACGCCTTGCGGCAGATCGGTGTGCGCTTCGCCGCCGATGACTTCGGGACGGGGTATTCCTGTCTGCAACATCTGAAGTGCTGCCCAATCAGCACGCTCAAGATCGACCAATCGTTTGTCGCCGGGCTCGCCAACGACCGCCGCGACCAAACCATCGTGCACACCGTGATTCAGCTTGCGCACGGGCTGGGCATGGATGTGGTGGCTGAAGGCGTGGAAACATCGGCGAGTCTTGATCTATTGCGACAAGCGGACTGCGACACAGGACAAGGCTTCCTGTTCGCGAAGCCAATGCCGGCGGCGGCATTCGCCGTCTTCGTCAGTCAATGGAGGGGTGCCACCATGAATGCAAGTGACTCGACCACCACCAGTTGCTGCGTGTGCTGCAAGGAAATCCCGCTCGATGCCGCCTTCACCCCGGAAGGCGCGGAATACGTCGAGCACTTCTGCGGGTTGGAGTGTTATCAACGCTTCGAAGCGCAAGCGCATCGGTTACGTCCGCGTCAGCAGCTTCGACCAGAACCCAGAACGGCAGCTCGAACAGATCCAGGTGGATAAAGTGTTCACCGACAAGGCGTCGGGCAAGGACACACGGCGGCCCGAACTGGAACGGCTGCTCGCCTTCGTGCGCGAAGGCGACACGGTCGTGGTGCACAGCATGGATCGTCTGGCGCGCAACCTCGACGACCTGCGCCGCCTGGTGCAGGGCCTCACCCAGCGCGGCGTACGCATCGAGTTCCTTAAGGAGCATTTGACCTTCACCGGCGAGGACTCGCCGATGGCGAACCTGATGCTGTCGGTAATGGGCGCGTTCGCCGAGTTCGAACGCGCCTTGATCCGCGAGCGGCAGCGCGAGGGCATCGCGCTCGCCAAGCAGCGCGGGGCCTACCGTGGCAGGAAGAAATCCCTGTCGTCTGAGCGTATTGCCGAACTGCGCCAACGTGTCGAGGCTGGCGAGCAAAAGACCAAGCTGGCTCGTGAATTCGGAATCAGTCGCGAAACCCTGTATCAATACTTGAGAACGGATCAGTAAATATGCCACGTCGTTCAATCCTGTCCGCCGCCGAGCGCGAAAGCCTGCTGGCGTTGCCGGACACCAAGGATGAGTTGATCCGTCACTACACGTTCAGCGAAACCGACCTCTCCATCATCCGGCAGCGGCGCGGCCCGGCCAACCGGCTGGGCTTCGCCGTGCAGCTCTGTTACCTGCGCTTTCCTGGTGTCATCCTGGGCGTCGATGAGCCGCCGTTTCCGCCCTTGTTGAAACTGGTCGCCGACCAGCTCAAGGTCAGCGTCGAAAGCTGGGACGAATACGGGCAGCGGGAGCAGACCCGGCGCGAGCACCTGGTCGAACTGCAAACGGTGTTCGGCTTCCAGCCCTTTACCATGGGCCACTACCGGCAGGCCGTCCAGTTGCTGACCGAGATGGCCTTGCAGACCGACAAGGGCATCGTGCTGGCCAGCACCTTGATCGAGCACCTGCGGCAGCAGTCGGTCATTCTGCCTGCCCTCAACGCCGTCGAGCGGGCGAGCGCCGAAGCAATCACCCGCGCCAACCGGCGCATCTACGATGCCTTGGCCGAACCGCTGTCGGACGCGCATCGCCGCCGCCTCGACGATCTGCTCAAGCGTCGGGACAACGGCAAAACGACCTGGCTGGCCTGGCTGCGCCAATCGCCCGTCAAACCGAATTCGCGGCACATGCTGGAACACATCGAACGCCTCAAAGCGTGGCAGGCGCTCGACCTGCCTTCTGGCATCGAGCGGTCGGTGCACCAGAACCGCCTGCTCAAGATCGCCCGTGAGGGTGGCCAGATGACGCCCGCCGACCTGGCCAAGTTCGAGGCGCAGCGACGCTATGCCACCCTGGTGGCGCTTGCCATCGAGGGCATGGCCACCGTCACCGACGAAATCATCGACCTGCACGACCGCATCCTGGGCAAGCTGTTCAACGCCGCCAAGAACAAGCATCAGCAGCAATTCCAGGCGTCCGGCAAGGCGATCAACGCCAAGGTGCGGCTGTTCGGCCGCATCGGCCAGGCGCTGATCGAGGCCAAGCAGGCGGGCCGCGATCCGTTCGCCGCCATCGAGGCCGTCATGTCCTGGGATGCCTTCGCCGAGAGCGTCACCGAAGCGCAGAAGCTTGCGCAGCCCGAGGACTTCGATTTCCTGCACCGCATCGGCGAAAGCTACGCCACGCTGCGCCGCTACGCGCCGGAATTCCTTGCCGTGCTCAAGCTGCGGGCCGCTCCCGCCGCGAAGGACGTGCTCGACGCCATCGAGGTGCTGCGCGGCATGAACAGCGACAACGCCCGCAAGGTGCCCGCCGACGCGCCGACCGAGTTCATCAAGCCGCGCTGGCAGAAGCTGGTCATGACCGACACCGGCATCGACCGGCGCTACTACGAACTGTGCGCGCTGTCGGAGATGAAGAACGCGTTGCGTTCCGGCGACATCTGGGTGCAGGGGTCGCGCCAGTTCAAGGACTTCGAGGACTACCTGGTGCCGCCCGCGAAATTCGCCAGCCTCAAGCAGGCCAGCGAATTGCCGCTGGCCGTGGCCACCGACTGCAACCGGTACCTGAACGACCGGCTGACGCTGCTGGAAACACAGCTTGCCACCGTCAACCGTATGGCGACGGCCAACGAGCTGCCGGACGCCATCATCACCGAGTCAGGCTTGAAGATCACGCCGCTCGACGCGGCGGTACCCGACACCGCCCAAGCGCTGATCGACCAGACGGCAATGATCCTGCCGCACGTCAAGATCACCGAACTGCTGCTGGAGGTGGACGAATGGACGGGCTTCACTCGGCATTTCGCGCATCTGAAATCGGGCGACCCGGCCAAAGACAAGAACCTGTTGCTGACCACGATCCTCGCCGACGCGATCAACCTGGGCCTGACCAAGATGGCGGAGTCTTGCCCCGGCACGACCTACGCCAAGCTGGCTTGGCTGCAAGCCTGGCACATCCGCGACGAAACCTACGGGGCGGCGCTGGCCGATCTGGTCAACGCACAGTTCCGCCATCCCTTCGCCGAGCACTGGGGCGACGGCACCACCTCATCGTCGGACGGCCAGAACTTCCGCACCGGCAGCAAGGCCGAGAGCACCGGCCACATCAACCCGAAATACGGGAGCAGCCCAGGGCGGACGTTCTACACCCACATTTCTGACCAGTACGCGCCATTTCACACCAAGGTCGTGAACGTCGGCGTGCGCGATTCGACCTACGTGCTCGACGGCCTGCTGTACCACGAGTCCGACTTGCGGATCGAGGAGCATTACACCGACACGGCGGGCTTCACCGATCACGTCTTCGCCCTGATGCACCTCCTGGGCTTCCGCTTCGCGCCGCGCATCCGCGACCTGGGCGACACCAAGCTCTACATCCCGAAGGGCGACGCCGCCTATGACGCGCTGAAACCCATGATCGGCGGCACGCTCAACATCAAGCACGTCCGCGCCCATTGGGACGAAATCCTGCGGCTGGCCACCTCGATCAAGCAGGGCACGGTGACGGCCTCCCTGATGCTCCGAAAGCTCGGCAGCTACCCACGCCAGAACGGCCTGGCCGTGGCGCTCCGCGAGCTGGGCCGCATCGAGCGCACGCTGTTCATCCTGGACTGGCTGCAAAGCGTGGAACTGCGCCGCCGCGTGCATGCCGGCCTGAACAAGGGCGAGGCGCGCAATGCGCTGGCCAGGGCAGTGTTTTTCAACCGCCTGGGTGAAATCCGCGACCGCAGTTTCGAGCAGCAGCGCTACCGGGCTAGCGGCCTCAATCTGGTAACGGCTGCCGTCGTGTTGTGGAACACGGTCTATCTGGAACGGGCTGCGCACGCGCTGCGTGGCAACGGCCATGCCGTTGATGACGCGCTGTTGCAGTACCTGTCGCCGCTCGGTTGGGAGCACATCAACCTCACCGGCGATTACCTCTGGCGCAGCAGCGCCAAGATCGGCGCGGGCAAGTTCAGGCCGCTACGACCGCTGCAACCGGCTTAGCGTGCTTTATTTTCCGTTTTCTGAGGCGACCCCATCTATGCGCTGCACGAATTCTCCGAGGCCGGCGCATTGCCGTTTGTCGATAATCGATACTGGCATGACATGACAGAACCGTACGGTCCCAACGGGATCTACGGTGCCTGGCTGAGCTACAGCCTGGTGCTTGCGCCGTTGGCCTTCCTTGGCTTTGCGTGGCTGTCAGGCCGAAGAGGTTCGGGGCCGCCCGAAAAAGTCTGAGCCGTGCGAGGTGCGGATAGCGCGAAGGCTGCCCGCTGCAGGCTGCGTCGACTGGTAGACGAAATCGCGGAGGGGCCACCGGACGCAGCCCGGTGGGCACGTGCGGGACGAAAGAAATCGCGGCAACCTGCCGGGCGTGAAGCGCGGAGAGGCGATCATGTGGATCGTGGTCATCAGCGGCCATGATCGCTGCCCGACCCTTGGCCTGCCACTTGCGGCGTGTCACGCTGAGCGACAAAGATCAGCGCAATGGTGACCGCGCAAAAAGCCGCACCTGCATAGAACGTGAAGGCTGCTCCGAGCCGGTCCCAAAGCAAGCCGGCCAACGCGCTGGCAATGAGAAGCGCCAGCCCGCTCGCCAGATTAAAGAAGCCGAACGCCGTGCCTCGCAGATCTTCGGGCGCGGTGTCGGCTACCATGGTGGCAAGCAGTCCCTGGGTCATGCCCATATGCAGCCCCCATAGCGCCACGCCGGCCAGCATTACCGCCCAGTACGCGCCTATCGCCAGCACGAGGTCGGCGAGAATAAGGGCCACCAGACCCCATGCCAACAGCGTGGTATGAGGCAGACTATCGGACAGCTTGCCAAAGGGATAGGCCGACAGGGAATACACCACGTTCATCGCGACCAGCACGAGGGGCGCCAAGTACAGAGGCAAACCGACCTGTTGGGCGCGCAGCACCAGAAACGCCTCGCTGAACCGAGCCAGCATGAACAGCGCCCCAATCGCGACCACTTGCCAGTACGATCGTCCAAGACGAACAAGGTTTGCCCACTTGATGGGGTTGGTTCGCTTGGCGTCGACATGGGTGTGGGGCTCTCGCACCCCGAGCATCAGCAGCAAGACTGAGAGGATGCCTGGGATGACTGCCACCCAGAAGACGGCCCTGAAATTATTCGCCCACAGATACATCAGGCCGATAGCACTCAGCGGCCCGAGAAAGGCTCCCACGGTGTCCAGCGATTGTCTTAGGCCGAAGGCGGCGCCCCGGAGGTGCGGCGGTGCGATGTCCGCGACCAGCGCATCGCGAGGGGCGCCGCGAATGCCCTTGCCGATTCGGTCCGTGAGACGCGCCGCCAGTACGGTTCCCACGCCGGGCGCCAGTGCGAAGAATGGCTTGGACACCGCGCCAAGCGCATAGCCCAGTACCGCGAGCCATTTGCGCTTGCCGAGGTAGTCGCTGAACGCCCCCGAGAAGACCTTTACCATCAGGGCGGTCGCCTCGGCGAAGCCTTCAATGAGTCCAACGTCGAAGGCGCTGGCGCCAAGCGCCGTCACCATAAAGATGGGGAGCAGGCTATGTATGATCTCCGACGAAAGATCCATCAGCAGGCTGACAAAGCCCAACATCCAGATCGCAGGCGGGATCTGGCATAACGTGGTGCGATGGGATGCGGTCACGGCGATTTCTATGAGGCAAGGTTGACGCCGGGACGATGCTTGAGCCCATGCAAGACGCACGGGAGCCGCACGGTTAAATCGGGCGCTCGAATGAATTCACCCAGTTTAGGGGCACCTCGCGCTCGCTTGCTATCGGGGAGGCGCCAGAATTGGCGAGATGTTACGCCGGTGAGGCGCTCCACGGCCCACGGCAGGCAAGCCGAGCCGAGGAGACGGTTCTCCCCAGCGCGGAGCCGCATTGGCGGCGTTACACCTGGGTAGATGGCCGGTGCGACCGCAAATTGTAGACGACGCTTGCGGCGATAATGAGCAGAATCAGGACTTGCGCTACGACGGTCTGGACGGACGGATAAATGCCCAGGACGTCGATACGAGGCATGGAGATCGGCGTAACTTGTAGGAAGCCGACTTTCTGAAGCGCAGCTATGCCTTTACCAATCAGAACGACCGCCAACACGCCGACCAATGCTGAGCTGAAGGCAAAGAACTGACCAATCGGCAGGCGCGCCGTGGAGCGCAGGAGCACGATGGCGATCGCGGCCAGGATGGCGATACCCGACGCAAGTCCTGCGAGCAAAAATACACCGTTGCCCTCTGTCCACAGGGCAGCGTAAAAGAGGACTGTTTCAAACACTTCTCGATAGACGGTCACGAACGACAGCAGGAACAGCATCAGCGCTGATTTCTTGTTCAATGCCGAGGACAGCTTCGCCTTCACATAGGCCTGCCAGCGACCCGCAAGACTCTTCTGGTGCATCCACATGCCCACGCCAAGCAACACGATTGCGGCAAACACTGCGGAAAAACCTTCCGTCATCTCGCGACTGGCGCCACTCAGGTCGACGACATAGGTGGCTACCGCCCAGGTCAGCCCACCGGCCGCCAGCGCAGTAACCCAGCCTGCATGCACGTAGGGCAGGACATCGGTGCGATCCGCTTTCTTCAGGAACGCCATCATCGCGACGACCACCAACAGGGCTTCAAGCCCTTCTCGTAGCAGGATTGTCAGGGCGCCGAGGAAGGTCGATATGGCGTCATTGGTGCCGCCCAGCGCCTCCTGTGCGTCGTCAAGCTGCGATTGCAACTTCTGCGCAATTTCATGGGCGCGTTCCACCTGGCCCGCTGTCACAGCATTGCGATAGAGCCCCATCGTCTTCTCGATATCCTGGAACAGCGCCTGGTTCTTGGCAGCCAGCGCCGGCTCGACGGGCTCGAAGCCGTCGAGATAGGCAGACAACGCCAGCCGCGAAGCCAACTGCCTGTCGCCCTTGTCCAGGGTGGCCAAGCTTTCCTTCAGCTTGTCTCTGGCGATCATCAGGCTGTCGGTGCTTGACGCGGTGACCGAGCCCGGCGTGCTCCTGAGGTACGCGGTCAGTTGGCGAGCGGCATCCGCCCCGACGGTCTTGGCGAGCGCAGCCTCGGAGGTCTGGCTTAACAAGGCCAGCGTGGGCACGGCTGCGTGGAGAGCCGGTTGAGAGGTCCACAGCTTGGCGCCGGCCTGGCGGTCGGCATCCGAATACGAAAGGGTCGAGGCAAAATAGGCGAGCGCCCAGCGTTCCTCGTCCGAGAGTTGAGCAAATGCCGGCATCGACGTCCCTTCTACCCCGCGCGTGATGATTTGCTGTAGGGCAAAGACGCTGCGCTCCTGGGCGCGCTCGTGATCAGCCAGGGCGATCGGTGGCGGGCTCAGCTTTGCAGCTAGTGGGCCGTCCGCGTGCCCGGAAACGCCGTGGCACGAAGCACATTGGCTTTGATACAGCTTTGCCCCTTGTTGCAGATCGGGCAGCTTGCCGGGGGCCATCGGGACCGGATAGGCTGCGAGGAGTCCGCCGGCCAGTTTGCGAGCTTGCTCGCCGACTGATTCGGGCGGGGCCTTTTCTGCAATGGATGCGCGCAACGCCGCCGCTTCCTTGGCCAACTCTGGCGCGGCTGGCGTCGGCGGCAACTCGGTTAGCTGCCGTTCAGCGGCCTGCGCGAACTCCTGCATCTCGGCATACTCGGCTTCGTTGGCGACGTGGCCATCCTTGACGGACCGGCCATAGTCGACAGCAAGGTAGTCCAGTACTTGCCAGATTTGCTTGGCCTTGTCTTGCGTGGCGAGAGGATCTGCCTGTGCGGTCGAGACCGTCACGAACAGAGAGAGCAGAACAATCGAAAGGAGACGCAGGGCTTGCATGGGAGGCCTTACCGGCAGAACAGCGATTTCGCGTACAAATGCGAATGATTGTAATTCTATTTGCCGGCACGATGCCACTATCCAAATGCAGGAGACGAAGTACGGCGCCAGGGATGCCCACCTAGTCGCTTGGATGGGCGGTGGTCCCCCGCGTATCACACACGCAGTCCGACAGTCCCTGCAGAATCCCGCACGATTGGGCGGGCCTGGCACCAGAACAGGCTTCGCGCAGTTCCACCAAATGGTGCTTCAGTTCGAGCAAAGCTCCGATCCGAGATTCGACCTGACGGATGTGCTCATCCAAGAGCATATTGACTTCACCGCAATCCTGGTCGGGCCGCTTCCGGTAACTCAATAAGGTCCGTACGTCGCTCAACGGCATATCCAGAGACCGGCAGTGACGAATGAACTGCAAGCGCTCCACGTGCTCCTCGCCATACAGGCGAAAATTCCCCCGGCTGCGGCCCGGCGGCGGCAACAGCCCTTCTTGTTCGTAGAAGCGAATGGTCACCACCGGGCATGCGGTGCGCTTGGCAAGCTCGCCGATCTGGATATTCATGGCGTCGGATGGGAGATGTCTTGACTCTATAGTAACTAGAGGGTGTTAAATCGGCAACGCGAGATGAATACACACAAGGGGTTGCCATGAGCGAATGTGGCTCGAAGGGATGTGGCTGCGCTTCCGTTGCGACGCGCAACCCAGAACCGAGCACGGTTGGCGCGGGGCTGAAGCAGGCGCGCTACCGAATCGAAAACATGGACTGTCCGACCGAAGAGGCGCTGATTCGCGACAAGCTCGCGAAACTGCCCGGCGTGGGAGGACTTGAGTTCAATTTGATGCAGCGAACGCTAGCCGTTAGCCACCAGATGGCGTCACCGGGCCCTATCGAGGAGGCGCTATCGGCCATCGGGATGCGGGCGGTTCGCATGGACGAAGCAACGCCCCTGCAAAATACGGTACTGGCCATCCACCAGATGGATTGCCCGACCGAGGAGGCGCTGATTCGCAGCAAGCTTGCCGGCATACCTGGCGTCGCCAGCCTCGAGTTCAATCTGGTGCAGCGGACGCTGCACGTCTGGCATGCGGCTGACACGCTATCCCACGTGCTTACAGCCCTGAAATCACTCGGCTTCGACGCCGAAGTGCGCAGCGCCGGTGCCCCCGCAGCGGCCGAGGCACCGGGGCCCGCGCGCACGAACTGGTGGCCGCTTGCGGTGTCAGGGGTGGCCGCGACGCTGGCGGAGGTCGTGTACTGGCTCCATGGTGGCAACCATTGGGGCGTGGTCGCGCTGGCGCTGGCGGCCATCTTCACTGGTGGCCTCACCACCTATAAGAGGGGCTGGATCGCGCTCAGGAATCGCAACCTGAACATGAATGCGCTGATGTCCATTGCGGTCACTGGCGCCATGCTGATTGGTCATTGGCCCGAGGCGGCGATGGTGATGGTGCTTTTTGCGCTGGCCGAAGTCATCGAGGCCAAGTCGCTGGATCGCGCCCGCAACGCCATTCGCGGCCTGATGGATCTCGCACCGGATACCGCACTGATTCAGCAAGCTGACGGCAGTTGGGCCGAGGTGGATGCCAAGGCCGTCGCAGTTGGTAGCCGGATTCGAGTCAAACCTGGTGAACGCATCGCCCTCGACGGTCAGGTCATTGAGGGGCGCTCCACCGTCAACCAGGCACCGATTACCGGCGAGAGCCTGCCGGTCGAAAAGATCGAGGGCGATCCTGTGTTCGCTGGCACGATCAACGAGTCCGGCTCATTCGAATTCCGCGTCACGGCGGCAGCCAACGCGTCAACATTGGCGCGCATCATTCACGCCGTCGAAGCGGCCCAGGGAAGCCGCGCACCGACGCAGCGCTTCGTCGACCAGTTTGCCCGCCTCTACACACCCGTCGTATTCGCCGTGGCCTTGGCGGTGGCGGTTCTACCCCCGTTGGTGTTCGGTGGACCGTGGCTGGACTGGATCTACAAGGCCCTGGTCCTGCTGGTGATCGCCTGCCCCTGCGCTCTGGTGATTTCCACGCCGGTGAGCATTGTCAGCGGCCTGGCCGCGGCCGCGCGGCATGGCATCCTCATCAAAGGCGGCGTCTATCTGGAAGAGGGGCGCAAGCTGAAGTGGTTGGCCTTGGACAAGACTGGCACCATCACGCACGGCAAGCCCGCCCTGACCGATTTCGTGGTGTGGGGCGACGCCAATCCGGCCACATCCAGGCTGCTGGCTGCGAGCCTGGCTGCCCGCTCGGATCACCCAGTGTCCCTGGCGGTGGCGCGCGCCGCCGAAGGTGAAGGATTGATACCTTGCGACGTCGCCGATTTCGCGGCATTGCCTGGCCGTGGGGTGCGTGGCAGCGTCGATGACCACTCCTACCATCTGGGCAACCACCGGCTGGTCGAGGAACTGGGCGTCTGTTCGCCAGAACTCGAATCGCGGCTCGCTGCGCTTGAGGCCGAAGGCAAGACCGTTGTAATGCTGGTCGGACCAGAGGGGGTGCAGGCGTTGTTCGCAGTGGCCGACACAGTGAAGGAGAATAGCCGTCAAGCCATTGCCGATTTGCACACCTTGGGTGTCAAAACGATGATGCTGACGGGCGACAATCCGCATACCGCCACGGCAATTGCTGGCCAGGTCGGCATTGACCGCAGTCGGGGCAATCTGCTGCCCGAAGACAAGCTGCGGGAAGTCGAACAACTGTCAACGGACGGGAAGACTGGCATGGTGGGCGACGGCATTAACGATGCGCCGGCGTTGGCGCGAGCGGACATTGGCTTTGCGATGGGCGCGGCAGGAACCGACACGGCGATCGAAACTGCCGACGTGGCGTTGATGGACGACGATCTGCGCAAGCTGCCGACGTTCGTGCGGCTGTCCCGTGCCACCGCCAGCGTCCTGAAGCAGAACATCGCTCTGGCGCTCGGCATCAAGGCGGTGTTCCTGGTGCTCACCTTCACTGGCCAGGCCACGATGTGGATGGCCGTGTTCGCCGACATGGGCGCCAGCCTGCTGGTGGTCGGCAATGGATTGAGGCTGTTGCGTCGATGAGCTGGAAGGCCATTTTTTACGACTGGGGCGGCTTGAACGGTGCACTCTTTCAGCTTATCAACGCGGCCACGCCGGCGTTCCTGATGCCGCTTGCCTGGCTCTTCAGCAATGTCCTGGGCAACTACTGGACAGCGCCCGTGGTCGTGCTTGGGCTGTGGGCATGGTCAAGTTCAACGGCAGAGGCTAGGCGCACCATGGCGATTCGCTGTCAGCTTCTTCAATTTGTAGTCGGCTTCGGGATCGCATTTGCAATCGCCTCATGCTTGAAGCTCGGGCTCGATTTCCCGCGCCCGGCGGCAGTGTTTGGCCAGTTGGATCATGTGCTCGGCACGGTGGAGGAGCGCTACAGCCTACCGAGCGGCCACTCCACGTACGCCGCACTGGTTGCCGGGGCGTTGTGGCCGCTGCTGGGCATTCGCCGGAGACTGGCTTTGATTGTCTATGTCGTGCTGGTCGGCTGGTCGCGCATTGCTGCAGGCATGCACTTCCCCGCCGATGTGCTGGCCGGCTGGGGGATCGCCACCGTTAGCCTGATGCTCGCTGGCTTCCTGGTGAGGATGCTGCCGGGCGCAATCAGGACAATGGCGACGCGTGCAAGCGGTGCCTGGTACGCCTTGGCAGCCGCGGTGCTACTAGGCGATCAACTTGCAAAGACCGTCATCTCACAGCTCTTTGGGTATGGCGAGCAAGTCGGCATTACCCCATTTTTCAATCTTGTGCATGTCAGGAACAACGGTGCGGCGTTTAGCCTGCTGGCGGGCGCTGGCGTCTGGGCGCGTGTCGGTTTTGCCGCGCTTGCGATGTGCATTTCGCTGTGGCTAATTGACCAGCTTCGCAGGGGCGCGCCGAGATGGGAGGCGGCTGGCTATTGCTTGATCTTGGGTGGTGCGTTGGGTAACGCTGCAGATCGCCTCTTGCGGGGAGCTGTGGTGGATTTCCTCGATTTCCACTGGCGAGGGACACATTGGCCTGCATTCAACCTGGCCGACGTGGCGATCACGGTCGGTGCGGTCTGCTTGATCGTGGCTACGCGGCGTCGCGGCGGGCAAATCCGAGCAAATTCCACGGCGTAGCCACTACTATTCCTTGCAATGGAGGATCGCGCCAATCGAGCGCCGCACCGTCGAGAAGCCCGTGTTGTTCGAACTCAGGTTGCGTCGAACTCGCGCTGTGCCAGATTCGCCGACTTGCCAATGTAGATAAGCCCGTTGGTCGGCACCTCAAAAGGGGCGATCGCATCTTGGCAATTGAGAAAGAATGCATACACGCCTGGACAGCTCGGCGCACTCAGTTGTTCGGGAGTGGACGCCCTACTCAGGAGGATGTCAACGATCTGGTCGTGGAGCATGGTCGCAACCGCATAAGAGACAGTAGCCGAACACCCATGATGCCAGTGTATTTGGCTGATTTGCAACGACGTCTGGCGCGAGGCGCCGCCCTACAACCCAAAACTTGCATGATTTCGTTGGCAGGCGACGCGCGACATCGGGGGCGAAAACGGCACGGAATGGCGGCTTTCATGCGAGGGAGCCAGGGGGGCTTCTGGCCGGGAAGCGACCTTCGTCACAGCGCAAGTCCCGGTCATGCTCTCGGTGTACGATGTGCGGGGAGAACCGTCCGAGCGGGACGAGACATTGTGGAATCTCAAAGTCCATGGGGGCAGCTATGGGGTTTTCTTGCCGAAAGTTTCTCATTGCCCGTGACGATACTCTCTGGCAGCTGCCAACCACCAAATTCCAGCGGATGTTGCGGGAGCCGGCCAACCACTGCTTGTCCACTTTTGCCGGGCAACGCGCACGCATGGCCGATGTGGTCGTCGAACTGGTGGCCAGAGAGCCAGTGCGCGTCGTTCGAACGACGTTTTCCATTCTCACGTTCGATGCCGAAGGTTGCCTCGATCCAGGGGCATTCGAAAAGCAGCAATTTGCGCTCGCGGAGTCGGTCGTTGCCCCCGTCTTCGCCGCATCCGTGGATGAGAGCAAGCAACCCGTCGTTGACGCGTCCGCGCGATTCATTGCGCAAGGGGGCCAATGGGTTCCGACACGAGCTTTGGCGCGCGCGATCGATGAGGCGGCGTTGGGGCAACGACGGTGCCTACGCCTGTAGGTAGTTGCGCAAGCGCGGCGCTTTGGTAGGTGCGCATGCCGGCGTCGGCGCGCCGCCAGCGCAAGCCGGTGGGGCAGAGCGCCTCACAAATGACAGGGACGATAAGCGCCTACTGTGGCGAAGCGGGCGCGGTGAATGGTTGACCCTGTTGCTCGCCCACGGTGTGCGCATGGCGTCGGTCGTCTTCGGCGTGCAGGTAGATGCCAGTCGTCTCAATCGACGCATGCCGCAGGTTCTTCTGGATAAAGCGGATATCGGTGCCGGCGTCGGCCTGGTGCGAAGCCGCGGAATGGCGCAGCCAGTGCGTCGAGGCACGCGCCAGCGTCGCCGCGCCGACCGGATCGCTCGTCTCTAACACGGCGGCCGCCCGCCGGAACACTTCCTTCGCGATCAGATAGACCGCTGTCGGCGTGAGGTGCCGCTGCGCGTCGCCGGCAACGCTCAGGATGGCCGGGCTCAGCTCACCGGGCGCCGGCATCGGCAGCAGGCCGTGGAACGCACGATAGCGAGCAAACTCGGCCATCAGGGGTGCCCTTGATATTGCTGCAGTTTGCCGGGATAGCGACCCAGAGTATTCATGCGGGTTTCCGGGCAATGGCCAACACGATAGTCATGTAAATCAATGGGTTACTGACTCAAGATTTTGAATGTCATACGTGGCGCACGAGGCACGTATCAGGCAGCTCATTGCGTCTCCGTGTCCTTGCCGTTAATCTCGGCGGTCCGTCTACCGCTTGGGAGAAAAGCGCGATGGATCACTGGCAACTGGCGTATCTCGGCATGCGACAGATGCCGCGCGAGCTCAGCGAGTTCGAGCTAGCCACTTTCTTCACTTTCTCTCCCAAGGAGCGCGCCCTGATCGACGCACGGCGCAGCCAGCTGTACCGGCTGGCCTGCGCCGTCCACATCGGCTTTGTGCGTATGACGGGCCGCACCCTTGACGCCTCCAAGCAGGTTCCGAAATTTCTCTGGGCATATGTTGGCGCCCAACTCGGCATCACGCCACCGGATATGGGCACGCTGAGCGCCCTCTATGACCGGCGCACCGACACGCTGGTGGACCATCAGATGCTCGCCTATCAGGCGCTCGGTTTCAGCCCGATGGCTGAGCATCAGCGACGCTACGTGACGCGTTGGCTCAAAGAGCGCTTAGCGGGACAACCTAGTCGCAGTGACATGCTGCACGAGCTCAAGCGGTGGCTGTACGAGCATCGTGTTCTGATCCCGCATGACCGTGCGCTGAAACGCCTCATTAGCCAGGCCGTGGAGGTTTCCGAGGCGGCATTGACTGACGCGTTGGTGCTCGCATATGGCGAGGCATCGCTTGACGCTTGGGGGGCATTGCTACCTCGTCCGGAAGGCAATCAAGCAAGTCTGCAGCAATGGCTGTGGGCGGTTCCATTGCGCAGCTCCACGCATCAAATGGGGGAGCTGTTTGACAAGATCGAGCGGCTGTACAAGTTGGGCGTCCAACATCGCTGGCCGGCCGTCTGCAATGAGGCGGTGGTACGGCACTACGCGAGACGTTGCGCCAATCGACCGGCCTCGGTCAGCAAACGCATGGTGCAGCAATCCCGCCGCTTGGAGTCTGCTTGCTTCTTGCGCTATGCCTTGTGTGCTGCCACGGACCAGATGTCGTCCATGCTGCGCCACTGGATCCGCAAATCCGTCAACGACGCAGGACGGCTCATTGACGCTGGCCGGCCGGATCCAGAAATCAAGCTGCGAGAATTTGCGGCAGCCGTCAAAGGGCTCATCGCTGATGACACGCTCACACGAGAAACGCTCTGCCAACAATTGGATGCTTTGGCCGACGCCGCAACGAGCCAGCATCGCCTGCGAAGCCGTGCCAGCATGATTCGAGAGCAACTGCTGTTGCGGCATCGGCTTGCGAGAGCCATGCTGGGCAGGCTGGTCCAGCTGCCATTCGCCACGCAGTCCGCCCATCCAGTGATAGAGGCAATGGAGATCTTGCACAATCTCTATGCGCGGAAGGCTAATTGGCTACCAAATCGGGTTGCCGTGCGCTTCGGGCGAGCCTGGCAGCCAGTACTGGAGGGGCAGGACCGTAAGCGAGCGCTGGCCGCCTTCGAATGGGGAACGCTGTTTGCCCTGCGGGTGGCGCTACGCAATGGCTCGGTATTCCTGGATCACAGCTTCGCCTTCCGCAGCCAAGCAACCATGCTGATTTCCGGCCAGGATTGGCAGGCGCGGCGCAACCACTTCTATGGCCATCTCAAACTGCCGCAGGACGCAAGAGCATTTTTGGAACCTGTGGTCGAGCACCTCGACGCGGGGCTCGCCCGGCTGCGCGATGCCGCCGTGCGGGGCGAGCTAAGGATCGATAGCGCCATCCATGTTGATCCATTAAAGGCGAAGCGGCCCGAAGCTTCGGTTGAGGCCCTGCGGCGTGCGCTATTTGACCGGCACCCAGACGGACAACTGCCTGAAATTCTTCTGGAAATCGACAGCCACACTCATTTCAGTTGGCTTCTGCTGGGGCGAGAACCGTATTCTCGCAGTGAGCTGCTCATGGTCTACGCCGCTGTGCTCGCGCACGGGACCTCGATGTCTGCGACGGACCTCGCTCGCATGGTGCCGGAACTTTCACCAAGCGCGATTCGTCAGATGATGCGATCGTATCGCGGACGAGCGGAAACTGCGTAAAGCCGCTGATTCAGTGCTTGCTTTCATGCATCAGCATCCCATCGCCCGGCATTGGGGGCGCGCCGAGTTGGCGTCTTCCGACATGATGTCGCTGGAGACGACGCGCTCGGTCTGGCAAGCGCGGGCTGACCCACGTCGGCGTACCGCTTCGATTGGGATGTACACCCATGTCCGCGACCGGTGGGGCATTTTCTACGACCAGCCAATCCTCCTGAATGAGAGACAAGCCGGCGCCGCCATCGAGGGCGTGATTCGCCAGAATGGCGGGGAAGACGTAACGCAGCTCGCCGTTGATACCCACGGCTACACCGACTTCGCCATGAGTCTGTCACGGCTGCTCGGCTTCGATCTCTGCCCGCGACTCTCTCATCTGCGTGATCGCCGGCTGCATGTACCCAAAGGCCATGCAGTGCCGCCAGAACTGGCCGCAGTAGCGGACGCCGATGTCCGTCTGGTATTGATCGAACTTGCCTGGGATGAACTGGTCAGGATTGCGGCATCGGTCCAGACCGGCCAATGCACGGCGGTGCAGGCGCTTACACGTTTTGGCGCGGCGGCAAGGGGGCAACACGTGTATGAGGCGGGTGTGCACCTGGGACGGCTATTCCGTACGATTTTCCTCGTCGACTATTTCACCAACACCGCGTTCCGCCAGGAGATGCAGCATGCCTTGAATCGCGGCGAGGCGGTGCACACCGTCCAGCGGGCCATCCACTATGGAAAAATCCCCTTGGAACTAGCTCGGCACGATGCGTCGCTGGCAGCGGTCTCGTCTTCGTTGACGCTGTTGACCAATGCCGTGATGGCTTGGAACACGCTGCACATGCAGGAGGCTCTAGAGGCGATAGAGGCCATCGGAGGAGAATCCATGCGTGCCGAAGACCTGCGCCAGATCGCTCCGACTCGTCTGGAAGGTATCAACTTGCGCGGTACTTTCGATTTTCCGATTGCACGCTACGCGCACCGCCTACCACCGAATGCGACAAGCGTGCAGACAGTACCGTCGACCTGGCGTACAGCATGACCTCATTTACAGGTCTTTGAGCCGATGGAACTTCCCATACGGAACGGCTTTCTCCTAAGCTGATAAGTGGAGGCCGGCCTGTCAGGTTGTTTCGTCTGACGTGCCGGCCATTCCGGCAGCCTTTATAGCTAAACCGTTTGACCGCCAACAGCGAGTCTATTTCCGCAGGTCCACAACGGTGGCCTTGCCGTCGACAGAATCGAACGTCGCCGAGACCTGGTCTCCTTCCTTCAGCCCCTTTAGCATGGCCGGGTCCTTGACCGGGAAAGCCATGGTCATGGCAGACATGCCCAGGTTGGCGATGGGACCATGCTTGAGTGTGATTTTTCCAGTTGCCGCGTCAATCTTCCGCACTTCCGCGGGCACAGGCTGAGGCGCCTTCTTTGCACCCGCCGACGGCGTCATGTCCATGCCTTCCATCGTTGCGGCGGTGCCGGGTAGCGCAGCACCTATAGGGGGCGGTCTCTAGAATGAAGTGCAACACCCTGATGTTAGGGTGTTGGGATGGGACAAAGCTACAGTCAACTGGGTATCGAAGAGCGTAACTGTAGTCATCGCCTGCTAAACGAGGGGTGCAGCCTGCGTCAGGTCGCGAGAGTGGCGGGGCGAAGTCCGTCGACTATTTCACGCGAGGTTGCCCGGGCCGGAGGTCATCGTTCCTACGATGCTGCGAGCGCGCAGGGTATGGCGCTGAGAAGGCGTCGACGTGGGCCGCGCAAGCTGGCAGCAGGCACGGCGCTGCTGAAGCTGGTGAGAGCATGGCTGCGCGTGGGCTATTCACCGCAACAGATTGCAGGCAGACTCCGGCGCATGTATGCCCACCAGCCGGAGTTCCATGTGTCCCACGAGACGATCTACTGCGTGATCTACGCCACGCCGCGCGGTGAGCTGCGCCGCGAGCTAATCGGCAGCCTGCGTAAGGCCCACAAGGAGCGTCGTTCACGGGGCGCGGGGAACGATCGCCGAGGCAAGCTGCAGGATATGCGCTCGATCCACGAGCGGCCCGAGGAGGTGTTCGAGCGGCTGGTGCCTGGGCATTGGGAAGGCGACCTGATCAAGGGCGCGGGCAATCGCAGCGCAGTGGCGACGCTGGTGGAACGCAAGACGCGCTTCGTGGTGTTGGCGAAGATGGACGGTTGCGGGGCGGAGGCAGCGCTGGAGGCGTTGACCAAGAAGTTCCGTCGGGTGCCGCTGGCGCTTCGCAAGAGCCTGACCTACGACCAGGGCAAAGAGATGGCGCATCACGCAGAGCTGACCAGGCGAGTCAGTACCGAAGTGTTCTTTGCCGACCCGCACAGTCCGTGGCAGAGGCCAAGCAACGAGAACATGAACGGACTGGTTCGGGAGTATCTACCGAAAGGCGACGATCTATCGGTCTTCTCGCAGGGGTACTTGAACGGAGTCCCGAAGGCGCTGAATTATCGCCCTCGGGCGGTTCTCGACTTCGCCACTCCCGCCGAAGCCATGGCCGAAGAGATCAACAAATTACGAACTGGTGTTGCATCTCAGACTTGAAACCGCTGTCACGGCCAGCGCTGCCATCTTCTCGCGTTCCGTACTCACGGCACCCTCCTTAATAAGAGATTCAGGTAGCGAATGCCTGGCCGAATTGCCGGGCCCGCTTGACGTCATCGGTATGCAAGTAGATGGACGTGGTCGAAATTGAGGCGTGGCGCAGGTTGTCGCGCACAGCGCTCAGTTCGACAGTAAGCGCCCGGTGAACCCGTCTCGACGGGGCTACGCAGGAAGGACGGAAGCAGTCCAGCGATGTGGCAGGAGCTCCGCGATGTCGGCGGTCTTCTGAGTCGGCAGTCGCGTAAGCACGTCTTTCAGGTAGGCGTACGGATCATGCCCATTGAGCTTCGCCGACTGGATCAGACTCATGACTGCGGCTGCGCGCTGGCCAGCGCGCAGTGAGCCCGCGAACAGCCAGTTCGATCATCCAAGAGCGATAGGCCGTATTTGCCCTTCGATATGATTGTTATCGATGGGCACGGCTGGATCCTCAACGTAGCGCACGAGCGCCGCCCAGCGTTTGAGGCTGTAGTCGATGGCACGCGCGATGGCCGCGCCGTCGGGCACCCTCCGCCTTTGTTCACTAAGCCAGAGATGCAGCGCATCCAGGATTGGTCTGGCCCGCTGCTGTCGCGCTTCCAGGCGTAGTTCTGGCTCGGCGTCCCGCACCTCTCGCTCGATCTCGTAGAGCCCAGCAATGAAGCGCAGCGCCTGGCCAGCCAATTCGCTCTTGTGCTTGTCGTGCAACTCAAAGTACTTACGACGCGCGTGAGCCATGCACCCAATCTCGACGATGCCGCCGCCGAAGCTGGCCTTGTAGCCCGAGAAGTCGTCACATACCAGCTTGCCCAGCCAGCCCCGCCGGAATGCGCGGGCATGTTCGCCGCTGCGGCTGGGGGCAAACTGATAGATCACCGCACGTAATGACGAGAGTTGGCTCGGTGCGTAGGCCCACAGGTAGGCGCGATGCGTCTTGCCGTCGCCTGGCGAGAGCATCTGCACTGGTGTCTCGTCGGCATGCAGTACGCTCTGGGTCAATACCTCCGCCTGCAGTGCATCCACCAGCGGTTGCAGACGCACGCCGCAGATGCCGACCCACGCGCCCAGCGTCGATTGCGGGATCGCCAGGCCGGCGCTTGCGTAGATGCGTTCTTGCCGGTACAGAGGGAGATGGTCGCCGAACTTGGACACCAGCGTATGCGCCAGCAGGCCGGCGGTGGGGATGCCCTTGTCGATGACGTGCGGAGGAACGGGTGCCTGGGTGAGAGTCTCACATTGACCGCATACCCACTTGCCCCGGATATGACGTTCGACCGTGAACACGCCAGGGGTGTAGTCCAGCTTCTCGCTGACGTCTTCGCCAATGCGCTTGAGCGCGCAGCCGCATGTGCAAGTCTCGGACTCCGGCTCGTGACGGATCTCAGTGCGAGGCAATTGGGGTGGAAGTGCTTGGCGCTTCGGCTTGTCCTTGGGCTCCGACCTGGATGAAGGAGTCAGTGCTTCGAGCTCGGCTTCGATTGCCTCAAGGTCTGCATCGAGGGCTTCCTCCAGCAAGCTTGCCTGGGCAGATGTCCCAGCACCAGCGCATCCAGTTGCTCTCGGCACAGCGGCGTCGCGATGGCCGTCATACCGTCGGTCCAGACGAAGCGGCCCTTATTGCGGGATTCATGTTCCGAATCTTGCCAGTTCCCCGTCACTCCAACTATTGGCACAGCCCCCAATGGACGCTCGGCCCTTGTACCAAGCCACGACTAAAGCACGGTGATCGCCTCATCGCGGCCCAGGCGTTGCCAAGGCAGGGTACACCAGCACCTTGATACGCGTCGCGCGCTTGTTCGTGAAGAGATAAGCATGATGCGGTCGGGCGGCTCCGAATACCTTCACCACCCGAGCCAAGACCGTATCTGTTCCCGCTCGCATGTCCAGCGGCTCGGTAGCTAGCCAGATTGCCTCGATGCGGATCAACGCAACCACCCCTGAAGCCATTCGCCACACTCTGCTGCGGCCGATCCTGGCCAACGAATACTGATCGTCGCAGCACCGCGTCGCACTTCGATCTGTATATCCGGTATCGCAGGCGTCGGCGTGGGATCGCCGATCTGCAACGGGATGAACTCGGCTTGGGGTACTGTCATCAATGCACGGGCTTCGCCCGCGCTATCCAACGCTTGGTGTTCAGCGACCCAGCGTCGCAGCAGATTCGCGTTCACGCGATGGTGCAGCGCTACCGCCGCAATCGAAACACCCCGATGCAGGCAGTCCTGGACGGCTTTAGCCTTGAACTCGGCGCTGTGCCGACGTCGGCGTCGCGCTGGTGCGCTCTCTTCGATAGTGTTCACGTGTCCACCAAGAATTTAGATGGACACGATGCTCCTTGCTCTCCTGCTTCCCTTCAAGACGGGTTCACCGGGCGCTTACGTTCGACACCCTTCGCCAGTGCGTGCGTCGCGTGGCTGTGGCGCATCCACTGTCGTATCGCCCGTCGGAGCTTCTCTGCCAACGCTGGATGATCGCCTTCAATCGTGTTCGCTGCGAGCCTGAAGAATCGGTGCATGACTTCCCACAGGCGCAGGGGCGTGATACCGGTTTCGCCACCATCCAGGCTACCGACTATGGGCTTAGGTGGGTTCCAGCGAGCGAGGCTGACAGGGAGCCCGCGCTCCAGCAGGTGGCGTTCCAGCGCCGTCCGCGCCAAGGGCGTCAATGTAACCCTAGCGGGCTTGCCACCTTTGCCGACCAGGTGCAGCCAGTGATCGCCCGCGGCGTCGACGTCGAGATGACGCAACGCGGCATTGGCCAATTCGCTGATCCGCAGTCCCGTCGCGTATCCGAAATCCAGCAGGAAGCGAAGCCGCTGTGCGGCCGCGGCTTGCCAGCCGTACGACCACTCGAGGCCGTTGGCGATGGTGCGCACCAGCAGCCATCTCCATCGGTGAAGGCGTGGGTGATTTCCACGGCCATGGCACGCTGGTTACTGCGCACCTTGATGCCCGCCAAGGGGTTGGCCAGTACATAGCGCTGTTCCACCAACCAGCGGAACAGCGCGCTGAGCACGGTCAGCGCATGGGCGACCGAGCGCGCCGAGAGGTTGTCGACAAACGGGCGCCAGTCCGGCGACGTGTGTGGCCGCGGGGGTCCAACCCAGCACTCGCGCGGCGTGGGTCTGTGCAAAAATGTCCGATAGTCGTTGCATCCTTGGTCGTCAAGGATGAAAGGGCCTTCCCTCGCGCGACGATGGCCCACAGGATCAGCCGTTCGGCTTCCTTGCGATAGGCGCGCTGCGTGGCCGGGGATTTGTGCAGGGCCAGCCAGGCCTGGATGTCCTCGTAATCGTTGTCCATGCCCAGGATGTAGGTCGACAGCGGAGCGCGGAAGGCGCCGGCGGAGCCGTCGACCTCGTGTGGCAGCCGCAGGTGTTCCCACGGTGTCACGATGGCCCGTCGGTCAGCGACGATCAAGGCGCGGGCACGCTCGGTAAGCGCGTGCTTTAGATCACCATCGATATATGGGAGCGCAGCATGCGCGCAGCGGGTAATCGGGCCGACTGATTGTGCATTTCAATTTGAGGCCATTTGCTATGCGGTGCCCCACTGCGACAACAGGTTCCGCATGCTCGTCGCACTCGGCAGCAGCCGATCCCACCACGAGGGCGATGTTGGCGGGTCCCCATACGAGCAAGTCTGGCGCGCGAATTGCTGTTGTTGGAATGGCGTATTTCCAATACGCCGATCAAACTATTCCGAAGGAGATTTGTCATGCCACATGAGGACCTCAGAGCGTGTATTGATGCCTGTCACGCGTGCGCAGTCGCCTGCAATCATTGTGCAGCTTCCTGCCTGCGAGAACGGAACGTCGATGAAATGCGGAAGTGTATAGAGCTCGATATAGACTGTGCACAAATTTGTGCGTTTGCTGCTGCTGCTATGTCTCGCGCAAGCGAACACTCAAAGGAGATTTGCCAGCTATGCGCTCGAATTTGCGAAGAATGCGGTGCTGAATGCGCCAAGCACGCAGCGCAACATTGTCTGGACTGTGCGAAGGCCTGCGAGCGATGCTCGCAAGCGTGCAACAGTATGCAATAACTGACGCCGCAAGGCACCGAGCACCTTTTGTCGGCGCGCCGCGGCAATGTACGGGGATTCTCGCGTCGCGTCCAATGTAACTCACACCAAAACATGTAGAACTTTCATGCTCGAGGCTGGCGGGAGAGCGGCAGGTCGCAGTCCGCTCTTTTGGTCCACTTCTCCGTTCATGTGGCATTTGCAGCTAGCCCGGCGCCAGCTTCTGCGCTCCCTGCACAAACGGACAAAATACTAGTGATCTCGTGGGCGTATCTGAATCCATATCGACTCGTCATCGCTGGAATCCATTACGGGATAATGACGTGGCGGCAATGTCCTGTCAGGCACGCGTCGTGCTTGGAGAATGGGCCAACGACGATCCGCTGCCGGAACTGCAACCGGACTTCGTTGATGCAGTAAGCGCCCAGTCCCCCAGCGCAATTGGCCCGAAGGCCGAGCGCGGGCAGGCCGGGATTTTCCTTGCTGTGCACCTCCCAGCCACGTATCGAACTAGAATTTACGCCGTAACTATTCTGACGCTGCCGAAACAGAGGTGAACGCGCAATGAAAACCTTCGGACTTTCGATCCTTGTCTCGCTGCTCCTTGTGGCAGTAATTGGACTCGGAATCGCGTTCTCGGGCACTTATAGCGTGGCCGCGGATGAACCTGATTGGCGGATCACAGAAAACGTTTTGGCGATGGTGCGTTCCCGCGCCATGGAGCGGCAATCCGACGAACTGCAGCCGCCAAATCTGAACGATGCGCAGCGTATTTTCAAAGGAGCGGGTCAGTATGCTTCTATGTGTGTGGCTTGCCATCGTGCACCAGGCTTACCAGACAATCAGTTAGCGCGTGGACTTTATCCCTCGCCGCCGCGTCTGGATCAGAGCAGGGTCGATCCCAAGCACGCCTTTGTAGTGATCAAACACGGCTTGAAGATGACCGGCATGCCAGCATGGGGCGATGATCACGACGAACGTCTCGTGCCGCATGACCGCGAGCTTGTGACCAGGGGTCTTCCATCGCTGCGCAAAGGCCTCTTCATTAGCAATCCACTTTCCAGGCTCGACCGAGAAGCCAAGATCTAGCTCGGATCTGGCGCCGACAATGGTAGGTAATCGCTCGGTGTAGAATGCTAGGCCTCGGTCAATTTGTCCCACGTCGAACAGTTCTGTGTCAACGCGGGACGCCGCCTTGGCTTCCAAGCCAAGTGGTTTGATGGAGAGGGATCCAAACGCCCGAGACGCCATCAAGCCAGCCTGAAGGCCGGCCAGCGTCGCCAGCGAAGCGACGGCAACCGCGCAGAGCCTGCGGCCGCGCAGGGCGATCCCAAAGGCCAGAAAGCCACCGATCGCGAGAATGCCTACGGTGATGGAGCCCCAGGTCTGCAACGTTGCCGGATCGCTGACGTCGCGCTTCAGTAGCGCATTTGACAAGGTCGGATGCCACAGCAGGAAGCCGATCGTCACCGCGAGCACTGGCATGGCAAGAAAGCTTGCAGCCAACGTGGGGCGGACTCCGGACATAGCACGGTGCGCAAGCAGCACCGCCATCGGTGGAAAGGCTGGCAGGATATACAGCGGCAGCTTGGAGCGGGAGATCGAGAAGAAGGTAAGGACAACAACAACCCAGAGTGACAAAAACAATCTCGAATCGAAGTGCTGCGTCGCCCGAGCGCTGCGAGACCAGAAAGAGAAAGCACGAGGGATCAAGCCAATGAACGGCAGCACACCCGCCGCGGCAACGGCAAGGAAAAACCAGACTGGCTTGTCTCGCTCGTGTATCGCGGAAGAAAACCTTGCGAAGTGTTCGTGGATAAAGAAGTAGTTCAGAAATTCGGGGTTGCGCAAGGACACCACAATGAACCAAGGCGCTGTGATTGCCACCGCAAGCGGACTCCAGCGCCAGAATTTCCCGCTGAAGAACGCGGATCGCTGTCGCGTGATCGCCACGTACAGCGCCAGCGTTATTGCTGGCAATACGAGAGCGATCAGGCCTTTGGCAAGAAATGCCAGACCGACCAACAGCCAGATAATCGGGTATAAGCGATAGTCCCGACGCTGGTAAGCCACAGCGAAAACGAGAGCCGCACTGCCGAGCAGTGAGCCGACGCCGATGTCCGTCGTTGTCAGATTCGAGCCGAGAATCCATAAGGGTGCGCCGATAAGTACCGACGCTGAAGCCAGGCCAACGTGCTTGTCATAGAGCTTTTGCGCAGCCCACCATGCGACAAGTACGCCCAGCAGTCCCACAAGAGCACTCCAGATCCTTGCTGTCCATTCGGACGGCCCGAAAAGCGTATAGGCGCCGGCGGTCGCCCAATACTGAAGGGGTGGCTTGTCGAAGAACTTGACGCCATTTAACCGCGGCGTGACCCAGTCGCCCGAGACGAACATTTCCCGCGGAACCTCTGCGTAACGCCCCTCATCGGGTTCATACAGCGGGCGAATGGCTAGTGTCGACATCCAAAGGACCATTGCCAGTGTCATCGTCAAGACAGGCAAAATCCGTCGTTTTGAGAGCAGGCCCATGTAGTTACGGTTAAATTTCTGCCGATCAGACGTACGCGTCGCCTGTGCCACTTCCGAAAGCTACTCGCAGGATCGTGGTGCTGGGGCTTTGCAACGGACACGCGCTTCTTTTCGATCCCGAGTCTGCAGACCGTATTCACGGAAAGGGCTTGGGCCGCGAGGTGGCCGTTGCAATGTCTCGAACGCGATATTTTTGCATCCGGATGACAGATTTTAGGGTCCTGACCTGTCGAAAGGATTACGGGAAGATGACGTGCGGAGCCATCGACCGGGAAGTTGGGGATAGGGCGTTGTGTCGAGCGACTAAGGAGGAGGGAGCCTGACAGTCGGTTTTGCGGTTGCGCCGCGATCGCTGGACCTGAGGGAAGGCCTCTTAAGACCTTACAAACAGCGGCCGATGATCAAATGATGGCCATGGACGTCAGTCCAACCAATCAAGCGCGTGCTCGTCACACCCGGCCACCTTCAATTGGGCTTTAGTGAGCCGCATAGCACTAGAATCCATTCACGGCTCCAGCGCTCGCCCATCCAAATAACGTGATCTTCGCCGGAAGCATGTTGCCATGCGAAATCATCCACGATCTAAAGTGTGCGCCGGGCTCGACCGACCGGGCCGCGAAAATGAGCTCGGCCAGTCAAGAAGCCGCTTCCCGAATGCATTACGCACGTGCACGTAGACTGCTGGAGCTACGCCGCCTTACGCTCAGAGGGAGTTGCGGCTACTCCAGAGATTCGGGTGCCCGCCGAGGGCAGCAGTTGCGCGCCCATCCGAGTACTGAGAGCTGCTCCATGATTTCTCCATCGACCTCCACTCGGTACGAGCTGTCGGCGAGCCGCAGCCACGACGTCACTAATCCAAGCTGCATCAGGCTCTGCAAGGTCGCTTCCATCTCCACCGCTTGCAACTCAGCGGCATCTGGATCGCCGCTGGGCGCCTCCAAGACTATTGCACCATTCTGGGCCATCGCCTGTATCCTCTCGCTTTAGGAAGTCGTGCCAAGACGCGATCTTATTTTATGCGCAGTTCATTTACGCATAATTAATCGATTTACTTGCTTTCGGGGGGGCTATCCGGATGGAGCGAGCCTGGAGCGGCCCCCTGAATTGCCGGACACAGTTCCCCCTTACAATGAACTTACAGGCGGGGGCATACGACTGTGTTTCGATTGAGCGCGAGAGCTGTGAGCCGGGCAAGACGGTGTTGATGGTGGCGTGCCAGCAAGGCGGAAATCCGAATCACCTCCTTCATTGGCGCAAGCTGTACCAGGACGGCAGTCTATCGGCGGTTAGGGCTGGTGAAGAAGTCGTGCCGCCATCGAGCCTGAGCGACGCGCTCAAGCAAGTCCGTGAGCTACAGCGCATGCTGGGGCAAGAAGACCATGGAGAACGAGATTCTCCGTGAGGCAGTGGAGGTGATGACCTCGCGAAAATAATTTGCGCGCTCAACCTCATTGGCGGGGGACGACCTGTGAAGCTGGTCTGCGAAGTTCTCGGTGTAGCGCGATCAAAAATGTAGAAGAGAAGCTTGCTCGGCCTGCAGACTGGCAAGACGGGCGCAGTGCCAGGCAAACCGACGATTGGGGTTACCCCGTTTTTTCGGACAGATCTGCATTGGAATCTTAGTTCGATGGGTTGTCTCCTTGTGATGGGGCGGTGAAGGCTGAGTGTTGCGTCAGATCCTTGTCATGGGCGGTCATCCTTTCAAACTCCTGCGGGCTTCGATAGCGCAACGCGCTGTGCAAGCGATGTGGGTTGTACCAGCCTTCGATCCAAGTGAACAAGGCGCGCCGCGCGTCATCATGCGTGGCAAAGTGCGAACGCATCAGCAGCTCGCATTCGAGCGTTGCAAAGAAGCTTTCACACATGGCGTTGTCATAAGCATCGCCCGCCGATCCCATCGAGGGCTGCACCCCGGCGTACTAAGGGTGATGAGGCCCGCTGACAACTGCGGGGCGTCAAGTTTACTATGCAGAACATTGCGGCGACATTGCCGAATGGTTACGCACCAACGCATCGAACCCGACGCCCGTTCTCCGAAGCACTTGGGTTACCATGAGCTAACGCTGACGCTTCGTCAGGCAACTTCTTCTGCCGCAAAGCACTCGACGGCGGACTGCGCCGTCATCATCTCGTAATCCCCCCGACAGGTGAGCGCCCTAGAATCCCGCTGTTCGCTCTCTGCTGGCCAAGTCGCCATCCTTCGGACTCCCGCGTGAATCGCATCCTCGGCTCGTGGGGCGTCAAGCGGCGCCGCGTGAACTGCTCCATGATCCAACATCACGACGGCGACGAACCACATCCGGCATCTATGTCGTTGCGCCCTGAGAGCATTTGACCAAGCGCGGTAGCAGTGGCCACCGCACACCTGGACGGGCAGTCTCTTGAAGCGACAGATTTTCATGGCTTTGACCATCGCACTCACGGTGGTCCTCTGGATGTCCACGCTATCCGTGCGTCCCCTCTATGAACCCGACGAGGGTCGTTACGCCGAGGTTCCGCGCGAGATGTTCGTCTCCGGCGATTGGGTCACGCCGCGGTTGAACGGCATCAAGTTCTTCGACAAGCCGCCCCTGCAGTATTGGGCGACCGCCAGCGCCTATACGCTCTTCGGGCCGTCCGAGTGGACAGCAAGGATCTGGAGTGCGCTTGTGGGACTGCTGGGCGCACTCGCCGCATGGTGGGCGGCGCGATCGCTCTATGACACGCGCATAGGCCTCGCCTCAGCGCTGGTGCTCATCGGCGCTCCCCTCTGGATTCTCGGCTCGAATCTGACAACAACAGACATTGGTGTCGGCGCACTGCTCGGCAGTGCCGCTCTCGTTTTCGCCGTGGCCTACCAGAATCGGGAACCTCGCTTATACCCCCTGATCTGGTTGTTGGTCGGTCTGGCATTTCTTGCCAAAGGCCTGATTGCCCTGGTACTGCCAGGAATCACGCTGCTGCTATACGGGGCGGTCACTCGACAATTTTCCGCATTTTTTAGCGCGAGATTCTGGCGCTGGAGCCTGCTTGCGGTGGCCATCACCATGCCTTGGTTTGTCGTGGTGTCCCAGCGCAACCCCGAATTTCTGAATTACTTCTTCATCCACGAACACTTCGCGAGATTCTCGTCCTCGGTTCACGAGCGGGACAAGCCATTCTGGTTCTTCCTGGCCGTTGGTGCGGCAGGCGTCCTGCCGTTCATGGGCTTGATTCCCCGTGCTATCGCACTCCGCTCTCGCAGCGCACAGGCAACGCCTGGCTTCGACGCACGACTGTTTCTGTCGCTGTGGGTAGTCGTTGTCATTGCCTTCTTTTCGATTTCGCGCTCGAAGCTGCCGCTCTATATCCTGCCCGCCTTACCACCGGTGGCCGTCTTGCTCGCGTACAGATCCATGACTGCAGCCCGCCCCACACTGGCGGCAAGCTTTCTTGCCATGCCTGTGCTCGGCGTTGCCATCGCCGTGCTGCTATGGCATCCGACAATGTCGAATGCGGTACTGAAGCTCAATATCAGCAATCCGGCCTCATTGCATACCTGGGGCGCCATCACGATGGGCATTCTGGTCATCGGTGGCTTCCTGGCCTTTGGGATCGCCCTGCGCGGCCACAGGCTCTGCGCGGTTGCCGTCGCTTCGCTGGCGACGCTGGCCAGCCTTCAGGCTGGCTTGATGGCGTCTCGGGCGTTTGGGTCCCTCTCCATCAAACCACTTGGCTTGGAAGCCAAGGCGGCGTCCCGCGACAACACACAACTGTTCAACGTGGGCCAGATTGACCGAGGTCTGGCGTTTTACGCCGAACGAGAACCGATCATTGTCGGGGCCAGATCCGAGCTGGATCTCGGCTTCTCGGTCGAGCCCGACAAGTGGATTGCTAATGAAGAAGCTTTTGCGCAGCGATGGCTGACCCCTGGTCACAAGCTCGCGGTCATGCGGCACGAGACGTTTCATCGACTGAGACCGCTGCTCGGCGGCAACACAACTGTGATCGGACGACATGGCGTCAACGTTCTGGTGCAAAAACCATGAACATCCCATCACGATTTGTACGGTTTCTGGGCGCGGGGGCGACGGCAACCGCTACACACTACGCAACACTGATCACGCTGGTCGGTTTCGGGGTTGCAGCGCTACCGGCGTCTGCCGCCGGCAGTGTTGCAGGCCTTCTGACGCACTACTGCATCAGCAGCCGATGGGTGTTCACACCAGTCCGACCACAACGCGCCACTTTCGGACGGTTCATTCTCGTTTCCGCGCTGGCGTTCTTTCTTAACTCACTTCTGATGTGGGCTGGACTAGCATTGGGGCTTCACTACCTGGTTGCTCAAATCCTCTCGACAATTTTCGTCATGTTGGTCAACTACGTACTCCATGCAAATTGGACGTTCATGAATGGAGCGATGCGATGAATGCCGCCAGCCTGCTGCCAGAGAAGATCTCGGTCGTCGTACCGCTCTTCAATGAAGAAGCTGTCCTGCCACAGTTTCACTTTCGGCTTCTCCGCGTGATGGATGGATTGGCATCGGACTACGAGATTATCTACGTGGACGATGGCAGCCGCGATCGATCACTGGCGGTTGCACACAATCTCAAGGCGGCCGAAGCGCGCGTCGGCATTGTCGAGCTGAGTCGCAACTTCGGCAAGGAAGCCGCGCTAACGGCGGGCCTCGACGTGGCAAGCGGCGACGCCGTTGTGATCATCGACGCCGATCTGCAGGATCCGCCCGAACTGATTCCGTCGTTGATCGAGAAATGGCGCGAGGGGTTCGACGTGGTGTACGCCACGCGCACTTCCCGGGATGGCGAATCGTTCCTCAAGAAGTTCACCGCGCACTGGTTTTACCGCCTGATGGGCAAGCTCAGCGATACGGAGATTCCGGCCGACACCGGCGACTTCCGCGTCATGAGCCGTCGTGCCGTTGCCGCACTCGGACAACTCCGGGAGCAGCACCGCTTCATGAAGGGGCTGTATGCCTGGATAGGATTCCGGCAGACGGCCGTCTTGTATCGGCGTGACGCGCGGGCATCCGGGACGACCAAGTTCAACTACCGCAAGCTGTTGCGTTTTGCCGTGGATGGCATCACTGCCTTTTCCACCGTGCCGCTCAAGTTTGCAACCTCGATCGGCCTGCTTGTTGCCGTTCCCGCCTTTGGCATGGCCGCCTTCATCGTTGGCAAGACGCTGCTCTACGGCGACCCCGTACACGGCTACCCATCCATGATGACCGCCCTGCTTCTGCTGGGCGGCCTGCAACTGGTTTTCCTAGGCGTGCTCGGGGAATATGTTGGGCGTCTGTTCAATGAAGTCAAGCGGCGGCCGGTGTATCTGGTGGCAAGCTATACGGCGCCGATCGGCCCCGGCACCCCCACCGCTGAGCCGGGGCAGGTGGCCGCAGCGACACGGGGTGGCACCCCGCCTGCAGCAATCTTTCACGCACCCGGATGCCCGGAAGGCAAAGCTCCTGGCCTCCCCGAGGCTCCTCAGCGGGATGCCATCCTCACGGAAACCCTTGCGCCAAGCCGATAGACAGCCCGCCTTCCATGCGCTCTCACGACATGGCCAGCAACTATCGGGATCATGACGTTTTCGAAAGAAAGAGCCTCGTATTCAACTTATTCCGTTCTTCGCATCCACCGACCATTGACCCTGTAGTCACTACAGACTATTTACTACAGGCATTGGCTGACGCGTAGCAGCGCAAGTCGTCGCAGCACCCGACACCACGGGGCCGCAGCGACGATCCATCCACTTAGGAGGAATGATGGGTTTCTTGGAAAGGCTCATGGGCCGTCACAGCGGCGGTCATCACGGCGGCGGAAGTGAGCACGGTCGTCGAGGAGGTCATCATGATGGTGGCGGCAGCTACGGCTATGGGAATCCTTTGCCACCACAAAGCCCCGCCGGCGTCCACTGCCCCAACTGCGGCACGGTGAGCGCCCAGGGCGCGCGCTTCTGCCAGCAATGCGGCAGTTCACTGGCTCCGGCGCCGTGCAGTCGATGCGGCACCTTACTCCCACGCGACGCAAAGTTCTGTGGAAGTTGCGGCAATGCCGCCAAATGAGTCGGCGGCCATAGCTGCCGCCGCATCTGGCATCGCCATCATTGCGGCCGGGGCCCGTCATGGGGATTTGTCGCGATAGGCTAGCAGTCGAAGCGCATTGAACACGACGATCAGCGTCGACCCCTCATGCATGGCCACGGCGGGCCCGATACCGAGGCCGAGGATCGTGGCTGGCAGAAGGAACGCCACGACGCCGAGGCTGATATACACGTTCTGAAGGATGATGGCCCGCGTATGTCGGCTTAAACCGACCACAAAAGGCAGGTGTTGGAGGTCGTCGGCCATCAGCGCAACATCCGCCGTTTCCAGTGCCACATCTGAACCTGCCGCACCCATTGCGATGCCCACCGTGGCGTTGGCCATTGCCGGCGCGTCGTTGACGCCGTCGCCGACCATGGCCACTTTGGCTTCCGCGCGCAACGTCTGGATGGCTTTGACCTTGTCCTCAGGCATCAGATCGCCCCAGGCTTCATCGATACCTACGTCCTTGGCGACGGCTTCGGCTGCGCGCTGGTGATCGCCGGAGATCATGATCATGCGTGTGATACCCAGCCTGCGCAGTGCCTCGAGGGCAGCGCGCGCCGAGGCGCGCGGCGTGTCCATCAGCCCAATGGCGCCGAGGTCCCGATCTCCCTGCCTGACGATCATTGTCGTGCGGCCAGTGCTGCGCAGCGTCTGCACTGCGCTCGCCATCGATTCGCTAAGCGGTGCAATCCCGTCGGCGCCGAACATGTCAGGCTTGCCAATCCAGACGGTCTTACCGCACAACGTCGCCGTGACCCCGCGTCCGGTCAAGCTTTGGAGATGAGACGCTTCCGGGATGGAACTGCCTTCCAGGCGCTTGCGGCCATCGCGGGCAATGGCCGCAGCCAACGGGTGGTCGCTGAGCGACTCCACGGCGACCGCTACGCTCAACAATTCCGCTTCAGCTACTCCTTCGGCGACCATCACATCGGTAATACGGGGGCGCCCCTCCGTCAGCGTCCCCGTCTTATCGAATGCAATGGCTTTCAGTGAACCCAGGTTTTCGAGCGGCGCCCCGCCCTTGATCAGTACACCCCCTCTAGCGGCGCGCGCTACCCCCGACAGCACCGCGCTCGGTGTCGCGATGGCGAGCGCGCATGGGCTGGCGGCAACCAGCACCGCCATGGCGCGGTAGAAGGTCGCACTGAACGGCTCATTGATCACTAGCCCTGCAAACAGCAGCAATACCGCCAGCACAAGCACTGCAGGAACAAAGATCCGTTCGAACTTCTCAGTGAACCGCTGGCTCGGTGACTTTTGCGCTTCGGCCTCGTTGACCATCTTGACGACTTTCGCCAGGGCGCTGTCCGTGGAAAGGCGCGTCACTTCCACTTCAATGGCGCCGGCGCCATTGATGGTTCCGGCGAACACGCGGGACACGGCCCCTACGGCATCGGGCTTCCTCCTGGCTGCGGCGGCGTCATCCACGGGCTGCTTGTCGACCGGGATGCTTTCGCCAGTAACCGGCGCTTGATTGACTGCGGAAGCCCCCTTTACCAGAAAACCATCGGCGGGGAGGCGTTCGTTCGGCCGAACCACCACCACATCCCCCACCTGCAATTCCTCGACGGGGACCTCTCGTACCTCGCCTTCACGCCGCACACTTGCTGTAGCCGGTGCGAGCGCCGCCAACGCTTCGATCGCCCGCTTGGCGCGCCCCATGGCGTAGTGTTCGAGCCCGTGGCCGAGACTGAACAAAAAGAGAAGTAGCGCGCCTTCCGCCCAAGCGCCTAACGCCGCCGCCCCTGCGGCGGCTACCAGCATCAGTGTGTCGATTTCGAACTTCTTTAGCCGGAGGTTCTCTATCGCTTCCCGAACGGTATAGAAACCACCAAAAAAATACGCGCCGACAAAGAAGGCAACCGGAATCCATGCTGGCAGGCTGCCGAACAGCTTACCAACGGCAAATCCGAGACCAAGCAAGGCCCCACAGATCAGGGAGAAGATTAGCTCAGTATTCGGGCCAAACACGCTGCCGTGTGCGTGGGCCTCATGCCCCTCGCCTTCCCCATGTGCATGATCCTTGACGCCTTCGCGGTGTTCATGGTCTGCATGACCGCTCTTCCGGGCACCGATCTCAACCGGCGCGAGCCCGCGTTTTGACAGGGCCTGCTCGATCCCTGCCGCGGAGATCCGATCGTTGTCGAATTCGACGCGCGCTATGCCGGAGGCGCTGACTTCGGCCTCGATGACGCCGGGCAAGGCCCGCAGTTGGCTAGCTACGGTTCGCGCTCGTCGTTCGTGCCAGACGCCCTTCAATTGCCAAAGCACATGACCAAACCGCGACGAAATCACCGCACCCGTGCTTGTCACCAGCTCCCGGATGCGGGCAAGGGAAATCGCTGCGGGATCGTAGTGGACACATATCTGTGAATCGCTATCAACATTTGCAGTTTTTATATGCGCCGCCTCGACGCCCTCTTTCCCTCTCAGTTCGGACAGCAACCGTTCTACACAGGGATCAGAGGAATCGGGAAGGCCAGGAAGCAAGACAGGAATGTCCAGGCGCAGCTTTTCGGTCATTGTCGCGGGCTCCAGTCAGTCTGAATCGGCATTCACGCCGTTGCACACTATTAGCAACTAGTGTGCCCCGCATTGCAACAACAAAGCTCAACGAGTCAGCGCCCCAATGCCCCGCCGTAATGCGTTGGTAATGTGCCCGCAATCTGAGCGTACTATCTTGCGGATGACAGGATCCTCATGTCATCCGTCCAGGAACCATACAGATGATTAGCGCCGTCGCATGCTCTGCCTTGCTGGCCTACGCTTTGCCGGCTCCTGCGACCGGTGATCGACTCAGCGAGAAGCCGACCCAGTGGCACACCCTCGCCATTGGACATTCAGACACGGGATACGCCTCCCGCGACCAACGGGTTGCCTGGGCGGCCAACCCGCGACATCGCACAGCCAAACATCCGTCGAAGCAGGAATCCGCAGCGAGCACACCGGAGCCGTCTTCCAGAGACGCGTCCAGCGCTGTCGCCGCACCCAAGCCGCCCTGCCAGTAGTCGCGGTTTCCCCGCTAGGGCCGCATGTCCTGGTAGAGCTTGAGCATGTCCTTGTACTCGTCGGCAGTCTTTTGAATGGAGAACCGCATCCGCAGCGCGTTCTCTGCAAACGCCACACGCTCGACGTCCATCTCCACGGTGTTGCCGTCCATACTCGACTGCAGGGGGACGCGATACATCAGATCCTCTTCCAGCGCGGGCTTGCTTGCCTCGATGTGTCGCGGCGAAGTCATGGTCATGCCCGCAAAATTCTGGCCACTGCCCATCACCCTATCCAACTCGGCGCTGAAGTCGATATCGCGCGCCTTGTAGTTCGGCGTATCCGCATTTGCAATATTTGCAGACAGCAGCTCGAACCTCCGTGTGCGAAGTCGCAGCGCTTGCTCATGAACGCTGTCTTCGCTACGCGCCCATTTTGCGACGTATGGCGTGTCCATCCTTACTCTCCAACTAGATCGGAACCCGCAGCGTATTGCAAAGGCAGTCGATCTTGCTTCGAGAGAAGCGACCTCTTTTCGTGAGTTTCCCATTACCGGCCCGCAATGTTCGCGCGCACACAGGTTGACGCGTCCGCGCGAAAGCCATGTCAATCCACATAACCCCGGTACGTTCCACCTTGTCGTCATCACGCGACGAAGTGACCCCACGTAATTACTTCGCAATCTGACCGTCATCTGCAGATTTCTATACTCGCCCCCACCAAATTAATTTCGGGTCTTAATGAGGAGAATCCATGAAGATTAGTCGCATTGCCGTCGCATCCCTCGGTCTGTTCGCTACAACCGCATTCGCTCAATCGAGCGTCACGCTGTATGGTGTGGCCGACGCGGGTATCGAGTATCTGAGCAACGTCCCATCGGCTTCGCCCGGTGGCTCGAACCAGGTTCGCATGACCTCCGGCAACATGTCGACGTCGCGTTGGGGCCTGCGTGGCGTCGAAGACCTTGGCGGCGGTCTGAAAGCCATCTTCGAATTGGAAAGCGGCATTTCGTTCGACACCGGCGCACAGAACAACAGCACCCGTCTTTTTGATCGTAGTGCCTTCGTAGGATTGGGTAGCAAATATGGTCAACTGACGTTGGGTCGTCAAACGACACCAATGTATGACACCACGCTGCAACTCGACCCGATGGGCTTCGCGCCGCGCTACTCGCTCTTCAAGATGGATGACGTCTTGGCGGGTCGCGCTGACAATGCTATCAAGTACCGTGGCATCTTCAGTGGCCTGACGGTCACCGGCCTCTACAGCTTTAGCCGCACCGGCGGCGGCGAAGTGCCGGGGAACTACAAGGTCGATCGAAACATGGGCGTATCGCTCATGTATGAAACCGGCGCCCTCGCTGTCGGCGCGGTGTACGACGAGATCCAGGGCAGCACCGTCGCCACGGCCGACCGCAAGGACCGCCGCGCTCTAATTGGCGCGAGCTACGCTTTCGGACCGGCTAAGGCATTTATTGGTTATCGCTGGTACAACGGCAATGTCGGTGCGCTGCCGACGAACGGTTCTAACATTTACTGGGCCGGCCTGCGCTATGGCCTGACGCCCGCACTGACGCTGACCGGCGCCGCCTACTACACGGACAGCCGCAATTCTGGCGCAGACCCGTTCCTGTTCGTTGCCTCGGCAGATTACGCTTTCTCGAAGCGTACCGATGTGTATATGAACGTCGGTTATGCACTGAACCGCGGCAACTCGCAGCTGGGCATGAACGGCTACAACTCGACGACCGGCAGCCCGACCAACGTTGTCCCTGGCAAGGATCAGACCGGCGTCGTCGTAGGCGTACGCCACAAGTTCTGAGCGAGCTCAAAAGAATCGACACTTTCTTGTTAATTCAAGAGAGTTTGTGCCTCCCAACCGGGAGGCATTTTTTTATGACAGGATCGTAATACGGTAAGCACCCGGTGAACCCGTCTTGCCAGCTAGGTGGCGCTGGGCGTCCAGCGATGCGGGAGCAGTTCGGCGATGTCGGCCGCCTTGTGGGTCGGCAGTCGCGTGAGGACGTCTTTCAGATAGGCGTAGGGATCGTGCCCGTTGAGCTTGGCCGATTGGATCAGGCTCATGACGGCAGCCGCGCGTTGACCGGCGCGCAGTGAGCCTGCAAACAACCAATTGGAGCGACCCAGGGCAACCGGCCGGATCTGTCGCTCGACGTGGTTGTTGTCGATGGGCACCGTCGGGTCGTCGAGGTAACGCACGAGAGCCGGCCACCGCTTGAGGCTGTAGTCAATGGCCCGCGCGATCGCCGAGCCGTCTGGGACGCGGCGTCGCTGTTCCTCGAGCCAGGCGTGCAGCCGCTCTAGAATCGGGCCAGCCCTTTGTTGCCGCGCTGCCAGGCGCTGGTCTGGCTCAGCATCCCGCACTTGCGCCTCGATCTCGTACAAGCTCACCATGTAGCGCAGTGCCTGGCCCGCCAATTCGCTCTTGTGCTTGTCGTGCAGTTCAAAGAACTTGCGCCGCGAATGGGCCATGCAACCGATCTCAGTGACGCCACCGTCGAAGCTGGCCTTGTAGCCGGCGAAGTCATCACATACCAGCTTGCCTTGCCACTGCCCCAGGAACGCGCGAGCGTGCTCGCCGCTGCGGCTGGGCGCAAACTGGTAAATCACCGCGCGCATCTTCTCGAACTCGCTCGGCGCATAGGCCCACAGGTAGGCGCGGTGCGTCTTGCCATTGCCGGGCGCGAGCATCTGCACTGGCGTTTCGTCGGCGTGCAGAACACCGTGGCTCAGAACCTCTTCTTGCAGGGCGTCCACCAGCGGTTGCAGACGCACGCCACAGATGCCCACCCACGCGCCCAGTGTCGATTGCGGGATGGCCAGACCGGCGCGCGCATAGATGCGCTCCTGCCGATACAGGGGAAGGTGGTCGCCGAACTTGGACACCAGCGTATGTGCCAGCAGTCCGGCCGTCGGGATGCCTTTGTCGATGACGTGGGGTGGCACCGGCGTCTGCACCAGCGTCTCACACTGATCGCACACCCATTTGCCGCGGATGTGACGCTCCACGGTGAACGTGCCCGGCGTGTAGTCCAGCTTCTCGCTGATGTCTTCGCCAATGCGCTTGAGCGCACACCCACAGGTGCAGGTCTCTGCGTCCGGCTCGTGGTGGATGTCGGTGCGCGGCAACTGCGGCGGCAATGCCTGGCGCTTGGGCTTGCTCTTGGCTTCAGATTTGGACGACGGCAGGAGCGCTTCCAGTTCGGTCTCAATCGCCTCGAGGTCTGCGTCAATGGCTTCGTCCAGCAGACTCGCCTGTTCAGATGTCAGTTGCTCGCTGCGCTTGCCGAACTTCCAGCGCTTGTGGATGGCCAGCTCGTGTGTGAGCTGGTCGATCTTGGCTTGCCGGTACCGCAACTCCCGGTCCTTCTCGCCGACCTGGGCCATCAACTGCGCAGCCAGTGTGCGCAGTTCGTCCGGGCTCAGGGCATCGAGGTTGGTGGGTAGGTTCATGCGGCGAGTCTGCCAGAACCCCAAGTCCTCTGGAAGGAAGCCAGTTTACGGCTTTGGGGGTATTACACGACCGTGATCGCGTGGTCGTGGGTGAGCGTCTGCCAAGGCAGCCCCGTCACCAGCGCACGCAATTGCTCGGGATTGAGCGCCGTGGCGATCGCCTGGTCGCCGTTCGTCCAGATGAAGCGCCCCTTGTTGAGGCGCCGCGCGGCCAGCCAGATGCCGAAGCCGTCGTAGACCAGCACCTTCATGCGCGTCGAACTCTTATTGGCAAACAGGTAGGCGTGGTGGGGGCGTGCCGCGCCGAACACCTTGACGACCCGCGCGAGGATCGTTTCGGTACCGGCGCGCATGTCCAGCGGCTCCACGGCCAACCAGATCGCGTCCACCCGAATCAACGCAACCACCCTTGCAGCCACTGGGCGCACTGCGCTGCGGCCGATCCCGGCCAGCGAAGACTGATCGTCGTCGCGCCACGGCGGACTTCGATCTGGATGTCCGGCACGGCAGTGGTCGGCTCGCCGATCCGCAACGGGATGAACTCGCCTTGCGGCACCCTCATCAACTCGCGGTCCTCAGGCGCGCCATTCTTTGCTTCCTGCTCGGCGACCCAGCGCCGCAGCAGATTCGCATTGAGGCGATGGTGCAGGGCTATCGCCGCGATCGAAACACCCGGCTGCATGCACTCCTGCACTGCCTTGGCCTTGAACTCGGCGCTATGCCGACGTCGGCGCCGTATTGGCGCGCTCTCTTCGATAGTGTCCACGTGTCCACCTAGAACTAGATGGACACGATGCTCCTTGCTACGCGGGTCCCCTTCAAGACGGGTTCACCGGGTGCTTACGTAATACGCGGGTAATTCAGTGGAGCAGGTCCGGTAGCTAGACTGTGAACACGGTGAGCGATTAGAGACTCACAAACATTGACTCCGGAGAGATTCCATGAAGACGATTCACACTGCCCTGATTGCTGCTGCCCTCACGATTGCTGCCGCCGGCTCCGCCATCGCTGCTACCCCTGATGGCCAGATCCACCGTCCCCGCGACCCCTACACCGACGGCGGACGCGCCGCAGTCAACGACATTTACGCCGGCGGTGCACGCATCGACAAGCGCGACGTGTTCACCGACGGAGCACGCCTCGGCCAGCGTGACGTATTTACCGACGGCTCGCGTATTGGGCCGCGTGATGTGTTCACCGATGGCGCACGCGGAATTTGACGCAAGCCGTCCCTGAAACTCAGACCGACCTCTGTGGGGGAGCCAGGCACCCGTCAGTTGCTTGGCTCTTGGTGCTCTTTCGCTTTATCCCGATGGCGAAAGCTTCCGAAGCTTGCCCTCCCCGGAGGGCAAGCTTTTTTTCCCTCCATCGGCGTCAATCCGGTGCCGTTCATGATGCGGTGGCGCGTGCTACAACTTCCCATCGCCTCGTGTATTGCTAAGCGGCAGAACCGACGCCAATGACGATGAAAAAGGCCCCGCATTGTGCGGGGCCTGTAGTTCACCGGTTCAGCAACGTTCAGCCACCTGTGAAGAGGTCGCTTCTATCAATATAGACGCGCACGCCAGCGCTACCCGGCAGATCCGGCATCAACAAGCCAAGGTCCACACTCGTATCCCTGACCATCTGGGCGAAGGTCCATGCGACGATCTTCTCGCCGGCCCGAAACGCCACCGTCTCGCCAGAGTCCACGTTGACATACCGCATCCCTGGCTTCACGTCGATAATGCGACTGGCCTGAGATTGGCCGGCTGGATCGCCATACAAGGTCGCGTGACGCTTCGCCATCGCCTGCGCCGTCGCCGTCGACGCAGGCACGCCCGGTTTCAACCCGGTCATTTCCAAAGCATACGAAGCCGACATCCCACCCAACAGCAACGCCGCAAACAGCAAGGCGTGTTTCTTCGTTTTCATAGTCATCTCCTTTCTAGAGACTTCGTTGATCTATGAAAACGAGTGTATAAATTGTACGCATGCTGCAGCCTTGCCCGGCGATTACAAATAGGCAATCGGGCTCATTGCACCACTCTACCCAACGACTGGTCGGTCCTGACTCGGCCTACCCACCGAAACCCGCGCTGAGGCTTCAGCACCGTTGAGCGGGAAGCGCAATGTAAAGCGTGTCTTCCCATCCAAGCCGCTCACGGCTGACGCGTCGCCGCCATGGAGCTCCATGATCGACAGGACGATGGCCAGGCCCAGCCCCGTGGACTGTGACGAGTTGGATCTCGCCCTATCCCCACGGAAGAACCGATCAAAGATGAGGGAAAGTTCCCGCTCCGGGATTGGGTCTCCAACGTTCGTGATGTCGATGCAACAATGTGCCGCTTCGCGGCGCACCACCAGATCTATCATCGAATTCGGCCACGCATGACGGACCGCATTTGACAGAACATTGTTGATCGCACGCTGGAACAGAATGGCATCAGCGACCAGGGTGGCATCCCCGCTTACCCTGATTACGACGCTTCGCTCCTCTGCAAGCACCGAAAAGTAGGCGGACAACTTGCGAAGTTCTGCATTCAACTGGAGTTCCGTCAACTCGAGCGCCACATTGGCACTGTCAGCTCGCGCGAGGAACAACATCGCATCGATCATCCTCGCAAGTCGCTGGTATTCGACCAGGCTTTCCTCCACCAAGGCGACATACTCGGGCCCGGTGCGGTCTCGTGACAAGGCGACCTCGGCATGTCCAATGAGGTTGTTAAGCGGCGTGCGCAAATCATGGGCAAGATCGGCGGAGAACCGCGACAGCTTCTGATAACCATCCTCGAGGCGTTGCAGCATCGCATTGAACGCAGAGGCGATATCACGCACTTCGGTGGGCTTGGGTGGCATGTCCACCCGGTAGCTCAGCCGTTCCACACTGATCCGGTTGATCTGCTTGATAAGTACGTGCGCCGGCTCCAGCTCACGGCGCGTAATGGCCGCCCCCACCAGGGCCGTCAATATCACACCGACGGTGGTACCAAGCACGAGCGTCGTCCGGAATCGCGCAGTCACCTGCTTCCTGTCCTCGCCAGACTTCGCCACGAACACCGTCGCCCGCGTACCGTCTCGCCCCAACACCGCATCGGCGGACTGGAACATGAGCGATGACTTTCCCGTGACCGCCGCTTGGTCAGTGCCTTCCAGCAATGCATCGTTGCCCGTGCGAAACAAAAGCCGGCCATCCAGCGCCGTGACGCGAACGATGAGGTCCGAGTAACCTCGCACCAGATCATCGAAGCGATGCTGCGCCGCCGGGACGCCCTGCACCCCGTCCACCTCGCGCAAGAAATGCTCGACCTGTTCGAGTTTTCCCTTTACAACCTCATCGTCTCTGGCCTCGAGTTGCGCGGCGAGCGAGTAGTAAGCAAAGGCGCCCATGCTGGCCAGCGCGATAGACAGTACCAATGCAAAGAAGAGCCCAAGCCGCCTCGTCAGTGACAGCGGGGTTATCGAAGTCCCGGGCCTCATTCCGTCACCGGCCGCGCTCTGGGTCGAGGACATAGCCCATTCCCCGTACGGTATGGATCAGCTTTTGATCGAAGGGATCATCCACCTTGGATCTCAGGCGCCGGATCGCGACGTCAACGACATTGGTATCCGTGTCGAAGTTGACGTCCCAGACCTGGGACGCGATCGTGGTTCGCGACAGCACCTCCCCTCTCCGGCGCATGAGCAGGTGCAACAGCGAGAACTCCTGATTCGTCAATTCAATGCGGGTAGTTCCCCGGAATACCCGCCTTCCAAGCACGTCGATGTCCAGATCGGCAATGCGCAATCGCTCGGACTCCTTCGAGGTGCTTTGGCGCAAGCAACGCCGGATACGGGCAAGGAGCTCGGCAAAGGCGAAGGGCTTGACCAGGTAATCGTCTGCCCCCAACTCGAAGCCTCTGACACGATCCGCCACATCATCCAGCGCCGTCAGAAACAGTACGGGTGTCTCGGACTTGGATCGAATGGACTTGATGACCGTCCACCCGTCCATACCTGGCAGCATGACGTCCAGGATGATGACGTCGTAGTCGGTCTCTTCCGCCATGTGGAGCCCATCGCCACCATTGTTCGCGATGTCGACCACGAAACCCGACTCCGACAATCCCTTCTGCAAATACTCCGCAGTACGCGGTTCGTCTTCTACAACAAGTACCCGCACCTTAGTTTCCTCCTGCAGCAAGCGACTTCGATCCGACCAGTGCTGGCGATGCATTGAAATGCTGAGCTGCATCCGCTTGTTCGCATGGTGCCAGTTCGAACTGAATGGTCACGTGCGTGATATCGAATTTGTCAGCCAGCATCTGCTTCAATTCCGGTAGCACTTCCATTTCCGGGTTGACGGCCGTGTCATTCACGACATGAACCGTCAAGCTCGCCTTGCCGCTGGTAAGTGCCCAGATGTGGAGGTCATGGAAGCTTTTTACCCCGGGCGTCGCCAGAATTTGCTTCTCAACCTCTGCCAGATCCACGTCATCGGGTACGCCTTCGAGCAGCACATTCAGGCTCGACTTCAGCAGGATCCACGTGCGAGGCAGTACCCAGAGGCCGATCAGCACCGCAATGGCGGAGTCGACCCACGCCCAGCCCGTGAAGCGGATGATGATCGCACCGGCGATGACGCCAACCGACCCGAGCAGATCGCTCCAGACTTCCAGATAAGCACCCTTCACGTTCAGGCTGCTGCTTTGCCCGGAGGACAGCATGCGCATGCTGATGAGATTGATGATCAGGCCCAGCACAGCCACGACGAACATGCCGGTTGACTCAATCTGAGGTGGCGATTTCAGCCGCAGGTAGGCTTCGTACAGGATGTAGATAGCCACACCGAACAGCAGCAATGCGTTAAAGGCCGCGGCAAGAATCTCAAAACGGTAGTAGCCAAATGTCCGCTTCTTGTCCGCGGGTCGCTTGGCGATCGCAATAGCAGCCAGTGCGATGGCCAGTGCGACGGTGTCCGTGAGCATGTGCGCGGCGTCGGAGATCAACGCCAGGCTCTTCGTCATGACACCACCGACCACTTCGGCAATCAGGAACGTACCGGTCAGCGCAAGGGCGATCTTGAGCGATCGCTCGTTGCCACCGGGATGGTCGTGTGAGTGACCTGCGCCCATAGAAACTCCTATAAAAATTGGGCGGTACGATGACCGCCCAAGGATTTACGTCATGCAGGCTGGCGGCCTTGATCCGGTTGATGCGTCTGAGTGACTGGCTCGCGAGTATCTTCCGCGTCCTCATCCTTGCGGTGAGCAAGTCGATAGAGCACCGGCAACACCAGTAGGGTCAGCGCCGTGGACGACAAGATGCCACCGATTACCACCGTTGCGAGGGGACGTTGCACCTCAGCGCCCGTACCGGTGGCGATGGCCATCGGCACGAAACCCAGGGATGCCACCAGGGCCGTCATCAGCACCGGACGCAGTCGCGTCAGGGCGCCAACTCGGACCGCGCTGTCGAGGGAATGCCCTTCTTCGCGCAGCGATCGGATAAACGACAGCATCACCAGACCATTGAGCACCGCCACCCCGCACAGCGCGATGAAGCCCACCGCTGCAGTAATGGACATCGGAATGCCGCGTATCCACAGGGCAAGAATCCCGCCAGTCAGCGCAAAGGGAATGCCCGTGAAGACTAGCAAGCCATCCTTGATGTTGTTGAACATCGCAAACAACAGTACGAAGACCAGCAACAGCGCCACCGGCACTACCACCTGCAGGCGGGTGGTGGCGGACTGCAGTTGCTCAAAGGTGCCACCCCATGTCATCCAGTAGCCAGCCGGGATCTTGACCTGGCTTTGGATAGCCGCTTCCGCCTCGGGCACGAATGAACCAATATCACGTCCACGAACGTTGGCACTGATCACGATGCGGCGCTTGCCGTTCTCGCGCGAGATCTGGTTCGGGCCGGGCGCCATTTCCAGCGTCGCCACCTCGCTCAATGGGATAAACGTCGTTCTCGCGTCCACTCCTTTTGGCAACGGAATCGGCAATCGGCGCAGAGCCTCGACCTCGCCGCGCACAGCTTCGGGCAGGCGGACCACGATATCGAAACGACGATCGCCCTGGAAGAAGGTTCCGGAATCACGGCCTCCGACGCCCGTTGCCACCGCGTCTTGCACGTCGCTCATGTTAAGCCCGTATCGCGCCGCCTTCTCCCGATCGATCTTGACCGTCAGCATCGGCAAGCCGGTGGTCTGTTCTACCTTCACCTCCTGCGCGCCGGGGATGCCCTGCAGCACGGCCGATACCTTCTTCGCCGTCTCGCTGAGCACGTTGTTGTCATCGCCGAAGATCTTGACTGCGACGTCCGAGCGGACCCCGGAGATCAGCTCGTTGAACCGCAGCTGGATCGGTTGGGAGAACTCGTAGTTGTTCCCGGGGATCTTGCCGGCTTCCTCCTGGATGGCGGACAGCAGTTCGGCATGTGTTTTCTTCGGCTCTGGCCAATCCTTCTCAGGCTTGAGCATGATGTAGCCATCCGAAATATTCGGCGGCATCGGATCGGATGCAATCTCCGCCGTACCTGTCCGCGCAAACACGCGCTCGATTTCGGGGAATTTTGCCTTGAGGGTCGTCTCGATCGTCTTCTGCATCTCCACGGACTGCGACAGGCTCGTGCCAGGAATGCGCAGCGCCTGGATGGCAATGTCGCCTTCGTTCAGATTGGGGATGAACTCGCTGCCCAGGCGGGCCGCAATGGCCACGCACAGAACAATTGACACCGCGGCAAACGTCAATACAACGGCCGTGTTCGCGAGCGACTTTTCCAGCAGCGGCTCGTAGCGACGCTTCGCCCAGAGCATGAGACGATTTTCTTTCTCGGCCACCCGTTCGCCGATGAACAAGGCGACCGCAGCCGGAACGAACGTCACGGACAGAATCATCGCGCCCAGCAGCGCCAGGACGACCGTGAACGCCATCGGGTGGAACATCTTGCCTTCCACCCCCGTCAGCGCAAAGATCGGCAGGTAGACGATCATAATGATGAGCTGACCGAAGATCAGTGGGCGACGCGCCTCCTTCGCTGCGGCAAACACCTCATGGAACCGCTCGGAGCGCGTCAATGGCCGGCCATGGTGTTCCTGCGCATGCGCCAGTCGCCTCACACAGTTTTCGACAATCACCACCGCGCCATCGATGATGATGCCGAAGTCGAGCGCGCCCAAGCTCATCAGGTTCGCACTGATCTTGTAGTTCACCATCCCCGTGAAGGTGAACAACATCGCCAGCGGAATGATCGTCGCGGTAATCAGCGCCGCGCGGATGTTACCCAGGAAAAGGAACAGAATTACGATGACGAGCACCGCGCCTTCAAGAAGGTTCTTCTTGACGGTCGCAATGGCCTTGTCGACCAGACGTGTCCGGTCGTATACCGTTACGATCTTCACACCTTCCGGCATCGTACGGTTAATGGAAGCGACCTTTTCATCGACCGCTTTTGACACAGCCCGGCTGTTTTCGCCGATGAGCATGAATACCGTGCCCAGCACAACTTCCTTGCCATTCTCGGTTGCCGCACCGGTACGCAGTTCCTTGCCAATCTCCACATCCCCGATGTCGCGAATGCGGATCGGCTGCCCCTGCGCTGTACCGACAATAATGTTGCGGATGTCGTCTTCGGACGCAACCTGACCCGGCGCACGAACCAGATACTGCTCGCCCCTACGCTCGATGTAGCCCGCACCCACGTTGTCGTTGTTCTTGTTCAGCGCATTGACGACGTCGGTCAGCGTCAGCCCGTACGACGCTAGCCGTTCAAGACTCGGCGCGACCAGGTACTGCTTGTTGAAACCACCGATAGTATTGATCTCGGTGACACCGGGCACGTTACGCAGTTGCGGCCGTACCACCCAATCCTGGATTTCGCGCAAATCTGTCGGCGTATAGGCAGTCCCGTCAGCTTTGCGAGCACCCTCTTCGGCTTCAACGGTCCATAGATAGATCTCCCCGAGGCCGGTCGAAATAGGCCCCATCGCCGGCACAACGCCTTCAGGCAGATTGTCCTTGGCTTCCTGGATGCGCTGGTTGACGAGTTGGCGCGCGAAATAGACGTCCGTGCCATCCTTGAAGATGACCGTCACCTGCGACAAGCCATAGCGGGACAGGGAACGCGTCTGTTCGAGTCCCGGCAGGCCGGCCATCACGACCTCGATCGGATACGTAACACGCTGTTCGGTTTCGAGCGGTGAATAGCCTGGTGCCGAGGTATTGACCTGAACCTGAACGTTGGTAATGTCAGGGACCGCGTCGATCGGTAGTCGGTTGTAGCTGAAAATCCCTAACCCGGCCATTCCAAACACGGCGAGCAGGACCAGCCATCGCTGCTGGATGGCGAAACTAATGATACGTTCAAACATTGCTGTTTCCCCCGTATCAATGGCCGTGTTCGGCGCTGGATTTGCCAAGTTCGGCCTTCAGAACAAAACTGTTGGCGGCGGCGTAACGTGCGCCCGGCTTCAGGCCCTCGACAATCTCGATGACCTTGCCGTTTGTCCGGCCGACCTTCACCGGCTGCGGCACGAATCCACCTTGAACCGCGACAAAGACTACGCTCTCGCCATTGACGTCCTGGACGGCCTCGGTCTTCACCGCAACGGGCACCTCGACATCAGCACCGAATACGTCGACCGTGACGAAGAGACCCGGTCGCCAAGCCATCTGTGGATTGGTCAATGTTACGCGGGCCTTCGCCGTCCGCGTCTGCTCGCCCAGCAGCGAACCCACGTATGAAACGGTGCCATCTGCCTTCACATCGGACGATGCCGAATTGATCGACGCCTTTTCGCCGATGCGCACCCGCTCGACATCCTTGGCAGACACCACGAACTCGGCCCAGACGGACGACAGATCCGACAGCGTGAACACGTTGGCGTTGTCCGCCACCGCTTCCCCAAGCGAGATATGCTTTTCAACGATCATGCCGTCGAACGGTGCGCGCAGCTCGTAGCGATTGAGTGCCGTCGAGCTGTTGCTGGCGCCAATGGCGGTCAGCTTCTGCTGCGCGTTCTGGACACTGATCTGCGCTTCCTGCAGCGCGTTGCGGGCGCTCAGATAATCTTGCTCCGCAGAGATCTTCTGTTCCCAGAGCTTCTTCTCGCGGTCATAAGTGACACGCGCCAGATCCAGACGTTTCTGTGCTGCGAGCAGTTCGCTGCGCTGGTCAGAAAGTCCGGTGCTCGCGATGACCGCGAGAACCTGTCCCTTCTTAACCTGTTGCCCAATATTGGCCGGAACGCTCTCTACGACGCCAGCCAGTCGCGGCACCACGTGGGCTGTCTTGTCTTCGTTGAAACGGATTTCGCCGGGGAACTGGACGCCAGCCTGGACCTTTGCCGAGCCCGCGGTTTGAACCACTACCCCTGTCTTGGCCAGCTGGTCCGCTGTCAACTCAATCTTGCCTTCCTCTTTCGAGAGCCGCACGGCGAGTGGCGAAGACGAACCGGGCAAGGTCACATTTGCGGTCACGTCAAAGACATGGGGCTCGGCAACTGGCTGTTGGCTTTCCAGCGCGTCGCCAGACACCACGAACTTGAGCGCTTGAGACTCGCCCGTAGCCCGCACGAGCTGGCCTGTCGCTGCCACGCCATTTGCCACCGCCTTCCCAGACTTGCTAACCCAGAGCCGAATACGGGCCTCGCCCTTGGATTCGGCCGTGCCAATTTCGACGTCATAGCCATCACGCGAAAAGAGCGCGCCACCATTGGGGCCCTTCTTGACCTCGTGATGCTCGCCGTCGCCGTGTGACTTGTCATCCTTGTGGTCGGCTTCCGCCGCCTGCTTGCCATGGTGCTCGGTGTCGCCATGCCCCTTGGATTCCGAGTGCCCACCCTGCTCTTCCGGCGCAGAGCGCCCGCTCAGCAGAACGCCACCAGTCGCGACGCCGCCCACCAGTACGATGGCCGCAATGGCAGCCTTTTGTTTGTTCGAAATAGCCATGTTTTATGAATCCCGTCTTAACGTCCCAGAATGCGATCGATCGTGGTCGCCGCCTGATAGGTTTGTCCAAGCACGCCGAGATAGCGGATGCGTGCCTGGAACAGCGTGCGCTGGGCATCCAGGACGTCCAGATAATTGAACTTGCCGGCCTCGAAGCCAATGGTCGCCGCGTTGAAGGCTTGCTCGGCGCCTGGCAAGACGGTCTGCTTCAGCGTTTGTGCCGAGGCGCGCGATACCGACAGCTGGTTCGATGCCATCAGGAGATTTCGGGTCAGGCTGATGCGATTGGCCAGATATTCATCCTGGGCCTTGTCCGCCTGGCGAATGGCCGAATACAAGTTGCCCTGATTCCGGTCAAAAATCGGCAACGGGATCGCCACACCGATCACCGCCATGTTGCGGTTGGCTTCTGTATCTCGCTTGGCACCCAGACTGACTGTCAGATCCGGATACTGGCGGCTGCGCTCAACGCCCACCAATGCCTGGCGGCGGTCAAGTTCAGCGCGGCTTGCGGCCACCAGCGGTGAGTTTTCCAGCTCCTTCAGAAGGAGTTCAGGCGCCGGCCTGGATGGCAGCGCGTCCAGATTGCCCTGTGCTTCGGTAAACTGCGGCGATGCATTGCCCCACAACGCCGTCAACGCCTGACGGGCGGACTGCAGGCTCGCCGTTGCTTCGGCCAATTCAAGTTCGGCGTTGGCCTGTTCGACACGTGCCTTAGTTTCGTCAACCGGGGAGATCTTGCCGGCCGCGACGCGGCGTGAAGCGGCTTGCGCGCCCCTCGCAGCGATATCCGCGGAGCCAGTTGCCAGCTTGACGCGTTCCTGTGCGATCAAGACGGAAAAAAAGCTCTCGATTACCTGCGCCCGAATGTCACCGCGAACGCCAGCCAGCGTTGCCTGCGCCAGTTCGCGCGTCCTTTCCGCGGCATTGATACGAGCCGAGCGCTTGCCGCCCAGTTCGATGGGGATATTCATCTGGGCGGTGGATGTACGGGTGGATTTCCGCGTGTCCTCGACCAGCGTCTGGAGTTCCGGGTTCGGAATAACCCGGGCCTGCATGATCCCACCTTCTGTGGAATCGAGTTCCTTGGCGGCGGCGGACAGGTTGAAATTGCTTCCTGCCGCCAGCGACAACGCGGCCTCGAGGGTCAACGGTCCCGCCGCTTCCCTTGGGAAGACGGGCACCATGGACGTGCCGGTGTCAGATTGCGCTACGGCAAAGTTTGGGCTGAGAAATGCTACCGCCAGCCCGAGCGGCAGAAATAGTCTTCGCATCGAATTGCACCAAGGTATGTGACCAGGAGAATTCGGCGAGAGACGAAAGGAGAAAAAGAGTCGTCGTCTCGCCGATCAAGCGAGACGCTGCCACTGAGGACGGTCGGGAGCCCTGGCATTCAGAGACGAGAACTCGGACGCATGTTGAGTATCGGTCACTTCTACCCGATTCGCTATCAACACGTCCTGCGTCTGTCCATAGACGAACGGGAGGGAGACCAGATGGCATACCCCGCAGTCTGTATCCACGAATGGCTTTTTCTCGGCATCCGTTTTACCTTCCGGCTGCTGATGACGATGCTCGTGGTGCCCAAGGTGCCAAGTGGCCGTGGCTTTCTCGTGCTGACAATAGCGTGCCGCTGCCGCCCAGGAAAACTGGAACGGCAAAATGAGCAGCACGAAGATCAGAACGAAACGTCGCATTCCTTGGGAGACTGTGCGGGGGGCTTGGGGTTGAAGTACTAACGGCTGGGCCGTCGCCGAAGTTTACATGAATCCTCGATCACCAGCATTAAGAGCAGATTACGATTATCGCTTTCGCCTGCTCGTTTTGGGGTGCCGCTTTCGCCCCTCATCAGTCTTACGCTTGGGGGCGGGCCCATGCTTCCACCGCAAATAGACAGCGAACCCCACATACAGGACGATCAGGCCGACCAGCATCACGAGCATGCTCTCGACAACAGAATCGGAGACGTGAGCGTAGTGCATGGCTGTACGTGTATGCGGAGTTGCCCGCATCAGGCAAGCGTCACGACCGCCCGGAGGACGCCGGCGTCATGGAACAAATCAAACGACTCCACGACCACCGACAGGCCGAGAAACCAGACCGAGTCCGCAATATTGCGTTGAAAGGAAGACACATGGACCGTCCATGTCGACTCCCCCCTATACAGCGACAGACGGGGAAAGAACGCTGGTGTACGGCGTGCGTATTCGGCGAATTCCGGGAAGGCGGAAGCCAGAAAGCGGTCTTCCGTCCGGATGACAGCCGGGTACATCAGCGCAAATGCGAGCGCCAGGACTGCGGTAACCGCCAGCGACTCGGTCATCGCCCCTAGTCCGATAATGCCTAGCAAGTTGCAGACATAGAGCGGATGGCGACACAGTGAATATGGACCCGAGGTCACCAAGGTATTGTTCTTGCGCCCGGAAATGTACAACGCGCACCAGAGCCGCCCGACCGTGGCCAGGCTCACCCCCAACATCCCCAGCGTCAGCAGCAGCGGCGACACCCAGGTACCGTCCCAGCGAGAATGGCCAAAGACCAGACTTGCCAGGACAAACGTTACGACAACACGCCAAACGCCGATGCGGTGGCGTGTCAGGAAATTGTCCAGCGCCCTCGAGAGACCAGCGGGTTGGGACGGGGAGATTGAAGAATCGGTCATGCGGTTCGGGGGCTGGAGGAGAATGTCGCGCACTTCGAGTGGACACACTGGCGCGAAAACGAGCACTAATGGCCGGCATTCTAAGGTTGCCCTTCCGTTGTCAGGCTTTATTGCCGAAATGTAATACGTTGTTAATCTTGCCCCCGGGCCAGCGAATCCGGTTGTGTCATAGCTCGGCAATCTGACAGTCATCTTCTGCGACATAGACTGTCTTGGCCATTTTCAGGACACACCCAGAGACGCTCCGCAATGAACGACATCATCCGCACATTGAGCTCGGAATTCTCCGATCTCGCTAATGCTGCCGAGGCAGTACGTGCCGTCGTTCGAATGACCGTCTCTATCGTTTTGGGGGGCTTGCTGGGGTACGAGCGGGAGAGCTCGGGAAAATCCGCAGGCGTGCGCACTCACATGCTCGTCGCGCTGGGGGCATGCGTTTTTGTCGTGGTTCCCCTCCAGGCGGGCGTGCAGCTTGCCGACATGAGCCGCGTGCTTCAGGGTCTCACGTCAGGCATCGGATTCCTTTGTGCAGGGGCGATCCTGAAGCCGGACAATGAGACACACGTCAGGGGGCTCACAACTGCCGCGAGCATCTGGATTGCTGCCGCGATCGGCGTGGCCGCCGGCATGGGCCATGCGGTGACGGCCATCGTCGCGACTGCCTTCGCACTCATCGTGCTCAGAATCCTTCAAATGTCGAAGAAGTAAGACTCCCACTGCTCCCAAGCCACGTGCAGCGCGAATGCGCCAACTTCAGGTTCGGCCAGCATTTCCCAAACGTATGAGCGCGCTTAACAATACGCAAACTCCATCGCATGAGAATTTACCTGGATTACAACCTGTTTGCGTACCTTCACGAGGGCACGAACCCGGCTCTGCAAGCCAAAGTGAGCGCACTGTCCGATCGACATGAGTTTCCTTGCAGCCCGGCGCACATGGAAGAAATTGCCTCGGCGCTCGCAAGACCTTCGGATACTCCCCCGCTCGATCGGTTAGCGGCCGCTTTCTGCAAAATAGACGATGTTTCTCGAATTAGCCGGAACGTGCAATTGTCTCCGACGACGTTAGGCCCGATGGTTACGAAAGAAGAACAGCCTCTCGAGTGCTTTCTTCGGGTCATGCGGCACTATCGCAAAGAGCCGGTTGTCGAGAAGAACGACTGGTATACGCGGGACTCCGTAAAGAAGGGGTCACTTCAGAAAACGGAAAATATTGCACGCTAAGGCATGGAAGAGGACCACTGCTGTCCCCAGGGGCATTGGCCAGCCGATGGCAAGCAGGTAGAAACCAAAGTCGGGGGACTCCCGTTCTCAGAGATCGGCTAGCAGCAGGTAGGCGCGGTCGAGTTGCCGATGAGCTTCCTGCCGGCGATCCATCGCTTCTAGGGCGAGCAGGAGGTCCTCGGCCAGCTCGAAATCGCTTTCCTGGCATGCCCTTTCGAACACCGCAAAGACCTCTTCATACAACGTGCGCCCCGGAACGCCCATTTGACTAACCTCCGGCGGAAAATCCGATGCTCTCTGCCGACTTGGTCCTGCCACGCCGCAGGGGCTTCTGTCCCCCATGGTTAATATGGACGTTCCCACGGCAGGGAAGGTCAAGCATTTTTCCGGCCGCGGGCCGACCTATGGTTCGCAAGCCGCCGCGCGAGACGGTTAGTGCTCGCCCCCTACAGTTCGTCCAGCGACTAGTTACCCGCACCCGGGCGCAGCCGCACCACCAGCATCGCCGCCCACTGGATATGCGGCCAGGCCAGCGAATAGACGAATGTCTGGATCAGGGGTCCCCTTGATTTCGCCGCAATTTACCGGGGTAGCCACCCGTAGCAGCCATGCGGGTTCCAGGGTGATGCCCACCCTAAAACCCTAGTCAAATCAGTCACTTGCTGACTGGTCCTTTTCCCCTTGGTTTTGGAACGTTGACCGCCCCCGCCGCGCGGCCAAGCGCGCCCTGTGGCTGGAAGCCATTGTTTCCGCAAGATAACTAGATTTATCCGTCTTTGGTTTTCCCAAGCAACACATAAATGGCTTTTCTAACGTTAGGTATGTGCGTAAGATAGGCTGAAATGCGCCTCCGGAAACTGCCATGCCCCGCCTCGCCGCCACCCCCGACCAGATCCGCGCCACCGTGCTGGCCATGCTCACCGAGGCCGGCGACGCGGCGCCGCCCACGGCCGCACGCTTTCGCCGCGTGGTGTCGGTGCGCAAGCTGCGTGACCGCCTGGGCGGCGGTGACCCTGCAACGCTGTCGCGTACGCTCAACGCGATCGAGGCCGAGGTGGTGCGCTCGGGCCTGGCCGACCTCGCCCTGCCCGAGATTCCGGTCGAGATCGCCGAAGCGATGCGCGCGCTGTGGCAGGCCGCGGTCGCGGTGCAGCTCGACGACGTGGTGCGCCTGAAGCGCGAGGCGCAAGCCACAGCCGACACCGCCGAGGCCGCCCGCGCCGAGGCCGAACTGCGGGTCGAGCTGCTGCGGGCCGAACTGAGCGAGGTGCGCGGCCAGCTCGCCGCGCGCGACACCGCGCTGGCCGTAGCGTGCGCCGCCCAGGCGGCGGCGTGCGCGCGCGCCGATGAGCAAGCCGCACGCCGGGGCGAGCTCGAGGCGGCGCTGGCGACCGCCCAGGAGCGCGCCACGGCGGGCGAGCGCACCCACACCGAGGCGATCGCCACCACCCAGGCGCGCTACGAGGCGCTGTCGAAGCAGCTCCTGCAGGAAACCGCGCACCAGCGCGACGCGGTGCGGGCCGAGCGCGCGCAACTGGCCTCCCAACTCAAATTCGCCGAGCGGCGCATCGCCGCGCTGGAAGACGAGCGCGCACGACTCGACGCCGACCTGGCCAGCGAGCGGGCCGCGCGCCAGACCGCCGCGGGCGAGGCGAGCGCACTCAAGGCCGTCACCGCCAGCCAGCGCGCCCAGCTCGACGAGCTGCTGCGTGCGACCCTGGCCGCGGCGCCACCAGCGGCCAAGACGCGCGTGCCCAGATCGACGGGCAAGGCGGCCGCCAAGCGGACCGCCCAGTCATGAAGCCGGCCGACTGGATCGATACGGGCGCGGTGCCGCCGCGCCCACTGCCGGCCACCGTCGCGGCGGCCCTCGCCTACCTGGCGGAGGCACTCGGGCACCCGGTCTACGCGCACTGGACGCTGGCGCGCGTCAAGCGCCGCTATGGCTCGCTGGCCGACGCCAAGGCCGGGGTGATCGTACTTTTGGTGCTAAATCTGGCGGTTTGGTTTGAATTTCTCTTATAGATCAATGCCTTGTGCGGCAGCGCATTTCCCGGTTGCTGTTCCTTCCGGTGCAAAATCTGGCGCATTTCAGGCCAGCGCTGCTATCTCCTCGCGCCCCGTACTCACGGCACGTGCTTAAAAAATGGTTTCAGGCAGCGAATGCCTCGCCGAACTGCCGGGCCCGCTTGACATCATCGGTATGTAAGTAGATGGACGTGGTCGAAATTGAGGCGTGGCGCAGGTTGTCGCGCACAGCGCTCAGTTCGACACCCTTGGCCAGCGCGTGGGTCGCGTGGGTGTGCCGCATCCAGTGTGGTGTCGCCCGGCGGAGCTTCTCTGCCAACGCTGGATGATCGCCTTCGATGATGTCCGCTGCGAGCCTGAAGAATCGGCGCATGACTTCCCACAGGCGCAGGGGCGTGATGCCGGTTTCACCACCATCCAGGCTACCGATTAAGGGCGTAGTGGGGTTCCAGCGAGCGCGGCTGACAGGGAGCTCGCGCTCCAGCAGGTAGCGTTCCAGCGCTGCCCGCGCCAAGGGCGTCAATGCGACCCTAGCGGGCTTGCCACCTTTGCCGACCAGGTGCAGCCAGTGATCGCCCAAGGCGTCGGCGTCGAGGTGACGCAACGCGGCATTGGCCAGTTCGCTGATCCGCAGCCCGGTCGCGTATCCGAAATCCAGCAGGAAGCGAAGCCGTTGTGCGGCCGCAGCTTGCCAGCCGTACGACCACTCGAGGCCGTTGGCGATGGTCCGTACCAGCAGCCATTCGCCTTCGGTGAACGCGTGCGTGGTTTCCACGGCCATGGCACGCTGGCTGCCGCGCACCTTGATACCCGCAAATGGGTTGGCAAGCACATAGCGTTGTTCCACCAGCCAGCGGAACAAGGCGCTGAGTACGGCCAGCGCATGTGCGACCGAGCGCGCCGAGAGGTTATCGACAAACGGGCGCCAGTCCGGCGACGTGCGTGGCCGTGGTGGTCCGACCCAGCGCTCGCGCGGCGTGGGTCTGCGCAAAAATGCCCGATAGTCGGTCGCATCCTTGGTCGTCAAGGATGAAAGGGCCTTCCCTCGCGCTACGATGGCCCACAGGATCAGCCGTTCGGCTTCCTTGCGGTAGGCGCGCTGCGTGGCCGGCGATTCGTGCAGGGCCAGCCAAGCCTGGATGGCCTCGTAATCATTGTCCACACCCAGAATGCAGGTCGACAGCGGAGCGCGGAAGGCGCCGGCGGAGCCGTCGACCTCGTGGGGCAGCCGCAGGTGTTCCCACGGCGTCACGATGGACCGTCGGTCGGCGACGATCAAAGCGCGGGCACGTTCGGTTAGCACCGGGTGTGCGGCAAAGAATGCCTCGATCTGGCGGGCGCTGGTGACTCCGAGCCCCGGCACGGCGGTCCACCACTGTCGCCGGCGGGGGATTCGAACGGTTAGGTCGGCCAGAGTGTTGATGCCAGCGGCCTGCAGCGCGCGTACGGCGCGCGCTGGCAGCCACTGTGCCACGGCATCGCTGATCTGTGGCGAAGGCGCGGGGGTTACACGCAGTTGCTCGATGGCCGCCGCAGCTGCCCGGGCGTAGCCCACGCGCTCGGTGGCAGAGCACACGAAGACTTCCGCCAGGTCGGGGCGCTGGCGCTGCCGGGCATACTGAACGAGTTGGCGCCGGATCGCTCCGATGATGCCTCTTGCCGATTGGCCATCGCCAATCCGATCACGCAGGTAGCGGTCGGCCGACTCACGCGAGGAAGCGCCCTCGTACCAGGCGCGCAGCGTGGCAAGAGCGGCGGGGTCGGGCAGGCCATCGGGAACAGTTAGGCGTCGGGGCATTTTGTGTGGAGCAAGTTACGTACCAAGATATTGGTACAGAGATAATAACTCTTATCTCTGTACCCATGATTCGAAACGTTGCCGAGGCATGGGCACACCTGTCCCTGGGGCGCGCGAGGCGGCATTGGGGGGAGGGTCGGCGGGCATGGGCTAGAATCGGCTGTGGGCTACAACGCCCGTCACGAACCGTGGGCGGGGCCGAGCAGACTGCCCGCCGTTATCTTCCCCCGCCATGCCAATCGCCTATCCTGGGGCCCAATCCTTGCGCGAGCGCGCCGACGCAGTCCTGTGGATCAAGTCACAGATGGCCCGGCTCGGGCTGAGCTATGAGCAACTCCTGGCGGCAGGCTGTTTCGCGGCGCCCGGCGTAGCCGGAGGCTCTGCCTCAGGCGTCATCAAATTTCGGGACGCCGCTGGCCACGCCTGGAATGGCGTGGGCGACCTGCCGGATTGGTTGCAGCGCGCGGTCAATGCGGGGCAGTCGATCGAGCATTTCCGCGCAGAGCAAAAGGTATAGCTTGGCGGAGGGCCGTACCCGACCCGTTACCGCCGCTGATCACACAGCATGTCAACGACCACTTGTTGAGTGGAAGCGGCCGTCCAATGCCGTTGTGGTGAAGCAACCAATGGCGACACCGACGCATATCGCGACACAGGATCGAAATTCAGAAGCTGTCGCAGCCGGTAAAAAGCGTCCCAATTGCAATCGCGTACCGCGAGTTTCCTTCCATGCCAGTACCCGGGTGATCATGCTTGTTCCCATTTTTTGCGCTACTTCGATACGGCGGCGCTGAACGAGAAGGCATCGAACACAGTCACGCTGTCCGCCTTCGTCCAGACGCCAACTGCGCCGGCGCCACTGATGTGCTCGTCCGTTACGTCAATCTGTCGTTTGCCGTCCAGGGAAACCTGGATATGACTCCCGGCGAATTCCACGCGCAATGTGTGCCAGACCCGGGCGGCGACTGGTGTTTCCTGATACTTGATCGTGTGCCTGCGTCCGCCGATCGTGTAATACAGAGAGACGTTGTTCTCCAATGCGTTTGCTCTCGCGACGTAGTACTGGTTACCGTCCTTCCAGCGCCAAACCACCCCACCGGCCTGATCATCCCGACCAGCGATCGGCTTGAACTTCACCTCGACATACCCGTCAGTAATAGAGGCGTCCTGCTTCACGCACCACGGAAAATCGCCGGAGCCAGACTGCTTGAGCACATTGGCCCCATTTGGCGCGGTCGGGTCGGCCTCAATGGTCCATTTCGGCTGGCCACGTCCGGTGACGCCAGCCAGCCACCCTGCGGGCAACGCCCCTTGCTTGTCTTGACTGAACATGACGGTCTCCCCCAATGTGGGCAGGGTCATCAGTAAAAGTAGTGGAGTGAGTAAGATCCGCTTCATCCGGCCCCCCGGTGCGTTCACGCAGGCATTTTTGGTGGCCACTGATGCGTTTCCGCCTGGCAACTCTGACACCATGCATACAGCGCGTCGTACATCACCATGCCGCGTTCAAGCATTTCATGGTCGTCGGTGAAGACGTGAGACAGCCCCAGTGAAATCGCATAGAGTCCGCTCGACTGCGGTGTCAGGTCCAACCGTGATGTATCCGCGCCGCGCACAATGCCGGCCAGTTGCTGCAGGGCCGGATCACCGCCGAGCTTGTACCTATCAAGAAACGCATCGAAGCTGCAAAGCTCGCCCACATGCGTCAGCTCAACACCAGGGATGTCATAAGGAATGGCACCGGATTCGTTGGCGATGCGCACGACGTCTGCGGCCGGCACGTACAGGAAGTCCGGCGTCTCGTCGATGAAGCGTGCGATCAGCCACGGGCAGGCGATGCGATCGATCTTGGGGCGTTCACGCGTGATCCATTTCATGGCGCAGTCCGTGGTTTGCTAACCGTGGGATGACTACCGGCGGCCCATTCTTCGAGACCGCCGACCAGATACGACGCATCAAAGCCAGCGGCTTCCAGCAGCGCTGCGCAGTCTTGGCCAACTTGGTGGCCGCGAACGCAATAGACGATGACCGGGCGGTTTGCGTCGAGAGTGGAAATCCAGTGGCCAAGGTCATCGGGGTTGCGCCAGATGGCCCCCGTGATAATTTGGTCACTCGCATCGAACGCTGCCTTGCGTCTGACGTCGATCAATTGCGGTGAGTCGAGGGCTTGCAAAGCCGCGGCGAGTTCACGGGAGGTGGTAGCATTCGGCATGGGCAATCCTGCGTCGGTTATTGCTGAGCTGTGGCAGCAAAGCGGGTTGCCACGCGTTGCCAACTGATGTTCGGCAGGAACGCATCGACATACGCGGCCGCCTTGGCGCCGTAATCCATGTGGTAGGAGTGCTCATACATGTCGAGCGCCAGGATGGGTGTGGCGCCTGCGAGCGTATGGGCGTGATCCGACGCCCACTGGTTGACGAGCCGCCCGTCGCGCGGCGAATAGGTGAGCAACACCCAGCCCGAGCCACCGCCAAGCGCCTTGCCCATTGCCGTGAATTCGGCCTGCCAGCGCGAGACCGAGCCAAAATCGCGCTCGATAGCGGCTTTCAGGTTGCCTTCCAGCGGCCCGCCATCGCCAAGGCTGTCGAAGTACACCTCGTGCAAGATCATCGAATTCGTGGCGATGAGTTCCTCACGTTTCAGCCCATTGAGTACGAACACAGGTGCGGTCGCGACATCCAATGCGACAAGCTCCGCCGTAATGGCATTCAGTCGCTTGACTGCGCCACCGTAGTTGTTCTCGTAGTGGCTGAAGATTAGTTTCTCGGACAGGCCTGGCAACCCCGCCGGATCGCATGAGAGCGGCTTCATCTGGTAAGTCATCGTGTCTCCTGTGGCGATTCAGTGGTGCAGCAGCGGATAGGCGAGCAGGCCGATCGCGGCGGCACCTGCAACAATCATGGGCTCGGACAGTTTCTTGAACTTCAGCAGCAGTGCAACGGTGACCAGTGCCAGCAACACCGTGGGGATATCGATGATCGAGCGCTTGGCCAGCACGATGACCGCGCCCGTGATCGCGCCGATGGCGGCTGCCGTGACACCATCCACGAACGCCAGGATGGCGGGCAGCTTCCCGTATTTCTTGAAGTACGGTGCCGGTAGGATCGTGAACAGGTAGCAGGGCAGGAACGTTGCCGCCGCTGCCATGCAGGCCCCCGGCAGTCCTGCGACCAGATAGCCGATGAAGCCGACGGTGATGACTACCGGGCCAGGCGTAATCATGGCCACGGCCACGGCGTCCACAAACTGCTTGTCGTTCAACCAGTGGTGTTCGGTCACCACGCCGCCATACAGGAACGGCACGATGGCGAGCCCCGAGCCGAAGACGAACGCACCGGCCTTGGCGAAGAACACACCGATCTGCGAGAGCAGTGGCCAGTCCACGGTACTTAGCAGACCACTTGCCGCCGGCAACGGTGCTGCCGCCATCGCATTGAGCTTGCCTTGGCGGAACCATTTGGGCGGTGCACGCCAGAACCAGACCAGAACGCCAGCCGCCAGAAATAGCCAAGCCACCTCCGATTCGGTGATGACCGTCACTGCTGCGAGCACCAGGTAGATGCACCACAGCAGTTTGTCCTTACCAACACTCTTCTTGGTCAGCTTGTAGGCACTGATCGCAATGATGCCGATGACGGCGGCACCCACCCCGTAGAACACGGACTGCATCCACGTCAGTCCACCGAAGCGCGTGTATGCCCAGCCGAGTGCCAACACCATCAGGAAAGAGGGCAACACAAAGGCGATGCCGACGAGCGTCGCGCCCAGGATGCGGTAATGCACATAGCCAAGGTAGATCGCCAGTTGGGCCGCCATGGGCCCTGGCGCCAGTTGTGCCAGCGCGATGCCTTCCTTGTAGTCGGCGTCGGTGATCCACTGGCGCGCGTCCACCAGATCACGGTGCATGTAGCCGGCCAGGGCCACCGGGCCACCAAAGCCGAAGGTGCCGAGTCGCAGGAAGTAAAGCACCAGTTGCCGTAGCGTGTAGCCGGGGCGCTTATGGGTTGACTGGTCCGATGCGGTATCGGCTGGTTGGGGCGAGTTCATCGTTAGTCTTGAGGTGTGAAATTGATTGGCGAATTTGGATTAGCGCTTGCGGCTACTGGAGAAGTGCAGATGGAGCGAATCGAGGACATGGCTCATCTCGTCCAGCAGGGCATCATCGTCGGACAGCCGCTCACGGGCACCGGTCAGCACGGCTTCAAAGCCGCTCGCTTCCGCGACGGGCATGCCGCCGATGTCGAGTACATGAATCATCTGGCCAAGGCGCGCCAGCCCCTTGTCCTCGTCGAGCCCAAAGCTGGCGAGCAACACTTCAAAGGAAACGCGGTCGCCGATATGCGTGAACGTCGCGCCATCGAAGTCGAATCCCAACGCGTCGTCCGGGCATTCGTGCATGTCGGCGAGCCAGAGGAAGGTGGCGTGGGGATCGATGAAGCGCCGGATCAGCCAGGCACAGGCGACGCGGTCCACCCAGAGGTGCCGGCGTGTCGCCCAGTGCCGCCCCTGATACTGGGTGGGATCACGTCGTGGGATGCTGCCGGCTACCCCATGTGGTTCGCCCGGCGACAGGAGAATGTCAACGGCCGCGTTGAAGTCGCGCCATTGCGCTTCGGCCCGGGCCGAAGCGTCGTTGGGGAAGAAGTCGATATGGCGAATCGCGTCGAATCCCCGGCCGTGGCGGCGCACGAGGCGCAGCAATTCCGCTTCGTCCGTGTCGCCCAACGTTGCGCGCGCACCGGAGAGTTCGGCCGCCCAGGCCGCGTATTCGGCCGACCGGTCGAACAATGCGCGATACTCGGCATCCTCTCGCGCATCGTTCGTGTGGACCGAGAGGATCCAAACCTTGCCGTCTTCGCTGGTCGCGTCGGCAGCGAGCTTTTCGAGCTGGCCGCGCAATCCCGGCTGGTCGGGCAGAAGGTAAGCGCCGTCCCGCAACGACGCGCCGCCGAGCGACTTGATGCCGCGCCACAGTCGCATACGCGGGGTCGCAGCCGATGTCGGCAGGCTGACGATCAGCAGCAGCCAGGTGGCTTGGGGGCTGGATGGGAGAGGATTCATGCGCCAAGCGTAGCTGGCCGTAGTCGCCTCTTCAATGTTGTAGAGATCTCTACAATTCAAATATTCGATACGGATGCGAGGGTGTCTGCCGCTTAGCGCCGTATTAGCTAGGTCAACAGCTTGGAGATCAGCAATGGCTGACATCGACGAATGGCTAAATAGCGCCTCAAGGATCATACGAAAGGCGTCTTCCGAAACGGACATCGCGGAAATTCAGAGGCGGATCGCGGCAGAACCGACGCAAGAAGTCCTTGTCGCGCGCCACGATGTGTGGCGAGCCGTCCTCTGTGCCGCTGTGGCGGCGCTGGTGGCGTACGCGGCAATGGACCGAGTGGCCACGAGCCTGGTGGTCAGGACTGGACCGACCTGGGTGGCAACGCCGTCTGCCGCATCGCCGTTCGGCCTGCTGATCGGCGAATGATGACGCCGCGAACCCGACGCCTGTCCATTTCCACGCTGGTTGGCGCGCTAGTCGGCATTTCCGTGGCGATTGCAGGTGTCTATGTCACGCGTTCCTCGCATGAACGGCACACCGACTTGCATGAAATGCTGCACGAAGCCGTGCCGCTCGACGCCAACGAGCGCGAAATTCTCGAACTGAAAGAAGAGGCATTTGCCCAGCGCCGTCGGGAGATCGAGATGCGGTTGCGGGCGGCGAACGGAAAGCTGGCGAACGCCATCGCCAGAAATCCAAACTGGTCGCCCGAGGTCGAGGCCGCAACCCAGGAGGTCGAGCGCGCCGCCGGCGACCTGCAGCGCGCCACGCTGGTCCATGTGTTCGAGATGCGTGCCGGTCTCAAGCCCGAGCATCGGCCTGCCTACGACCGCGTCCTTGTCGATGCGCTTCGCCGTGGATCGCAGTGAATCCCGACGACGCGGACAAATTGCTCGCCCGCCAGGCGGCCGAAGGCAACCAGCGCGCGTTCGGTCAGCTTGTGGAACGGCATGGCATCGCGCTGGCTCAGGCTGCGCGCAGCTTTGGTATTCCCGAGACCGACGTTGACGACGTCGTACAGGACACCTTTGTCGCCGCATGGCACGCGCTGGATGATTTTGATCGAGACAGGCCGTTTCGCGCGTGGCTTTTCCGCATTGGACTCAACAAGATGCGGGACCTGTATCGCTTCCGGCGCGTCAGACAATTCCTTTTCGGCGCTGAGGACCTTGGCGACATGGAACTGGCCGGCGGGGTCGCACACGATGAGCCGGGCCCGGAACAGCACGTGGCAGCGCGCCGGGACCTGGCACGCGTAGTCAAGACCCTGGACAAGCTGGACAAGGGCTCGCGCGAAGCGATTGTATTGACGGCAATCGTGGGAATGTCCCAGCCGGAAGCAGCAGCCGTGCTTGGCATGAGCGTGAAAGCCATCGAGGGGCGCATTGCGCGTGCGCGGGCCAAACTTGCCGCCGTACTCGAGGCGGGCTCCCAAAAATAAAGACCCAATCCGACGAGGGGAAGCACCACCTGGATTCGTATAGAGAGGAATAGTAGTCAACCTTCTCTCTTCGATGAAACAGGTGATTTTTTCGTTGCTTTGCCGGCCTCGCTACCTCAGCGTGGCGTTGTGGTGCCTGCCTGCCGCATTGAGCCATGCCGCCGAGGCGCCTCCCTATCAGAACCTGTTGCAGCAGTCACTGGCACTTGCCCCGGCAATGGTCGCGCAGGCGGCCAATGTTCGCGCCGCCGGCGCCGACGCCGCTCAGTCCCGTGCCTGGCTCAACCCGCGGATCGATACCGTGCTGGAGAACTTGGGCGCCCCGGCAAGCGAAGGCGTAAGCCAGCGCCAGAATACCTATTCGATCACGCAGCCTTTTGAAATTGGGGGCAAGCGGGGCGCGCGCATCGAGGTCGGAGAACGCAACTTCGCCGCAGCACAGGCGCGAGAGCGGCAGGCTCAGGTGGCCTATGCCGCGGAACTCGCTGTGGTCTACGCAACCGCAGAAGCGATGCTGGGGCGCCAGGCGCTGGCGACCGAAAATCTGGCACGCGCCAATGAGGAGCTGGCGGCGGCGCGTGCCCTCGTCGATTCCGGGAAAGAGGCCAGTTTGCGCAGCGCGCAGGCAAGAGCCAGTGTGTCGGCGGCGCAGGCTGCCGAGGCGGCAGCCACCAACGACGCCACGCAAGCATTGGCAAGGTTGTCCGCGCTGTCTGGCGCCTCGGAGCCCTATACGGCGGTCACGAGTTCCTTGCTGACGGCCCAGCCGGCCATCCTGAATGCTCCCACCGCGCTTGGCGAGTCCCCCTCGGTGCGCGCTGCCGAAGCCGAACGCAATGCATTGGACGCCCAGGTGGACGTCGAAAGAAAGCGCTGGATCCCCGATGTCGGCGTCAGCGCGGGGGTACGCCGCTATGGCTGGACCAATGCCAGTGGCTACGTGGTGGGCGTGACGGCTTCCCTTCCGTTGTTTGACCAGAACCGCAATGGCATCAACGCTGCCGTCGAACGCGTCGCGGCTGCGCAGGCGCGGCTCGACAGCATTCGGCTTGAGGCGAATGCCGTACGCCAGTCCGCCATCTCCCAAGTGGCCACGACGGAAAAGCAACTCGCCGCGGCTAGCGAGGGAGAACAGGCGGCTACGGAAGCCTATCGCATGGGGCGCATTGGTTATGAATCAGGCAAGACGCCGCTGATGGAACTGCTGGTCGTGCGACGTGCACTGATCGAAGCCCGGCAACTGACGATTGACGCGCGCCTGGCGCGCGTGCGCGCCTTGGCGGCGCTGGCTCAGGCAGACGGCCGTCTGGCATTTGAGGAATCACGATGATGAAGAACGAGCGTCGGTCTGTGAACTGGCCAATGGTAGCTGGGGTGGCCGCAGTGGCGGCGGCGGTGGGTTTCGGCGCGGCGAGACTGTCTGGGCCGGAGAAGTTGCCCGCATCGTCACAGGCTGCAGAAGCGAAGAAGCCGGGAGTCACGGCGGAAAAAGCTGGCCCACAAGAGGTCAAAATTCCGGCCGCCTACCTTGCGGCCGCCAACATCGCGGTGGAGCCGGTAGCGAGCGCAGCAGTCGGCGCGGAAATCCTGGCGCCGGCCACGGTGGCAGCAGTGCTCGGCAGCGAGGCGGTTATCGTGTCGCGCGCCGCCGGCGCCGTGCAGCGTATTCAGCGCCGGCTTGGCGATTCCGTGCGGGCGGGTGATGTGCTGGCCGTGGTCGATAGCCCCGATGCAGCCGCCATGGCTGCCGAGCGCAAGGTCGCGCAGGCGAAGGCCGATCTCGCGCGCAAGACCTACGAGCGCGAGGCAAGCTTATTCCAGCAGGGCGTCACGCCCCGTCAGGAAATGGAAGCAGCGAAATCCGCGCTCGAAGTTGCGCAGGCCGAAGCGCAGCGCGCTGCCACGGTGGCCCAGTCCGCGCATCTGGCCAGCGACGGGCGCTCGGTGGCCGTCGTCAGCCCGATTGCGGGCAAGATCACGGCCCAGTCCGTCACGCTGGGCGCTTTCGTGGCCCCCCAGGCGGAACTCTTCCGCGTGGCCGGCACCGGTGCCGTGCAGGTGGAGGCCGCCGTGACCGCCGCCGATACGAACCGCATTGCCACCGGTAGCGACGCCACCATTGTGCTGGCCAACGGCTCGCCGCTGCCGGCGCGCGTGCAGGCGGTCACGCCGACTGTGACAGGTAGCGCGCGTGCCGCGACGGTGGTCGTGGTGCCGGCGCAGCCGACTGATCGGCTCGTGGTGGGCGAAGGCGTCCAGGTGCGCCTGCGCACGGCGGCGAGCGATGCCGCTTCCCTTTCTGTGCCGGAAGACGCGGTGCAGAACCTCGACGGCCGCGACGTCCTCTTCGTCCGCACGCAGGAAGGCTTCCGTCCACGTCCCGTGCTGGTGGGTACCCGTAGCGGTGGTTCGGCGCAAATCCTCTCCGGTGTACAGCCCGGCGAACAGGTGGCCACCCGCAATGCCTTCCTGGTCAAGGCGGAAATGAACAAGGGCGGCGGGGACGAGGAATGATCGAGCGTATCCTCAGCGGCTCGGTCCGCTATCGCTGGCTGGTTCTGTTCCTCACGGCAATCGTCGCGATCATTGGCGCCTGGCAACTCAACCTGCTGCCGATCGATGTCACGCCTGACATCACGAACAAGCAGGTCCAGATCAACACCGTGGTGCCGACGATGAGCCCGGTGGAAGTGGAAAAGCGCGTCACGTATCCGATCGAGACGGCTATTTCCGGTCTGAACGGTGTCGAGAGCACGCGCTCGATGTCGCGTAACGGCTTCAGCCAGGTGACCGTGATCTTCAAAGAGAGCGCGAACCTGTACTTCATGCGCCAGCAGGTAACCGAACGGCTGGCCCAGGCGCGTCCGAACCTGCCGGGAAATGTCGAGCCGCAGATGGGACCGGTATCGACGGGGCTGGGTGAGGTCTTTCACTACAGCGTCGAGTACCAGTATCCGGACGGCACCGGCGCCCCCATCAAGGACAGCGAGCCGGGCTGGCAGAGCGACGGCAGCTTTCTGACCGAGCGTGGCGAGCGTCTCGATGATCGCGTCTCAAGGCTCGCCTATCTGCGCACGGTGCAGGATTGGATCATCCGGCCGCAGTTGCGCACGACGCCTGGCGTGGCCGACGTCGATTCACTCGGCGGTTACGTCAAGCAGTTTGTCGTCGAGCCTGACACCGCCAAATTGGCAGCCTACGGCATTTCCTATGGCGAGCTTGCGCAGGCACTTGAGGATGCCAATCTGTCAGTCGGCGCGAACTTTATCCGGCGCTCCGGAGAGTCATACCTGGTGCGCGCCGATGCCCGGATCAAATCGGCCGACGAAATATCCCGGGCTGTGATTGCCCAACGACAGGGTGTGCCGATCACGGTGGGACACGTCGCAGCGGTCAAGATTGGCGGAGAACTGCGGTCCGGTGCCGCCAGCCGCAATGGCAACGAAACCGTGGTGGGCAGCGCGCTGATGCTCGTTGGGGCCAACAGCCGCACCGTGGCGCAAGCCGTGGGCGACAAACTGGACCAGATCTCGAAGACGCTGCCGCCAGGCGTGCTGATCGTTCCTACTCTCAATCGCTCCCAACTGGTGATTGCGACCATCGAAACGGTGGCGAAGAACCTGGTGGAAGGAGCGCTGCTGGTGGTGGCAATCCTGTTCGCCCTGCTGGGCAACTGGCGTGCGGCGGCCATTGCCGCCCTGGTCATTCCGCTGTCCATGCTGGTCAGCGCGATCGGCATGAATCAGCTCAATATTTCCGGCAACCTGATGAGCCTGGGGGCGTTGGACTTCGGCCTGATCATTGACGGGGCGGTCATCATCGTGGAGAACTCGCTCAGGAGGCTGGCTGAGCGGCAGCACCACGAGGGGCGTGTGCTGACACTCAATGAGCGGCTGGAAGAAGTTATCCAGTCCTCCCGCGAAATGGTCCGTCCGACGGTCTACGGCCAGCTCGTGATCTTCATGGTCTTCCTGCCATGCCTGACCTTCCAGGGAGTGGAAGGCAAGATGTTCTCCCCGATGGTGATTACGCTGATGCTGGCACTCGCGTCGGCCTTTGTGCTGTCGCTGACCTTCGTGCCCGCCATGGTGGCAGTGCTGCTGCGCAAGAAGGTGGCTGAGAAGGAGGTGCGCATCATCGCGGCAACCAAGCAGCGCTACCGGCCGTGGCTTGAGCTTGCCGTGGCGCGCCCAATGCCGTTCATTGGCACCGGTGTTGCGACGCTGGCGATCGCGGCGGCGGCCTTCACGTTTGTCGGACGCGAATTCATGCCGACGCTCGACGAGCAGAACTTGAACCTGTCGTCGGTGCGTATTCCGTCGACGTCGATCGACCAGTCGGTCGCCATCGATCTGCCACTTGAACGCGCTGTGCTGTCGCTGCCGGAAGTCCAAACGGTGTATTCGAAGGCGGGCACGGCCAGCCTGGCGGCCGACCCGATGCCGCCGAACGCTTCGGACAACTACATCATCCTGAAACCGAAGGACGAGTGGCCGGAGGGGGTCACGAGCAAGGAACAGGTTATCGAGCGCATTCGCGAGAAGACCGCGCCGATGGTCGGCAATAACTATGATGTGACGCAGCCGATCGAGATGCGGTTCAACGAACTGATCGGCGGCGTGCGTAGCGACGTCGCCGTGAAGGTCTATGGCGAAAACCTGGACGAACTGGCGGCCACGGCTCAGCGCATCGCGGGCGTGCTGAGAAAAACCCCGGGAGCCACCGACGTTCGCGTGCCACTAACCAGCGGTTTCCCGACCTTCGACATCGTCTTCGATCGCGCCGCAATCGCCCGCTATGGCCTGACGGTCAAGGAAGTGGCTGATACGGTGTCCGCGGCTATGGCGGGTCGGCAATCCGGGCAGATCTTCGATGGCGATCGCCGTTTCGACATCGTGGTTCGCCTGCCGGGCGAGCAGCGTGGGAACCTCGACGTCCTCGGCGCGCTTCCGGTCATGCTGCCAGCGGTTGACGGTCAGCCTCGTGCCTCGGTACCGCTACGCCAACTCGTGCAGTTCCGGTTCACGCAGGGTCTCAATGAAGTCAGCCGCGACAATGGCAAGCGTCGTGTGTACGTGGAAACCAATGTGGGCAGCCGCGATCTGGGCAGCTTCGTGGACGATGCCGCGGATCGCATCGCCAAGGAAGTCAAGCTACCGCCAGGCATGTATATCGAGTGGGGCGGCCAATTCCAGAATCTGCAGGCGGCAACCAAGCGCCTGGCCATCATCGTACCGCTGTGCTTCATCCTGATCGCCGCGACACTGTACATGGCGATCGGCAGCGCCGCACTGACGGCGACCGTACTGACGGCAGTGCCCCTGGCGCTGGCTGGCGGCGTGTTCGCACTGCTCCTGCGCGGCATCCCGTTCTCGATCTCGGCGGCCGTCGGTTTCATTGCGGTGTCGGGTGTGGCTGTGCTGAACGGACTGGTACTGATTTCAGCTATCCGGAAGCGGCTTGAAGATGGCATGACACCGCACAGTGCGGTGATCGACGGTGCCATGGAACGGGTCCGGCCGGTGCTGATGACTGCCGCAGTGGCATCGCTCGGTTTTGTTCCGATGGCCATTGCCACCGGCACCGGTGCGGAAGTCCAGAAGCCGCTGGCCACCGTCGTCATCGGTGGACTCATCACCGCAACCGTGCTGACATTGTTTGTGCTGCCGGCACTTTGCGGCATGGTGCTGAAGCGCCGGGCCGCCGGCCGGCCGGAAGCGCAAGCCGTGCTAGAAATGTGAGTTCGCGAGTCCACTTTAGCCCCATCCCCTGATCCGCCATGTCCATTCGTACCGCATCTCCGGCATTACTGGCCGCTCTGCTATTCGGTGCAAGCACGCCGCTGGCCAAGGCGCTGACCGGTTCAGTTGCCCCGCTCTTGCTGGCCGGGCTGCTATATCTGGGCAGCGGCTTCGGCTTGGCCCTTGTGCTCGCGATCCGAAGAATCTGGGCGAAGCCTGATCCGGGAAATGATCATGGTGGCATTCCGCGAGCAGAGGTGCCGTGGCTAATTGGCGCAATCCTTGCGGGCGGCGTGGCGGGGCCAGCGTTGCTAATGACTGGCCTCGTCTCGACCAACGCCGCGTCGGCATCCCTGCTGCTGAACGTGGAGGGTGTGTTCACGGCCGTCATCGCCTGGGTGGTGTTCAAGGAGAACGCCGACCGACAGATTGTTCTGGGGATGATCGCGATCGTGGCCGGCGGCTTGCTGCTTTCCTGGCAGCCGGGCAGCCTGCAGATGTCGACTGGCGCGCTGCTTATCGTCGGCGCTTGCCTGTGCTGGGCGGTTGACAACAACCTGACCCGCAAGGTCTCCAGCAATGACGCGCTACTCGTCGCCTGCCTGAAGGGTGTTGTCGCTGGACTATGCAACACGACGCTCGCCCTGATGCATGGGGCTGTGTTTCCACCGCTCAGTACCGCGACAGGTGCGCTGGTCGTCGGATTCGCCGGATACGGTGTGAGTCTCGCCTTGTTTGTGGTGGCGCTGCGTCTGTTGGGCACTGCGCGAACCGGTGCGTATTTCTCGGTCGCACCATTGTTTGGAGTCCTGATCTCATTTGTGATCTGGCCTGAAGTGCCAGGCTTGGCTTTCTGGCTTGCCGCGGCGCTGATGGCATTGGGCGTGTGGTTGCACCTGCGCGAGCGGCACGAGCACGAGCATACCCATGAGCCACTGGCGCACAGCCACTCGCATCGACACGACGAGCATCATCAGCATGAGCACGACTTCCCATGGGATGGCAAGGAGCCCCACAGACACTGGCACGCGCACGAGGTGATGGTACACAAGCATCCGCATTATCCGGACGTGCATCATCGTCATTCGCATTAGCGTGGCACTGCCTCCGCACTGTTGAAAATCGCTTGAGGGTCCTCCGACCACTTTCTCTACCTTGAGCTAAAGGAAGCTCAAGTTTCGGTAGTGCAAGACGAGGAGGCTTTCTCAGTACAGATTCCATGGTGCGTTCCTCATGAACCTGTCGCGCGCTGCCCGTGTGCGGCGTCCAGCAACATCTCCTGATACAGATGGAGCGGGAAACGCAGCGTGCCCCGGAAGTTGATATGTCCGAAGTGCGCTGGCCCCATTCTCCGTAGCCAGTCATCATCGATCCTCTGCCCCTTCTGGCGCCAGGCATCCACTGTCACCTGCATGCGCTGCGTGTTCCACGCAATCACCAGATTGGTGAGCAGGGTCAGTGAGCCCGAGATCGCGATCATCTCGTCACGCCGACGGCCCCGTTCTGGCGCGACCTTGCCGGTGTAGACCGCACGCTGGAGCTGATGGACTGACTCTCCGCGATTGAGCAGGGTATGCAACTCCCGCCGGAATTCTGGATTGCCAAAATAGTCGCATAGGAACAGCGTCCGCAGCAGCTTGCCGAGCTGATCGGCGGCACGATAGACGGCATCACCCTGTGCGGCACTGCCGAAGCGCTGAAGGGCAACCACGGCGCTGACGCGTCCGGACTTGATAGATGCCACCAGCCGCAGCAAGCCGTCCCAGCCATCACGAATAGCCTTGAGAGAGATTTCATGGCGACGACCGGTGTCAGCTTGTCCGGGCGGCCAATCGCCGCGGCAAGTAGAGCTTGCGCTCGGCCAGATTGCGCAGACGCGGGCACAGATCGAATCCAAGCAGCTCGCAACCGCCATGCCGACGCTCGTATATCCATGCGTGTCGACGGAAAGTCGAAGCAAGCCACCGTCGTCGCGCGTGTCATTGTGGCGCACGACGCCTTCGATCGCGACGCCAGCTTGTCGCTCGTTGAGCACGATCGGCTGGTTGTACACAATTCCGTGCTGGTCCAGCACGTGCGTATAGATTCCGACCGCGTGGGTGCGCCGCCGGGATCGGCGCGGGCATAGAAAAGGTGGGTGAGGTGTCGAGGCTCATGGAGTCGCTCGAGGCTCGTTGTCCGTCTCCCCATAGTTCGGTGATCGTGTGAGTCCGCTGGAACTCAATTACCCGATCATTGGCACGTGCCAGTCGGCCTGGCATCTCCAACGCGCGCATCAGTGTTGAAATGTGCGCCGCGTCCAGCTGGGGAATCATCGCTGCGACAGCCTTGGCATCGATCTCAGTGCCGTGTGCGATCAGCGCGCCGTACAACGCCACGAGTTCGTTCGCGTCACGCGCTCTTCGGGCCAGGAGGACTGCGCTGAAGCCGGTGCGGGCGTCCATCTCCATGATCAGATCCGCGAACTGGGCTGTACCGATGGCCTTGAAGAGCATGTCGCGTGTCTTGCGAGGCAGACCATCCGTGGGCAGCGCCTCCAATGCCGACAGGTGCAGCGTACCGTCTGAGCCGATCGTGACCCGGCCGGCCTCGCGCGCCTCATCCAAGGCCGCAAGATTCACCTTGAGGTGCTCCGACAGGCGGTCGATAAACGCATTGGCCGTCGATGGCAATGCCAGCGACGACAGATGTCGGTCGCGTTCGTTTTCCCATTGCGTCGATGGAATCAGCAGTTGATCCCGTTCCCGGAAAGATAGACTGTGATGAATCCACACGGAGCCACGTCGCAGGCCTTTGCGCAGGCCGGTGATTGCCGAGGCTTCCAACGCATGCAGTGCACGTTTGCGATCGTCATTCTCGATAAGGTCATGCCAACTGCCGCTGGCTGGCACCTCACTGCCGCGGGGTAGCTCACTCGCACCGCTATCGTGCAATTTGGTAACGAGCGCCAATTGGCGCAGGCTGGGTTCCGCTTCCCGGCCGGCAAAATCCAGTTCCCGCAGCGATGTGAGTAGAGCTCGGATCCGCTGATTGTCCTCAGTCAGTGTCTCGCGCACACTGGCTGCATGGCTCATGGCGGGCTTGCTAGGTAAATCCCCCAGCAGCTTGCCGATCTCCGCGAGCCGCTCCTCGGCCGAACGTTCGGCCTCGCCGACGAGCATCTTGATCGCTAGCAGGCGCTGGCGGTAATCCGCGGCAGAGCGGGCCTGCTTGGTCGTGGTCTTTTCGTAGGCCTGTCGGACCAGATCGGAGACCCGTCGCCCTGTCTGATAAAGCAGGGAGTCTGTCAATTCCAGTAAGGTCACTCGAAGGAAGAAAACCAGTTCCAGCGTGCGCGTCGACGCCTTCAGTTCTCTGATCTTAACGGGGCGGCGCGCCTCGATGCGCTTGGCCCAGGCCCGCTGCTTCTCCATAGGCACCGCGTCCAGTTGCCAGGTATGCGCTCCGAGTTCCTTCAGGAATCGTATTTTCTCGAGCGTTCGGCAATGGTTGTCGGGCTGTGACGTGCTGGCGGGGTCTTCAGCCACTCAAGAACGGTCACTCCCGACGTTTCGTGACGGGTCGACAGAACCGCGTCCGCACGCGCAAGTTGAGATTCCGGGATGGTAGCCTCGATCATGGCTACCACAGCTCGCTCGATTTCCGCCCAGATCGAGCGGCCGAGATCGCGCAACGCTCGCTCGGCCGGGATCAGGATCCGCCGCTCGTATAGCCAGGAGCGCGCGTGCTGTAGCAGGTCCTCGGCGTCAGAGATTCTTTTGCATCCTGGCGCATCCACGCCCCAAGCCCTGCCCAATGGTCTGGCCCAATCCGTGTCAGCCCGAGATAGTCGCAGGCCCAGACTTGGTGGTCATAGAGCGTCTTGTAGCGGTGATACATGGTCCGCAGCGACGCGATGGTTGGCGTCGGCACGCCAAGGCGCTCACCGATGTAACGCAGCAACTGACGCGGCAGGGTGCCGACATGGTCCAGCGTATGGCCGCTCGCCCGAAGAAAGACCAGCTGGATTGCCCGCGCCGGCGCGCCAGTCTCGTCGAAACCGCTCATTCACTTCCGCCATGTCGCTGTCGGTGAGCGCAAAGTACCGCTCCACGTCGAACTCCGACATTTGGCGGGCAAGCGGTCGATTCCCACATAGCGAAATTCCATGCCTGGCATTTCCCTACCTCCTTGCGGCGGCGCGGTGCGTGGGCAGCTATGTTACCGCGAGATCTCTCAGAGTCTGCCGACGGTCGCGGGAGTCGACCGACAAGCCCTGCCAGTAACGGCTTTCAGGGAAAGCGCCAGATTTAGCACGAAAGTACGATTACCCCGTCCGGCAGCGTTGCTGCGAGAGCGTGCAGCGTGGTCGAGCGGTGGCTGTACAGCACCCCTTCGGATTGCCGGTGGTACCGCTGGTGTAGCACATGCTGGAGGCAGAATTCCGTCGAACTCGGGCCAGTCGTAGGTGTCAGCTTGCCCGCGATCCAGGCTTCGTAGCTCACGAGGTCGGAATGCCGGTGTCCTGCGGCAGCTTGTCTGCGTCGGCCAGCGCCACCCACTTTTTCACCGTGGGGCACTTGGTATGCACGGCCTGCACCAGCGGCAGGAAGTTGGGTCGAAGGCCAGCACCTGGTCCTCGGCGTGGTTGATGATCCAGGCGATCTGTCGGGGTGCAGGCGCGGGTTGATGGTGTGCAGAACGCGGCCCGAGCCCGAGACGCCGTAGTAGAGCTCCAGGTGGCGGTAGCCATTCCAGGCCAGCGTGGCCACCCGCTCGGAGAACGCCAGCTTATCGGCGTCGAGCGCGTTGGCCACGCAGCGCGCGCGCCGTGCGACGTCGGCCCAGGTGCAGCGGTGGATGTCGCCCTCGACGCGGCGAGAGACGATTTCGGCTTCACCATGGTGGCGCTCGGCAAAGTCGATCAGGTTGGAAATCAAAAGCGGGACGATCTTGCATCAAACCGAGCATGAACACGCTCCTTGTGTGAAAAGAATGTCAATAAGCACCAGCACTCATCACCGCATCCCGCCAAGGATGTGGTGCGGCGCCAGAAAAACGTCTTGTCGCCTGCGTCCTCAGCTCGAGGGATTGCTGCTGCGTTCGATGTTCTGCGTCAGAAGTTCGACGAGGCGCTCCGGCATCGTGATGTGCGGGTTGTGCGTTGCATTCAGCTCGTGAAACGTCCAGCCCGGAATGGCCGCGGGCGCGTGCGGCAGAACTGCCGAAGCTGTCGTACAGACCGATCCGTGTGCAGTAGACATACGTGGCCGGGAGACGGCTCGCATGATCCCTCGCCGGAAGTGCGGACGTGAATTGTGTGCAAGGGCTGAGGCCCTCGTCGCGTCGCTGCGAGTCGAGATCACGCGTGGGCGTGTCCTCGGGCATGGGCGTGGGTGGAATCAACCACCCGAATCCCTTCTGCTGCGCGGCTTCCAGCACGCCCTGACTCTGTACCCGAGCAAGAGGTCGAGCGCACACTCACCGGGCTCCGGAAGCAGCGCGTCGACGTAAATCAGCCGCCGGATCCGATTGGCCACCCGCGCAGCAACGCCAGTCGCAACCATCCCGCCATAGCTGTGTCCAACGAGCACGACATCGGATAGATCTTCGTGTTCGATGACCTGAACGATGTCTTCGATGTGCGTGTTAAGGTCAATGCCAGGATTCAGCAAGTGCGCTCTCTCCCCAAGCCGGTACAGGTCGGCATGACGAAGCGGATGCCCTTGCCGAGGAAAAGCGAATGCATCCGCCACCACGCCCACCCGCCGGACCAAGCACCATGCACTCCCACGAAGACAGGCATGGCCGGCCTCAGCATCGGTAGGCGAGGAAACCGCCATCCAGAAGGACTTCGGCACCGGTGACGTAGGCGGCCGCATCCGATGCGAGAACAGAATGGCATTGGCAGCATCCTCTCTGCCTCCAGTGCCACCGAGCGGGCACGGTCTCGAAGAACTTCTCTCGCATGGCCGGATCCGCGGAGACCACGGACGTTCTCATTGGGGGGCAGCAGCCCCGGCACAATCGCATTGACGCGCACCCCCGATCTTGCGTACTCACCGGCTGCGCACCGGGTCATTCCCAGCACGCCCGCCTTGACCCCGGCATAGCCCATGTGAAGGCCCGGCAATCCGCAGTAGGCCGCAATCGACGACACCGTCACGATTGATCCGCCACCGGCCCGAACAATCGCTTTCGCCCCGTGCCGAATCGCCAGGAAGGTCCCACGAATGTGCACCGACGTCAGCCGGTCCATGTATTCAACATTTTCATGGTCCGGCACCATTCCGCTGATGCCGGCATTGCTGACAACGACATGCACGGCCCCGAAGTCCTTTTCCGCGGACGCTATCGCGTGCCTCCAGTCCGTCTCGCTCGACACATCGAGCTTGACAAAAGACGCGTCCCCGCCGTTTCATTGATGGCCTGCGTCACTGCGACGCCCTCTTCCTCCAATAAGTCCGCGAGCACGACGCGAGCACCCTCGGTGGCGAACATCCTCGCCGTCACTTCACCAATGCCACTGGCAGCGCCAGTCACAAAAACAGTCTTGTCCTTGAACCGCATGCTTGTCTCCAATGTTGATGCCACCCCGTCAGGGCAGCTATTTGTGCATGTCTGATATTGTACATATATATTAGCTG